>NZ_CAXAOO010000004.1:0-583615 GCF_963970915.1 Pseudomonas sp. EA_105y_Pfl2_R69
TCCAGGCGCTCAAGGGCCTGTCGCACCCGACCTCGTCGCGGCGCGGCAACCTGTTCGGCATGCTCGGCATGGGCCTGGCGATCATCACCACCGTCGGCCTGGTGTACAAACTGGGCAGCGAGCTGGCCACCCAGGGCCTGGGCTTCGTCATCCTCGGCCTGCTGGTCGGCGGTAGCGTCGGCACCGTGATGGCCAAGCGCGTGGAAATGACCAAGATGCCCGAACTGGTCGCCTTCATGCACAGCATGATCGGACTGGCGGCGGTGTTTATCGCCATCGCCGCGGTGGTCGAGCCGCAGTCCCTGGGCATAGTCGCCAGCCTCGGCGATGCCATTCCGGCCGGTAACCGCCTGGAGCTGTTCCTCGGTGCCGCCATCGGTGCCATTACCTTCTCCGGTTCGGTGATCGCCTTCGGCAAACTCTCGGGCAAGTACAAGTTCCGCCTGTTCCAGGGCGCACCGGTACAGTTCAAGGGCCAGCACTGGCTCAACCTGGCGATCGGCCTGGCCATCCTCGGTCTGGGTCTGGTGTACACCTTCACCGGTGACCTCAGCGCCTTCGCTATCCTCCTGGCCCTGGCCTTCGTCATCGGCGTGCTGATCATCATCCCCATCGGCGGCGCGGACATGCCGGTGGTGGTGTCGATGCTCAACAGCTACTCGGGCTGGGCGGCGGCCGGTATCGGCTTCTCGCTGAACAACTCGATGTTGATCATCGCCGGTTCCCTGGTGGGTTCGAGTGGCGCGATCCTCTCCTACATCATGTGCAAGGCGATGAACCGCTCGTTCTTCAACGTCATCCTCGGTGGTTTCGGTGGCGCAACTGACGCGGCCGGCCCGGCTGGCGCTCAGGAAGCCCGTCCGGTCAAGTCCGGCTCGAGCGACGACGCGGCCTTCCTGCTGACCAACGCCGACACCGTGATCATCGTTCCGGGCTACGGCCTGGCGGTGGCCCGTGCCCAGCACGCGCTGATGGAGCTGGCGGAGAAGCTGACCCACCGTGGTGTCACTGTGAAGTACGCGATCCACCCGGTTGCCGGGCGTATGCCGGGCCATATGAACGTGCTGCTGGCCGAGGCCGAAGTGCCTTACGAGCAGGTGTTCGAGATGGAAGACATCAACTCCGAGTTCGGCCAGGCCGACGTGGTGCTGGTGCTGGGGGCCAACGACGTGGTCAACCCGGCGGCGAAGAACGATCCGAAGTCGCCAATCGCCGGCATGCCGATCCTCGAGGCCTACAAAGCCAAGACCGTTATCGTCAACAAGCGCTCGATGGCCAGCGGCTACGCCGGCCTGGATAACGAACTGTTCTATATGGACAAGACCATGATGGTCTTCGGCGACGCCAAGAAGGTCATCGAAGATATGGTCAAGGCCGTCGAATGACGGCAGTAGCTCACACTCAGAGCAATAGTTACGTTTATGTGTCGCTCACGAGCAGCGCGATATTGAGGGCTGCTAAGAAGTAGGCGCTTCCCCCATTGCATCGTTAGCAGCGGCCTGCAGCCCTGAGCTCTAGCCGAGTATTTGTTCGCTGTGATCATTTACGTGTCATTTTTGATCATTGATCACGACTCTGGCCGGGGCTAACGTGGCTCACAAACCTATCAGTGCAAAGATAAATTGCCGTAATCCTCAAGCCTGGAGAAAAACTGCCATGACATCCTCGCTCTACCCGCACCTGCTGGCCCCCCTCGACCTGGGTTTCACCACCCTCAGGAACCGCACCCTGATGGGCTCCATGCACACCGGCCTGGAAGAGAAGCCCAATGGCTTCGAGCGCATGGCTGCCTTCTTCGCTGAGCGGGCGCATGGTGGCGTTGGTCTGATCGTCACCGGCGGTATTGGACCGAACGAGGAGGGCTGCGTATATGCCGGCGCGGCCAAGCTGACCACCCCGGAAGAAGCCGAGAAACACAAGATCGTCACCCGTGCGGTACACGAGGCGGACGGCAAGATCTGCATGCAGATCCTCCACGCCGGGCGCTATGCCTACAGCCCGAAATCGGTTTCGGCCAGCGCGATCCAGGCGCCGATCAACCCGTTCAAGCCGCGCGAGCTGGACGAGGAAGGCATCGAGAAGCAGATCCAGGATTTCGTCACCTGCTCCGTGCTGGCCCAGCAGGCCGAGTACGACGGGGTCGAGATCATGGGCTCGGAAGGCTACTTCATCAACCAGTTCCTAGTGACTCACGTCAACCAACGCAGTGACCGCTGGGGCGGCAGCTTCGAAAACCACATGCGCCTGCCGGTGGAGATCGTGCGTCGGGTGCGCGAGGCCGTCGGCCCGAACTTCATCATCATCTATCGCCTGTCCATGCTCGACCTGGTGGAGAACGGCAGCACCTGGGACGAAATCGTCCTGCTGGCCAAGGCCATCGAACAGGCCGGTGCGACCATCATCAACACCGGTATCGGCTGGCACGAGGCACGCATCCCGACCATCGCCACCAAGGTGCCGCGCGCGGCCTACGCCAAAGTTACCGCCAAGCTCAAGGGCGAGGTGAACATCCCGCTGGTCGCCACCAACCGCATCAACACCCCAGAAGTGGCCGAGCAGGTGCTGGCCGAAGGCGACGCCGATATGGTCTCCATGGCCCGTCCCTTCCTCGCCGATCCGGACTTCGTCAACAAGGCCGCGCAAGGTCGTAGCGACGAGATCAACACCTGCATCGGCTGCAACCAAGCCTGCCTGGATCACACCTTCGGCGGCAAGCTGACCACTTGCCTGGTCAACCCGCGCGCCTGCCATGAAACCGAGTTGAACTATATCCCTACCCAGCAAGTTAAGAAGATTGCGATTGTGGGTGCCGGTCCGGCCGGGCTGGCTGCTGCAACCGTGGCCGCCGAGCGCGGTCATAGCGTGACCCTGTTCGATGCGCAGGCCGAGATCGGTGGCCAGTTCAACGTGGCCAAGCGTGTGCCGGGCAAGGAAGAGTTCTACGAAACCCTGCGCTACTTCAAGCGCAAGCTGGAAACCACCGGCGTCGAGCTGCGTCTGAATACCCGCGTATCCGCCGACGAGCTGAGCAAGGGTGGCTATGACGAGGTCATCCTGGCGACCGGCATCGCGCCGCGTACCCCGGCGATTCCGGGCATCAACAACCCCAAGGTGATTAGCTACCTGGATGCCATCCTACAGCGCAAGCCGGTTGGCCAGAAGGTTGCGGTGATCGGTGCCGGCGGTATCGGTTTCGATGTCTCCGAGTTCATCACCCATCAGGGCGAGTCCACCAGCCTCAACCGTGACGAGTTCTGGAAGGAGTGGGGCATCGATCGCGCGCTGGAAGCCCGCGGTGGCGTGGCTGGCGTCCAGGCGCATCCGCACCCGGCGGCGCGTCAGGTATTCCTGCTGCAACGCAAGAAATCCAAAGTCGGCGACGGCCTGGGCAAGACCACTGGCTGGATTCATCGCACCGGGCTGAAGCACAAGAATGTGCAGATGCTCAACTCGGTCGAGTACCTCAAGGTCGACGAGGCCGGCCTGCACATCCGCATCGCCGAAGGTGAGCCGCAACTGCTGCCGGTGGATACCGTAGTCGTCTGCGCCGGCCAGGACCCACTGCGAGAACTGCACGACGGCCTGGTCGCCGCCGGCCAGCGCGTGCACTTGATCGGTGGTGCCGACGTGGCCACCGAACTGGACGCCAAGCGTGCCATCAACCAGGGCTCGCGCCTGGCTGCCGAGCTCTGATGCTTCTACCGGAAAAACAATAGCCTCGAGGAAAGCGAAATGTCCGAACTGAAACTGCATCCCCAGGCTGCCGCCTCCCTACAACGCTGGGTAAGCGCTTCATAAACCCCATCTACAAATGACCTGTAGCACCCTTGATGCTGAGCTCTAGCGCCGCAACTCAACTCAATGCAGTTACTACCACCTAGCAGAGCGGCGTTTACTCAAGATTTCTGTCCGCGTCAGTCCAAAGCAATTAGCTCATCTACGTAGGCTGCACTAATTGTGCGTAAGCCGGATCAGATGGTCAGCGAGAGGACAACCGCGGTCAGCACCACTGTCAGGCGATGCTACCTCTGAGGTTTATCGCTCCTGGCCGGTTCTGATGCGACCTAAGCGACCTGGCTCCTACGCTATGACTTTAAGCTCATGCGATTTTGGAAAACGTGTACTTTTCTGGGATAACTATTACAGGGGGCGGGACAGGCCAACAGGCCATGGGGTCCAGAATTAACCTCCAAACCGCAAGGAACTGGAGTTTTTCGGTGATTTCTAGGGGCTTACTTAGGTATAACTAATCGCAGAAGGTACAGTGATTCCAGGAACAGCCGTTGGTCACCGGCAGAATCAGCGAATGGGCTTCACTGGGCGGACGGAATACCGGTTCGATATAGCTGATGGGGAAATCGTGCATGGTTCCTACTCAAAGCCGATGGCGGCCTCAGCCGCCAATAATCTTCATCACGGTCGCGCCGCCGGAAAACGCCACCTCCTGCTTGTCGCCCAGGGCCTTGACCAGCAGCCCCTGCAGGGCCGGCAGAGCCTGATGGCGCGGTTTGTCGAGCAGGTCGCCGACATAGTGACGGTTGCTCGACGACAGACAGCCATGCAGCCAGCCGGTGGAGGACAGGCGCAGGCGCGAGCAGGTGCGGCAGAACGGCACGCTTTCGTTGGCGATCACGCCGAAAAAGCCCCGCCCGGGGATTTCATAGCGCAGCGCCGTGGCATCCAGCGGTGCGGCCGCCTGGGTATAGGCATGGTGTTCGCCAATCATGCTCAGTAGCTCCGGCATGCCGACAAACTGGCGCAGAAAGCCATTGCCATCGCGAGCCAGGTGGCCCATGCGCATCAGTTCGATAAAACGCAGCTCGAAGCCGTTGGCCAGACAGTAGTCCAGCAGCGGCAACACCTGATCGAGGTTCTGCCCACGCAACGGCACCATATTGATCTTGATCTGCATACCCGCCGCCCGCGCCTGCTGCAGGCCATCGAGCACAGTCGCCAGATCGCCGCCGCGGGCAATCGAACGGAACGCCTCGGCATCCAGGGTATCCAGGGAGATATTCAACCGGCGCAGGCCGCACTCCAGCAGCAGCGGCAGCTTGCGTGCCAGCAGTTGGCCATTGCTGGTCAGGCTGATATCGGCCAGACCGAGCTGGCTGACGCCGCGCAAAAAGCTGTCCAGCTTGGGACTGACCAGCGGCTCGCCACCGGTGATGCGCAGCCGTTCAATACCAGCCGCCTCGATCAGATAGGCCACGCCGCGCAGCATGGCTTCGGCCGACAGTTCATCCTGCGCCGCCACCAGGCGCTTGCCGTCGGGCACGCAGTAGGTACAGGCATAGTTGCAGGCAGCCGTGAGGCTGATGCGCAGATTGCGAAAGCGTCTGCCCTGGCGATCAACGATCATGCAAGACTCCAGCGAAGGTGAGCGCCGAGTATAGGGTCGCCGCCAGCACAGCAGATTCGTTATCGAACAGCTGAATACCTCAGCTAAGCGAGACGTCGCCGTCGCGCTTGCGCTTGTTGCCCATGCGCACGCCGATATCCATCAGAAACTGGAAGAAGCCTTCCTGATCTTCCAGCACATTGCTCCAGAACGGCGAGTGATACAGCGCCACTGCGCCATGCACCAGGGCCCAGGCCGCACAGTAGTGGAAGTACGGCGGCACGTCCTCCAGCTTGCCTTCGGCGATACGGCCCTTGATCAGCTGGGTCAGACGCTCGAAGTTGGAGGCGCGGATCTTGTGCAACTCCTCGACCATCTCCGGCACCTGGTTGCCCTTGACCACCTTTTCTTCCAGGCGGTCGAACAGGCGGTAGCGCTGCGGGTCACGCATGCGGAACTCGAAGTAGGCACGCGACAGGGCTTCCTTGTCGCGGTCGATATCGGCCGAGTGCAACAGCTCGTTCAGGTCGCGCTCGTAGTCGAGCATCAGGCGCAGGTAGATCTCCGCCTTGGACTTGAAGTGCTTGTAGATGGTGCCTTTGCCAATACCAACGGCGTCGGCAATCATCTCCACGGTCACGCTGTCTTCGCCCTGTTCGAGGAAGAGCTTCAGCGCTGTATCGAGAATTTCCTGTTCGCGGCGGCGAAACTCACGGACCTTACGGGGTTCTTTATGCATAAAGGGACTAGAGGGTCGAAAATCGAAGGCGGGTATTATGCCTAACTAACGGCAAATTGCACGGATCATCCGACCATGTACGCTGTTCATGACGAGTTTCCGCAACTTCCCGGCCTGCGTTACCTCAACCACGCAGCCGTTTCACCCTGGCCACAACGGGCGGCCGAGGCCGTCACTCGCTTTGCCCGGGAAAACGCCCAGAGCGGGGCCCGTGACTATCCAGACTGGCTGAAAACCGAGCAACGCCTGCGCGAACGCCTGCAGCGCCTGCTCAACGCCCCCTCATGCAGCGACATCGCCTTGGTCAAGAGCACCTCGGAGGCGCTGTCCTTTGTCGCCTTCGGCCTGGACTGGCGAGCCGGCGACCAGGTGGTGATCAGCAACGAGGAGTTCCCTTCCAACCGCGTGGTGTGGGAGGCACTCAACCGCTTTGGCGTTGAGGTGGTACAGGTCAGCCTCAAGGGCCACGCCCCTGAAGACGCTCTGCTCGCCGCCTGCGGCCCGCGCACCCGATTGCTGTCGGTCAGCGCAGTGCAATACGCCAGTGGCCTGCGCCTGGAGCTGCAGTGCCTGGGTCAGGGCTGCCAGGAGCGCGGCGTACTGTTCTGCGTCGACGCAATCCAGCAACTCGGTGCCCTGCCCTTCGACGTGCAGAGCAGCCAGTGCGCCTTTGCCATGGCCGACGGCCACAAATGGCTGCTCGGCCCGGAAGGGCTGGGCGTGTTCTATTGTCGCCGCGACCTGCGCGAACAGCTCAAACTGCACGAATACGGCTGGCATATGCTCGAACACGCCGGCGACTACCAGCGCACGGAGTGGCAAGCGGCACGCAGCGCCAGACGCTTCGAGTGCGGCAGTCCGAATATGCTCGGCACCATGGCCCTGGAGGCCAGCCTGTCGCTGCTGGAAGAGGTCGGCATGCCTCAGGTCGAAGCCGCCCTGCAGGAGCGTATGCAATGGCTGCAGGGCGGCCTGCAAACGATTCCAGGCTGCAACCTGCACAGCCCGCTGAATCCGCTGCGGCGCGCCGGCATTCTTACCTTTAGCCTCGACGGCTGGAGCAATCAGGCGCTGTACCAGCAGCTGAGAGATGAACAGGTGATCTGCGCCCAGCGTGGGGCGGGCATACGCCTGTCGCCTCATTTCTATACGCAGGACCAGATCATAGAAGAAACCCTGCAGCTGCTGCACCAGCTGGCAACAACTTGAGGACTCAAGAACGCGGTGGGTATTCCAAATACGTTTAAGAATGCCGCCAAATGGCCTGGACTATCGGCAATCTTCACCAATACTGGGGAGTACTGGTGTGCGGTGTACCCCCCAAGCGCCCCGCCAGGCAAGGTACCGTGGACCGCGTATCTTGATTTACTCCTAATGGTCTTAACCCGGACTCATCCCCCAGAGCCCGGGTTTTTTTTGCGTCAAATTTAGCGTAGGGCGCAGGCGGCCTGCCTTAGCCCACTCGAGCCAGAGGAAAAAGGCGCTTAAAGTTGCTTGTGGTCTGTTCGGCAAACTGCTCGAAACCAACCCCGCGCAATGTCGCCAGGTACTCGGCCACCTCGCGTACATATTCCGGCAGGTTCGGCTTGCCGCGGTGCGGCACCGGGGCCAGATAGGGCGCGTCTGTTTCCACCAGCAGGCGGTCGGCCGGCACCTGACGCGCCACTTCGCGCAGCGCCTCGGCATTGCGGAAGGTGACGATGCCGGACAGGGAAATATAGAAACCAAGATCCAGAGCGGCCTTGGCCATGTCCCAGTCCTCGGTAAAGCAATGCAACACACCGGCCTGCGGCAAGGCGGCCTCGCGCAGCAGGGTCAAGGTATCGGCCCGGGCTTCGCGGGTGTGCACGATCACCGGCTTGCCGGTGACCTGAGCGGCCTGCAGGTGCAGGCGGAAGGCTTGCCGCTGCAGTTCGGCCGCCTCCGGCTCATAGTGGTAGTCCAGGCCGGTTTCGCCAATCGCCACCACCCGCGGATGGTTCAGCTCGGCCAGCAGCCAGTCCAACGCCGGCGCGGCACCGGGCTCGAGATCCAGGGGGTGCACGCCCACCGAGCAGTCGACGTCGGCATAGCGCTCGGCCAGGCCCTTGACCGCTGCGGCGTTGTCGGCGCTGACACCAATACAGAGAAAATGACCGACGCCGCGCGCCCGCGCAGCAGCCAGCGCCGCGTCGAGCGAACCGCCATGGGCGGCCAGATCGAGACGATCGAGGTGGCAGTGGGAATCGATAAGCATGGGAGCCTCAAGCTTTGGACCGCGAGCACCAAGCCACAAACTCAGAGCCTGTCGCTTCCAGCTTGCAGCGGGTGGCTTGTCGCTTACGGCTATTACATCGTATGGGTCGGGCGATCCGAGGTCAGCGCACCGGCCAGGTAGGTTTCGATCTTGTTGCGCGCGCTGTTGTCACCGTCATTGAACTGCACGCCGACACCCGCGGCGCGGTTGCCCTGGGCACCCTTGGGCGTGATCCAGACCACCTTGCCGGCGACCGGGATCTTTTCCGGCTCATCCATCAGATTGAGCAGCATGAACACTTCATCGCCGAGCTTGTAGTTCTTGTTGGTCGGGATAAACAGACCGCCATTCTTGATAAAGGGCATATAAGCGGCATAGAGCACGGACTTGTCCTTGATGGTCAAGGACAAGATCCCGTTACGCGGGCCCAAGTTAGGAGGCAGACTCATGCGGCATTCCTGAATGTATGACTCAATGACCGATTCTAGCCCGGTCCGGGCAGGCTTGCCCACTGCACCAGCAAGGCTTCGAGAAGCAAGACACGGTTGAGATTGGCCTTGCTCATGACTTTCTGCCGTTGCGCCAGCAGCCAGTCCTGGATCTTCAGCACCTTGGCCTGCGGGGTCTTGTCCGCCAGGTACTGCACCACCTTGCGCATATCGGCATGGCCAAGCCCTTCCTCATCGCGGGTCAACTGATAGCGCAACATCAATTGCGACCACTGGCTGAACCAGTCGAACAGCAACTGCAGGGACACCGCATTCCAGCTTTCCGCCAGCTGGCTGGGGGCGATCTGCTGTTTGAGCAGCTTCTTCACCCCGTCCACCACCTGCGCACGCTGGGCACTGACGCCCTGCTCATGCATCTTTACCGCCGCCAGCGGCGAGCCGGCGGCCAGGAACAACAATTCGCGATGCTCTTCGCCGCTACAGTCCGGCAACGCCTGCTGCAACCAAGTCAGGCTCATCGCCTCGCTGGGCAACGGACAGGCCTGCTGCACGCAGCGACTCTTCACCGTCGGCAACAGACGACTGGGCTGGTGACTGATCAATAGCAGCACGGTATTGCCGGAGGGCTCCTCCAGGCTTTTCAGCAAGGCGTTGGCGGCGTTGACGTTCATCGACTCGGTTGGCTCGACCAGCACCACCTTGCGGCCGGCCAGTTGCGCAGTCTGCACCACGAAACCGACCAACTCGCGCACCTGATCGACCTTGATCGCCTTGTCGGCCTCCTCCGGCTCGAGGATGTAGTTGTCCGGATGGGTACCGGCGGCCAGCAGATGGCAGGACTTGCACTGACCGCAGGCGTCCAGCCCGGCGGGCTGCTGGCAGAGCAGACGCGCCATCAAGCGTTCCGCCAGGGCACGCTTGCCGATACCGGCCGGCCCATGCAGCAGGTAGGCGTGGGCATGTTGCGTGCGCCCGGCCAACTGCTGCCAGAGCGCATCCTGCCAGGGGTAGGCTTCAGCCACGGTGCAGCTCCAGCAATTCCGGCAACAGGGCATCCAGAGCATGCTGCACCTGGCTCAGCGACTGCGCGGCATCCAGAATTCGGTAGCGCTGCGGTTGCTCAGCGGCACGACGCAGGTAGGTGCCGCGCACCGCATCGAAGAATTCGCGCCCCTCCTGCTCGAACCTGTCCAGTCGCCCACGGGCGGCCGCCCGCGCCAGCCCCACCTCGATCGGCAGATCGAAAATCAGGGTCAGATCCGGGCGCAACGCGCCCTGGACAAAATCTTCCAGCGCGGCGATACGCGCGGTGGACAAACCGCGGCCACCGCCTTGATAGGCATAGGTGGCGTCGGTAAAGCGATCGCAGAGCACCACGCAGCCCCGCGCCAGCGCCGGGCGGATAACCCGCGCCAGATGCTGGGCGCGCGCCGCGAAGACCAGCAGCAACTCGGTGTCGGCGGCCATGTCCTCGTCGTCGCTGGGGGTGAGCAGCAGCTCGCGAATCCGCTCAGCCAAGGGCGTGCCGCCCGGCTCGCGGGTCAGCAACACATCGATGCCCTGTGCCCGCAAGCGCTCGGCCAGGTAGTCGCGATTGGTACTCTTGCCCGCACCTTCGGGACCTTCCAGGGTGATAAACAAACCGCTCACAGAACGTCCTTACTGATTATTGGGTGCAACGGGAGCAGGGCTCGAACGGTAGTCGGCACGCCGCTTGATCTGATACTCGCGCACCGCCCGATTATGCTGTTCGAGGGTGCTGGAAAACACATGACTGCCATCGCCACGGGCAACGAAATACAGGCTGCGGCCGTCGACGGGGTTGAGCGCGGCATTGATCGCCTCGCGGCCGACCAGGGCAATGGGGGTCGGCGGCATGCCGTCAATGGTGTAGGTATTGTAGGCGGTCGGCTCACGTAAGTCGGCGCGGGTGATTCTGCCGTTGTAGCGCTCACCCATGCCGTAGATCACCGTGGGATCGGTCTGCAGACGCATGCCGATACGCAGACGCCGCACGAAGACTCCGGCGATCTCGCCACGCTCCTCGGGTACGCCGGTCTCCTTCTCGATCATCGAGGCCATGATCAAGGCGTCGTAAGGCTCGCGGTACGGCAAGCCTTCGGCGCGCTGCGCCCACTCCTCGGCCAGCACCTGTTCCAGGCGGGCGTGGGCCTGCTTGAGCAGGTCGAGGTCGCTCATACCGCGGACAAATCGGTAGGTATCGGGAAAGAAGCGACCCTCCGGATTGAGCCCAGGCAGGCCGAGACGCTCCATCAGCTGCGCATCGCTCAGGTCCCTCAGGGTCAGATCGAGGCGGGTCTCCCGGGCCAGGGCAGCCCGCACCTGGCGGAAATTCCAGCCTTCGACCAGGGTCAGGCTGTACTGCAGCACCTCGCCACGCCGCCACATGCCCAGCATATCGAACGCCTTGAGGCCTGGCGTCAGCCGATATTCACCACTGTGCAGCGGCTGGTTGCGCAGATTGAAGCGCCAGTACAGCCGCAACCAGAGAGCACCGTCAAGCACGCCATCGGCCTCGAGGCGGTTGAGTACCCCGCCAGGCGTAGCGCCAGCCGCCACCTCGACCAGGTACTCGTCGGCCAGCGTCAGAGGCTGGTGCAAGGCCGTATGCTGCTGCCAGGCGATAAACGCCACAAGCAGACCAGCCAACAGCACCGCGCCTTCCAGCAGCAGCAAAAGTTTGCGTATCACGAATCAGCAGTCCAGTAGATCGCGGGCAATAACCTGCAGTTTACGGGTGAGCGGGCCGAGCGGCCAGTCATGCGTGAGCAGGCTGCGAACCGGCCAGACGCCGTAGAGGCTGTTGCAGAGAAATACCTCGTCGGCGGCCAGCAGCTCGGCGTAACCGATCTCTCGCACCTGGCACTCGATGCCACGCGCCGCGGCCTGGGCCAGCAACTCGGCGCGCATCACCCCGGCCACTCCGCAGCGCGACAGGTCCGCGGTGATCAACACCCCATCCCTGACGATAAACAGATTGCTGTAAACCCCCTCGATCACCCGCCCGGCCCCATCCAGCATCAG
Source organism: Pseudomonas sp. EA_105y_Pfl2_R69 (assembly GCF_963970915.1). NCBI lineage: Bacteria > Pseudomonadati > Pseudomonadota > Gammaproteobacteria > Pseudomonadales > Pseudomonadaceae > Pseudomonas > Pseudomonas sp. EA_105y_Pfl2_R69. The sequence continues at coordinate 11,811 of NZ_CAXAOO010000004.1, forward strand.
GCCTTCGGCATGCTCGGCGTCGCGCCACTCGTTGCGCGCCAGCACCTGCTCGAGACGATTGAGGTGCTTCAAGCCGGCCAGCACAGGCTGATCGGCCAGACGTGTAACGCAGGGAAACAGGCGCACACCCTGCACAGCATGGGCGGCCGGATAGCTCGGTTTGGGATTGCCCAGCAGCAGGCGTCGCGGCTGCGCCGGCTGTGGCGGCGCATAGCCGCGCAAGCCGTCGCCCCGAGTCAGGATCAGTTTGGCCACGCCATCGCCGAGCTGCCGACTGAACGCCAGCAACTCGGCCCTCAGCACAGTCATATCCAGCGGGATATGCAGACGCGCGCAACCTTCACTCAGCCGCGCCAGGTGACGTTCCAGCAGCGAAGGTTGACCCGCCGTAATGGCGATGGTCTCAAACAGACCATCGCCATAGGCCAAACCGCGATCCTGGATGGATAGCAGCTCGGCCGGCCGGCCGTCGATCCAGCTCAGCATCAGTCGACGAACCGACGGAACACCAGCGAGCCATTGGTACCGCCGAAACCGAAGGAGTTGGACAGTACCACCTCGATCGGCATGGCCTTGGCCTGATGCGCCACGAAGTCGAGATCGCATCCCTCGTCCGGTGTGTCCAGGTTGATGGTCGGCGGAGCGACCTGGTCGCGGATGGCCAGCACGCTGAAAATGGCCTCCACCGCGCCGGCAGCACCGAGCAGATGGCCGGTCATCGACTTGGTCGAGCTGACCGCCAGCTGGTAGGCATGCTCGCCGAACACCGACTTCACCGCCGCCACTTCCGCCTTGTCGCCGGCCGAAGTCGAGGTGCCATGGGCATTGATGTATTGCACCTGCTCGGGATTCAGCCCGGCATCGCGCAAGGCATTGACCATGCAGCGCGCCGCACCTGCGCCGTCTTCCGGCGGCGAGGTCATATGGTAAGCATCGCCACTCATACCAAAGCCGATCAGCTCGGCATAGATATGTGCGCCACGGGCCTTGGCATGCTCCAGCTCTTCCAGTACCAGGGCACCGGCACCGTCGGACAGGACAAAGCCGTCACGCTCCTTGTCCCAGGGACGACTGGCCCGGGTCGGATCATCATTGCGGGTCGACATCGCCCGCGCGGCGGCGAAGCCACCCAGACCCAGACCGCAGGCAGCCATTTCGGCACCGCCGGCCACCATCACGTCGGCCTCGCCGTACATGATGTTGCGCGCCGCCATGCCAATGCAGTGGGTACCGGTGGTACAGGCCGTGGCGATGGCGTAGTTGGGCCCCTGCAAACCGAGATGGATCGACAGGAAGCCGGAAATCATATTGATGATCGAGCCTGGCACGAAGAACGGCGAAATGCGCCGCGGCCCTTGCTCGATCAGCGACTTGCAGTTGTTCTCGATATTGGTCAGGCCGCCAATACCCGAGCCCATGGCCACGCCAATGCGTTCGCGATTGGCATCGGTCACTTCCAGCCCGGAATCGCGCATCGCCTGAAAGCTCGCGGCCAGACCGTACTGAATAAACAAATCGAGCTTGCGTGCCTCTTTGGCGGACAGGTATTGCTCAACATCGAAGCCCTTGACCGAGCCACCGATACGGGTGGAAAAGGCCGAAAGGTCCATATGATCGAGCAGGCCGATACCACTGCGCCCGGCCAAAATGCCCTGCCAACTGCTCGGCACATCGTTACCCAGCGGCGACAACATGCCCATACCGGTAACCACGACGCGTCTACGCGACACAGCAATCTCCTTTATCTAGTTTGCAACGCTTGCAATGCGCTTAAAGAAAAGCCGCACACCCGAGAAGGGAGTGCGGCTTTTCCGAGTCGGGAAACGACGATTGCGTTTACGCGTGTGCGGTAACGTAGTCGATGGCTTCCTGAACGGTGGTGATCTTCTCGGCTTGTTCGTCCGGGATTTCGGTCTCGAATTCCTCTTCGAGAGCCATCACCAGCTCAACGGTGTCAAGAGAGTCGGCACCCAGGTCTTCGACGAAGGAAGCGCTGTTGGTTACTTCCTCTTCTTTGACGCCAAGCTGCTCGGCAACGATTTTCTTGACGCGTTCTTCGATGGTGCTCATACCTTGTTCTCACTCCTAATGGGACAAATCCAGGCCACTGGTCTGCGGCCAAGTGTATAGAAAGGGTTTTTAGCATTTCAAGCTGAATGCCGGGGAGCCCCCAAGAACACTTCAACGACCTGCCTATAAACCTGTTGCAGCTTTATAACGGATTTTAGACAGCATCTATGACAGTTTTCTGAAGGCATCCGTCACATTTAACTCATGTACATCCCGCCGTTCACAGGGATAGTAGCCCCTGTGACGTAAGCTGCGCCATCGGAAGCAAGGAAAGCGACCACTTTTGCGATCTCTTCGGCCTGCCCCAAACGGCCCAGCGGAATCTGGGTAAGCAGCGCATCACGCTGCGCTTCCGGCAGTTCGCGGGTCATATCGGTGTCGATAAACCCTGGCGCTACGGCATTCACGGTAATCGCCCGCGAACCCACTTCACGCGCCAGCGCACGACCGAAGCCTTCCAGCCCGGCCTTGGCCGCAGCATAGTTCACCTGGCCGGCGTTGCCCATGGCTCCGACCACCGAACCGATGTTGATGATGCGCCCGTAACGCGCCTTGGTCATGCCACGCAGCACCGCCTTGGTCAGCCGGTACAGGCTGCTCAGGTTGGTATTGATAACATCGAACCATTCGTCGTCTTTCATCCGCAGCATCAGGTTATCGCGGGTGATACCGGCGTTGTTGACCAGGATCAACGGCTGACCAAGATGTTGCTGGATATGCTCGAGGGTGCTGGTAACCGACTCGTCATTGCTGACGTCCAGCACCAGGCCGGCACCTTCGATGCCATTGGCTTTCAGGGTTTCGGCGATACGCTCGGCCCCCGAAGCGGAGGTCGCGGTGCCTATTACCACAGCGCCTTGACGACCCAATTCCAGGGCAATCGCCTGACCAATGCCACGGCTCGCACCGGTGACCAATGCAACCTTACCTTGCAGGCTCATAGCCTTTCTCCTTAATCAGACCAGGGCCGCCCGCGCGGCGGCGAAGGCGTCCGGGGTGTCCAGGTTATGGGTATTGATACCTTTGACGCAGCGCTTGTTCAAACCGGACAGCACCCTGCCCGGGCCGCACTCGACCAGATCGGTGACACCCTGGCCCGCCAGGCAGACCATGGACTCGACCCAACGTACCGGACTGTACAGCTGCGCCAGCAAATCGCGCTTGAGACTCTCAAGGTCGGTCACCACCGCAGCGCTGACATTCTGCACCAGGGCAATCTGCGGAGACTGCCAGTCGATGGCCGCCACCGCCTCGGCAAAGCGCTCGGCCGCCGGGCGCATCAACGCACAGTGCGAAGGCACACTCACCGGCAGCGGCATGGCACGCTTGGCACCGCGCGCCTTGCAGGCCTCGATGGCGCGCGCCACGGCGGCAGCACCACCGGCGATCACCACCTGCCCCGGCGCATTGAAGTTCACCGCACTGACCACTTCACCTTGCGCCGCTTCGGCACAGGCGGCCAGCACATCGGCATCGTCCAGCCCGAGAATAGCAGCCATGCCGCCCTGCCCGGCCGGCACGGCCTGCTGCATCAACTGCCCACGGTGCTCGACCAGCTTCACCCCGGCCGCCAGAGACAGGCTACCGGCGGCGACCAGGGCGGAATACTCACCCAGGCTGTGACCGGCGACAAAAGCCGGGCGCGCACCACCCTCGGCCAGCCACAAGCGCCAGAGCGCTACGGAGGCAGCCAGGATCGCTGGCTGGGTCTTGTCGGTCTGATTGAGTTGCTCTTCTGGGCCCTGCTGAGTCAGCGCCCAGAGGTCGTAACCCAGAGCCTCGGAGGCCTCGGCAAAGGTGTCGAGAATCAACGGCTGCTGTGCGCCGTGATCGGCCAACATAGCCAGGGACTGCGAGCCCTGGCCCGGAAAGACGAATGCGAGAGATGCAGACATGGAAACCTGTTCCTAATGATCTTGATCGTCGAAAATGTACACTCGGCCTAGCCAAGCGCAACAAACTGACAGTTGGATGACAGGTCGACCGTCGCGGTCACATCCTAAAGCAAGTGTTCGCCCAGGCGACCATGCAAGCGTTGCGGCAAATTTTCCTCAATCTCCGCCAAAGCTCGGCGAATGGCGCTTTTAAAACCATCGGGCCCGGCAGAACCATGGCTCTTCACCACGATGCCCTGCAAGCCGACAAAACTCGCCCCATTGTGCTGCGCAGGGGCCAGTTCGCCCCGCAGGCGACGCAGCAGCGGCAGTGCCAGCAAGCCAACCAGACGCGCCGCCGGACTGGATTTGAACAGTGTTTCGATGCGCTGGGTAATCATGCTGGCCAACCCCTCGCTGGACTTGAGCAGGATATTGCCAACAAAGCCGTCGCAGACCACCACGTCGGCCTCGCCGCGGTACAAGCCGTCGCCTTCGATAAAGCCGATATAGTTCAGGCCTTCGGCCGCCTGCAGCAGGCTAGCCGCCAGCTTGACCTGCTGATTGCCCTTGACGTCTTCAGTACCGATATTGAGCAACGCCACCCGAGGACGCACCGCGCCCAGGGCCTCAGCGGTGACCGAACCCATCACCGCGAACTGATAGAGGTGCTCGGCGCTGCAGTCGACATTGGCACCCAGATCGAGCAGATGGCAAAAACCCGTCTGCGTTGGAATAGCCGTCACCATGGCCGGACGATCGATACCGGGCAGGGTCTTCAGCACATAGCGCGACAGGGCCATCAAGGCACCAGTATTGCCGGCACTGACGCAGGCCTGGACCGCGCCGCTGCGCAACAATTCCAGGCTCACCCGCATCGACGAGTCGGGTTTGCTGCGCAGGGCCTGCGCCGGCCGCTCATCCATCTCGATCACCTCAGCCGCCGGCTCGACACGCAGGCGCGCGCGATCGACACCCGGGTAGCGGGCAAGCAATGGTTCGAGAAGAGAGGGTTGGCCGACGAGGACCAGATGCAGCGAGGGGTATTCGGCCAGACAGGCGATGCAGGCCGGAACAATGCAGTGGGGACCGAAGTCCCCACCCATTGCATCAATCGCGATGATCGGAGCGGACAAGACTTACTCGTCTGCGCCCTTGTCGATCACTTTACGACCACGGTAAACGCCTTCTGGCGATACGTGGTGACGCAGGTGAACTTCACCGGTGGTTTTCTCGACGGACAGGGTGCTGCCTTCGAGAGCATCGTGGGAGCGACGCATGTCACGGGCGGAACGGGATTTTTTGTTCTGCTGAACAGCCATAACTAATTAACTCCTAAACGTTTGGGTCACGCTTTAACTGCGCCAATACATTGAACGGGTTGGACCGCGTTACCTCGTCCTCGCTCGACTCGGGCTCATCGAGCCCAGCCGGTTGCTGGCAATCTTTAGGGTCATGAGCCGGGACAATGGGCAAGGCGAGCAACAGCTCCTCCTCGACCAGCGCCAGCAGATCCAATGGGTCTTCACCCAGCTCCAGCACGTCATAGCCTTGCGGCACGGACTGGGTATTCGCCCCCTCTTTCACCACGGCGTAATCACACTCGCTATGGATCGGCAGAGCGACCAGTTCCAGACAACGCTGGCATACCATCCTGACCTCAACCGCAAGCTCGCTATGGATAACCACGGCATTACGCTCGTCACGCTCGAAGAAAAACTTCGCACGCACCACGCCTTGGTTATCGGCAAGTGGGTCGCAGAGTCGCGGCAAATCGGCCAGCAGCAAATCACCTTCAAGGGTGGCGCCACGATCAGCAAGTTTGCGCGGATCAACGTGAGGTGGAATCGGTGCATTTGACATAGGCGGCGCATTCTAGGGATGCGACCCGCCGCTGTCAAAGGAAATTCGGCCTGTCCAGCATCTGCCGCCACCGTTAAAATCGCCTCCTTATAACGTGAAGTCGCGCAGCGACGATCTCCCTAATGCCTTCTCCCCGCAAGAGACCATGGTGCGATGCGCCGAACGAGGGGGACGAACGCGTCCGCAACCCTGAAAGGAAATCAATATGCCGCCTCTGGTGCTCGCCTCCAGCTCACCCTACAGACGTGAGCTGCTCGCCCGCCTGCGCCTGCCCTTCAGCTGGTGCGCCCCGGATATCGACGAGTCACGCCGGACGGACGAAACCGCAGACAGCCTGGTACGCCGCCTGTCCCTGGAAAAAGCCCAGGCCCTCAGCAACAGTCACCCACAACACCTGATCATCGGCTCGGACCAGGTCGCCGTGCTCGGCCAGCAGATTCTCGGCAAGCCGCACAGCTTCGAGCGCGCCCGCGAGCAACTGCTCGCCGCCAGCGGCAACAGCGTCACCTTCCTCACCGGCCTGACCCTGCTCGACAGCCGCAGCGGTGCCAGCCAGACCGACTGCATCCCCTTTACCGTGCACTTTCGCCCGCTCAGCGAGGCCCAGATCACCCGCTACCTGCACGCCGAACAGCCCTATGACTGCGCAGGCAGCTTCAAGGCCGAAGGTCTGGGCATCAGCCTGTTTCGCCACACCGAAGGCAGCGACAGCAACAGCCTGATCGGCCTACCCCTGATCCGCCTGGTGGACATGCTGCTGGCCGCCGGAATCGACATCCCATAAACGCACAGGCCCGATCAAATGACCGGGCCTGTTCGGAACACAGTAGCAATCAGCGCAGCGACGGCCCCTGAAAGCCCATCCACAACGCCACATGCTCGGCAACGCTGGCACCCAGGGTCTTCGCAAAGCGATCCAGCGGCGACTCCTTCACCGTGAAGTCGACCAGCTCTTTCTCACCGATCACCTCACGCGCCACATAGCTGGTGTTGCCCAGCGCATCGACCAGACCCAGCTGCAGGGCCTGCTCGCCCGACCAGACCAGACCGGAGAACAGCTCCGGGTGCTCGGCATCCTTCAAGCGCTCACCGCGCCCCTGCTTGACGCTGGCGATAAACTGGCGATGCGTGGTTTCCAGCACGGTTTTCCAGAACTGCGCCTCATCCTCCCGGGGCGGCTGAAACGGGTCGAGAAACGCCTTGTGCTCGCCCGAGGTATAGACGCGGCGGTCCACACCCAGCTTCTCCATCACCCCGACAAAACCGAAGCCCGCCGCCGTCACACCAATCGACCCCACCAGGCTGGCCTTGTCGGCATAGATCTCATCGGCCGCACTGGCGATGTAATAGGCCCCCGAAGCCCCCAGGTCGGCGATCACCGCATACAGCTTGATCGCCGGATACTCGGCGCGCAGCCGGCGAATTTCGTCATAGACATAACCCGACTGCACCGGGCTGCCACCCGGACTATTGATACGCAGAATCACGCCCCGGGTATTGGCGTCCTCGAAGGCAGCCCGCAGGCTGCCGACAATATTGTCGGCGCTGGCCGACTCCTTGTCGGCAATCATTCCGCGCACCTCGATCACAGCGGTATGCGCGGTAGCGCCTCCCGCACCCTTCTTCATATCGAGCAGCGGCAAGAACAGCGCCAGGGCACCGAACAGGTAGATAAAGGTCAGCAGCTTGAAGAAAATCCCCCAGCGCCGCGCCCTGCGCTGCTCCTGCACGCCCGCCAACAGGGTTTTTTCCAGCAGTTTCCAGCTTTTACCATCGCCATCCGCCGTAGCCGATGCCTTCCATTCATCCGACATGATCTCTCACCTCAACTGATTGCCCAACCACACGCCGCTCCAGCCAGGCGCGCAATTCGGTAAAACATTCTATCGCCAACGTCGGCCCGTGCTCGCGCAGAACATGCAATGGCTGAGCACCATAACCGACCGCCACACAGTCCATGCCGGCGCGCTGCGCCATCTGCAGATCAAAGGACGAATCCCCCACCATCAGCGCCTGGCTGGCCACCACGCTACTCTGCTCGAGAATCTCATGCAGCATCAGCGGGTCCGGCTTGCTGGCCGTTTCATCCGCGCAGCGACTGTAGTCGAAATAATCCAGCCAACCACGATCAGCCAGCACCCGCTGCAAACCGTGCCGCCCTTTGCCAGTCGCGACCGCCAGACGATAGCCCTCGGCACGAAACGCTTCCAAACCTTCAGCCACCCCATGGAACAGAGCCGAGGGCTCGGACTCCAGTGCCAGATAGTTTTCGCTGTAGCTATGGCGCAAGCGCTGGGCGCGAGCCAGATCATGCAGACCCGGATAGAGGCAACGAATAGCCTCAGGCAACCCCAGACCAATAATCCCGCGAACCTGCTCATCGCTGCAGCGCGCCAACTCGCAGGCATCCGCCGCCAGGTGCATGGCCGTGACGATGCGACCGATGGAATCGACCAGCGTTCCATCCCAATCGAAGATCAGCAATCGATAATCACGCACCGAGACGCTCCACGGTACGCGCCCACATCTCATCGACCGGAGCCGCCAGCTTCAATTGCCCGCCATCCGGCAGCGGCACCACCAGCTCATAGGCATGCAGAAACAGGCGTTTGCCACCCAGGCCACGAATTTCCTTAGTAAAGTCGTCGTCGCCATACTTGCTGTCGCCGGCGATGCAATGCCCGGCATGCTGGGCATGCACACGGATCTGGTGGGTACGCCCGGTCACCGGCTTGGCCTCGACCAGGGTGGCAAACTCGCCGAAGCGGCGCAGCACGCGGAAGATCGTCAGCGCCTCCTTGCCTTCAGGGTTGACCTCGACCATGCGCTCGCCGGAGCGCAGATTGCTTTTCAGCAAGGGCGCATTAACCTGCTTCTTGGCGGTCGCCCAATGACCCCGCACCAGGGCCATATAACGCTTGTCCACGCCATCGCCGCGCAGCGCCTCATGTAGGTGACGCAACATGCTGCGCTTCTTGGCGATCATCAGCAGCCCGGACGTATCGCGATCCAGGCGATGCACCAGCTCCAGATCCTTGGCATCGGGACGCAACTGACGGAAGGCTTCGATCACCCCGTAATTGAGGCCGCTGCCGCCATGCACGGCGATCCCGGCGGGCTTGTTGAGCACGATCAGGGCCTTGTCCTCGTAGACAATGGCCGCCTCCAGACGCTGCAACAGCCCCTGCGCCAGGGGCTCTGGCTCGTCACGCTCGGCCAGGCGCAGCGGCGGCACGCGAATGATGTCGCCGGCCTGCAGCTTGTACTCGGGCTTGATCCGGCCCTTGTTCACCCGCACTTCGCCCTTGCGCAAGATGCGGTAAATCAAGGTCTTGGGCACGCCTTTGAGCTGAGTGCGAAGGAAGTTATCGATGCGCTGGCCGGCAAGTTCCGGCGCAACCTCAAGTAGCTGAACGCCAGAGGTTGGAGAGGTAGGAGTCGTCATCGCGCAATCATAACAATTTTTTATGGATTTGAAGCACTTAATCATTGCTGCTATAGTCGGGACGCCGCCAAAAGCGGCCTGGTTTGCGGATGATCGCCAAAACTGCCATCCCCAACCAACGCAACCCTTTCTGGACGCGAGGCCGTCCGACGGGTTATTCGCAGAATAAAGGTCGCCAAGACCGCGAATAACTCGGAAATAAAGCCTTCAAGCCATGATGCGCGACCTTCCCCTTTGGACGGCCGCGATATTAGTTAACCCGCTGCGGATTTTCGCGAGCGGCACCCGATTTTCAGCGATACGTGTAGGGTGGAGATGCACAACTGTCGGTCCGCGTAGCAATTGCTTTACCAAGACGCTTTATCTCGTCCGCTACCGACAGCTGATTCCTCCTCCTGACTTAGTGCTTTCTGTCACAACAGCGAGCAGGAGACGTCCGTCGCGGCCCAGCCCAACTGGCTGACTGCCGCTCGACAATGGAACGCTTTACGACCGTTCTAGACGCGCCTGACACCGACCCTGAAGTCGTGTGTGCCGAACGCCGCTTCCGCCAGCACCGGAAACCGACGGTACTACATGAAAAGAATGCTGATTAACGCAACTCAACCCGAAGAGTTGCGTGTCGCCCTGGTAGATGGGCAGAAACTCTACGACCTGGACATCGAGTCCGGTGCCCGTGAGCAGAAAAAATCCAACATCTACAAAGGTAAGATCACCCGCGTAGAACCCAGCCTCGAAGCCGCTTTCGTCGATTTCGGCTCGGAACGCCACGGCTTCCTCCCGCTCAAAGAAATCTCCCGCGAATACTTCAGCAAGGCTCCCGAAGGCCGCGTCAATATCAAGGACGTGCTCAGGGAAGGCCAGGAAGTCATCGTCCAGGTCGAGAAAGAAGAGCGTGGCAACAAGGGCGCAGCCCTGACCACCTTTATCAGCCTGGCCGGTCGTTATCTGGTGCTGATGCCGAACAACCCGCGCGCCGGCGGCATCTCGCGCCGCATCGAAGGCGAAGAGCGTAACGAACTGCGCGAAGCACTGAACGGCCTGGTCGCCCCGAGCGATATGGGTCTGATCGTGCGCACCGCCGGTCTCGGCCGCTCCAGCGAAGAAATGCAGTGGGACCTCGATTACCTGCTGCAACTCTGGACCGCCATCAAGGAAGCCTCCCTCGACCGCGCCGCTCCCTTCCTGATTTACCAGGAAAGCAACGTGATCATCCGCGCCATCCGCGACTACCTGCGCCAGGACATCGGCGAAGTGCTGGTCGACAGCGTCGAAGCGCAGCAGGAAGCCCTGAGCTTTATCAATCAGGTGATGCCGCAGTACGCCAGCAAGATCAAGCTGTATGAAGACAGCGTGCCACTGTTCAACCGCTTCCAGATCGAAAGCCAAATCGAAACCGCCTTCCAGCGCGAAGTGAAACTGCCATCCGGCGGCTCCATCGTCATCGACCCGACCGAAGCCCTGGTGTCCATCGACATCAACTCGGCGCGCGCCACCAAAGGCAGCGACATCGAAGAAACCGCCCTGCAGACCAACCTGGAAGCGGCCGAAGAAATCGCCCGCCAACTGCGCCTGCGCGATATCGGCGGCCTGATCGTCATCGACTTTATCGACATGACCCCGGCCAAGAACCAGCGCGCCGTGGAAGAGAAAGTCCGCGAAAGCCTGGAAGCCGACCGCGCCCGCGTCCAGGTCGGTCGCATCTCGCGCTTCGGCCTGCTGGAAATGTCCCGTCAGCGCCTGCGCCCGTCCCTGGGTGAAACCAGCGGCATCGTCTGCCCGCGCTGCAACGGTCAAGGCATCATCCGCGACGTCGAGTCGCTGTCCCTGGCGATTCTGCGCCTGATCGAAGAAGAAGCCCTGAAGGACCGCACCGCCGAAGTCCGCGCCCAGGTGCCGATCCCGGTTGCCGCCTTCCTGCTCAACGAGAAGCGCAACTCGATCACCAAGATCGAACTGCGCACCCGTGCGCGTATCGTCATCGTGCCGAACGACCACCTGGAAACCCCGCACTTCGAAGTGCAGCGTATCCGTGACGACAGCCCGGAAGCCCAGTCCACCCAGTCCAGCTATGAAATGGCTGTGGTTGAAGTGGAAGAAGAAAAGCAGGCCGCCGCCACCCGTACCCTGGTTCGCCAGGAAGCCGCGATCAAGACCGCGCCGCAGCGTACCGCACCAACACCGACCCCGACTGAAGCCGTTGCCGCTCAGCCAGCTCCTGCAGCCGCCGAACCCAGCCTGTTCAAGGGCCTGGTCAAGTCGCTGGTCAGCCTGTTTGCCAGCAAGGAAGAAGAAAAGCCGGTCGTTATCGAGAAGAAAACCAGCGAGCGCCCGCAGCGCAGCGACGAGCGCCGTAATGGCCGTCAGCAGAACCGCAGCCGCGGTGGCCGTCGCGACGAAGAGCGCAAGCCGCGTGAAGAGCGCGCCCCCCGTGAGGACCGCGCCCCGCGCGAAGAGCGTCAGCCACGTGTAGCCCGTGAAGAGCGCGCGCCGCGCGAAGAGCGTGCACCGCGTGAAGAACGCAGCCCGCGTGAGGCCGTCGAGGTTCGCGAGCCACAGGAAGTGCGTCAGTCCCGTCCGCCGCGCGAAGAGCGCCAGCCCCGCGAGCGCAAGCCACGTGAAGAGCGCCAGCCGCGCGAATTGCGTGAGCCGCTGGATGCCGCCCAAGGCGACAGCCCAACCGTGAGCGAAGAAGCCCGTGCCGAACGCCCACAACGCGAACCGCGCCAGCCACGTCCGCCGCGTGAAGAGCGCCAGCCGCGTGCCGAGCAGGCTGCAGCTGCCGCCGACGAAGAAGTACTCAACACGGAAGAAGCCCAGCAGGACGATGAGCAGGAAGGCAGCGAAGGTGGCGATCGTCCACGTCGCCGCTCCCGTGGCCAGCGTCGTCGCAGCAATCGTCGCGAGCGTCAGCGTGATGCCAACGGCAACCTGATCGAAGGCAGCGAAGAAGCCGGCGAAGAAAGCAGCGAAGAAGCTGGCACTCCGACACTGGTAACCGCAGCAGTCACGGCCGCAGTTGCCGATGCCGCGACTAGCAGCGCAGAAACCAGCCAGAGCGCAGCCAACGAGCAGCCAAGCGAAACCACCCAGGTCGTCGCAGAAGCCGCAGCAGCCGAAACCGCAACAGAAGCTTCGCAGGTTAGCGAAGTCGCTGAAGAGGCTAAAGCAGCTGAAGTGACTGCTGAAGTGGCTGAAGTGGCTGAAGTAGCAGCCGAAGCTGTCGACAGCCCGATCGTCGAGGCGCAGGCACCTGCCGCGAGCAGCGAAGTCGAGCCCACTGTCGCAGCACCCGCTGCCGCAGAGGAAACGGCTCCACTGAACGTGGAACAGGCTGAAGCAGCCGCCGCACCGGCGAACAGCGTGGAAGCCGAAGCAGAAGCCGACACGCCTGCAGCAGCCCCGGCCGCCGAAGAAGCACCGAGCGTGGCCGTCAGCAGCAGCGGCCGAGCGCCCAACGATCCACGCGAAGTGCGTCGTCGTCAGCGCGAAGCCGAACGTCTCGCCCGCGAAGCGGCCGCAGCTGCAGCTACGGCTCCAGAAGCCGCAGAGCCCGCGGTCGAGCAGCCTGCCAGCAACGAAGCGGTTGAGCCGCAGCCTGAAGCGGCCGTCGAAGCACCTGCCGAGCCGCTTGCCGAGCAAGCCCCGGAGTCCCCGGCAGACGCTGTAGCTGAAGATGACACCGAAGAGCAGCAGGACAAGAAAGCGGTCAAACCGCAGATCTGAGGCCATTCGGCGCAATAAAAAAGGGGATGCTTTCGAGCATCCCCTTTTGCGTTATGGCGAATCAACTGTCCCGCCAGCACCGCCAACACCAGCCATCTATCAAAGCACGTTCGGCTCGATCTCCAGTTCGACGGCGAAACGCTGGGCGATATCCGCCTGAATACGCCGAGCCAGCGCCAGCAATTGTGCACCCGTGGCCTTGCCGTAATTGACCAGCACCAGTGCCTGTAGGCAATGCACCCCGGCATCTCCCTCGCGGAACCCCTTCCAGCCGGCCTGCTCGATCAGCCAACCGGCAGCCAGCTTGACCTGGCCATCGGTCTGGGGATAAGCCACCAGGCCGGCATGCTCGGTGCACAAGCGCTGCGCCAGTTCGGTGGACACCAGCGGATTCTTGAAAAAGCTGCCAGCATTGCCCAGCACGGCCGGATCCGGCAACTTCTCGCTGCGGATCGCGCAGATCGCCCGACTCACATCCAGCGCCGTCGGCGCATCGATGCCCTGCTCCGCCAGGCGCTGGCGCACCGGGCCGTAATCCAGATGCAGCGCAGCGGCGCGACTCAAGGCGAAGCGCACGCGCAGAATCACCCAACGCCCGCTTTCACGCTTGAACAGGCTGTCGCGGTAGGCAAAGGCGCAGTCCTGCAGGGAAAACTCGCGCAGCTCGCCGCTCAACCGGTCAAGCGCCGTCAACCCGGCAAACAGATCTTTCAGCTCGACCCCGTAAGCACCGATATTCTGCACCGGGGCCGCGCCCACGGTGCCGGGAATCAGGCTGAGGTTCTCCAGCCCGGCAAAACCCTGGGCCAACGTCCATTGCACAAAGGGGTGCCAGGGCTCGCCGGCTTCGGCCTCGACCAGCACCTGCTGACCATTATCGTTCAGCACGCGAATGCCGCGACTGGCCATGCGCAGCACCAGGGCATCGACATCACCAGTCAGCAGCAGGTTGCTGCCACCGCCGAGCAACAACACCGGCAGTTGCTGCGCCTGGGCGTAAGCCAGGGCCTCGACCACCTGCCGATCGCTGCACGCCTCGACAAAATGGCTGGCAGATGCCTCGACAGCAAAGCTGTTGCAGGGTTTCAGCGAAATCTGCCTGTGCACCCGCAGCGTCATAGCCGCCCCCGAAGCTCGACCAGCAAGGCATCGCAGGCCTGTTCGAGCAGGTCCAGCACCTGCTCGAAGCCCTCCTCGCCGCCGTAATAGGGATCGGGCACCTCATCCAGGGCCAACTGGTAACGGCGCAACAGCAGATCCAGCTCCGCCGCCTGCGTAGCCGGCCGCACACCCTCGAGGTGAGCGAGGTTGCTGCTGTCCATGGCCAGGATCAGGTCGAAGCGGTGGAAATCCGCCGCCGCCACCTGCCGTGCGCGCAAGGCGGAGAGGTCATAGCCACGCTGTTGCGCAGCCTGACGGGTGCGGCTATCCGGGGCCTTGCCCACATGCCAGTCGCCGGTACCGGCAGAGTCGACTTCGATACGTCCTTCCAGCCCGGCTTCACGCAGCTTGTGGCGCAAGATGCCTTCCGCCGTGGGCGAGCGGCAGATATTGCCCAGACAGACGAACAGGACGCGCATCAGGCCCCCAGCAGGCGACGAACGCGCTCGAGGTCTTCCTGGGTGTCGACCCCAGCCGGCGGTGCCTCAAGGGCATCGGCGACATGGATCCGCACACCATGCCAAAGCGCGCGCAGCTGCTCCAGGCACTCGGTGTCCTCCAGCCAGCACGGGCCCCAGGCGACGAAGTCATGGAGAAACTGCGCGCGGTAGGCGTAGATGCCAATATGGCGGCGGTACGGCACGCCTGCCGGCAACTCGTCACGACGTTGGGCGAAGGCGTCCCGCGCCCAGGGCAGCGGCGCACGGCTGAAGGTCAGGGCCAGGCCCTGCAGGTCGCAGGCGACCTTGACCACATTGGGGTTGAACAGCGCCGCCACATCCTCGATCGGTTCGGCCAGGGTGGCGATCGCCGCTTGCGGGTTGGCCGCCAGGTTGGCCGCCACCTGATCGATGATGGCCGGCGGAATCAGCGGCTCGTCGCCCTGCACGTTGACCACTATGGCATCGCCGGCCAGCCCCAGGGCCGTGGCCACTTCGGCCAGACGGTCGGTTCCGGAATTATGCGCGGCATCGGTCAGCACGACTTCGGCACCGAAACCGCGACAAACCTCGACGATGCGCGCATCGTCGGTGGCCACCACCACCTGCCGTGCACTGCTCTTGCAGGCTTGCTCCCAGACATGCTGGATCATCGGTTTGCCGGCAATATCCTGCAACGGCTTGCCCGGCAGGCGACTGGAAGCAAAGCGCGCCGGGATCACAACGGTAAAGGCTGTATTCATTTACTTGTCCAGGCGCTCGTCGACGGTCAGGGCGCGGGCTTCGCTCTCCAGCATCACTGGAATCCCGTCACGCACGGGAAAAGCCAGGGCATCGGCCTTGCAGATCAACTCGCTCTTGTCCGCGGCAAGTTTCAGCGGGCCCTTGCACAGCGGGCAGGCGAGGATATCGAGTAGTTTCGGGTCCATGGGAAATCCTTGAGGTAGAGCGGCTACACGGGGCGAGACGGGCTCGCGGGATCGGCGCAGTGCCAGCGATGCGGCAGCAAACCCTGCAACTGCCCATCGAGCCAGTCGACAAATGCGGGCGAAGGCTGGCCATCGACCGCCAGGTACCACCAGTCGGGCGCGGCAAAGGCCCGGCACTTGACCGCATCCTTTTCCGTCATCACCAGCGGCAGCGCTGGGCTGAAATCCAGCACCTCGGCGCTGTACGGCGCATGATCGGCGAAGGCATGCCTGACAGGCCGCCAGTGTAGCCCTTCGAGGGTGTTGAAGAAACGCTGCGGGTTGCCGATACCGGCCACCGCGTGCAGGCTCTGACCCGGAGGGAAATGATCGAGGGGGCGGACTTCGCCGCTGCGCAGATTGATCAGGGCGCGGGGCTGCAGATTGAAAGCGTAGCCACCCTGGGGCTCTTCGCTTGCGCCGTTGTACAGCAGCGCATCGACGCTGTGCAGGCGCTCCAGCGGCTCGCGCAGGGGGCCGGCCGGCAGGCAGCGGCGATTGCCCAGACCGCGCGCCGCATCGATCAGTACCAGCTCCAGATCACGGGCCAGACGATAGTGCTGCAGACCATCATCGCTGAGGATCAGGTCCAGCGGCTCGGCGAGCAACAGGGCCGCCACGGCGCGAGCGCGATCCGGGTCGATCATCAGCGGCACGCCACTGCGCTGCACGATCAGCAGCGGCTCATCGCCGGCGACGCCGGCCGGGTCGTCCGCCCCGACCCGCCAGGGCAGGCTGGGCGGCTGCGCGCCATAGCCGCGACTGACCACCCCCACACGCAGGCCACGACTACGGCAATGCTCGACCAACCAGAGAATCAGCGGGGTCTTGCCGGTGCCACCGACGGTGATATTACCCACCACCAGCACCGGCACCGGTGCCCGGTAGATAGCCCCCTCACCCGCCAGAAAGCGCGCGCGCTTGCGCTCTACTACCGTGCGGTAGAGCCATTCCAGCGGCCGCAACAGCGCCAGCGCCGGATGACCGGCATACCAGGCAGCTGTCAGACGCTCGGCCAGGCTCATAAACGGGTAACCCTCAAGGCGCGGCCTGAGCCTCGACCGTGGTGATGCGCAGATGGGCAAAGCCCAGCTTGCCTGCGGCGTCCATGGCGGTGATCACGGCCTGATGCGGGGTCTGGGCATCGGCGCTGATAATCAGCGGCAGGCTGTTGTCGCCTGCCGACTCTTTGCGCAGCGCCGCCATCAGGCTGTCCAGGTCACTTTTCAGCAAGGCCTTGGCGTTCAGCGAATAACTGCCGTCGGCCGCGATCAGCACCTCCAGCTGTTTCAGCTCGGTCTGTTCCGGCGGCGTGCCACTGGCGGCCTCCGGCAGATCGACCTTGAGCTGGGTCTCGCGGGTAAAGGTGGTGGTGACCACGAAGAACAGCAGCAGGATAAACACCACGTCAATCAACGAGGCCAGGTTGATTTCGACGTTTTCCCGCGGTTTGCGCCGGAACTTCACGCCTTGCCCTCACCCAGATCGACGTCACGGTCACCCTGCACCACTTCCACCAGCTTGATCGCTTCCTGCTCCATCCCGACCACCAGCTCGTCGACCCGACGCTGCAGGTAGCGGTGGAAGAACAGCGCCGGAATAGCCACCATCAGACCTGCCGCCGTGGTGATCAGGGCCTTGGAAATACCGGCGGCGAGCAGCGGCGCGTTGGCCATGCCCGAGCCCATAAAGGAGCTGAAGATCTCGATCATGCCCAGTACGGTGCCGAGCAGGCCCAGCAGCGGCGCGATGCCGGCAATGGTACCCAAGGCATTGAGGTAGCGCTCCAGATCATGGATCACCCGCGCCGCGGCTTCCTCGATGCACTCCTTCATGATCTCGCGACCATGCTTGGAGTTGGCCAGCCCCGCCGCCAGAATCTGCCCCAGGGGCGAATTGGCGCGCAGTTCCTTGAGCCTCTGGTTGTTAAGTTTCTTGTCCTTGATCCAGCGCCAGACCTGCCCGAGCAGGCTGGGCGGGGTGATGCGACTGGGTCGCAAGGTCCACAGGCGCTCGGCAATAATGCCGGCCGCTGCGATAGAACACAGAATGATCGGCAGCATCATCCAGCCGCCAGCTTTGACCAGTTCCCACACGGTGGCAGATCCCCTTCACAAAAGTGGCAGCACTCTAGCATAGGGTCGCTGCCGCGCCGACCGCTGCGGTTCTCATTTTTCCCGCCAGAAACGTGCGCGATGGCGCAAACCCTCAGCCGGCGCGAAAGCCCCCAGGCGAATCCGTACAGCGCCCTGCTCGACACTGTCGTACAGGCGCGCGGAAACCGCCCGATAACGCGCCAGCACCTCGGCATGGGGGTGACCAAAGGCATTGTGCTGGCCGCGGGAAATCAGCGCCGCGCGAGGCGCAACCTGCGCCAGCAACGCCTGCGATGAGGAACCGCGACTGCCGTGATGGGGAGCCAGCAGCCACTCGGCGCGTAGCGCCATATCGCTGGCCAGCAGCGCCCGTTCGGCGCGGCTGTCGATATCGCCGGTCAAGAGCAGACGCTCGCCAGCGGCCTCGATCCGCAATACGCAGGATGCCTGGTTGCCGTCGCCGGCCGCGGCCCACCGCCAGAGACTGAACTGCACACCATCCCATTCCCAGCGCTGTCCGCTGACGCAGGCCTCGGCCTGTAGCCGTCCGGGCAGGCGTCCAGGCTCGCCACTGACGAGCCGCTGGACCGGCATCCCGCGCTGAATCGCCGGCGCACCACCGGCATGATCATTGTCGCCATGGCTGAGCAGCAGCAGGTCAAGCCCGCGCACCCCCAGGGCCCGCATGGATGGTAAGACCACCCGCTCGCCGGTGTCGAAATCGCCGAAGCGCGGCCCGGCGTCGTAGAGCAGCGTGTGCTCCCGGGTGCGCACCAGCACCGCCAGGCCCTGCCCCACATCCAGCATCCACACCTCGGCCTGGGCGTAATCCGGGCGCGGCTGCGGGCTGAACAGCAGCGGCAACAGCAGCACCGCGCCCAGGCTGCGCCCGGGAAGGCCAGCCGGCAGCAGTAACAGCCAGGCCCCCAGCAGTACCAGCAGCCAGGCCCACAGGGGCAATGTGCCGGGCAACCAGGCCGGCAACCAGGTGGCCATCTGCCCGAGTAACATAAACAGCAAATCGAGCGTGGCCCCGGCCAACCAGAGCACGCCGCCGCCCAACCAGGGCAGTGGCAGCAACAGACTGCCGAACAGGGCCAGCGGCACCACCAGCATACCCACCACGGGCACCGCAATCAGATTGGCCAGCGGCCCGCTGACGCTCACCGGCAACCCCAGCGCCAATAACAAGGGCAACAAGCCGATGGCCATGGCCCACTGCGCTCGCCCCAGGCTCCGCCACCAGGGCCATGCACCGAGCCGGCCACTGAAGATCAGAATCAACAGCAACACCGCGCCAAACGACAGCCAGAAACCGGGCTGCAGGCTGGCCAGGGGTTCCAGCAGCAGAACCGCGACCAATGCCAGCAACAGCGGCAGCCAGACGCCAAGGTGGCGAAAGCGCCAGCGCCAGAGCAGCACCAGACCGACCATCACGCAGGCGCGCCGCACCGGCACCTCGAACCCCGCCAGCAGCCCATAGCCCAGGGCACCGGCAAAGGCCAGAGCACAGGCCCAGGGTAGCCATGGCAGGCTCCGCGGCCACCAGCCCAGCCGCGCCAGACCGGCCACCAAACCATACAGCAAGCCCGCCAGCAGGCCGATATGCTGTCCGGAAATCACCATCAGGTGCACGGTACCGGTGCTCTGCAGCACCTGCCAGTCGGCCGTCGACAAGCCCGAACCGTCCCCCAGCACCAAGGCCGCCAGCGCCCCCTCACGGCCTTGCGCCGGGGTGGCCAGCAGGCGCTGGCGCAGGCTGTCGCGCCAGCCCGCCAGACCATTGGCGGCGCGCAGCAGCTCGCCACTTTTCACCGTGCCGGTAGCGCCCAGGCGCTGCGCCAGCAACCAGGCCTCGTAATCGAAGGCCTGCGGATTGACCAGGCCATGGGGGCGCTTGAGGCGCACCGCCAGCCGCCAGGTTTGTCCCGCCTGCAGCGCCGGCCCGCCATACCAGGCCAGACGCATGCGGGCGGGCAGCTCGGCCCGCCGTGAGTGCGCGCCCTGCAGCTGAAAGCGCACCACCCCCGCGCCCCGCTCGGGCAAGCCCACCACCTGCCCCTGCAGCCACAGGGTGCGACCATCGAGCTCGACGGCCAGACGGTCATCCAGCGCCCACTGCGCCGAGATGCAGGCCCAGCTCAAGCCGAACAGAAAGAAACCCAGGGGGTAAGCGCGCGAGGGCAACAGCAGCACGCCCAGCACCGGCAACAGACACAGCAGCCAGAACGGCGGCAACGCCGGCAGAAAGCGCAACGCAAGCAATCCCGCCGCCAGCGCCAATATCCCTATGCGCATAGACTCGCTCCATCAGCCGATACCGGGCACTGACCCCGCGCTCAGCTTTTGCATATTTGCTGTCACAAAGTGTGAAAGCAGGCCGCCATTAAACTGTGCATAATATCGGCGCTTTTTCCTCGTCCGAGAGCCTTCATGCCGCGTCGTTTATTCAAGCGCTACATGCCCAACCCAGAACGCATCAAGGGCAGCAAGTCCTTGCGCTTTCTCGGGGCCTTGATTCACGACCCCAACCTCTGGCACCTCAACCGTCACTCTGTTTCCCGAGCCATGGCCATCGGCCTGTTCTGGGCCATGATCCCCATGCCCATGCAGATGCTGGTGGCCGCCGTGGTGGCCATCCCCGCCCGGGCCAATATGCCGATCTCGGTGGGCCTGGTCTGGCTGACCAACCCGGTGACCATGCCTGCGGTGTTCTATTGCAACTATAAAGTCGGTGCCTGGCTGACCAGCACGCCGGCCATGCAGATGCCCGAACACATGAGCCTGGGCTGGATCGGGCATATGCTGCAGACCCACTGGCAACCGCTCTATCTGGGTTCCCTGGTGCTGGGCATTGTGCTGGCGGTGATCGCCTACTTCGCCACCAACGCCTACTGGCACTGGTGGGTCAGGCGCAGCTGGCGCAAGCGCCAGGAAAAACGCCGCCTGCGCGACACGCAGAACTGAAACGAAAAAGCCGTTACTGAGTAACGGCTTTTTCGTTTCAGGCAGCTTAGCCTACTCGTAGCGCAGCGCATCGGCCGGTTGTATCCGCGCCGCCCGCCAGGAGGGGTAAAGGGTCGCCAGAAAGCTCAGGGCGAATGCCGCGCCGCAGATCAGCAGCACATCGGAGAACAGCAACTGCGACGGCAGGTTGCTGATGAAGTAGACATCCGAACTCATGATCTGCTGACCGCTCAGGCCCTCGATCCAGCTCACCAGCTGACTGACATTCAAGGCGGCGAGAACGCCCAGCAGCGCACCGATCAGCGTGCCGGTGACGCCGATCACCGTGCCCTGGACCATAAAGACCCCCATGATCTGCCCGGGCGTGGCCCCCAGGGTACGCAGAATGGCGATATCACCGCCCTTGTCCGCCACCACCATGATCAGCGTGGCGATGATATTGAAGGCCGCCACCGCCACGATCAGCAGCAACAGCAGACCGATCATGGTCTTTTCCATCTTCATCGCACTGAACAGGCTGCCCTGGGTCAGGGTCCAGTCGCTGGCCTTGTAGTCCGCACCCAAACCGGCAGCAATGCTCGCCGCCACCTGCGGGGCCTGATACAGGTCCTGCAGCTTCAGGCGCACGCTCTGCACCTGGCCCGGCTGCATGCGCTGGATATGCGCGGCATCGGCGACATGGATCAGGGCCAGGGAGCTGTCCAGCTCGGCACCGACCTTGAACACCCCGACCACGTTCAGGCGCTGCATGCGCGGGCTGATACCGCCCGGTACGCTGCTCAGCTCCGGCACGATCAGCGCCAGCTTGTCGCCCACCTGCAAGCGGAAGCGCCGCGCGGTGATCTCGCCGATCACCACGCCGAACTCGCCCTCGCGCAGATCGCTCAGGCGGCCTTGCTGCATATGCGTATCGATGATCGACACCTGGGGCTCCAGCGCCGGGTCGACGCCCTGCAACTGGATCGGCTGCATAGCCCCGCGGAAGGACAACATGCCTTCCAGTTCGGCAAAGGGCACCGCCGCGACCACCTGTGGATTGTTCTTCGCTGCCGCAGCGACCTGCTGCCAGTCATCCAGCGGCTGCACCCCGGCGATACTGGCGTGCGGCACCATGCCGAGGATGCGCGTGCTCATTTCCTTCTGGAAGCCATTCATCACCGACAGCACCACGATCATGGCCAGCACACCCAGGGCCAGACCGATCATCGAAGTCATCGAGATAAAGGAAATAAAGTGGTTGCGCCGCTTGGCCCCGGTATAGCGGATGCCGATAAAGATACTCAGCGGACGGAACATCAGGCGGCCACCAGCTTGCCGTCTTCCAGACGCAGGATGCGATCCATCTGCCGGGCCAGCTCCATGTCGTGGGTCACCACCAGGAACGCCGTCTGCGAAGAGCCGCTCAGCTCCTTGATCAGCTCCTGGATACTCTGGGCGGTGTGGTGGTCGAGGTTGCCGGTGGGCTCATCGAGCAGCACCAGCCCCGGCTTGTTCACCAGCGCCCGGGCAATCGCCACGCGCTGGCGCTCGCCGCCGGACAACTCGGACGGTTTGTGCGCCAGGCGATGGCCCAGGCCGACCCGCTCGAGCAGCGCGGTGGCCCGCTGACGGGCCTCGGGGATCGGCGTGCGGCCGATCAGCAGCGGCATGCAGACGTTTTCCAGGGCGGTGAATTCCGGCAGCAGGTGATGGAACTGATAGACGAAGCCCAGGGCGCGGTTGCGCAGCAGGCCCCGTTCCTTCTCGTTCAGCGCCGACAGCTCTTCGCCCGCCAGCCAGACACTGCCGGTACTCGGCGTATCCAGGCCGCCGAGCATATTGAGCAGGGTGCTCTTGCCCGAACCGGAACTGCCGACGATGGCCAGACGCTCGCCGGGATGCAGTTCGAGCTGCAGATCTTCCAGCACCACCACCGACTGCGGGCCTTCGACATAACTCTTACCGAGGTTGCGACAACTCAAAACTGCCTTGTCTTGCATAAGCCGATCACTCATAACGTAGCGCCTCCGCGGGCTGAGTACGGGCCGCGCGCCAGGCTGGATAAAGGGTGGCGAGAAAACTCAGGAGCAGAGCCGCGGCACACACCAGCAGCACATCCTGGAGCATCAGTTGCGAGGGGATATAGTCGATAAAGTAGACATCGGCATTGAGAAACTGCATGCCCAGCAGCGACTCCAGGGCGGCGATGGCGGCGCTCACATTGAGCGCGGCGAAGATGCCCAGGACAGCGCCTATGGCGGTACCGAACACCCCGATCACCGTACCCTGGACCATAAAGATCGCCATGATCTGCCCCGGCGTCGCGCCAAGGGTGCGCAGAATGGCGATATCGCCCTTCTTGTCGGTGACCACCATCACCAGGGTGGAGATGATATTGAAGGCCGCCACCGCCACGATCAGCAGCAGCAGCAGGCCGATCATGGCCTTTTCCATGCGGATCGCCTGATACAGGTTGCCATGGGTGCGGGTCCAGTCGCGGGCATGGTAATCGCCCTCGCCGAGGGTCTGCGCCAGCGCCCAGGCCGTGCGCGGGGCCTCGAACAGGTCGGCGAATTTCAGGCGGATGCCCTGCACCTGATCGGCCTGCCAACGCTGCAGGCGGGCCAGGTCCTGCACATGGGTCAGGGCCAGGTGGCCGTCGATCTCGCCGGCACCGACATGGAACAGGCCGACCACGGTAAAGCGCTTGAGCCGCGGAAACATCCCGGCGGGGGTGACGGTTACTTCCGGCGCGACAAAGGTGATCTTGTCACCCAGGCCCACGCCCAGCTTGGCCGCGGCCTTGTCGCCGATCACCATGCCGAATTCGCCAGGGCGCAGGTCCGCCAGCCGGCCCTGTTGGAAGAAGTCATCGATAATCGACACCTTGACCTCTTCCTGCGGGTCAATCGCGTTGATCAGCACCTTCTGCACCTTGCCCTCATAGGTCAGCAGGCCCTGCATCTGGCTGAAGGGGGCCGCCGCCAGCACCTGGGGATTGGCCTGCGCCTGCTCGGCCAGGCCGCGCCAGTCGTCGATCGGCGTGGCACTCTCGACGGTGGCGTGCGGCACCATGCCGAGCACCCGGGTGCGCATTTCATGGTCGAAACCATTCATCACCGAGAGCACCAGGATCATCACCAGCACACCCAGTGCCAGCCCGATCATCGAAGTCAGGGATATAAAGGAAACGAAGTGACTGCGGCGTTTGGCGCGCGTGTAGCGCGTACCGATAAATACGAACAGAGGTCTGAACATGTCGGGGGCTATTCGAGGGAAAGAGGAACGTCCTTGTGGCGGGGCCTGGCCAGCGGCCTTACACTCAGACCACTACTGCTGCCATGGGTTCGCCATGTCGACTCAAGATGAAGATGATCGCCGCGAATACTATCGTATCGACGATACGATCGCACTGGAATTCACCCCGCTGTCCGGCGCGGATGCCCTGGCCAGCGAAGCGCTGCACGACAGCTCGCCGCTGTTCAACCTGCTCAGCGACCTGCACCTGATGGATTTCGAGTCGCAGCACCTGCTGCGGCATATCAGCGAACGCGACCGCACCCTGGCCAACTACCTCAAGGTGATCAACAAGCGCATCGACCTGCTCGGCCAGGCCGTGGCCCAGAGCCTGCTGCGCGATATCGGCGCACCGCGCCAGGTCAGCCTGTCCGAAGGCGGCGTCAGTTTCAACAACGCGCAGAGCATCGCCCTCGACACCCACCTGGCGATCAAGATGGTCCTGATGCCACAGGCCTTGGGCCTGCTGCTCAGAGCCAAGGTGGTGCACTGCAGTCTGCTGCCGTCACAACAGTTCGAGATCGGCACCGAGTTCGAAGCCCTGACCGATGCCCAGCGCCAGCTGCTGGCCCGACATATCCTGCAACGCCAGGCACTGGAGCGACGCCAGGCCCGCGAACTACCGGACCAGCCCTGATGAATACTCCGATGTTGCCACGTCTACTGCTATTACTCTGCCTGCTGCCCCTGGCCGCAACCGCAGAGGTCCTGCAAATCCCCATCGGCCAGCAGGGCGCAAACCAGCTCGCGCTGCCCCAGTTCGGCGAATCGCAGCGCTCGGTACTCGAACGCTTCGGCCTGGCCGACCAGGAGCACCCCAGCGTCGGTAACCCGCCGATTACCCGCTGGGATTACCGCGAATTCAGTGTCTATTTCGAACACCAGCATGTGATCAACAGCGTGCGCCATCACCAACCTGGCGCAACCCGAGTCGACAAGGAGCAGCAGTGACGGTCATTTATGGGCACCGTGGGGCCAAGGGCGAAGCACCGGAAAACACCCTCGTCAGCTTCCAGAAATGCCTGGAGTACGGCGTAAGCCACTGCGAACTGGACCTGCACCTGTCGCGCGATGGCGAACTGATGGTCATTCACGACCCCAGCCTCAGGCGTACCACCGGCCACCGCGGCAAGGTGATCGAGCACGACGCCGCCGAACTGGTCGGTTACGACGCGCGCAAGGGTGGCCCTGGCTGGGTCCACCCCTGCCCGATCCCGCGCCTGGAAGAGCTGTTCCAGCAGTGCCCGTTCGAGCATTGGCAGCTGGAAGTCAAAAGCGCCTCGAAGACCCGCGCTGCCCAGACTGTCAAAGCCATTGCCGAGCTAGCCGAGCGCTATCGGCTAAGCGACCAGCTCACCGTCACTTCCAGCTCCCGGGAGGTGCTCGCGGCCCTGCTGCAGCTGGCTCCGCAGCTCAAACGCGGCCTGGTGGCCGAATATGCCTGGCTCGACCCGCTAAAGGTGGCCCAGCACTACGACTGCCACCTGCTGGCCCTGAACTGGACCCTGTGCACTCCGGAACGCCTGCTCAAGGCCCAGAAGAATGGCCTGCATGTCTCGGTGTGGACGGTCAACGAACCGGCACTGATGCGTCGGCTGGCGGATTTCGGCGCAGACAGCATCATCACCGACTTCCCGGGCCTGGCCGTGCAGACGCTCAAGGCCTAAGTGCCGTAGCCGGGCTGTCATTTGCGACCTGGCGGCCGGTTGTACCCGCCCTATATACCGACAGCACCCACCCAGCACGCATAAAAAAACCGGCCACCAGGGCCGGTTTTTCGTTAAGCCTGTTCAGAAACTCTCCCGATTTGGCCAGCGCCAGTGACGGGAGTCGCTGAGCGGGTCCTCCCCGACCGGTTCAGGCCACCGGCCGGAGCCGCTCAAAAAAGCCGGTTGAGGCCGTCGAACGCCGCCACCCGATAGGCTTCCGCCATGGTCGGGTAGTTGAAGGTGGTGTTGACGAAGTACTTGATGCTGTTGGCCTCGCCCTTCTGGTTCATGATCGCCTGACCGATATGCACGATCTCCGAAGCCTGGTAGCCGAAGCAGTGCACACCAAGCACTTCCAGGGTCTCGCGATGGAACAGGATCTTCAGCATGCCCACCGGCTCATGGGAAATCTGTGCCCGGGCCATGCCCTTGAAGAAGGCCTTGCCCACTTCGTAGGGAATCTTCGCCTGGGTCAGTTCGCGCTCGTTCTTGCCGATCGAACTGATCTCCGGAATGGTGTAGATGCCGGTCGGCACATCATCGACAAAGCGCCAGCTGCCGTTATCGACGATGCTGCCGGCCGCCGAACGGCCCTGGTCGGCAGCCGCACTGGCCAGGCTCGGCCAGCCGATCACGTCGCCTGCAGCGTAGATGTTCGACACCTCGGTGCGGTAACTCTGGTCGACTTCGATCTGGCCACGGCCGTTGACCTTGATGCCGATATTCTCCAGGCCCAGCTGATCGGTATTGCCGGTACGGCCATTGCACCAGAGAAAGGCGTCGGCCTTGATCTTCTTGCCGGACTTGAGGTGCAGAACCACACCGTTATCCACGCCTTCGACACTTTCGTACTCTTCATTGTGGCGAATCAGCACGTTGTTATTGCGCAGATGGTAGCTCAGCGCATCGGAAATCTCGGCATCGAGAAAGCTCAACAACTGGTCACGGTTGTCGATCAGATCGACCAGCACGCCCAGGCCGCTGAAGATCGAGGCGTACTCGGAGCCGATCACCCCGGCACCGTAGATGATGATGCGGCGCGGGGTATGGCCGAGACTGAGAATGGTGTCGCTGTCATAGATGCGCGGGTGCTGGAAGTCGACATCGGCCGGGCGATAAGGCCGCGACCCAGTGGCGATGACGATCTGCTTGGCCACCAGTGTTTCCACCACGCCATTGGGGCACACCACTTCGACGGTCTGCTCATCGGCAAAGCTGCCGGTGCCGAAGAACACATCAATACGGTTGCGGGCGTAGAAACCGGTACGCGAGGTCACCTGCTTGGCGATCACCCGCTCGGCACTCTTCAGCACGTCGGGAAAGGAGAACCAGCGCGGCTCGCCGATCTGGCGGAACATCGGGTTGGTGTTGAATTGCATGATCTGCCGCACCGAGTGGCGCAGCGCCTTGGACGGAATGGTGCCCAGGTGGGTGCAGTTGCCGCCGACTTCGCGACGGCTGTCGACCACGGCCACCTTGCGCCCGGCCTTGGCCGCGTTCATTGCCGCACCCTCACCCGCCGGCCCCGAACCCAGCACCACCACATCGTAGTTGTAGACCGCCATGTTTACTCCTTCAGATCACACCGGAGCACTTGTACCGCACTCTCGGCAGGGCCAGCACTGCACCGGGCAGCCTGACAATCGATGCTTTAGCTGCAGCAGCCTAACCTGCGGGCTGCTGCGAGACGATTAGCGTTTGGTCGCGTCATAGGCCAGCGCACTGGGGCTGGTCTCGTCGGCACTGCCATTGATCTCTTCACATTTCTCGCGACTGCCGCCGCAGATCGAGCATTCCTTTTCAATGCCCAGGTTGGCGATGCCCCCGCAGGAGCCGGCGATGGGTTTGCGGCCCATGATCACCCCTACCGCCATCAACGACACCACCAGCATCATGGTGCAAAAAACGATTAACCAGATCATTGCTCTTCTCCTGCAGCGAATAGCTGCTCGAAAGCCTGAGTACTCTGTGTGACGAATGCCTCGCCCTCACGGGTCACGAAAAACGCCGCGATACCCTGCTGCTCGGCAAATGCCAGACCGCGCTCGGTGCCCATCACCATCAATACGGTAGACAAGCCATCGGCGCGCAAGGTCGATTTATCGGCCACGGTCACCGCGGCCAGCTTATGGGTAATGGGTGCCCCGGTTGCCGGATCGAGGGTATGGGAATAGCGCTGGCCGTCCTCCTCGAAATAGTTGCGGTAATCGCCGGAGGTGGAAATGCCATAGCCATCCAGCTCGAGCACCCGCTGCGCGACGCGCTGGCCGTCCTGAGGAGCCTCCAGACCGATCCGCCAGTGCTCACCATCGGGCTTTCTGCCCGCCGCCTTGAGCTCGCCGGTCACCTCCACCAAGTAACTATCGATGCCCAGTTCGTTGAGACGCTGGACGATACGGTCCACCGCATAACCGGCGGCGATGCTGTTGAAGTCGACCTGAACATCGACCGCCTTGCACAGCTGGCCCGCCTCGATACGCAGATGCTGCATGCCCATGCGCTCACGCGCTGCGGCCAGCAACTGCGGGGTGGGAACCTTCTCGGCGCGCGCCTTGGGGCCAAAGCCCCAGAGGTTGAGCAGCGGCTCCAGGGTCAGGTCGAAGGCCCCCTGGCTCTGCTGATTGAGCACTTGCCCGGCGGCGACCAATTCCAGCACCCCAGCCGGCATGGCCTGACAGCTGCCTGCGGGAGCCTGATTGAATTGCTCGATAGCGGAATCATCGCGGTAGGTCGACATCTGCTGGTCAACGTCGGCCAGGATGTTATCGGTCTCGCGCTTGAGTAGCTCAACGCTCGGCGAATCCTTGCCGCGCACGTATTTGATCGAGTAGGTGCTGCCCATGGTCGGGCCGGCGAACTCCTCCACCCGCTCCGAAAACCAGCAGCCCGTTAGGGCTGCCAGCAAGCTGGCAGCGATAACGGGCCGTAGTACCGCATAGTTCATGCTTAGCCGCCGAAGTCGTCGAGCAGGATGTTCTCCTCCTCCACACCCAGATCGACCAGCATCTTGATCACCGCCGCGTTCATCATGGGCGGGCCACACATGTAGAACTCGCAATCCTCCGGAGCCGGGTGGTCCTTCAGATAGTTCTCGTACAGCACGTTGTGGATAAAGCCCTTGAGACCGGTCCAATTGTCTTCCGGCAACGGATCGGACAGTGCTAGATGCCACTTGAAGTTGTCGTTCTCGGCCTGCAGTTGGTCATACTCTTCGACGTAGAACGCTTCACGCATGGAGCGTGCGCCATACCAGAAGCTGATCTTGCGCTTGGACTTCAGGCGCTTGAGCTGATCGAAGATATGCGAGCGCATCGGTGCCATACCGGCACCGCCACCGATAAAGACCATCTCGGCGTCGGTGTCCTTGGCGAAGAACTCGCCGAACGGACCGTAGACGTCGATCTTGTCGCCCGGCTTGAGACTGAACACGTAGGAGCTCATCTTGCCCGGCGGCAGGTCGTCCTTGCCTGGGGGCGGCGAGGCGATACGGATATTGAACTTCACCAGGCCCACTTCTTCCGGGTAGTTAGCCATGGAGTAGGCACGAATCACGGTCTCTTCGACCTTGGACACGTACTTCCACTGGTTGAACTTGTCCCAGTCGCCGCGGTACTCCTCCTGAATGTCGAAGTCCTTGTAGTGCACGGTGTGCGGTGGGCACTCCAGCTGCACATAGCCACCGGCGCGGAAGTCGACGTTCTCGCCTTCCGGCAACTTCAACGTCAGCTCCTTGATAAAGGTGGCCACGTTGGGGTTGGACTCGACGGTGCACTCCCACTTCTTCACGCCGAACACTTCTTCCGGCACTTCGATCTTCATGTCCTGCTTGACCGGAGTCTGGCAGGACAGACGCCAGCCAGCCTTGGCTTCGCGGCGGGTGAAGGCGGCCTCTTCGGTCGGCAGCATTTCGCCGCCGCCATGTTCGACCACGCACTTGCACTGGGCGCAGGTACCGCCGCCGCCGCAAGCCGACGAGAGGAAGATATTGTTGGCCGCCAGGGTCTGCAGCAACTTGCCGCCGGCCGGGACCACAATGGTTTTTTCGCCGTTGATCTCGATGCTCACGTCACCGCTGGAAACCAGCTTGGCGCGCGCCGCGATAATGACCAGCACCAACGCCAGCACGATGCCGGTGAACATGCCGATCGCGATAAAAATCTCGAAATTGATCATCTATTCATCCCTTCCTTACAACTGCACGCCGGAGAAGGACATGAAGCCCAGAGACATCAGACCGATGGTGATAAAGGTGATGCCCAGCCCCTGAAGGCCTGCTGGCACGTCGCTGTACTTGAGTTTCTCGCGAATCCCCGCCAGAGCGGCAATCGCCAGGGCCCAGGAGACACCGGCACCCACGCCATAGACGGTACTTTCTGCCAGGTTGTAGTCACGCTCGACCATGAACAGCGAGCCACCCATGATCGCGCAGTTCACCGTGATCAATGGCAGGAACACGCCGAGGGCGTTGTACAGCGAAGGCACGTACTTATCCAGGGTCATCTCGAGGATCTGTACGATTGCCGCGATCACACCGATAAAGGTCAGCAAGCCGAGGAAGCTCAGGTCGACCTGCGGGTAGCCGGCCCAGGCCAGCGCACCATCTTTAAGCAGATTGGTGTAGATCAGGTTGTTCACCGGCATGGTGATACCCAGCACCACCACTACGGCGATGCCGAGACCGATGGCGGTTTCGACCTTTTTCGAGATGGCGATAAAGGTACACATGCCGAGGAAGAACGCCAGGGCCATGTTCTCGACGAACACCGCACGGACGAACAGGCTGATGTAGTGTTCCATTAGTAGGCCTCCTTTTTGGATACCTGAGGTGCCATCTTGAAGCTGGGCTTCTCCACCTGGTCTTTCTTCCAGGCGCGAATACCCCAGATAAACAGACCGATCAGGAAGAACGCCGAAGGCGGTAGCAACAGCATGCCGTTGGGCTGATACCAGCCGCCGTCGTTGATCACCGGAATGATCTCGTACCCCATCAGCTTGCCGGCACCGAACAGCTCACGAATGATGCCCAGGGCGATCAGCATGGCGCTGTAACCGAGACCGTTACCGATGCCGTCGAAGAACGACAGCACTGGCGGATTCTGCATGGCGAAGGCTTCTGCTCGGCCCATCACGATGCAGTTGGTGATGATCAGTCCGACGAACACCGACAGCTGCTTGGACAGGCTAAAGGCGTAGGCCTTGAGCACCTGATCGACCACGATTACCAAGGACGCGATGATCACCATCTGCACGATCATGCGGATCGAGCCCGGAATCTGGCTGCGAATCATCGAGATAAACAGGTTGGAGAACCCGGTTACCAGAGTCAGCGCGGCGGACATCACCAGCGCGGTTTTCAGGTTCGAGGTCACCGCCAGGGCGGAGCAGATCCCGAGGATCTGCAAGCCAATCGGGTTGTTGTTGAAAATCGGATTGAGCAGAACTTCTTTAATAGTCGGCTGCGTCATGATCAAGCCTCCCCTGCGCGCAGGTTCGCGATAAACGGACCGAAGCCATTCTGGCCGAGCCAGAACTTCAGCAGGTTGTCCACCCCATTGCTGGTCAGGGTAGCGCCCGCCAGGCCATCAACCTGATGCACGGCCTTGGGGCTCTGTGCATCGACACCACCCTTGACGATTTGCACGGCCAGTTTGCCGTCCTCATCGAACAGGGTCTTGCCCGGCCATTGGCCTTTCCACTTCGGATTGTCGACTTCGCCACCCAGACCCGGCGTTTCGCCGTGCTGGTAGAAGCCCATGCCGACCACGGTATTGAGGTCGCCCTTGACCGCGATAAAACCATGCAGGGTCGACCACAGGCCGTAGCCGCGCACCGGCAGGATCAGGGTTTCGACCTGACCCTCCTTCTCCACCACATACACGGTGCTGAAGCGTTCCTGACGCTTGATCCCGGCAATATCTTCATTGCCCGGCAGCACGCTGGAGAGCTTCGGATCCTTCGAGGCTTTTAACGGATCGAAGGTGACCGGATCATGAGCATCGGAGAACTTGCCGGTTTCCAGGTCCACCAGCTTGGCGCTGATGGTGCTTTTGAACAGGTCTTTGACCTCGCGCGCCGACATCTTCGCTTCGCCCAGCCCGGCAATCGCCAGGATGCTGCGTTGCTTGTCCAGCAGACGATTGTCCACCTGGGTCGGCTTCAGCGCCACCGCTGCACCGGCAACGAACACCGAGCACACCAGACACACCAACAGGGCCACCACCAGCGTACGGACGGTGGATTCTTTTTGACTAGACATTGCGTGCCAGCCTCCGCTTGATATTGGCTTGAACGACGAAATGGTCGATCAGCGGTGCGAACAGGTTGGCGAACAGAATCGCCAGCATCATGCCTTCCGGGAACGCCGGGTTGACCACGCGGATCAACACCACCATCACGCCAATCAAGGCACCGAAAATCCACTTGCCGGTATTGGTCATGGATGCCGACACCGGATCGGTGGCCATAAACAACATGCCGAAGGCAAAACCGCCAACCACCAGATGCCAGTACCAGGGCATGGCGAACATCGGATTGGTGGTCGAGCCCAGGGCGTTGAACAGCAGGCTGAGGCCGACCATGCCGAGCATCACGCCGGCGACGATGCGCCAGGAGGCGATCTTGGTGATCAACAGCACACCACCGCCGAGCAGGATCGCCAGGGTGCTGGTTTCACCCAGGGAACCGTGAATGGTGCCGACGAAGGCGTCCATCCAGGTAATGCCCTGACCGATCACATTTTCGATCCCGCCGGATGCGGCCAGGCTCAGCGCGGTGGCACCGGCGAAGCCGTCGACCGCGGTCCAGACCGCATCGCCGGACATCTGCGCCGGGTAGGCGAAGAACAGGAAGGCACGGCCGGTCAGCGCCGGGTTGAGGAAGTTCTTGCCGGTACCGCCAAACACTTCCTTGCCGATCACCACGCCGAAGCTGATGCCCAGCGCCACCTGCCACAGCGGAATGCTCGGCGGCAGAATCAGGGCGAACAGCACGGAGGTAACGAAGAAGCCTTCGTTGACTTCATGCTTGCGGATCGAGGCGAACAACACCTCCCAGAAACCGCCGACGATGAAGATCACCCCATAGACCGGCAGGAACCAGGCGGCTCCCTGGACAAAGTTGTCCCACAGGCTGTTCGGGTCGAAACCGGCCAGCGCACTGATCAAGGCAAAGTGCCAGCCTTCCTGAGCCGCCAACAGCTCAGGGCTCTGGGCGAAGATCAGGTTGGCCTGGTAACCGGTGTTCCACATGCCGAAGAACATGGCCGGGAAGGTGCACAACCAGACGGTGATCATCATGCGCTTGAGGTCGATGCCGTCACGCACGTGAGCGGTGGTCTTGGTTACGCTGCCGGGGCGATAGAAGAAGGTGTCGATGGCTTCATACAAGGCATACCACTTCTCGTACTTGCCGCCTTTTTCGAAGTTGTGCTCGATTTTATCGAGGAATGCACGGATACCCATGACTTAACCCTCCTTCTCGATGCGGGCGAGGTTATCGCGCAGGATCGGGCCATATTCGTATTTGCCGGCGCACACATAGGTGCACAGTGCCAGGTCTTCTTCGTCGAGTTCGAGGCAGCCCAGCTTCTGAGCCATCTCGGTGTCGCCGACGATCAGGTAGCGCAGCAGTTGGGTCGGCAAGATATCCAGCGGCATCACTTCTTCGTAGTTTCCCACCGGCACCATGGCACGCGGGCTGCCATTGGTCGTGGTGGAGAAGGCAAACTGCTTCGCCGCCATCAACTTGGACACGAACACATTGAGCACCGAGTGCTTGTTTACCCCTGCACGCAGGTAATGCAGCATCTCGCGGTCATTGCCTTCAGCCAGGCAGGACACCTGCAGGTGGTAACGACCGAGGAAGGCAAAGGCCCCCTGGGCAGTACGACCACCCAGCACCGAACCGGAAATCACCCGATTGAACCCCGGCTGCAGCTGACCCGCGGTCAGCTCGGCGAGGCTCGCGCCCAGGCGGGTGCGCAGCAGACGTGGCTGTTCGACCACCGGACCGGCCAGCGCGACCACGCGCTCGGTCCAGAGCTGCCCGGTAGTGAACAGCTTGCCAATGGCAATCACGTCCTGATAGTTGATCGTCCACACGCTCTTGCTGGCGTTGACCGGATCGAGGAAGTGGATATGGGTACCCGGCAACCCGGCAGGGTGCGGCCCGGCAAAGGTTTCGCTGTGCACGTGAGCCAACTGCTCGCCGGGCAACTTGGCCCCTTCCGCCTTGCACAGGAAGATCTTGCCCAGGTTGCCAAGGACCTGCAGACCATGCTCAAAGTCTGCGGCGTACTCGGCAATCACTACAGCCGGATCGGCTGCCAGCGGGTGAGTATCGATCGCGGTTACGAAGATCGAGCTGGGCTGCGCATCCACGGCCGGCACCTTGCTGAACGGGCGCGCCCGAAAAGCGGTCCACAGACCCGATTGTTGCAGGGTTTCACGCACGCCGGCATCGCCGACAGCACCCAGCTGATCGGCTGGGAAATGAGCAAAGGTAACCTGCTCATCGCCGTCGACATCGATCACCACGGACTGCAGCACACGCTTCTCACCACGGTGAATAGCGCCGATCACACCGGCTGCGGGAGCCGTGTAAAACACCCCCGGAGTCTTCTTGTCAGAGAAGAGGATCTGGCCAAGTTTGACCCGATCACCGACCTGAACCTCCATCGTAGGCTTCATACCGTGATAATCGAAGCCTATGACGGCGACACTACGTACCGGCCTTGCAGCCTCGATACGTTGCGCCGGCACGCCTGTTATGGGCAAGTCGAGCCCATGTTTAATTTTGATCATAGGTTTGCCTAACCACTGATTTATAAGCTTTTTTAGAATACGGGCGACATCGGCATGCTTAATATGCAGAACAGCGCCGCTGGGATTATAGGCGCTGTTTATGATGTCGAACGCGGGAAAAAAATCCGTTTGATTATAAAGACCCCCCCTGCCACTGACCACCCAAGCGCTTGCTTTTTTTGACTTTTCGGTAACAGATGGCTACAGATGCCTACTTGACTGAAACAGCCGCTGGGGCGACACAGGATTACCCCATCCGCAGGAGTCAAACCATGCGCCGAATACTGGTATTTGCCACCTTGTTACTGCTCAGCGGCGAACTGCTGGCCAACACCGGCGAGCGCCTGCAAGAAGCCAACTTTGCCGCCCAGCGCACACTCAGCGAGGAGCGCCTGGAGCGGAAAAACCAGAGCGTGCTCACCTACCTGTGGATCGATGTCTACGCCGCGGCCTTCTACGCCCCAGCCCAGGTCAGCGCCAACCAGGCCTTCAGTCGCTCGCTCAAGCAGCGCCTGGAGCTCTACTACTTTCGCAAGATCGACCGCGAAGACCTGATCAAGGCCGCCTGGACTACCCTCGCCCGGCAGCACCCCGCCACCACC
The DNA here is from genome assembly GCF_963970915.1 of Pseudomonas sp. EA_105y_Pfl2_R69. Taxonomy (NCBI): domain Bacteria; kingdom Pseudomonadati; phylum Pseudomonadota; class Gammaproteobacteria; order Pseudomonadales; family Pseudomonadaceae; genus Pseudomonas; species Pseudomonas sp. EA_105y_Pfl2_R69. The sequence goes on from NZ_CAXAOO010000004.1 coordinate 46,809, forward strand.
CTCGAGCGCCTGCGCACCGATCTCGAGGCCCTGCATGACAAATTCGAGGACATCCGACCCGGTGACCGCTACGCCCTGAACTTCACCCCGGATAACGGCCTGAGCCTGGAACGCAATGGCGAAGTCGCCTTCACCAGCCAGGACCCGGAGCTGGCCAGGGCATACCTGGGCATCTGGCTGGCCCCCAACGGCCTGTCGGACACACTGCGTAGCCAACTGTTCGCACAGTAACGCCCCAAGGCCAGCGAGTCCGCTAGACCAAGGTATTTTCTGCAGCAATAAAAAACGGGAGCCGAAGCTCCCGTTTCTTGTTCTACCGCTGGCGTTTAACGCGGGAAAGCTGGCGGGTTGACCCCGGCCATGTCTTCCATCACGCGCACCACCTGGCAGCTGTAGCCGAACTCGTTGTCGTACCAGACATAGAGCACGACCCTGTTGTCGTTGGCGATGGTGGCCTCGGCATCGACCACACCGGCGTGACGCGAGCCAACGAAGTCGGTGGATACCACTTCCTGGGAGCTGACGAAGTCGATCTGCTTCTGCAGGTCCGAGTGCATGGCCATCTGGCGCAGATACTCGTTGACCTCCTCACGGGTGGTAGCCTTCTCAAGATTGAGGTTGAGAATGGCCATCGACACGTTCGGCGTCGGTACGCGAATGGCATTGCCGGTCAACTTGCCTTTCAGCACCGGCAGGGCCTTGGCGGCGGCAGTGGCGGCACCGGTTTCGGTGATCACCATGTTCAGCGGCGCGCTACGACCACGGCGGTCGCCCTTGTGGAAGTTGTCGATCAGGTTCTGGTCGTTGGTGTACGAGTGAACCGTTTCCACGTGACCATTGATGATGCCGTACTGATCATTGATCGCCTTCAGCACCGGCACGATGGCGTTGGTGGTACAGGAAGCGGCCGAGATGATCTTGTCGTCGGCGGTGATTTCGCTGTGGTTGATGCCGTGCACGATATTCTTCAGCGCGCCTTTGCCCGGCGCGGTGAGCACCACGCGATCGACACCCGGGCAGGCCAGGTGCTGGCTCAGGCCATCGGCATCACGCCACACACCGGTGTTATCCACCAGCAGTGCGTTCTTGATGCCGTACTGGGTGTAGTCCACTTCGGTCGGCGACTTGGCGTAGATCACCTGAATCAGGTTGCCGTTGGCGGTGAGAGTACTGTTCTCTTCGTCAATGGTGATGGTGCCATCGAACTTGCCATGCACCGAGTCGCGGCGCAGCAAGCTGGCACGCTTGACCAGGTCGTTGCTCGCACCCTTGCGCACGACGATGGCGCGCAGACGCAGGCCGTCGCCGCCACCGGTTTTCTCGATCAGGATGCGTGCCAGCAGGCGACCGATACGACCGAAGCCGTACAGCACCACGTCGGTGCCTTCACGAGCTTCGCTGTTTTGCTTGCCAGCCACTTCAACCAACTCGTCTTTGACGAACTGCTCGATGCTGCGAGCCTGGCCTTCAGCTTTGAACTTGCTGACCATCTTGCCCAGGTCCACCGAGGCTGCGCCCAGCTTGAGCTCGCTCATGGCCTTGAGCACCAGGAAGGTATCGTGCACCGACAGTTCGCTGTCGCCGACCAGGCGGTGACGGGCGAAACGGTGGGCCTTGAGAATATCGATCACCGAACGGTTGATCAGACCACGTCCGAAGATCGAGGTGACCACGTTGTTGTTACGGTAGAGCTGGCCAATCATCGGAATCATCGCTTCCGCAAGGGCTTCTCGATCGATCCACTCACCGAGACACTGGTCGGGCTTCTGAGTCACGGGCAGTACCTTCCACATGTAGGGGCTGAAAAAAGGGGCTACATTATGACGGCGCATGCCTGCATGAGCAATGCACGACTGTCGCAACTGACACCGGACATAAACGCCCGCTACAATCGGCGACTTCGTTCCACGACTGTGAGCCGCCCGTGTCTGAACCGACCGTGCCCGTACTGCGTCTGCCGTCCCTGCCGGCCACCGCCGGAAAACAACACTGGGGCAACCTGCCCGGTGCCGCACTGAGCCTGGCGATTGCCGAAGCCGCCAGCGCCGCCCGTCGCTTCACCCTGCTACTGACCGCCGACAGCCAGAGCGCCGAACGCCTGCAGGAAGAGCTGAGTTTCTTCGCCCCGAGCCTGCCGGTGCTGCACTTTCCCGACTGGGAAACCCTGCCCTACGACCTGTTCTCGCCGCACCAGGACATCATCTCCCAGCGCATTTCAGCCCTCTACCGTCTGCCCGAACTCAAGCACGGCATCCTGGTAGTGCCGATCACCACGGCCCTACACCGCCTGGCCCCCAAGCGCTTCCTGCTCGGCAGCAGCCTGGTCATGCAGGTCGGCCAGCGCCTCGACGTCAACCAGATGCGTGGCAACCTGGAAGCCGCCGGCTATCGCTGCGTGGATACGGTGTACGAGCACGGCGAGTTCGCGGTACGCGGCGCGCTGATCGACCTGTTCCCGATGGGCAGCGAGCAGCCGTATCGCATCGATCTGTTCGATGACGAAATCGAGACCCTGCGCACCTTCGACCCGGAGACCCAGCGCTCGATCGACAAGGTCGAGTCGATCAAACTGCTGCCGGCCAAGGAGTTTCCCCTGGAGAAAAAGGCCGTCACCGATTTCCGCGGGCGCTTTCGCGAGCGCTTCGACGTGGATTTCCGCCGCTGCCCGATCTATCAGGACCTCAGTACCGGCATCACCCCGGCCGGTATCGAGTACTACCTGCCGCTGTTCTTCGAAGAAACCGCCACCCTGTTCGACTACCTGCCCCAGGACACCCAGGTGTTTTCCCTGCCGGGGGTGGAAAAGGCCGCGGAACACTTCTGGAGCGACGCACGCAACCGCTATGAAGAGCGCCGGGTCGACCCCGAGCGCCCACTGCTGCCACCGGCCGATATCTTTCTGCCGGTGGAAGACTGCTTCGCCCGCCTGAAAGACTGGCCGCGGGTGGTGGTCAGCCAGGACGATATAGAGGAAGGAGTCGGCCGCACCCGCTTCAGTGCCCAAGCACTGCCAGACCTGGCGATCCAGGCCAAGGCCAGCGAGCCCCTGGCCTCGCTGCGGCGCTTTGTCGAGGACTACCCCGGCCGCGTGCTGTTCTGCGCCGAGTCGGCGGGACGCCGCGAGGTACTGCTGGAACTGCTGGCGCGGCTCAAGCTCAAGCCCAACGAGTTCGACAGCTGGCCGGCGTTTACCGCCAGCAAGCAGCGCCTGGGCATCTGCATCGCACCACTGGACGACGGCCTGCTGCTCGAAGACCTGGCTCTGGTGGCGGAAAGCCCGCTGTTCGGCCAACGAGTGATGCAGCGCCGGCGTCGCGAAAAATCCCGCGACGGTGGCGATAACGTCATCAAGAACCTCACCGAGCTGCGCGAAGGTGCGCCGGTGGTGCATATCGACCATGGTGTGGGCCGCTACCTGGGCCTGATCACCCTGGAAATCGAAGGCCAGGCCGCCGAATTCCTCGCCCTGATGTACGCCGAGGAAGCCAAACTCTATGTGCCGGTGGCCAGCCTGCACCTGATCGCGCGCTACACCGGCAGCGACGACGCCCTGGCCCCGCTGCACCGTCTCGGCTCGGAAATCTGGCAGAAGGCCAAACGCAAGGCCGCCGAACAGGTGCGCGATGTCGCCGCCGAATTGCTCGACATCTACGCCCGCCGCGCCGCCCGCGAAGGCTATGCGTTTGCCGACCCAATGGCCGATTACGCCACCTTCAGCGCCGGCTTTCCCTTCGAGGAAACCCCCGACCAGCAGGCCGCCATCGAGGCCGTGCATGACGATATGCTGGCCGCCAAGCCAATGGATCGCCTGGTCTGCGGCGACGTCGGTTTCGGCAAGACCGAGGTGGCCATGCGCGCCGCCTTTATCGCCGTGCATGGCGGCAAACAGGTGGCGGTGCTGGTGCCAACCACCCTGCTCGCCCAACAGCATTACAACAGCTTCCGCGACCGTTTCGCCGACTGGCCGGTGAAGGTCGAGGTAATGAGCCGCTTCAAGAGCGCCAAGGAAGTCGCCGAGGCCATGCAGCAACTGGCCGAGGGCAAGGTGGATATCGTCATCGGCACCCACAAGCTGCTGCAGGGCGACGTCAAGTTCAGCAACCTGGGCCTGGTGATCATCGACGAGGAACACCGCTTCGGCGTGCGCCAGAAGGAACAGCTCAAGGCCCTGCGCAGCGAAGTCGACATCCTCACCCTCACCGCCACACCGATCCCGCGCACCCTGAACATGGCGGTGGCCGGCATGCGCGACCTGTCGATCATCGCCACGCCGCCGGCGCGCCGTTTGTCGGTACGCACCTTCGTCATGGAGCAGAACAACCCGACGATCAAGGAAGCCCTGCTGCGCGAACTGCTGCGCGGTGGCCAGGTGTACTACCTGCACAACGATGTGAAAACCATCGAGAAATGCGCCAGTGAGCTGGCTGAACTGGTGCCGGAAGCGCGTATCGGCATCGGCCACGGGCAGATGCGCGAGCGTGAGCTGGAACAGGTGATGGGCGATTTCTACCATAAGCGCTTCAACGTGCTGATCGCCTCGACCATTATCGAAACCGGCATCGACGTGCCGAGCGCCAACACCATCATCATCGAGCGCGCCGACAAGTTCGGCCTGGCCCAGCTGCACCAGTTGCGCGGCCGCGTCGGCCGTAGCCACCACCAGGCCTACGCCTACCTGCTGACCCCGCCGCGCAAGCAAATGACCGACGACGCGCAGAAGCGCCTGGAGGCCATCTCCGGTGCCCAGGACCTCGGGGCCGGTTTTCTGCTGGCCACCCACGACCTGGAAATCCGCGGTGCCGGCGAACTGCTCGGCGACGGCCAGAGCGGGCAGATCCAGGCGGTGGGCTTTACCCTCTATATGGAAATGCTCGAACGGGCGGTGAAAGCCATCCGCAAGGGTGAGCAACCCAACCTCGACCAGCCCCTCGGTGGCGGCCCGGAGATCAACCTGCGGGTCCCCGCGCTGATTCCCGAGGACTACCTGCCGGATGTGCACACCCGCCTGATCCTCTACAAACGCATCGCCAACGCCGCCGATGAGGATGGCCTGAAAGAGCTGCAGGTGGAGATGATCGACCGCTTCGGCCTGTTGCCGGAGCCGACCAAGAATCTGGTGCGCATCACCCTGCTCAAGCTGCTGGCAGAAAAACTCGGAATCAAGAAGGTCGACGCCGGCCCGCAAGGCGGCCGTCTCGAATTCGCCGCCGACACCTGCGTCGACCCGCTGACCTTGATTCGCCTGATCCAGGGCGCGCCGACCCGCTACAAGTTCGAAGGAGCCACCCTGTTCAAGTTCCAGGTACCCATGGAACGTGCACAAGAACGCTTCAACACCCTCGAAGCGCTGTTCGAGCGCCTGACACCCTCTACCTAAAGGATCGACCCATGCGCGCACTCCGCACCCTGGCCCTGCTGCCGCTTATCCTGCTTAGCCTGTTGGGCAGCAGCGCGGCACTGGCCGAGCGCCTCTATCAGGTGGAGGTGATCGTCTTCCGCCAGTCCGGCGAAAATGGTTCAGGCGGCCAACTGCCGCCGGACGACTGGGCTCAGAACGCCCTGCCGGTCGATGCCAGCAGCAGTCGCGCCCCAGCACTGACTAGCGAGGCGAGCAAGCTCAACCCTGCCAACGGTTATCAGGTGCTGCTGCACCAGGCCTGGTCACAGAGCCTCGGCGACTCGACCAGCAGCGTCGCCATCAGCACTGGCAACGAGCAGTTCGGCCACTACCCGGTACAGGGCCGCATCAGCCTTAGCGGAGATAGCCTGATCGAGCTCGACAGCGATATCTGGGTCAACCAGTTCGACCAGAGCGGCCTGCTCAGCGAAAGCGAACGAATCAAGCAGAGCCGCCGCCTGAAAAGCGGCGAGCTGACGTTTATCGATAACGGCAGCCTGGGCCTGCTGATTCGCGTCAGCCCACTCTAAGCGCATAAAAAAGGGCCGCATTGCGCGGCCCTTGCTTACTCCATCGACACCGACTCAGCTGGTCAGCACGCGGGCCAGGACGGTCTTCACCTTGCCCATCCCCTCATCCAGGGCGCGCTCGATTTCCGCCATGGTAATCAGCGCCGCGGACTTGCCCGCCGCCGGGTTTACCACCAAAGCCAGGCAGGCGTATGGCAGAGCCAGTTCACGGGCCAGCGCCGCTTCCGGCATGCCGGTCATGCCGACGATATCGCAGCCATCGCGCTCCATGCGGGCGATCTCGGCCACCGTCTCCAGGCGCGGTCCCTGGGTGCAACCGTACAGGCCGTGACTGCTGAACCCACAGCGCTCAGCGCTCAGGGCTTGCGCCAGCTTGCCGCGCAGGCCGGCATCGTAGGGGTGGCTGAAGTCCACATGGGTCACATGCTCCAGCTCGCCCTCATAGAAGGTGTGCTCACGCCCGCTGGTGTAATCGATGATCTGGTGCGGCAGACAGAAGTGTCCGGTGACCATGGCCGGGTGAATCCCCCCCACCGAATTGACCGCAATAATCGCCTTGGCCCCAGCCTCGCGCAGCGCCCAGAGATTGGCGCGGTAGTTCACCTGATGCGGCGGTATCCGGTGCGGGTGTCCGTGGCGGGCGAGGAACAGCACCTCGCGCCCGGCATACTCGCCCTTGAGCACAGGTGCGGAAGGCGCCCCATAGGGCGTATCCAGATGCAATGCCGCAGTGATGGTCAGGCCATCCAGGCGGGTCAGGCCTGTACCACCGATAATGGCGTAAACAGTCATCCAATCTTCCTCAATCGATTAATTGCGCGGCACGCAACGCGCCAACCGCTTCCAGCCAGCGCGGGTCCCGCCGATATTCAACACCCGGAAAGGCCTGGCGACGCATGCGCGCCAATCCCTGCGGTACACACACCTTGAGGCGCTGCAGAGCTCCCAGCGCCAACTCCGCCGCAGCACGGTCATTGCAGACCAGGCCCATGTCGCAACCGGCGCTGAGCGCCGCCTCGATACGGCACGCCGCATCGCCGACCACATGAGCCCCGGCCATGGACAGGTCGTCGCTGAAAATCACCCCGGTAAAACCCAGCTCGCCGCGCAGAATATCCTGCAACCAGCGCCGCGAGAAACCCGCCGGCTGGCTGTCTACCTGAGGGTAGATCACATGGGCCGGCATCACCGCCGCCAACTGCCGGCTCAAGCGGGCAAAAGGCAGCAGATCGACTGCACGGATCTGCTCGAGGCTGCGCTCATCCAGCGGAATGGCCACATGGGAATCCGCTTCGGCCCAGCCATGGCCGGGAAAGTGCTTGCCGGTCGCCGCCATGCCCGCCGCGTTCATGCCGCAGATAAAGGCCGCGGCCAGGTCGCTGGCACGCGCCGCATCGCCTTCGAAGGCGCGACTGCCAACCACCGCACTACGCTGGTGATCGAGGTCCAGCACCGGCGCGAAGCTCAGGTCCAGACCGACCGCCAGAACCTCGCGGGCCATGATCCAGCCGCAATGCTCGGCCAGAACTTCGGCATTGGCGTTATCGGCAATCGCGCGCATCGCCGGCAGACGCACAAAGCCCTGACGCAAGCGCTGCACCCGCCCACCTTCCTGATCCACCGCCAGCAGCAGATCGGGGCGTACGGCACGGATGGCCGCAGCCAGCTCGCGCACCTGGCGCGGTTCTTCGATATTGCGCGCGAACAGAATCAGACCGCCGACTTCGGGCTGACGGAGGATCTGTCGATCCTCGGCCGTCAGCCAGGTGCCGGCGATATCCAGCATCAGTGAACCTTGCATGCTTGAACTCACAACCCATCCTTAAATAAGAGGCGCAGCCGCCCACTGCGGGCACGGGGCCTCGTCGATGCGCACGGCACAATGCACCGGCACCTGGGAAAACAATACCAGCAGGTCGCTATTGCGCAGGCGCACGCAACCATGGGAACGCGGCACCCCCATGGGCTCGGTATCCGGTGTGCCGTGCAGGTAAATATAACGGCGAAAGGTATCGACCTCGCCCAGCCGATTACGCCCAGGCTCGCAGCCACTGAGCCAGAGGATACGACTGAGAATCCAGTCGCGTCCGGGAAACTGCCCGTGCAAGTCTGCCGACCAGACCTCGCCGGTCCAACGCCGCCCACGCAGCACGGCCCCCAACGGCAAGCCCTCGCCGATCTTCGCCCGCACCTGATGCAGGCCGCGCGGCGTGCAGCCGGAGCCATTGCGCTCGCCCGGACCATTGAGCGCGGTGGAAACCTTCAGGCGCAACAACAGCTGCCCGTCGGCAAAGCCGTACAGGCACTGATCGGCCAGGGAGATATGCAGAAAATCGAGAGTTGCCATGGGCGGCTAGCTTAGGGGCTGACGCAGCATCAACACAAGCCGCGTCGCTGCCCCACAGCCCCTGGCGGATCGCCCGCCAGGCCCACCAGGCCCCTTCAGACTTTGCCGGAAGCGGCTGCCGTTTTGGTCCGCGGCTTGAGCTGGGCACTGGCCAGGGCTTCGTCGCTCAGCCCGGTTTCCGAACGCATACCGGCCGCCAGGAAAGGCACCATCAGGCGCATGACCTGCTCGATCGAGGTATTGACCCCGAAATCGGTTTCCGCCATGGCCCGCAACGCCTTGATCCCGGACATGCTGAACGCCGCAGCCCCCAGCATGAAATGCACCCGCCAGAACAGCTCCAGCGGCGGAATCCGTGGAGCGGCTTCGTGCACCAGGAGCATATAGCGACGGAATACCTTGCCGTACACCTCTTCCAGGTACTTGCGCAGATGGCCCTGGCTCTGGCTGAAAGCCAGCCCCAACAGGCGCATAAATATCGACAGGTCGTTGCCGCTGCGCGGCTTGACCGCCAAGGCCAGCTCAACCAGCAACTCAAGCAGTTCTTCCAACGGAATCTTGCTTTCCGGCTTGGCCTGGCGGCGATCCAGCTCACGCTCGAGGCTTAAGCAGAAGGGACCGAGAAAGCGTGAGAAGACCGCCTGGATCAGGGCCTTCTTCGAGCCGAAGTGGTAATTCACCGCCGCCAGGTTGACCCCGGCCTTGCTGGTGATCAGGCGCAGCGAAGTTTCGGCGAAACCTTTCTCCGCAAACAACTGCTCTGCTGCATCGAGAATGCGTTCAACGGTTTCCGACTGGGCCATGACTCTTTTCATCTGAACAAACACTTGTTTGAAACATACGTTTCAGCCGCCCGCCTTGTCAAGTCGGGCAAACCATCTTGTGGCTGAGCAGTCACGTGTGCCGAGCAAAACTGTACCGACACTGGCTAGACGAACGCCAGATCGGCCAGGTAACAGCGCCTCACTATACAAGCTCAATGGCGCTTTACTCAGTAGAGATCGGCACAGAATGATTGCCAACGCCAGATCACTGTATATAATCCCAGTCACTGTACAAAAAAACAGAGACAGCCATGCTCAAACTGACGCCGCGCCAAGCTGAAATTCTCGCCTTTATCAAACAATGCCTGGAAGACAATGGCTACCCGCCAACCCGTGCAGAAATCGCCTTGAAACTGGGTTTCAAATCACCCAACGCGGCCGAAGAGCACCTCAAGGCCCTGGCCCGCAAAGGGGCCATCGAAATGACCCCCGGGGCTTCGCGGGGCATCCGTATTCCCGGCTTCGAACCCAACGCCGAGGAAGAAGAAGGCCTGCCGGTGATTGGCCGGGTTGCTGCGGGGGCCCCCATCCTCGCTCAACAGCATGTTGAAGAGTCCTGCCGAATCAACCCGGAGTTCTTTCACCCCAGGGCGGATTACCTGCTGCGCGTTAGAGGCATGAGCATGAAGGACATCGGCATCTTCGATGGCGACCTGCTGGCCGTGCACACCACCCGCGAAGCCCGCAACGGTCAGGTGGTGGTGGCGCGTCTCGACGACGAAGTCACGGTCAAGCGCTTCAAACGTGAAGGCAACAAGGTCTGGCTGATGGCCGAGAACCCCGAATTCGCCCCGATCGAAGTGAACCTGGAAGAACAGGATCTGATTATTGAAGGCTTGAGCGTCGGCGTTATCCGCCGCTAGTGGAGGATCTATGCAGTTCCCACAATCCCTGGACCACACACAGCTGCCCCTGTTCGATGCGTTTCTGGCATCAACGGTGAACCCACTGCTTGCCGATGGCACCGAACTGCCCTGGCAGGATGAGACAGAGGCGTTCAGTGAACTGTCGCTGCGTGGTGCAGCCGGGCACTGCCTGAACCTTCTCGCGCCGATCTTGCGTGAGCTCAGCGAAAACCACGACGAACGCTGGCTGACCCTGATCGCCCCGCCCTCGAGCCTCACCCAAACCTGGCTGCGCGAGGCGGGCCTGAACCGCGAACGTATTCTGCTGCTCCACCCAAGTGGCAAACAAAGCGCGCTGGAACTGGCGCAACAGGCTCTGAAACTGGGCCGCAGCCACACCGTGGTCAGCTGGCTGCACCCGCTCGAACGCCAGGCGCGGCAACGGCTTGAGCAGGCCGCACGTCAGGGCAAGGCGCAAAGCCTGAATATCAGCCTGGGATGATTGACCAGAGATAAGGCACAGGGACTGTGCGTGTCAGCCAGCAGCAAGCGGATGCGGGAATTATCTAACGCGAACAGCGCGTGCTGGCTCGGAGCCCGGAAGAATTCTGCAATCAATGCAGAACCCGCGGCCCCTCTTCATGCTGAAAGTTGTTTTCCGCCAGACGGCCGGCCATCTGCACACCGACATTGAGCATGGCCTTGGCCACCTCGACATGCTGGCCTTGCAGGAACGCCTTGGCACCGTCGGAAAAATCCAGCACCACCAACGACTCTTCATCCTCTGCACGACGCAGGGCAATGCGTCCGTCGGGCAGCTCGACAATTTCCAGGAATGATGTAGGCATTGGCTTGGCTCTCCACGAAAGGCCGCTATTGTAACAGCCGACCCGGGCTCGCCCTAGTCCGCCGGTCCAATCAGCCGGTTACCACTCGCTCAGGGTATGCCGAAAGCGCTGCGCCAAAGCCTTCAGCTGCTGACGCCAGGCCTCGAGGGTTTCCCGTGCCAGAGGTGCCGCATCCTCATCCAGGCTGACCGCCGTGATCAGTGGGGTGGCGGGATCGACCTTGGCCTTCTTGCCGGCCTGCGGTGGCTGAAACAGCTCGGCATAGGCTTTGAGCAACTGCGCGACCCAGCTGTCCGCTGCCCGCGCCAGCTCGACCAGTTCGCCCAGCTCCTGACTCGGTGCCGCCTGCAACACCTCTTCGGTGAGAAAGCGCTCGGCTTGCGCTGCCGCGCTATCCGGCAAACGGTAATAGCCGGCGATCTCATGACACAGGCCTAGCAAGGCTCCATACAGATGAAACAGCGCAGCCTCGCGCTCAGCCTGAATCAGGGCCAAGGCATTGACACTCTGACCCAACTCGGCCTTGCGCCAGGATTCGAGCGCAAGGCCGGCGTAGAAGATTTTCTGATTGGTACGGGTATAGAGTTCATGGGCCATGGCGGCATCCTCCACAACGGATCGATTAAGCATACGCGCGCCCGCAGCTCACGGGCGCGCACTTAGTCAGATCAGCTCTTGTCTTCCACCTTCCACTTGCCGCCATCGTAGAAAGCACGCCAACCGGTGGGCTTGCCATCGACCTCGGTCTGCACGTACTGCTCCTTGGTCTTGCGGCTGTAGCGAATCACTGCGGCGCGGCCTTGCGGATCTTTCTTCGGCGCATCGCAGAGGAAGTGGTACTTGGGATCGATCTCATCCTTGTGCGGGATCAGCTCCTGCACCAGCGGCGCGCGGGTTTCGCGATTCTTCGGAAACTGACTGGCAGCCAGGAACAGCCCCGAAGCGCCGTCGCGCAAGATATAGGTGTCGTTGACCTTCTCGCACTTGAGCTCCGGCATCTTCACCGGATCCATTTTCGGCGGCGCGGCCTCACCGCTTTTCAGCAGCTTGCGGGTGTTCTTGCATTCGCTGTTGGTACAGCCGAAGAACTTGCCGAAACGCCCGGTCTTGAGCTGCATCTGACTACCGCACTTGTCGCACTCCAGGCTCGGCCCTTCGTAGCCCTTGATCCGGTACTGGCCCTGCTCCACCTCATAACCCGCGCAATCGGGGTTATTACCGCAGATATGCAACTTGCGGGTTTCATCCAGCAGGTAGGCGTCCATGGCGGTCGAACAGATCGGGCAGCGGTGCTTGCCGAGCAACACCAGAGATTCGGACTCGCCCTCGTCGTCCGCGGCAATTTCGTCGCCCGGGACCAGATTGACCGTGGCCTTGCAGCGTTCTTTAGGCGGCAGGGCATAACCGGAACAACCGAGGAAGACCCCGGTTGAGGCGGTACGGATGGTCATCGGCCGAGCGCAATCACGGCAAGGGATATCGGTCAGGGTTGGCAGGTTGGCACGCATGCCGCCCTCGCCCGCCGCGGCCACTTCGAGCTTCTTCTTGAAGTCGCCATAGAACTCGTCGAGCACATGCTTCCACTCGCGCTCGCCCTGGGCCACATCGTCCAGGTGCTCTTCCATGCCGGCGGTAAAGCCGTAGTCCATCAGGTTGGAGAAGCTCTCGGCCAGACGTTCGGTGACGATGTCGCCCATCTTCTCGGAGTAGAAACGGCGGTTGTGCAGCGCCACGTAACCGCGATCCTGGATGGTGCCGATAATCGCCGCATAGGTCGACGGGCGACCGATGCCACGCTTTTCCATCTCCTTGACCAGGCTGGCTTCCGAATAACGCGCCGGCGGCTTGGTGAAGTGCTGGCTCGGATCGAGCTTGATCAGCTCGAGCACTTCGCCCTGGTTCATTTCCGGCAACACATCGTCATCGCCCGGCTTGCTCAACTGCGGCAACGCCCGGGTGTAACCGTCGAACTTGAGGATGCGGCCCTTGGCGCGCAGTTCGAACTGCGCCGCTGTCACGGTAACCGTGGTCGACAGGTACTCGGCCGGCGGCATCTGGCAGGCCACGAACTGACGCCAGATCAGCTCGTACAGGCGCTCGGCGTCACGCTCCATGCCGGACAGCTGGGTCGGCTTGAGGTTGACGTCGGAAGGACGAATCGCTTCGTGCGCTTCCTGGGCCCCTTCCTTGCTGCTATAGGCAATAGGATTGGCCGGCAGGTACTTCTTGCCGAACTCGCCCTCGATAAAGTCACGCACCATGGTCACGGCATCGGCCGAGAGATTGGTCGAGTCGGTACGCATATAGGTGATGTAGCCGGCCTCATACAGACGCTGGGCCATCATCATGGTCTTCTTCACCCCGAAGCCCAGGCGATTACTGGCCGCCTGCTGCAGGGTGGAGGTGATAAAGGGTGCCGAAGGCTTGCTGCTGGTCGGTTTGTCTTCGCGCTTGCTGATGCTGTAACTGGAGGCTTTCAGCGTAGCCAGGGCCGCCATGGCCTGGGCCTCGTTCAGCGGTTTGAAGGCCGCACCGTTCTCGCGCGCCACTTCAAAGCGCACCGTGGCGTCCTTGGCAGTGCCCAGATCGGCATGCACTTCCCAGTACTCTTCCGGGACGAAGGCGCGAATTTCTTTCTCGCGCTCGACCACCAGCTTCACCGCCACCGACTGCACACGGCCGGCCGACAGGCCGCGGGCGATCTTGGCCCACAGCAGCGGCGAGACCATGTAACCCACTACACGATCGAGAAAACGCCGGGCCTGCTGGGCGTTGACCCGATTGATATCCAGCTCGCCGGGCTTGGAAAACGCTTCCTGGATCGCCTTCTTGGTAATTTCGTTGAACACCACGCGCTTGTAACGACTGTCGTCACCACCGATGGATTCGCGCAGGTGCCAGGCAATGGCTTCCCCCTCGCGGTCCAAGTCGGTTGCGAGATAGATGGTGTCGGCATCCTTGGCCAGGCGGCGCAACTCCTCGACCACCTTCTCCTTGCCCGGAAGGATCTCGTACTTGGCCTTCCAGCCGTGCTCGGGATCGACCCCCATACGGGCAAACAGTTGGCGTTTGGCCTTTTCCTTGGGTGACAGCGCCGGCACTTCGCCGGCAGCGGCCTTGCCGCGTTTGGCCGGTTCCTTGGCCGTGCTCGCCGAACCACTGGTAGGCAGGTCACGGATATGGCCGATGCTCGACTTCACCACGTACTCGTTGCCCAAGTACTTGTTGATGGTCTTGGCCTTGGCCGGGGATTCCACGATGACCAGCGATTTGCCCATGGATTGGAAAATTCCTGAAATTCGATAAATAAATGCGGGAGGCGTGTTGCTGCCTGCTAGCGCGGCACCGCTATATATAGTGGTGGTTAAGCCGAGGTCAAGGGCAGCAATGGCCCGATATCAGCTCAAGACTTGGTAAAAACGGCGTTTTCCGCCTGGATCAGAGCAAAACGCGGAACCTTCTCGCCGTCCACCTCGACACTTTCGCAGAACATCTCCAACGGTCGCACCCACAGGCCAAACTCGCCATACAGCGCCTGATAGACCACCATCGACTGCTCCGTTTCGGAATGTTTGGCTACGCCAAACACCCGGTATTCAGGGCCTTTGTAGTGGCGGTAGAGGCCAGACTGCAATTGCATGAGTGAATTCCTTGAAGATTTTCTGCTGATAAACAAAAACCGGGGCACCTGGCCCCGGTTTTTCCGTTTCTTACAGCCAGTAAAGCTTACAGGCGTTCGAAGACGGTGGTGATGCCTTGGCCGAGACCTACGCACATGGTCGACACACCGAAGGTGCCGCCATTCTGCTTCATCACGTTGAGCAGGGTACCGGAGATACGTGCACCGGAACAACCGAACGGGTGACCCAGGGCGATAGCGCCGCCATGCAGGTTGACCTTCTCTTCCATCTTGTCGAGCACTTTCAGGTCCTTCAGCACAGGCAGGGCCTGGGCAGCGAAGGCTTCGTTGAGTTCGAAGAAGTCGATGTCATTGATGCTCAGGCCGGCACGCTTGAGGGCTTTCTGGGTCGAGGGTACCGGACCGTAACCCATGATCGCCGGATCGACACCGGCCACCGCCATGGCGCGAATCACGGCCATTGGCTGAATGCCGAGGTCCTGGGCGCGCTGGGCGCTCATGACGATCATGCAGGAAGCGCCGTCGGTGATCTGCGAGGAAGTACCCGCCGTCACGGTGCCGCCTTTCGGGTTGAACGCAGGCTTCAGTGCAGCCAGGCTTGCCAGGGTAGTTTCCGGACGAATGGTTTCGTCGTAGTCAAATACCTTGAGGAAGCCGTTCTCGTCGTAGCCTTGCATCGGGATGATTTCATCCTTGAACTTGCCTTCGACGGTGGCCTTTTGCGCCAGACGGTGCGAACGCTCACCGAAGGCATCCTGCTGCTCACGGCTGATGCCATGCATCTTGCCAAGCATTTCAGCAGTCAGACCCATCATGCCCGAGGCCTTGGCCGCGTACAGCGACAGGTGCGGGTTTGGATCGACGCCGTGCATCATGCCAACGTGGCCCATGTGCTCCACACCGCCGATGACGAACACGTCACCGTTGCCGGTCTGGATCGCCTGCACAGCAGTGTGCAGAGCGCTCATGGACGAGCCGCATAGGCGGCTCACAGTCTGGCCAGCAGCTGTGTGCGGGATCTGGGTCATCAGCGACGCCATGCGCGCGATGTTCCAGCCCTGCTCCAGGGTCTGGTTGACGCAGCCCCAGATCACGTCTTCCACTTCGGCCGGATCGACCTTGGTGTTACGTGCCAGCACGCCGCTGATCAGGTTGGCCGACATGGTTTCGGCACGGGTGTTGCGATGCATGCCGCCCTTGGAACGACCCATCGGGGTACGACCGAAGTCGACGATGACTGCATCTCTAGGATTCAGGCTCATAAATTCACTCTCGCTCTAGTCGTTGCGCGATTAACCGAAAAACTTCTGGCCATTAGCGGCCATTTCGCGAAGCTTGGCAGTCGGGGTGTACAGCGCGCCCAGCTCGGCATATTTGTCGGCCAGGGCAACGAACTCAGCGACTCCGACGGTATCGATGTAACGCAGCGCACCACCGCGGAACGGCGGGAAGCCGATGCCGTAGATCAGGCCCATATCGGCCTCAGCAGCGGTGTCGACGATGCCGTCTTCCAGACAACGCACGGTTTCCATGCACAGAGGAATCATCATGAAGTTGATGATGTCTTCATCAGTCACTTCACGCTGCTCGGTGACGATGGACTTGAGCAACTCGTAAGCCTGCGGGTCGATGACCTTCTTCGGTTTGCCGCGCTTGTCCATTTCGTACGAGTAGAAGCCCTTGCCGTTCTTCTGACCCAGGCGATCGGCTTCATACATCACGTCAACCGCAGTACGGCCTTCAACCGCCATGCGATCCGGGAAGCCTTCAGCCATCACGTCACGGCCGTGGTGACCGGTGTCGATACCGACCACGTCGGACAGGTACGCCGGGCCCATCGGCCAGCCGAACTTCTCCATGACCTTGTCGATACGCACGAAGTCGACGCCGAATTCGAGCAGTTTGGAGAAACCGCCGAAGTACGGAAACAGCACACGGTTGACCAGGAAGCCCGGGCAGTCGTTGACCACGACCGGGGTCTTGCCCATCTTCTTGGCGTAGGCAACGGTGGTGGCCACGGCCACTTCGCTGGACTTCTCGCCACGAATCACTTCAACCAGCGGCATCATGTGCACCGGATTGAAGAAGTGCATGCCAACGAAGTTTTCCGGACGCTTGAGGGCCTTGGCCAGCAAGTTGATGGAAATGGTCGAGGTGTTGGACGCCAGGATAGCGTCTTCTTTAACCACGCCTTCCACTTCGGCCAGCACGATCTGCTTGACCTTGGGGTTCTCGACGACCGCTTCGACAACGATATCGACAGCACCGAAATCGCCATAGGACATGGTCGGACGAATGGCGGTGAGGGCCTCGGCCATCTTCGCCGGAGTCATACGACCCTTGGCAACGCGGCCGCCCAGCAATTTGGAAGCCTCGGCCAGGCCCATCTGGATACCCTCTTCACGGATATCCTTCATCAGGATCGGGGTGCCCTTGGAAGCGGACTGGTAGGCGATACCGCCGCCCATGATGCCGGCACCGAGTACGGCAGCCAGTTTCACGTCTTTGGCGATTTCGTCGTACTGCTTGGCTTTCTTCTTCAGGTCCTGATCATTCAGGAACAGGCCGATCAGGCTGGCAGCAACCGGCGTTTTAGCCAGCTTGACGAAGCCGGCAGCTTCCACTTCCAGCGCTTTGTCGCGACCGAAGTTGGCGGCTTTCTGAATGGTCTTGATGGCTTCAACCGGGGCCGGGTAGTTCGGGCCGGCTTGACCGGCGACGAAACCCTTGGCGGTTTCGAAGCACATCATCTGCTCGATGGCGTTGAGCTTGAGCTTGTCCAGCTTGGGCTGACGCTTGGCCTTGTAGTCCAGCTCGCCGGAGATGGCGCGCTTGACCAGGTCCAGTGCTGCGGCCTGGAGCTTGTCGGCGGCCACAACGGCATCCACAGCGCCCACTTTCAGAGCATCGGCAGCGCGGTTTTCTTTGCCGGCAGCGATCCACTCGACGGCGTTATCGGTACCGATAACCCGTGGCAGACGCACGGTGCCGCCGAAGCCCGGGTAGAGACCCAGTTTGACTTCCGGCAGACCGACCTTGGCGCTTTCGACCATGATGCGGTAATCCGCCGCCAGGCACATTTCAAAACCACCGCCCAGGGCGATGCCATTGATAGCGACTACGGTCGGAACATTGAGGTCTTCAAAATCATTGAAGATCTTGTTGGCTTCGAGGTTGCCAGCCACCAGCTCTGCGTCCGGCAACTTGAAGTTGTCGACGAACTCGGTGATGTCGGCACCGACGATAAATACGTCTTTGCCACTGGTGACAATCACGCCCTTGATCGAACCATCAGCCTTGATCGCATCAACGGATTGACGCAGTTCATTGAGGGTAAGACGGTTGAATTTGTTGACGGATTCACCCTTGAGGTCGAATTTCAATTCGACGATGCCACTCTCAAGAGCCTTAACCGTGATGGCTTTACCTTCGTAAATCATCAACTGATCTCCACGGTATGGAAGCTGAACAGTACACATCGGAGCCAACCAGCAAGCTACTCAACGGCTATAGCCGCCTCAGAGTAGCCCCAATCAGCCTGGCACACCCACCGACGCGATAATCGGGCTGTAAAGGCGGTGCCTTAGAAGACAAACGCTCAATTCATACGCCCGTTTGATTTGGGTGTGCACACCATCAAGGAAAAGCCCCAACTTGTCAATTAGCCTGTTAGGGCTTGCGCGCCGTACAAAAAATTACGTTTCGGCGCAGGTAACGGCTGCGCAAACTCTGCAGAGAACAGGCGATCATTGGCATCGATATCCGCTCATTCGGCGCAAGCATGGCATTGCTGCGACTTCCGCCGAATGCCTGGAAAAATCCCCGGCCTGCGGGTACAGTCGCCGCCATACAGCCGCTCCAGAGCGGCCGCAGCCACAACAATAACAATCAGCTAGCGCCCACCAACGCGGGCGCACGGAGTTCCCCCATGTCGAGCCGCCTGCTTGCCAGCGCCTTGAGCACCCTGCTCGCAATCACCCTGCCCCTGCTGAGCCTTGCAAGCCAAGCCGCAGAGCCGGCCAACCAGCTGCTCCAGCTGCATAAACTACGTCTGGCGGCGCAAAAAAGCCTGGGGGATTTTTATATGTTCAACGGCATGGAAGGCGATCAACGCTACGAGCGGATGATCAACGAGTCGCGGGCAGCGGTCAGCACCCATCTGAATGCGCTCACCGACATGCCGGGGGACGGCTCCAGGGCCCTGCGCGCCCAGCTCGAGCAGCAATGGCAAGGCTATCAGCTAGATCTGAACAACCTGACCGTCGCCCTCAAGACCAATGGCTTCACCGACCTGCAGCCGGTGGCCGACCTGGCGGACAGCAACAGCCAGCTTATGGCCCTGGGTCTTGAGCTGTACAACAAGCTGCAGCAGGAGAGCGCCTACGCAGTGAGCCCAATGACCCAGCGCAGCCGCGAGCAAAGCCTGCTGATGCAGGCCATCGCCGTCGATTACGCATCGCGCAGTGCCTCGGTGGGCGCAACCTTTATGGGGGGTGGCGAAAGCCGGCCGATCGAGGAGCTGGTTAATGAGTTCGCCAGCAAGCTCAGCGCACTGGAGAAAGAACCGAAGAACAGCGCACAACTTCGGCAATCCTGGGGCAACGTAGCGACCAAATGGCGCTATATTGAAAACTCGCTGATCAATTACAACGAAAACAGCGTGCCTTTCCTGGTCAACAAATACGCCGAAACCATTATTCAGGGCAGCGAAGAGATCGCCAGCCAGTACGCCGCCAGCCAGCTCTGAAGCACCACAGCCACAGCATTCGCTTTACCGGCCTGCCTGGCCGTCTCTCGCCCAGCGCTTGCGCTGGGCTTTCTTTTGGATGTGTTGCATAAGGGCAGGCCCGAACGCTGCCCTGCGAGGACAAGCTGTAGGTGCGCTGTGCGCACCGGGATTTGCAGCCTGCGTAGACACACAGCAATGCAGGTGACGAATTTCTGGCACACACGACCTGGGCGACCGCGAGCAAACCACGGCCTCTCGCCCGCCTTAACACGCAATGGCTACACCGCCTTGCTTATACTCAAGCCCTTAGCTGCAGAAAGTCGGCAATCCGCTGCAGCGCCTCTTCACCACCCCGCTCACCCCAGCAGAGCGCAACCATCTTCGTGCTCGCCTCGACCTTGAACACGTCCGCCGGCAATTCGAGCAACTGCGCCAACAGCGCGCCGTCCTCGCAAGGCTCACGCCATTTGTTCAACCACTGGCCAGGCTCGCCCTGCCAGTAACACCAGCTATCCTGCCGCCCACGCCGCGCACTGTGATACTGGGGGCACGGGCTCGGCGGCAACTGCGCCAGCCAATGGGGCCAGTCCTGCGGCATCAGCTGCATGGCCACACCCATGCGTCGCGCTTGCAATCGCACATCCATTTGCCCACGCTGGCGGCGTGACGGCAGCAGCGCTGCCAGCGGACTGAGGGCGATCGCCACCAGCACTAAAGGTATCCAAGGACTCATATACTTATCTCGCAGGCAAAAGCCTGTCATCAGCGCTCAGGACAGCCATACTTGAGCTATTCAACCGTCCTTTATTAAGGAGTCACCCATGCCCTACCAGCATATTCTGGTTGCCGTCGACCTCACCGAAGAATGCGACCCGGTCATGCACCGTGCCCAGAAGCTGGCAGCTGCCAGTGGTTCCCGCCTGTCCGTGGTGCATATAGTCGAACCCATGGCCATGGCCTTCGGCGGCGACGTACCGATGGATCTGTCGATGCTCCAGCAGCAGCAATTCGACCAGGCCCGCGAACGCCTGGACAGCTTTGCCGGCAAATATCCGACAGTGACCGCCGACCACCGACATCTCGCCTATGGCCAGCCGCGCCAGGAAATCCACCGCCTGGCCGAGGAGCAAGGCTGCGACCTGATCATTGTCGGCAGCCATGGTCGTCACGGCCTGGCCCTGTTACTCGGCTCCACCGCCAACGACGTACTCCACGGTGCCCCTTGCGATGTCCTCGCCGTGCGCCTGAAAAAGGCCGAATAACGCCGTTTCCGGCACCATTCGACGCACATCAATCAGGCGTTTCGCCCGAACTCATGACCAACGGGCGAATCTTCTGCAACTGGGTTTCCAGCGAGTAGCTCATGCTCGACGACATCGAGAAGAAGGTCAGGAAGGCCTTGAGGTTGGAGTCGCCCTCGCAGGTGTCGTGAATCCGCTGCCAGAAGGCCTGATTGACCAGCTGCAACTGCTGGAACATGCGCACCAACCCCTTCAGCTCCCAGTCGGCATGCCGGCCTTCACGAAAATTGAAATATTGCCGGCTCAGGTACAGCGACACGGTGCGCAGGGTGAACTCCTGATTGCTGGCAAAAGGCAGATGATTCTGCGCCATGGGCCGTAGCTTGCCCAGTATCGGGCAGGCGCTGGTGGCCATGATCACCCCAAGCAGCGAACGCAGGGCCTCTTCCAGGCTCACCAGCTTGGTGTACTCGCGCTCCGGCGTACGCACCCAGACCGCGGCTTTCTTGAACGCCGGCAAGCCCTGAAAGTCCTCAATCACCCGGTGCAGATCGACCGCTGCCGGGCAATGGCTGAAATTGTCCTTGCTCAGCGGGCAGTTACTGCACTGCTGATGCCCCAGACGGGCCCAGGCCGGCGCGGCCTGGACGGCCTCCACGGCATAGGCACGGTCCAGCTCGATGCGATAGCTGAACTGGTGATCGTCGTCGAGGGTAATGCGGTACTCGATGGCCATGGATGCTCCGCCAGACTTCTTGATGTTCTGTGTGAAGGTATGCGACAGGCTTACCGAGGCTTAGCCTTCCAGCTCGGCCCAGCGCTCGACCAACTGCTCCAGCTCGTGCTGCACAGCCTGCAAACGCGCCAGGGTCGCTGCGGTGTTCTCCGCAGGCTGCTGATAGAACTGCGGGTCGCCGATCTGCGCCTCGAGGCTGGCCACCTGTTGTTCCAGGCTATCGATCTGCCCCGGGATGGCCTCCAGCTCGCGCTGCAGCTTGTAGCTCAGTTTTTTCTTGCTGGCCGCTGCCGGCACGGCCACGGGCTCCGCAGCAACCGGGGCCTCGACCACCGCCGAGGCCAGCTCGGGCTTGCCGGCCTTGCTTTCGCCGACACCGAGCAGGCGCGGCGAACCGCCCTGGCGCAGCCAGTCCTGGTAGCCGCCAACATATTCGCGCACCCGGCCTTCGCCCTCGAAGACCAGGGTGCTGGTCACCACATTGTCGAGGAAGGCCCGGTCGTGACTGACCATCAGCACGGTGCCGGGGAAGGTCAGCAACACCTCTTCCAGAAGCTCCAGGGTTTCCACGTCCAGATCGTTGGTCGGTTCGTCCAGCACCAGCAGGTTGGCCGGTTTGCTGAACAGCTTGGCCAGCAGCAGGCGCGCGCGCTCGCCGCCGGACAAGGCCTTGACTGGGGTCCGCGCGCGCTGCGGGCTGAACAGGAAATCGCCGAGATAACTCAATACGTGACGGTTCTGCCCGTCGATCTCGATAAAGTCGCGGCCTTCGGCGACGTTGTCGATCACGGTCTTTTCCAGATCGAGCTGGTGACGCAACTGATCGAAGTAAGCCACGTCGATGCGTGTGCCTTCCTTCACCGTGCCGCGGGTCGGCTGCAGGCCGCCGAGCATCAGTTTGAGCAGCGTGGTCTTGCCGGTACCGTTGGCCCCGAGCAGGCCGATGCGGTCGCCGCGTTGCAGCACCATGGAGAAGTCCTTGACCAGGAACGGGCCGTCGGCATGGGCAAAGCTGACATCCTCCAGCACCATCACCTGCTTGCCGGACTTGTCCGCGGTTTCCAGCTGGATATTGGCCTTGCCGGTGCGCTCGCGACGTTCGCTGCGCTCCACGCGCAGGGCCTTCAAGGCACGCACACGACCTTCGTTACGGGTGCGACGGGCCTTGATGCCCTGGCGAATCCATACCTCCTCCTGGGCGAGCTTCTTGTCGAACAGGGCGTTGGCGGTTTCCTCGGCGGCCAGGGTGGCCTCCTTGTGCACCAGGAAGCTGGCGTAATCACCGTTCCAGTCGATCAGGCCGCCGCGATCCAGCTCGAGAATGCGCGTGGCCAGGTTCTGCAGGAAGGAACGGTCGTGGGTGATAAACAGCACCGCCCCCTGGAAACCGCTCAGTGCCTCTTCCAGCCAGGCGATGGCACCGATATCCAGGTGGTTGGTCGGCTCGTCGAGCAGCAGCAGATCCGGCTCGCAGACCAGCGCCTGGGCCAGCAGCACACGGCGCCGCCAGCCGCCGGACAGTTCGGCCAGGGTCTTGTCGGCAGGCAGCTGCAGGCGACTCAGGGTGCTGTCGACCAGTTGCTGCAAGCGCCAGCCATCACGGGCCTCAAGGTCCTGCTGAACATGCATCAGCTTGTCCAGATCGGCCTCAGTGACACAGTGCTGCGCCAAGTGGTGGTATTGCGCGAGTAGCTCGCCGACGCCGTCCAGACCCTGGGCGACCACATCGAACACGGTCCGCTCGTCGGCCAGGGGCAATTCCTGGGGCAACTCGCCGATCTTCAGCCCCGGGGCGCGCCAGACCGAGCCTTCATCGGGCTTCTGATCGCCCTTGACCAGCTTCATCATGCTCGACTTGCCGGTACCGTTGCGGCCGATGATGCACACCCGCTCACCGCGGGCAATTTGCCACGAAACCTTGTCCAGCAGCGGCATAGCGCCGTAGGCCAGGGAAACATCGGTGAATTTGAGCAGGGTCATGGTGTGCCTCAACAAGTACGACAGGTGGCAACGACTGACAGCGCAAAGGCCCGGTATAGACGCGCCGAAACACGTCTGACCCGGTTCGCTGGTCCGTCTCACCAGAAAAATCATTTGCCGCCGTCCACTGGACGCCAACAAAAACAGGGCGCGCATTCTAACCGAGAAGCGCTCCGGCATCGCGGGCAATTTTTAGTCGCAGGACAAACGCCTTCCGGCCTTCACCCCTCCCCGGCAAAGGACTAAGCTAGCGTAATCAAGCGTCTCTAGCCTGGAAGTGTCATGCGCGGTTCTCTGCTCAATCTGTTGTCCTGCCTCCTGATATCCACCCTCAGCGCCTCTGCGGTGCATGCAGCCACGCTCGCCCAGCAACGCCAGTATTACGATCAGGCCAAGGCCGCCCTGGCCAAAGGCGACAAGGGGCCTTACCAGCGCCATGCCAGCGCCCTGCGCGACTACCCGCTGGAACCTTACCTGGCCTATGACGAGCTGACCGCGCGTCTGAAATCGGCGAGCAACGACGAAATTGAGAAGTTTCTCGCCGAGCACGGCGACCTGCCGCAGATCGGCTGGATGAAACTGCGCTGGTTGCGCTGGCTGGCCGAACGCGGCGAGTGGCAAACCTTCGCCAATCACTATGATCCGGCGCTGAACTTCACCGAACTGGACTGCCTCTATGGCCAGTACCAACTGAGCCATGGCATGCGCGCCGAGGGCCTGGCCACCGCGGAGAAGCTCTGGCTGGTGGGCAAATCCCAGCCCAATGCCTGCGACCCGCTGTTCGAGCGCTGGGCCGCCGAGGGCCAGCTCAGCGAACAGAAGCGCTGGCAGCGCGCCAAGCTGGCGGCCGAGGCGCGCAACTACGGCCTGGTCACCCATCTGATCAAAGGCATGCCGACCCTGGGCAGCCAGGGCAAGACACTGCTGGAGGTGGCGCAGAAGCCCGAACTGCTCAAGCAGACCGCGCGCTTCAGCCAAACCAACGCGACCATGGCCGATGTGGTCGGCCTGGGCCTGCGCCGCCTGGCCCGCCAAGACCCCGAAACCGCCCTGCGCCTGCTCGATAGCTATGCCGCACGGATGAAGTTCTCCAGCGAAGAGCAGGTGGCCATCGCCCGCGAAATCGGCCTGACCCTGGCCAAGCGTTTCGATCCGCGCGCCCTGCAGGTCATGGCCAAGTACGATCCCGAGCTGCGCGACAACACCGTCAGCGAATGGCGCGCCCGCCTGCTGCTGCGCCTGGGGCGCTGGAATGAAGCCAACCTGCTGACCCGCCAGATGCCCGCCGAACTCGGCAACACCAACCGCTGGCGTTACTGGCAGGCGCGCAGCCTGCAGCTGGCGCAACCCAACAGCCAGGAACCCAAGGCGCTGTACCAGGCCCTGGCCAAGGAGCGCGACTTCTATGGCTTTATGGCCGCCGACCAGGTTCAGGCCCCCTACCAGCTGAACAACAAACCGCTGGCCCTGAACCCGAAAACCGTGCAGAAAGTACGCAATTCGGCGGCCATTCGCCGCGCTCTGGAGTTCCACGCCCGCGGCCAGATCGCCGATGGCCGCCGCGAGTGGTACAGCGTCAGCCGTCTGTTCAGCCGCGACGAGATGGTCGCCCAGGCCCGCCTGGCCTATGACATGGGTTGGTACTTCCCGGCCATCCGCACCATCAGCCAGGCGCAGTACTGGGACGACCTGGACGTACGCTTCCCCATGCCCCACCGCGAGCAGCTGGTGCGCGAAGCGAAGAACCGCGATATCCACTCCAGCTGGGTATTCGCCATCACCCGCCAGGAAAGCGCCTTTATGGCCGATGCCAAGTCCCACGCCGGGGCCATGGGCCTGATGCAGCTGATGCCCGCCACCGCCAAGGAAACCGCCAGGCGCTTCGGCATCCCGCTGTCCTCGCCGCAGCTGGCCTACCGCCCGGAAATCAATATCCAGCTGGGCGCGGCCTACCTGAGCCAGATCTATGGCCAGTTCAATGGCAACCGGGTACTCGCCTCCGCCGCCTATAACGCCGGCCCAGGCCGTGTGCGCCAGTGGTTGCGCGGTGCGGATCACCTGTCCTACGACGTGTGGATCGAGAACATCCCGTTCGATGAAACCCGCCAGTATGTGCAGAACGTACTGTCCTACTCGGTGATCTACGGCGAGAAGCTCAACGCGCCGCAACCCCTGGTGGCCTGGCACGAGCGTTACTTCGACCAGTAACGGCTAAACCCGCACGCTCAACAGCCTCTGTTGAGCGTGCATGGCCTCCTCTACTCCAGCACCTGCACCGGCATATCCAGCGCCAGCTGTCCTTCGCCGCAGGCGATCAGGTTCTGCCCGAAATACACCTCGCCCTCGCGCTGGCGATAGGTCTTCAAGGTGCTCAGCGGTTCACGATCGGCGCTGCGTTCGCCGGTCTGCGGGTCCAGTGTGGTCATGATGCAGCGCGAGCAGCCCTTGACCACCCGGAACTCCAACGCGCCGATGCGAATCCGCTTCCAGCTGTCCTCGGCATAGGGCTCACTGCCCGCCACCACCAGGTTCGGCCGGAAGCGCAGCATCTCCAGCGGCCGCCCGACCCGGGCCGACAGGTCGTCCAGCGACGCCTGGCCGATCAGCAGCAGGGGAAAACCATCGGCAAAGGCCACCTTGTCGCCCACTTCGGCATAGGCGGTATCGACCTGCCGCGCATAGGCGGCCGGCACCTGCACCAGGCGACAGGCGCGGCCGAGCAACTGGCTCAGCCACAGCGCCGCGGCCTCGCCGGCATCGGGCACCTGCAGGCTGTCGCGCCAGATGGTGACTGCGCGCAGTTCGGCCCGCCGCCCCGGCAGCGCAACCCTCAGCTCGGACATGCCGGGAGCCCTGAGCAGCAGTTGTTCGGCCCCCTGCCAACGCGCCTGCAACTGGCTCATCTGCGGCAACAGGCGCTGGGTCAGAAAGCGTCCAGTCCCGGCATCGACTACCATCCAGCGACGGTCACCCGCGACGCCCAGGGCATCCAGCCCAGATTCCCCGAGGGATTCGCCTGCAGCAGACTTCAATGGATATCGGTACAACCCGGAGAGATACATGAACCCGCGCTCCTTCTGGCAAAACGCCCTTATACGAGTAACCCGCCGCGCCCACAAGTCAACCTTGGTGTTACCCCTGACATGGCTGCTGGCCGCCTGCAGTGGCAGCCCGGCAGAGAACCTGGGCATCCATGACGGTCGCCTGACCCCCTGCCCGGACTCGCCCAACTGCGTCAACAGCCAGGCCAGCGATCCCAGGCACGCGATACAACCGCTACCGCTCAAGGGGTCGGCGCAAGCCACCCAGGCGCTGCTCAAGCAAGTGCTCGCCAGCGAACCGCGAACGCGCCTGGTGGAGGAAAGCCCGGGATACCTGCGCGCGGAATTCAGCAGCAGGCTGATGCGCTTTGTCGACGATGTGGAATTTATGATCGGCGAGGCCGCCGTCGATGTACGCTCGGCGTCACGCCTGGGTTACGCGGATTTCGATGTCAACCGCGAGCGTATCGAGCGACTGCGCCAGCGCCTGAACGAGTAGCACGCCTGGCTTATTCCTGCGGGTGCAAGAGCGCCAAACGCTCGTGCACCACATCCACCAGCTTGTCCGGCTGGAACTTGGAGAGGAAGTTGTCGCAGCCGACCTTCTTCACCATGGCCTCGTTGAAGCTGCCGGACAGCGAGGTGTGCAGCACCACATAAAGATCCTTGAGACGCGGATCATTACGAATTTCAGTGGTCAGGCGATAGCCGTCCATCTCCGGCATCTCCGCATCGGTGATCACCATCAGCAGCTTTTCATGCACATCGACCCCGGCGTCGGCCCAGCTCTTCAGCAGGTTCAGGGCACGCAGGCCATCGCTCGCGGCATGGCAGCGGACATCCAGTTGCGCCATGGTGCCCTTGAGCTGACTCATGGCCACACTGGAGTCGTCAACCAGCAGCACCTCACGGCCGCGGGCAAACTCCAGCAGCGGATCGGCGAGTTTTTCCGGGGACACCTTGGTGCTCATCGGGGTGATTTCCGCCAGCACCTTTTCCACGTCGATCACTTCGACGATCTGCTCTTCGACCTTGGTGATCGCCGTCAGGTAATGCTGACGCCCGGCACCACCGGGCGGTGGCAGGATGGACTCCCAGTTGAGGTTGAGAATGCGCTCGACCCCGCCGACCAGAAACGCCTGCACCGACCGGTTGTACTCGGTGACGATGATGGTGCTGCGCTCATCCGGGACGATGGGGCGCATGCCGATGGCCTGGGACAGATCGATCACCGGCAGGGTCTGCCCGCGCAGGTTGACCACCCCGCAGACAAACCGATGACGCTGCGGCATCAGGGTCAGTTTGGGCATCTGCAGGACTTCCTGCACCTTGAATACGTTGATCGCGAACAACTGCCGACCAGCCAGGCGGAACATCAGAATTTCCAGGCGATTCTCACCCACCAACTGGGTGCGTTGATTCACTGAGTCGAGAATCCCGGCCATCATGTACTCCTGTTCACGTATCGGTTTAGCCTAGCTGAAGTAGCCATAGCCTGATATATCGGCCAGTTGCCGCGCATCTGAAAGCAGATAGCGCTGCGCCATCATGCGGCAAGCACACCGCCGAGACCAGCCACACGGCAGCAACCGTCCTGCTTACGCCAGCAGCAGCGGCGAGTTGTCAGGCAAATGCACGCGCAAGGCTGCCGGCAAGGCGGCAAAGCGCAATTTTTTGCTCCCCAGCGGCTCGCCGTCCAGGTTCAGGTCCAGACCTTGCGGTGCCTCGACCTCCAGCCAGGGCAGCCGTGCACTCAGGGCCACGCTCTGCAAGCCATTGATGCCGCCAGATAACAGCGTACCCAGAGTGCCGACCACATCGGCCGCCGCCGGCACAATGCAGACGTCCAGTAGGCCATCGTTGACCCGGGCCTGTGGGCACAGCACATGCCCGCCACCGGCCTGGCGACCATTGCCAATGCCGAGGGCAAGAAACTCGCCTTCCCACTGGAAACCCGGCCCGCTAAAGCGGCCAAACGACGACTGCACCTCGGCAAAACGGCTCAGACCGGTCAACAAGTAAGCCGCCCCGCCGAGCACACGCTTGAGCTCTTCCGAGGTGTTGGCGGTGACGTTGGAGCCAAAGCCGCCGGTGGCCATATTGAGAAACACCCGACCGCCAACCTCGCCCAGATCAATCGCTTGCCCAGGCGTGTCCAGCAAGGCCAGAGCCGCCTGGGGTTCAAGCGGCACACCCGCGGCATGGGCAAAATCGTTGGCCGTGCCCAACGGCAACAGCGCCAGACTGGCCTTGCTTTTTGCCTGCGCCATGGCTTCGGCCACATCGCGCAGAGTGCCATCGCCACCGCCGGCGATCAGCGTCGGGTAGCTGGCCCGTAGAGCTTCATTGACCAGGCGCTGGGCATCGCCCGCCTCCCAGGTAACCCGCACGTCCAGTTGCCAGCCCTCTTCACGACGCGCCAGCACGGCAGCCCGCACCTCGGCATTGAGGGCTTGCTTGCCGTGCAGAATCAGCAGCGCTTTACGCTCTTGCATTCCCCGCATCCTTTCCGCCCCAGATAAAGGCTCATCGACATGACTTGAGACCACGCTTTCCAGCAAACGACACACACAAACATCAAGATATTAGATAATTACTTCCAATAATTACGTATTTTTAATCATATTGATTTATTGGATCATCTGTTCATCGCCAACCAACACCGCCGCTGAAAGCCAGTGTTGATCAATGAGGATATGCACATGATCGAAGTACGCCCATTCGCCGAGCTCGGCGGTGCCCATCATGGCTGGCTGAATGCCCGTCATCACTTCTCCTTTGCCGAATACTATGACCCGGCGCGCATGAGCTGGGGGCCGCTGCGGGTCTGGAACGATGATGAAATCGCCCCGCACACGGGCTTTCCGACCCACCCGCACCGCGACATGGAAATCATCACCTATGTACGCCAAGGGGCCATCACCCACAAGGACAACCTGGGTAACCAGGGTCGTACCGAGGCCGGTGATGTGCAGGTCATGAGTGCCGGCACCGGGATTGCCCACAGCGAATACAACCTGGAAGACAGCACCACCAAGATCTTCCAGATCTGGATTCAGCCCAACCAGTCGGGCCTACCGCCATCCTGGGGGGCCAAACCGTTTCCCAAAGGTGAGCGCGCCGGCACCTTTATCACCCTGGCCAGCGGCTTTGCCGAAGACCAGGACGCCCTGCCGATCCGCAGCAACGCGCGGATGGCCGCCGCCACCCTGCAAGCAGGGCAGAGCGCCGAGTATCCGATTGGCGCGGCGCGCCGGGCTTATCTAGTCGCCGCCAGCGGCAGCATCGAGGTCAACGGCGTCAGCGCCCAGGCCCGTGACGGCGTGGCCGTCAGCGAGGTCGAGGTGATCCGCGTTACGGCTATCGACGACAGTGAAATCATCCTGGTGGATGTGGCCTGACCATCCAGTGATGGCTTGGCCCGTAGGATGGGTCGGGCCGCGCAGGTTAGCCGAAGGCGTAACCCATCGATATGCCGATGGGTATCGCTATGCTCAACCCATCCTACAAACCAAGCAGCCTTTCAAGCCGGGTAGCCGGTGATCTTGCGGATGGTTTGATACAGCGGCTTAAGCTGCTTGTACATACGTTGATAAACCTGGGTATACAGCTGCTGATAGGTGCGCTGCGCCTCGGGATTGGGCTCGAACACCCGGCCGACTCGGGTCATCGCGGCAATCGCCGTGGGGTAGTCCGGGTGCAGGCCCAGCCCTACCGCGCAGTTGATCGCCGCGCCCAGGCCGCTGGTTTCATAGAGGTGCGGGCGCTCGGCAGGCAGGCCGAAGATATCGGCGGTCAGTTGCATCGCCGCATCGCTCTGCGAGCCGCCACCGGATACCCGCAGACGGGTGATGCGCGTGCCCGAACGCTTTTCGATCTTCTCCTTGCCCTGACGCAGGGCATAGGCCAGCCCTTCCAGAATCGCGCGGTAGATGTGCGCACG
Source organism: Pseudomonas sp. EA_105y_Pfl2_R69 (assembly GCF_963970915.1). NCBI lineage: Bacteria > Pseudomonadati > Pseudomonadota > Gammaproteobacteria > Pseudomonadales > Pseudomonadaceae > Pseudomonas > Pseudomonas sp. EA_105y_Pfl2_R69. The sequence goes on from NZ_CAXAOO010000004.1 coordinate 76,911, forward strand.
GGTGTGCACATCGCCAAAGCCGATGATCGAGCCCTTGGCCTCCAGCCCCGGTTCACGAATTCCCGGCGACCAGTAGGGCTGCAGCATCAGGCCCATGGAGCCGGCCGGCACGCTGTTGACCAGCTCATCGAACAGCGCCTCGGGCTCGACGCCCAGCTCCTTAGCCCGCTGCATCTCGCGCAGGCCGAACTCCTGCTTGAACCAGCTGACCATCCAGAAGCCGCGGTAAATCATCACCTCGGTATTGAAGTGATCGGGAATCGCCGAGGGGTACGGTGGAATCAGCGGAATAGTTTCCAGATATCGGCTGCGGGTGGTGTTGATGGTCGCCGTGGTGCCGTAGGACAGACAGGCCGTGCTCGCCTCGACGCCACCCGCCCCCAGCACCTCACAGGCCTTGTCGGCACCGGCGGCAATCAGCGCCAGGCCTTCGGGAATCCCGGTATGGCGGCTGGCCGCCGGCGTGATATGGCCCAATAGCTCGCCCGGTTTGCACAACTCCGGCAACTGTTCGCGGCGCACCGGCATGGCCTGCCATTTCCAGTCGCTGGCCTTGGCCCACTGCAGGCGTTTGTAGTCGAACGGCAGGTAGGCCACGCAACTGGTCAGGGAATCGACAAACTGGCCGCACAGGCGATGAGTAAGAAAGCCCGAGAGCAGCAGCACCTTGTGGGTATTGGCCCAGATTTCCGGCTGGTTCTGCGCGATCCAGTTGACCTCAGCCTGGGCGCGAAAATGATCCACTGTGGTCTGCAAGCCTGCCAGCTTGAATAACCAGCCCCAGGGCCCGCTGATCCGACCCTCTACCTTGGCCTGGCGCTGATCGAGCCAGAGCATGGCCGGACGCAGCGGCTGACCCTGCGAATCGACATTAATCAGGGTGCCGCGCTGGGTGGTCAGCGACACGCCGCGGATTTTGCTGCGGTCGATATCCACCTGCTGCCACAGCTGCGCACAGGCCTGGCCCAAGCTGGCCCAGTAATACTCGGGGTCCTGTTCGGCCCAGCCAGGCTGCTTGGAATAATAAGCCTCAAGCTCCACCTTGCCCTTGGCGAGCAGGTTGCCCTGAAGATCGAACAGCAGTGCCCGGATACTCTGGGTGCCGTTATCGATGGCCAGCAGGTAGCTTTTCTCGCTCAAGACGCAATCCTTAGAGCTGTGCAAACTCTGTAGGGTGCGCCGTGCGCACCGCCTTTGTCCTGGTGCGCGCGGCGCACCCTAGTGTCCTGGCAGGCTGTAGCAACGCTGCCACAACGCCAAGTAATGCTCTTCTTCCTGCTGCCAGCGCGCGTTACCCCAACCCAGGCGGGCCTGGCACAGCACGCGGATACGCGGCAGCTCAGCAGCCGCACCGCGGGCTAGCAAAAGGCCAAGGCGGGTACGGCGCAGTAGCAGATCGTCCAGGTGCAGCACCAGCTCCTGCTCGGCGGCCCAGGCCAGCTCGGCCCACAGCGTGTCCGTGCCGGCCACCTGCTCGACACCCAGCTCATCGACCAGCGCCAGCAGCTGCGGCAGCGCCCGACCATAACGGCCGATCAGGCGCTTCTGCTGAGCCGGACTAAGCGTAGGCATTGGCGGGCTAATGACCGCAGCAAAAGTCGCCGCGCCATGATCATCCACGGTACGCCCGAGCATGGTTGCGCAAACCCGCAGCACCTCCAGCGCCAGCAGGCGGAAGGTGGTCAGCTTGCCGCCGGCCAAAGTCACGCATCCGGGCTCGACCCATAGCGCATGCTCGCGTTTTTCATCCGAGGGCTTGCGCCCTTCACTGCCGTCGCTGACCACCGGACGCACCCCTGCCCAGGTCGACAACACATCCGCAGATTTAATCTCGGCAGCGGGAAACTGCTGGGCGCAGGCCGCCAACAGATACTCCACTTCTTCCGGGCTGATTCGCGCTTCCTCAGCCAGCGGTGCCGGGTGATCCAGATCGGTGGTGCCGATCACCGTCGCGCCTTCCCAGGGGAAGACAAACACCGGCCGCTTGTCTGCTGCGTGCATAAAGCTGAAGGCATGGGCCACCGGCAGACGCCAGGCCGGCAGCAGCAGGTGGCTGCCACGCAGCGGGCGGATATGTTCCAACCCGGTCTTGCGCCGCAGCTGATCGGCCCAGGCTCCGGTGGCCTGGGCCACGGCGCGGGTCTTGAAGCCGTAGCGCAGGCCGCTTTCGCTGTCCTCGGCAAGCAGGCCGGTGACCCGCCCGTCCTCGCGCAGCAGTTCGATCACGCGCATGCCATTGAGCGCCTCAGCGCCCTCGGCGCGGGCCTCGCCCAGCACCCGCTGCACCAGCCTCGCGTCGTCGGTCACCGCATCGAAAAACCGCGTACCGCCCTGCAGACCATCTTCCTTCAGGCCCGGAGCTAGATAGCGCAGTTGCTGCAAGGGGTAGTACAGGTGGTTGCGCTTGCCGGCCAGGGCGTCATACAGGGACAGCAGGCCGCCGAATACCTTGGGGCCGGGAAAGCTACCCTGGTAATGCGCCATAAGAAAACTCAAGGGGTCGACCAGCCCCGGCGCTTCCTGTAGCAGACGCTGGCGCTCGCGCACCGAATCGCGGGTCAGCATCAGCTGGCCCTTGGCGATATAACGCAGGCCGCCATGGACCATCTTCGAGGAACGGCTGGAGGTGCCCCAGGCGAAATCGCGCTGTTCCAGCAGCAGGCACTTCCAACCGCGCCGCGCCGCCTCGCGCAGAATCCCGGCACCGCTGATACCGCCCCCCACGACGATCAGATCCCAGTCGCCGGCGGCCAGTTCGGGCAGTGCCTGCTCACGCCAGGCGGCGTTCCAGTTGCTCATCATCAATCCTGCAGCAGCACGCCGGGAGCCAGACGCCGCTCGGGGTCGAAATGCCCGGCCAATGCCTTGAGCGTGGCCATACCCAGTTTGCCCTTCTCCACCGGCAGGTAAGGCGCGTGATCGCGGCCGACGCCATGCTGATGGCTGATGGTGCCGCGATTGCCTGCGATGGTCTGGCTGGCGGCGTGCTTGAGCTTCTGCCAGCGCGCCATGGCCTCGGCGTAGTTGCTACCTGGGCGGAATACGTAGGTGGTGTAGATGCTCGAGCCTTGGTTGTAGACGTGGGACAGGTGGGTAAACACATGCACCTGCTCGCCCTCCTCGCTCAGACCGTGACGCAGGCTGGACTCGACCTTGTTCAGCAGGTTGTCGACATTGCTCCAGTCGGTGGCGGTTTCCAGGGTGTCCACCGCATAACCGGCGGCCCACAGGCCATGACGCAGATAGGGGAAACGGAAGCGGTTCTCCGCCCACTTCTTGCCCAGCAAAGTGCCGGTAAACACGCCGTCAAAGCTCTTCAGCAGCTTCTTCGCCTGTTTCAAGGACGCGGCGTTCTGCGTACAGCTGCCGGTCACGCCAAAGGTCAGCATGCACTTGCCCTCGCGCGCACCGCGCAGGGCCAGGTATTTCTCCAGCCAGGCGATCTGCTGCGGATGGCCGGCCAGGGCCAGCTGGGTCTTGGTTTCGATGGCGTTGGACAGGCGCAGCATCGACAGCGGCACCCGCGCCTGGGCCAGGCTGCGAATGGCATTCAACGCCTGCTGCCAGTTGGGCAGGAACACCGCGTAGAAATTTTCCTGTTCAGCCAGGCGCGTGATACGCACCTTGACCTCGGAAATAATGCCGAAGCGCCCTTCCGATCCCATCAGGATTTCGCGCAGATCCGGACCGGCAGCGGAAGCCGGAAAGGTCGGAATTTCCAGAGTGCCGGCGAAGGTCTCGACCTTGCCGCCGGCGAACAGCTGCTCGATACGCCCGTAGCGCAGCGACTGCTGGCCGCTGGAACGGCTGGCGACCCAACCACCGAGGGTCGACAGCTCCCAGGACTGCGGGAAATGGCCGAGGGTATAGCCCTGAGCACGCAACTGGCTTTCCACCTGTGGGCCGGTGGCACCGGGGCCGAAGGTGGCGATCAGGCTGTCGTGGTCGATCTCGATCAGCTTGCCCATGTGCTCGAGCGACAGGGTCAGCACCGGCTTGCTGCCGGCCTGCGGGTTGATATGCCCGGCCACCGAGGTGCCGCCGCCGTAGGGAATTACGATCAGATCCTGCTGGCTGGCCCAGGCCAGCAACTCGCGGATCTGCGCGGCGCTTTCCGGGTAAGCCACGCCATCGGGGAATACGCCAAAGTCGCCGGAGCGCATCGCCAGCCAGTCCGGCAGGCTCTGGCCACGGGCGTGACGCACGCGGTCTTCGGCATTCAGGCAGATCAGCGGATGGGCCTGCAGGCGCGAGACCGGCACCCGGGCCAGCACCTGTTCCAGGCGGGCATCGGCAAGCAGCTGGCCAGGGCCGACCAGTTCGGCCAGAAAAGCCTCGCCATGGGCCGGCAGTTCCACCACTGTTGCTTCATCACCCCAGCCGTTCCAACGTCGCATCTGTGTCTCCCGGATATTTCAGTCACCTGCAATGGCTGCCTATACTAGCTGGCCGCTTCAGGGCGTCACTGTCGTATCGAGCCAGGCGCTGTCGCCAATCAAGACATTCAGAATATGCACTCAGAATAAGAACAGGCCCATGGAAAACCTCGGCTACACCTCTGTCCCCGCCCTGCTCAAATACCTGCGCCATGCCGAACAGCTGGGTCTGGATATCGACCAGGCCTTGACGGCCGCGGGCCTCAAGGCCGAGGACCTGGCCGACAATGGCAAGCGCATCCCCAGCGAAACCCATGAGCGCCTGCTCGCGCACCTGCTGCGCGCCTCCAACGACCCGCTGTTCGGCCTGCATTGCGCACGCTTCGTGCAGCCGGGCTCCTGGAGCGTGCTGGGCTATATCACCATGAACTGCGCGACCCTCGGCGAGGCCATGAGCCGCATCGTGCCCTATGAAAAACTGGTGGGCGACATGGGCGTCAGCCGGGTCGAGGCCGGCGCAGGCCACGTCAAGATGATCTGGACCTGCCGCCACCAGGTCGAACCGATCCGCCGCCATCTGGTGGAAAACGTGCTGGCCTCCTGGCTGCTGTATGCGCGCTGGATCGCCGACATGGACCGCTCGCCCGAGGAAGTCTGGTTCGAGCATACCCTGCCTGAGGGGGTGGATATTGGCGAGTACCAGGCCATCTTCGGCTGCCCGATTCGCTTCGAGAAAAGCTGCAATGCGCTGATCGTGCCGCTGGAATACCTCGGCGTGCCGCTGCGCCAGGCCGACGCCAACCTGCTGCGCACCCTGGAAGAACATGCCCTGACCCTGATGGCCGGGCTGGACGACAATGGGCCGCTGCCGCAACGGGTGAAAAACGCCCTGCGCCTGCTGCTCAAGGATGGCTTGCCACGCAAGGAACGGGTGGCGGAGAAATTCAATATGACGGTGCGCACCCTGCAGCGTCATCTGCAGTTGGCCGGTACCAGTTACCAGCAGATACTCGATGAACTGCGCCAGGAACTGGCCGAGCATTACCTGCTGCGCAGCGACCTGGCGATTCAGGATATCGCCAGCTACCTGGGCTTTACCGAGTCGCGCTCGTTCCACCGCAGCTTCAAGAGCTGGACCGGGCAGACTCCGGGCGAATTCCGCGAAAGCAAGCGCAATTCGTAGGATGGGTGGGGCCGCCTAGGTTAGCCGCACAGCGGCGTAACCCATCAATGGCCAGATGGCTTATCCGAGAATTTCACTTAGCGGGATAAACCTCAGGTAGTCGCCTTCGACCAGGGTCGTATCTTCCAGCACCTCGGCAAACCCCTCGGCCCAGGCCGCACTGCGCAGCACCCCGGAACTCTGATTCGGATAAGGCACCACCCGGCCATTTTCCAGACGCGCGCGCAGGTATTCGCGGCGCTTACCCGGCTTGCTCCAGACAAACCCGGCCGGCATCGGAAAGCCCAGCGGTTCGACCCGCTGCACGCCCAGGCGACGCAGCAGATAAGGCCGCGCGAGCAAGCCGAAGGTCACCAGGGTCGAGGCCGGATTACCCGGCAGACCGATCACCGGCACGCCGCGAAACTGCCCGCAGGTCAGCGGCTTGCCCGGCTTGATCGCCAGCTTCCACAGCGCCAGCTCACCCTCTTCACGCAGGGCCATGCCGAGAAAATCCGCCTCGCCCACCGACACACCGCCGGTGGAGAGAATCAGGTCGACGTCGCTCAACGCGCCCAGCGCAGCGCGGGTCAGTTCCAGGTCATCGAGCAGAATGCCTCCGTCCACCACCTCGCAGCCCAGGCGCTCTAGCCAGGCGATCAGCAGACACCGGTTGCTGTTGTAGATCTGCCCGGGGCCCAGAGGCTGGCCCGGTTCCACCAGCTCATCGCCGGTGGACAGTACCGCCACCCGCGGTCGCCGGCGCACGGTCAATTCGGCGCAGCCAAGCGACGCCGCCAGGCCCAGTTCGACCGGCCCCAAACGGCTGCCCGCCGGCAATACACTATCGCCGATACGGGTTTCCTGACCCTGGGCGCGCACGTTCTGCCCCAGCTTCAGCGGCTCGCTAAAGGCGACGCGGCCATCCTCGCCAAGCACGGCGTTTTCCTGCATTTCCACCGTGTCGGCACCGGCTGGCAGCGGCGCGCCGGTGAAGATTCGCGCACAGGTGCCGGGCTGCAAAGGCGCAGGCGCGCTGCCGGCCTGAATGCGCTGGCTGACGACCAGCGGCTCGCCGTTCCAGTCACCCAGACGCAGGGCGTAGCCGTCCATGGCGCTATTGGCCCAGGGCGGCAGATCCAGCGTGGCGATCAGCGGCGCGGCCAATACCCGGCCAGCGGCATCGCTCAGCTTGACCCGCTCGGTTTCGACAATGGCGCTGGCCTCGGCCTGGGCCAGCAAACGCGCCAGCGCCGCCTCCACGGGCATCAGCCCGGGTCGGTCACAGCCGCTCATCCGCGGCTCTCGCAGGCGGCCACCTGCTTCAGGTGCGGAACGAAATTGCAGGGGCGGTGACGGTTGTCCAGCTGCTCGCCGAGGATGCCGTCCCAGGCGGTGCGGCAGGCATTGGTCGAGCCCGGCAGGCAGCACACCAGGGTGCCGTTGGCCAGGCCGGCCAGGGCGCGGGACTGGACGGTGGAAGTGCCAATATCGGCCACGGAAATCTGCCGGAACAGCTCGCCAAAACCATCGACCTGCTTGTCCAGCAGGCAGGCCACCGCTTCCGGTGTACTGTCGCGGCCGGTGAAACCGGTGCCGCCGGTGATCAGCACCACCTGCACCTGATCCTCGGCAATCCAGGTCGCCACCTGGGCGCGGATCTTGTACAGATCATCCTTGAGCAATACCCGTGCGGCGAGCTGGTGACCGGCGGCCTGCAGGCGGTCGACAAACAGCTGACCGGAGGTGTCGGTGTCCAGGCTGCGGGTATCGCTGACGGTCAAAACCGCGATATTCAAGGGCACGAAATGTGCCTCGGCCTTGTGGTTCATGGCAGGCTTCCAGTTATGGGCGATAATGCCCGCCGTTATATCACAGGCCCATCCCCGGAGGCTCCGCCATGCCCGCTCCCGTTACCCTGCCCCGCTGTTCTGTTTTGCTCCTCGCGGGCGGCCGCGGGCAACGCATGGGCGGTGCCGACAAGGGCCTGCTCGACTGGCAGGGCCGCCCGCTGATTGCCTGGCTGCACGAACTGGTGCGCCCCCTGACCGATGACCTGATCATCTCCTGCAACCGCAATGCCGAGTGCTATGCGCCCTACGCCGACCGCCTGATCGAAGATGACGACAATGACTTCCAAGGCCCCCTGGCGGGTATCCGCGCCGGCCTCAAGGTCGCCCGTCACCCCTGGCTGCTGGTACTGCCCTGCGACGCCCCCAGGCTCGACCGGGAACTGCTGCTGGCCTTACTCGGCCAAGCGGGCGAGCAGCCGGTAGTGGTACGCCAGGGGGGCTATCTGGAGCCGTTGTTCAGCCTGCTTCCCAGCGCACTCCTCCCCGCCCTGGAGCAGGCCTGGCAGGCCGGCGAGCGCAGCCCGCAGCGCTGGTTGCGCAGCCTCGCCATAGCGCCGGTCGATTGCCCGGCAGACGACCCGCGCCTGGCCAATCTGAACACGCCTGAACTGCTTGAATCCGCGCGCCGCAGTTGATGGATACGCCCCGCTAGGGAACTTGGTCGGCCAGGTCTCGTCTCAACGAGTGTGCAAAGCCCTATTTACCAAGGAGATTCACATGACACTGCGCACTGTTCCGGCACTAATGCTCGCCCTCGGCCTGGTCACTCTGGCGGGTTGCGCATCGCCTTCGGTGATCACCCTGAATGACGGCCGCGAAATCCAGACAATCGATGCCCCCGACTACGATTCCACTTCAGGCTTCTACGAGTTCGAACAGCTCGACGGCAAACGCGCCAAGGTCAACAAGGACCAGGTTCGTACAGTCAAGGAACTGTAATCAGCCTCGGCATTCAGGCGTGCCTATGCCCTTACGGCGTGCCGCCTGAGAGTAGCCGAGCCCTCGGCCGATCAAAAAAACGGCCCTAACCCCTTGTGCTGTAAAACTTTTTGAGTACAATCTCAAAATATTCGGAGTGTAGCGCAGCTTGGTAGCGCGTCTCGTTCGGGACGAGAAGGTCGCAGGTTCGAATCCTGTCTCTCCGACCAGATCCCAGTCCTTTCCAGCGTGCGAAACGCGGTCAGGACATACAAAAAAGCCCGCAGATTGCGGGCTTTTTTGTGGCCGCCGGTAAACTAGTTCAAGCTGGAAAACGCACGCACCAGGGCTTTGCTCAGATCGACGGTGGAGAACTTGGTCAGCACATCGTTGGCCCCCACTGCCCGGGCTTTTTCGGTGTTCATGGTGCTATCCAGCGAGGTGTGCAGCAGCACATAGGTCTGACCGATATCCGCCTGCTTGCGCAGCGTGCGCACCAGATCGTAGCCATCCATCTCCGGCATCTCGATATCCGAAACCAGCACCTCGATCGGTCGCCCCGCCTCGTGTTCGGCCAGCAGCACCTGCAGTGCACTGGCGGCGCTTCTGACCATCTGGCAGTCCAGCTCCAGCTTGCGCAGGGTGATCATGCTTTGCTGCAGGGCCACATGGGAGTCGTCCACGACCAGTACCCGACGCCCCCTGAGCAGGCTGCGCTCGGCCTCCGACAGCAGTTGCTCATCGAGCTCCTCGACAACCGCCGGGGCCAGTTCGTGCAACACCTTCTCGATATCGAGAATCTGCACGATCTTGCCGTCGATCTGGGTCACCCCGGTGATAAACGCCTTGCCCCCGGAACCGGCGGGCGGCGGGCGCACGTCGCGGGTCGAGCACTGGACGATACGCTCGACACTCTGCACATGCAGGCCCTGACGCGAGCGACTGAGCTCGGTGACGATCAGGCAGCCGTCACGGCTGTCGCTAACACCCTGCTCGCCAATTGCCCGGGCCAGGTCGATCACGGTCAAGGCCGAGCCGCGCAAGGTCGCCACCCCACGCACATGGGGATGGCGGCTGGGGAGTTTGGTCAAGCTCGGGCAGGGAATGATCTCCTGAACCTTGAGCAGGTTGATTCCCAACAAGCGCCCGCTGTGCAGCCGAAACAGCAGCAACGACAAGGCATCCCCCAGCACCATGCTCATGCTTCTTTATCCTTTGACTATGGGTTATCCAGCGGTTTGGAACAGGCAGGCTCAGCGCAAAAAATCCACGATCTGTTCGGCTTCGAATGGCCAGCTCAACTCGGCACCGGTGTCGCTGCGGCGCAGCACCGGTATACGCAACGCATAGTCTTCGACCCAGCCTGGGCGCTCGACGATATCGACCACCTCGACCAGCAAACCGTGCTCGACGAACGGCATCAGTAACGCCTCCGCCACCTCGCACAGGTGGCAGCCAAGGGTACCGAACAATTGACATTCCGGAAGCATCTGCAGGCCTCAATCATTCACAGAGGCTTCAGTCTAGCACTGCCCGCACAACCATCGGCTCGATCCTTAGTCGCAGCCAAGGCCGGCCAAAGGATCTGCTCAGCGCAGATAAACGGAGCCGCAGATGGGCACGCCCGGGACAGGCTTCATCGTCTGCCCCCGGTCGCAGCCCCGCCATCAGACCTCGGCGCTTTTCCCCGCAGCGGGTTTGGGCACATCAAGCAGGGGCTGCAGGCCTTCGAGCAGACGACTGTTAAGGCGCTCGGCTTTTTCCAGACGCTTGCCATCGAAACGCTCATCCAGGGCAAAACCGCCCTTGAGCAGGTCGAGCAGACTGCCTTTGCCTTCCTCGCTTACCTGGTTGGCGCTGCGCAGCGCCTCCAACAGGCTCTGGGCATAGTCGAGCAGGCTGGCATTGACCGCGCTGGCGGCCTGCCCACCCTGTTCGGCCACAGCGCTGTAGGCATCGGTGGCCTGGCGGATGCTGGTCTGGGTCAGGCGCAGGGACATGGAGGCCAGCTGCTCGCCATCCAGATCCAGCGCCATGGCGCGATCGAAGGCCCCCGACAGATCGCCGGCATAGAACTTGTTGGACAATTCCTGCACCTGGCCGAAGAGCTTCTCCAGGGCCGCACGTTCCTGCTCGTCGAGTTCACCTTCGACGCTGACCTGCCAGGCCCCGATCTGCAGGCTCCCCGACTGGCTGCTGGCGACCGCGGCACTGCTGCTGCCATTGCTCGCGGCGGCAATGCTGCTCTGCGACCAGCTGGCCGAGGCCTGGGCGATGGAAATACGCAAACGGTCGCCATCGCGGGTCGTGACCGACAGCTCGAAGGTTTGCGCCTGGGCGGCAAAGCGCTCGCTGTAGGCCGCCACTGCCGTGGTGCCGCCCTCCGCCAGGGGCTGCGGATTGAAGCGCTTATCCAGGTTGGCAAAGCCGTCCTGGATACGCTGATAGGTGTCGTCGATATCGCTCGCCACCTTGCCCTGCAGCACGCCCAGGCCATCGAGGATCTGCCGCGCTTCGGCAAAGCCTTTTTCCACGCCGCCACGCGCCTGTTCGAGAAGCTTTTGCAGCTTGCCGGTATCGGCACCGGCGGCTTGTTCGCTGTGCAGGCGCTGCTCGATAAAGCCCAGTATGCGCCCGGCGACTTTTTCCGGGCTGTAGTCCTCGGCCTTGATCCCCATGCCACCCGGCGGCAAGCCCAGACGTTCGGCCAGGCGGTTGGCCAGCACGGCATTGGCATCGGCGACGGTGCGTACGACCGGCTGCGTGCTGTTGGACGATGGGCGTGAGGCAGAGGATGACGGCGAGGCCAGGGGGTTCATGGCAAATTACCTAAGCGGAGTATCTGAGTGGTTGACGGCTGCACTAAGTGAAACTTTAGTTCCGGCGCAAAGTGCCCGATCAACGGTACCTGGCGTACAGGCCATGCACGGCGACTGAGCGGTCACTTTCAGCGCGCAGCACACGCGGCGGGCCGACCAAAGTCTAAGGGTCAAGCAACCTTGCCCGTGTTCTATTGCGTTTCGCTGTAATAGATCGGTCACAAGCCGACCCGCACACATGAGGAGCTAACAATAATGAGTCAATCTCCCCTCGCCCGCGCCGTGGCACTCGCCGCACTGGGCACCTGCATGACCCTGCCATCGCTGGCTCAGGCAGAATTCATCAAGGACAGCAAAGCCAGCCTGGAACTGCGTAACTTCTATATGAACCGCGACTTGCGCAGCACCACATCGGCGCAGCAGTCCAAGCGCGAAGAATGGGCCCAGGGCTTTCTCTTCAAGGCCGAGTCGGGCTTTACCGAAGGCACCGTGGGCTTCGGCCTGGATGCCTACGCCGGGCTGGGTCTGAAACTCGACTCCTCCGACGAGCGCGCCGGTACCAACCTGCTGCCGAACGGATTTGGCAATGAAGGCCCGGACGAGTATTCCGAAGCCACCGCGGCGGCCAAGGTGCGCCTGTCCAAGACCGTCGGCAAGATCGGCGGCCTGATGCCCAAGACGCCCATCGTCTCTTCCGGCGACTCGCGCCTGCTGCCACAGGTGTTCACCGGCGCGATGCTCACCTCCCAGGAGATTGACGGCCTGACCCTCAATGGCGGCCAGTTGCGCGAGGTGAACTTCCGCAATTCCACTGACAGCCAGGACATCACCGCCAGCAACGTCGGCGGCGCGAGCGATCGTTACAACTTCGCCGGTGGCGACTACAAGTTCAATTCGGGTAACACCACGGTCGGCCTGTGGTACGGCGAGCTGGAGGATATCTACGACCAGAAGCTGTACAACCTGATCCACGTACAACCCATAGGCGACTGGAAGCTGGGGGCCAACCTGGCCTACTTCGACTCTCAGGACAACGGCCGCAGTCTCGGTGGAGACCTGGACAACGACCTGACCTCGGTCAACGTCTGGGCCGGCACCGGTGCTCATACCTTCCGCCTGGGCTACCAGAAGGTTGGCGGCGACAACGCCTTCCCCTTCCTGAGCGAAACCGACCCCTATATCGTCAACTACATCCAGATCCTCGACTTCACCCGCAAGGACGAGAAATCCTGGCAGGCGCGCTACGACGTCAACTTCGCCACCTATGGTGTACCCGGCCTGAATGCCTTCGTACGCTATGTGACCGGCGACGGCTTCGATGGCGTCGGCGGCAGCGATGGCAAGGAATGGGAACGCGACCTGGACATCAGCTACACCATCCAGGAAGGCACCTTCAAGAACCTGGCCTTACGCTGGCGTAACGCGATGGTGCGCTCCAATGCCAGCATCGGCGACCTCGACGAGAACCGCCTGATCGTCAGCTACACCCTGCCGCTGCTCTAACTGTCGGCAACGGCTGCAGCCGTAACAAAAAGGCCCGGACAGTGTCCGGGCCTTTTGCATTACTGCGCGCCGATCAGTCCTGGCTGAGCGAACCGATCTTATGCACCGACAGGTCGGCACCGTAGTATTCCTCCTCCTGAGTCAAGCGAATACCGATCGACAGCTTCAGCACGCCATACACCAGGAAACCGCCCAGCAGCGCCACCACCACCCCCAGCGCGGTGCCGATAAACTGGCTGGCCAGGCTGACGCCACCCAGGCCGCCGAGCGCCTGCTGACCGAAGATGCCGCAGGCGATGCCGCCCCACACGCCACACAGGCCATGCAGCGGCCAGACGCCGAGCACGTCATCGATCTTCCATTTGACCTGGGTCGCGGTAAACGCCCAGACGAACAGCGCGCCGGCAATCGCGCCGGTCACCAGCGCACCGACCGGATGCATCAGATCGGAACCGGCGCACACCGCCACCAGACCGGCCAGCGGGCCGTTGTGCAGAAAGCCCGGGTCATTGCGCCCGACCAGCAAGGCCGCCACCGTGCCGCCGACCATCGCCATCAGGGTATTGACCGCCACCAGGCCGCTGACGCTGCCCAGGGTCTGCGCGCTCATCACGTTGAAGCCGAACCAGCCGATGATCAGAATCCACGAACCCAGGGCCAGAAACGGAATATTCGACGGCGCAAACGCCACCAGACGGCCATCGCGATAGCGCCCATCGCGGCGACCGAGCAGGATCACCGCGCCGAAGGCCAGCCAACCGCCCACCGCATGCACCACCACCGAGCCGGCAAAGTCATGGAAGGCCGCGCCGTATTGCGCCTCGAGCCAGGCCTGTACGCCATAGTTGCCGTTCCAGATCATGCCCTCGAAGAACGGATAGACGAAGGCGACAATCAGCACCGTGGCGCACAGTTGCGGGCCGAACTTGGCGCGTTCGGCAATGCCGCCGGAGATGATCGCCGGAATCGCCGCCGCGAAGGTCAGCAGGAAGAAGAACTTCACCAGACCGTAGCCATGGCCCTCGGTCAGCACGCTGGCCGGTTCGAGGAAGGTCACCCCATAGGCGATCCAGTAGCCGACAAAGAAGTAGGCCAGGGCCGAGACGGCAAAGTCGGAGATGATCTTCGACAAGGCGTTGACCTGATTCTTCTGCCGTACCGTCCCCACTTCGAGGAAGGCGAAGCCGGCGTGCATGGCCAGTACCATCACGGCACCGAGCAGGATAAACAGGGTATTGGAGCCGTGAATCAGGGTTTCCACAGCACTGTTGATGTTTTCCATCGGCAAAGAAAACTCCGTCGCGGGAAAAAGCACCAAATAGGATCACTCCCAGCCGAAAACGCACCAGATAGCAGCACAAGCCGCATACCGAGTCAGCCTTCAGCCTCGGGCAAGGCACCAAAATAGCACTCTGCCAATTCCGCTACTGGGCACTAAATCCATAATTATTAATGAGTTATTGATGCACCACGGCGTCCAGGCCAAGCCTCGCAAAGCCCCACAAAGGCGCACAAAAGCGAGTAAGCGCACCAGCGCAATGCAAGCGCTATACCAGTCAGTCCCGCCCGGCCTCGGCCCGTGCGCTCAATCTAAGCGGGAACCCTGGCCCCACAAACGACTCGAAGCTCCTACACTGTCAATTCAAAGGAAAGGAGAGACCTCATGGCCCGTAAAACCCCTGCATCCAGCCAGGACCAGTTACTGGAAGAGTTTCAGGCCCTGGTTCGTGACACCGAACAACTGCTGCAGCATTCGGCCAGCCTGGCCGGCGAACAGGCGGAAGAACTGCGCGAGCAGATCCGCGGCAGCCTCGACCGCGCGCGTACCACCCTGCACAATGCCGAAGGTGCCCTGCTCGAACGCGGCAAGGCGGCCGTGCAGGTCACCGAAGGCTATGTCCAGACGCACCCCTGGCAGACCCTCGGGGTTGCCGCCGCCATAGGCCTGCTACTGGGCATGCTGATTTCACGGCGCTGATCGAGAATACCTATGCAAGCAACACCCTCGTCCCCGAGCCGCGGTGCCGCACCGCGGCGCTTTGCCGGTGCCCTGCTGGGCCTACTGCAGGGCCATGTGGCCCTGTTTGGTGAAGAACTCAAAGAGCAACAGAGCCATACCCTGAGCCTGCTGGTGCTGGTCAGCCTGAGTCTGGCCTTCGCCTTTCTGTTGCTGCTGGGGCTATCGACTGCACTGCTGATCGTCTTCTGGGAAACTCATCGGCTGACGGTGATTGCGCTGCTCTGCAGCTTCTACGCCCTGGGGCTGCTGGCATGCCTGCTCGGCCTGCTGTTGCGCCTGCGTAACGCCCCCGCCCCTTTCGCCGCCAGCCTGGAAGAACTGGCCCGTGACCGCGAGCAACTGCTGCCATGAGCCTACCCGAGCTGCCCACCAAAGCCTCACGACGCGATTTGCGCAAAGCCATGCTGCGCATGCGCCTGGAAATGCACCGCCAGGAACTGCGCCATGAAACCCTGGTGATGCTGCAACCGCTGCGCCAGGCGCAGTACTTCGGCCAGCACTGGCGCGAAGAGCTGGGCAAGAGCAATGCACCACTCTGGGTCGCAGGCGCTGCCTTGTTCCTCGCCACCCTCGGCGTACGCCGCGGCCATTGGCGACGCTGGCTGCGCATCGCCCTGGTCGCCTTTCCCCTGCTCAGGCGTCACCCGCCCCGACAGCCGAACCCGGCCACGGGCACAGAGGACGCCACCTAAGCCCCCGTCGCGCGCGCCTTGCGCCGAGGACACAAGCGAGCTGCGCCGCCCGGGCCGGCCATAGACCGCGGACGCGGCACGCACGGTACCCGTGCCAGCAGCCTGGCAGCGATATTGCTAAGGTAATGCCGCGGCCACCTATCGGGGCCTGCGCTGCCTTAAGGATGTGCTTGGTGTTCGACGGTCAACCAGTCGCTGTCTTCCAACCCTTTATCGACACCGCCACCGGCCGCATCGCCGGGGTCGAGGCGCTGGCGCGTCTGCGCAGCGAAGACGGCCGGCTGCACTCCGCCGGCCCCTTGTTCGGCGACCCGAAAACCCCGCCGGCCGCCTTGCGCCGCCTGGACCGCGCCGTGCGCGCGCAGGCTCTGGAGCGCTTTCACCAGGCACCGGGCGACTGGTTTCTCAGCCTGAACATTTCCCCTCGCTGGATCAGCCGGCTGCGGCCCGGGCAGCCCTTGCCCAGCCTCAAGCAACTGCAGCGCAGCGGCATAGATCCGGCGCGCATCGTCTTTGAGATCACCGAACTGGGCGGGGCCACTCTGCGTCTGCCACGGGTGGTCGAGCGTTACCGCGAAGCCGGCGCACGCATCGCCATCGACGACTTCGGCGCGGGTTACTCGCAGCTCGACCGGGTGCTGGCCCTGCAGCCGGACATCCTCAAGCTGGACATGCGCCTGTTCCAGCAGGCCGCCCGCGGCGGCCCGAGCAGTGAAGTGGTCAAGGCCCTGGCGCAGATGGCGGAAAAGACCGGCTGCTGGATCATCGCCGAGGGGGTGGAGACCGAAGCCGAGCTGGACTTCGCCCTGGAATGCGGCGCGCGCTATGTACAGGGCTACCTGTTCGCCAAACCCGAAGAGGTTTTCTTCGGCAGCAATGCCTTCGTCAAACGCTTCGCCCAGTTGCGCGACCACTACGTGCAACAGAAGCTCGCCGAGCGCGCCCGCCTGATGACCTTGCGCCAGCAGCTCGGCGAGCTGATGAACAGCTTCAGGCAGTGGGTGGAAAGCGGCTCGCCGGCCCACCTGCTGCCGCTGCCCAGGGCCTATCCCTGGCTGCTGCGCATCTACCAGTGCGACCGCCACGGCACCCAGCTCACCGCCAACCTGGAGTGGCGCAACAGTGCCTGGCACAGCGACGCACGCTATGTCGGGCATAACTGGTCGTGGCGGCCCTACTTCTATCAGCTGCTCGCCGAAGGCTGGGACGAACGCCGGCTGATTCTCTCCAGCACCTACCGCGACGCCACAACCAACCAGTACTGCCTGACCGCCGGACAATTTATCGAAAACGGCAAACGCCTGCTGCTGATGGACATCGACGCCGCAGGCTTCTAGCAGGCCGCTCCCGCCACGCAGAAACCGCCTGCCAATTCGACGAGCCACTTGCAGCCGCCCCGCCGAACCCCGAAGCTAGGAGCCTGTCGGGCCTAACACTGTCCTACTGCGGAAAAGCCGGTTATGGCCATTTTTTCCGCTCTTTCTCGTTAAATAGCTCGCTATTCGCCTCGAAAGAGCAACAAAACTGACTCAAACCGGACTTTCCCTCGCTACGGACGGTCAAGCCCGACAGGCTCCTAGGGCCCTGACGTTTCCCTTGGCGGCTTAATAACGCCCCGACAAGCCACCTGATGGCGAGGACATGCTTTGGATTGGCAAACCCTGCTCAACCGCGAACGCCTTGGCAAGCCGACACACAGCGCCGATGAACTGGGTCGCACGCCCTTTCACAAAGACCACGACCGGATCATCTTCTCCGGGGCCTTTCGCCGCCTGGGACGCAAGACCCAGGTGCACCCGGTGTCGAGCAACGACCATATCCACACGCGCCTGACCCACTCGCTGGAAGTCAGCTGCGTCGGCCGTTCCCTGGGCATGCGCGTCGGCGAGATGATCCGCGACGCCCTGCCCACCTGGTGCGCACCGAGCGACCTGGGCATGGTCGTGCAGTCCGCCTGCCTGGCCCACGATATCGGCAACCCGCCCTTCGGCCATTCCGGCGAAGACGCCATTCGCCACTGGTTCCAGCAGGCCGCCGGGCGCGGCTGGCTGGACGCCATGAGCGAGGCCGAACGCGGCGACTTTCTCAGTTTCGAGGGCAACGCTCAGGGCTTTCGCGTGCTCACCCAGCTCGAATACCACCAGTTCGACGGCGGTACCCGGCTGACCTACGCGACCCTCGGCACCTACCTGAAATACCCCTGGACCGCGCGCCACGCCGAAGCCCTGGGCTACAAGAAGCACAAGTTCGGCTGCTACCAGAGCGAGCTGCCGCTGCTCGAACAGATCGCCGGCAAGCTCGGCCTGCCGCAGCTGGAAGAACAGCGCTGGGCGCGTCACCCGCTGGTCTACCTGATGGAGGCGGCGGACGATATCTGCTATGGCCTGATCGACCTGGAAGACGGCCTGGAAATGGAGCTGCTCGACTACCGCGAAGTCGAAGCGCTGCTGCTCGACTTGGTGGGCGACGACCTGCCGGAAACCTACCGCCAGCTCGGCCCCGACGACTCCAGGCGGCGCAAGCTGGCGATCCTGCGCGGCAAGGCCATCGAACACCTGACCAATGCCGCCGCCCATGCCTTCGTCGAGCAGCAGGACGCCTTGCTCGCCGGTACCTTGCAGGGCGACCTGGTCGAGCATATGCACGGCACCGCCAAGCGCTGCGTGCAGAGCGCCAAGGACATGGCGCGACAGAAGATTTTCCAGGACAAGCGCAAGACCCTGCACGAGATCGGGGCCTACACCACCCTGGAAATCCTCCTCAACGCCTTTTGCGGCGCGGCACTGGAGCAGCACGGCGGACGCACGCCTTCGTTCAAGAACCGGCGCATTCTCGACCTGCTCGGCAACAACGCACCCGATCCAAACTGGCCGCTGTACCGCTCGTTCCTGCGCATGATCGACTTTATCGCCGGCATGACCGACAGCTACGCTACTGAAATGGCCCGGGAGATGACGGGCCGCTCGAGCCCGGTATAAGCGATGAAGCGTCTGTTCAAACAAGTCTTTAGCTGGCACGCCGGGCCACCCGCCTGGGGCCCGGCCATGGTCGCCGGTTTCGGTTGCGCCCTGCCCCTGCTGCTCGGCTTGTTCAGCGCCCACCCGGGCTTTCTCTGGGCCTCGGCGGGGGCGTTTCAGGCCGCCCAGGCCAACCCGCTGCACCGCCTGGGCATGCTGCGCATGTTGATGCTCTGCGGCCTGGGGGCCTGCAGCGCCGGCCTGGGCTTCTGGGCGGCCGGCCATCCCTATGCCAGCTTCCTGATCTTCGCCGCCTTCGGTTTCCTCCTGGCCTGGCTGCAGCGCTTCGGCAGCGAATCCGGAAAACTGGGCATCGGCCTGGCGATCTGCCTGTGCCTGGGTCAGGGCCAGCAGGGCCTGGGCAACCTCAACAACCCTTATGCCATCGCCATGCTGTTTATCCTCGGCGGGCTCTGGGTGATGCTCCTGGCCTTCGGCTTGCGCGGCATGCACGGCCTGCGCATGTGGCCCTATATGCCGCGCTTTATCAGCATCTTCAAGGTGCTCAAGCGCCACGCCAAGCGCCTGCCGCAGCAGCAATGGCGGCTGCATGCCCTGGGCTGCACCCTGGCCTTCGCCCTGGCGGGGCTGATCGTCAACCTGGCGGGGCTGGAGCGCGGCTACTGGTTGACCCTGACCGTGGTCACCACCCTGCAGCTGGATTTCCAGGGCAGCCTGGTGCGCGCCCTGCAATCAATCCTGGCCAGCGTGGCGGCGGCCGGCTTGCTGATCCTGCTCGGCCATAACGTGCAGGACCCGGCGCTGATGGTGGCCATCCTGCTGCCCTTGATCGCCCTCAGCCGCGGACTGCAGGCCAACAACTACGGGCTGTTCGTGCTGCAGACCACGGTGTGCTTCGTACTGCTGGCGGAAAGCCTGGCGCAGGACTGGGACCTGGCCGAAGTACGCCTGCTCAATGCGCTGTTCGGGGTGGTGCTGGCCCTGTTTATCGCCCTGCTGGTTCACGGCCTGCGCCAGTTGCTGAACAACCGCGCCCAACGGATGCCGGCCAATCCACCACAGCCCTGAGCCTGAGCGGTCGGGCACAGGCGAGCGCCTGAAGACAGCCCCGGCAACGGGGCCCGGGTTGCCACCCACGGGGAGCGCTTAGAACCGCTGGCAATAAAAACTTTATCTTCTTCGGGACTTTCCGCCGGCAAGCTGTCGCACCTTCACTATGCTTTGCTGCTAACAGAGCGCAAAACCACAGGAGTGAGGCGAATGCCCGATCAAGTCCGCATACGCGAGCGACGCGCACCGCTGCATATCCATATCAGTGCACTGTTCACCTTTCTGCTCCTGCTGACCGGCATCATCCTCGGCGTTTTCAATTACCAGCAAACCACCCAGATCATCTTCACCAGCAGCAACAGCCTGTTCCAGCGTATCGAGCAGGAGGTGCAACAGGACCTGCTGCACACCTATCAACCCATCCGCCATCTGCTCAGCCTGCTGGCGCTGCATGAAGCCACCCAGGCCACCGACCTGGAGGGCCGCCTGGAATTACTCAAGCCACTGGTACAGGCCCTGCGCGACAACCCGAAACTGGCATCGCTCTACCTCGGCTACGCGGATGGCGATTTCTTTATGGTCCGCCCACTGCGTAGCGACATGCTCAAGGAGCGCTTCGACGCCCCGGACCAGGCCGCCTACCAGGTCTGGTCGATCGAACGCAGTGCCACCGGCACCGAGGCCAATTACCTGTTCTTCGATGGCTCGCTGAACCCCATCAGCCGTCGCCAGCGCCTCACGGAAAGCTATGACCCGCGCAAACGCGACTGGTACAACCAGGCCCGCGCCGGTGGCGGCCAGATCACCACCGCCCCCTATGTGTTCTTCTCCACCGCCGAGGTCGGCACCACGCTGGCCCGGCGCGCCGGTCTGACCACGGTGCTGGGGGCCGACCTGACCCTGGCCGACCTGTCCGATACCCTGGCCAAGCACCGGGTCACGCCTTCGACCGAGGTGATCCTGTTCGACCCCCAGGGCCATGCCGTGGCCTACCCGGACCGAGCACGCCTGGTGAGAGATGACGGCGCGCCCAAGCTGACCCTGGCCCGCGACCTCAGCCCGACCTTTGCCGCCCTGCTCGCCAACGGCATCGAGCAGCGGCAACAGGAGACCCTGGAGTTGCACCAGCGGCGCTGGGTAGTCTCCAGCCGCCATATGCAGGAAGGCGGGCCACAGGGCCTGCACCTGGCCCTGCTGGTTCCGGAAGATGAACTACTGGCCGACGCCTACCGCATCCGCTGGCAAGGGGCGCTGGTCACCCTGACCACCCTGCTGCTCTGCCTGCCCCTGGGCTGGCTCAGCTCGAGGATTATCGTCAAGCCGCTGCGCTCCCTGGTGATGGAAGCCGAGGCGATTCGTCGCTTCGATTTCAGCTACCCGGCCAGCGGTCGCTCGCCGGTCTTGGAGGTCGACCAACTGGCGGTTTCCATGACGCGGATGAAAGAGACGATTGCCAGCTTCCTGGAAATCACCGCCAGCCTTTCCGCCGAAACCCGCTTCGATGCGCTGCTGCAACGGGTGCTGGAGGAAACCGTGGCGATCAGCGCCGCCCATGGCGGGCTGATTTACCTGAGCGATAGCGAGAGCGGTCGCCTGGAACCCCACGGCCTGTTTATCAACGGTCAGCAGCACAGCCTGAGCAAGCACGGCTTGAGCCAGTACGACCTGGCCGCCAACCAGATACCGGACTGGTTGCGCCAGCCGGCCAGTGGCGGCAGCAGCACGGCCATCACCATAGGCTTCGACCAGGCCGGCGACTTCCAGAGCCTGCTGCAGACCCTCGACAGTCCCAGGGTGCACCTGGTCGCCACCGGTCTGCACAACCGCCAGGGCGATACCCTCGGGGTACTGGTGCTGCTGCGTCGCGACCGCGGCAAGGCGTCCGACGAGGCCATGCTGAGCCCCGAACGCATCGCCTTCGTCGAAGCGGTGTCCGGCGTCGCCGCCCTCTGTATCGACAGCCAGCGCCTGCTGGAGCGCCAGCGGCAACTGCTCGACGCCTTTATCCAGTTGATCGCCGGGGCCATTGACGCCAAGAGCCCCTATACCGGCGGCCACTGCCAGCGCGTACCCGAGATCACCCTGATGCTCGCCCGCGCCGCCGCCGCCAGCGACGAGCCGGCCTTTCACGACTACCGGCCGAATGACGAGGAATGGGAAACCCTGCATATCGCTGCCTGGCTGCACGACTGCGGCAAGGTCACCACCCCCGAGTACGTGGTGGACAAGGCGACCAAGCTGGAAACCCTGTACGACCGCATCCACGAGGTGCGCATGCGCTTCGAGGTGCTCAAGCGCGATGCCTGGATCGACTACTGGCAAGGCCGTGCGCAAGGCGGCGAAGCCGAGCCGCTGGCGCGCCTGCGCGATGAACTGCTGGCGGCGCTGGATGACGAGTTCGCCTTTGTCGCGCGCAGCAATATCGGCGGTGAAGCCATGGCCGAGGCCGACCTGCAGCGCCTGCGCGAAATCGGCGCGCGCACCTGGCTACGCACCCTGGACGATCGCCTCGGCGTGTCCTGGGAGGAAGGCCAGCGCCAGGAACGCAGCCCGGCCGTGGTGCTGCCGGTCGAGGAGCGGCTGCTGGCCGACAAGCCCGAGCACCTGATCGAGCGCCCTGCCAGCGAACTGATCCCGGCCGATAACCCGCTGGGCTTCAAGCTGGACGTACCGCTGCACAAGTTCAACCGTGGCGAGCTCTACAACCTGAGCGTCACCCGCGGCACCTTGACCGGCGAGGAGCGCTACATCATCAACCACCATATCGTGCAGACCATCCTGATGCTCAATCGTCTGCCCTTCCCGCCCCACTTGCGCAATGTCGCCGAGATCGCCGGCGGCCATCACGAGAAAATGGACGGCAGCGGCTACCCGAAACGCCTGAAACGCGAGGACATGAGCCTGCCGGCACGGATGATGGCGATAGCCGATATTTTCGAAGCGCTGACGGCGGTGGATCGCCCCTACAAGAAAGGCAAACTGCTGTCCGAGGCGCTGAATATCATGGCCGGCATGTGCCGGGGTGCGCATATCGATACGCAGTTGTTCGGCCTGTTCGTGCGCCAGAAGATCTACCTGGCCTATGCCGAGCGCTTTCTCGGCCGCGAGCAAATCGACGAGGTGGACGAGGCCGCCGTACTGGCCAAGGCCGGGCTGTCGGGGCCGGCGTAGGTACGCGGCGGCGGCGCGACCGGTAGGGTGCGCCGCGCGCACCAAGAACTTGCTGAGGCTGAAATGCTCCCCTCTCCCTAACCCTCTCCCCGAAGGGGCGAGGGGACTAATCGGCGTAAGCCGGACAATCGCTCAACAGTTAACGGGCACATAGCCCCCAAAAAAAAAACGGGGCCGGGCATGCTTGACGCACACCCGGCCCCGTTTATCGCCAGCCTGGCAATTCAGCCGACAAGGCCAAACCCAGGCTGGAGGATCAGGCCTGCTTGATCGGGCTGTCCGGGTACCACACATCCATCAACGGGCTGGCGGTGAAATCCACCAGCTCGGCGCGGCCTTTCAGCCAGGCTTCAACCTGGGCACGCTGCTCTTCGTTGACCGAGCCACGCTTGGCCAGGCACACCAAACCGTAGTCGTCGCCGCCCACATAGCCCAGGCCATTGGCGGTCATGGCGTCACGCAGGAACTGCTCGAGGAAGGCATCGATGACGTCCTCGGCCAGGTCGTCCTTGAAGTTCAGGTTCAGCTCAAAACCCAGCTCCTGGAATTCATCCACGCAGAGTTTTTTGCGCAAACGGCGGGAACGGTTAGTAGCCATGGAACAATCCTCAAAAGTGATAACGCCGCGCACTCTAGCAGTTTCGCCACCCGAACGCCCGCTCCGCAGCCAGGCGGACGACCAAACGGGCGGGCACCGGCTGTGCGCCCGTAGTGGCAAAGGTCGGCCCAGCGCCCCGGGGCCAAGAAAAACCCGCGCACCGAGCCCTGCCGACCAGGCAAGCCGCGCAGGCTTGGGGCATAATTGCCAACTTCATCCCAAATCGCGATGGGACCGTTAGCCATGTTTCGCGTCACCCCTATCCCTCAGCTGGAGGGTACCTGCCCATGATCAATACCCTGCGTCGCCTGGCTCTCGGCAGCCTGCTCGCCTCCCTGGCCCTGCCCCTGCACGCCGCCGGCCTGCCGAGCAAGGTCGAGCAATCGCTGAAAGCCAACAAGATCAGCAGCCAATCCCTGTCGCTGGTGACAGTGCCACTCAATGGCCCCGGCAGCAGCACCTTTTTCAACGCCGACATTTCCGTCA
This sequence comes from Pseudomonas sp. EA_105y_Pfl2_R69, assembly GCF_963970915.1. NCBI lineage: Bacteria > Pseudomonadati > Pseudomonadota > Gammaproteobacteria > Pseudomonadales > Pseudomonadaceae > Pseudomonas > Pseudomonas sp. EA_105y_Pfl2_R69. Next base: position 100,537 of record NZ_CAXAOO010000004.1, read on the forward strand.
ACCCGGCCTCCACCATGAAACTGGTGACCACCTATGCGGCGCTCGAACTGCTCGGTCCGACCCACCAGTGGAAAACCGAATTCTTCACCGACGGCCAACTGCAGAATGGCGTGCTCAACGGCAATCTGTACCTCAAGGGCGGCGGCGACCCCAAGCTGAATATGGAAAAGCTCTGGCTGTTGCTGCGCGACCTGCGCGCCAATGGCGTGCAACGGGTGAGCGGTGACCTGGTGCTCGACCGCAGTCACTTCGTGCAGCCGCAGCTGCCCAGCTTCAACGATGACGGCGGCGACGCCAACAAGCCCTTTCTGGTGGCCCCGGACTCGCTGCTGGTCAACCTCAAGGCCCTGCGTTTTATCGCCCGCACCGAGGGCGGCAAGGTGCATATTGTCGCCGAGCCGCCGATTGCCGGTATCCGCATCGACAACCGGGTCAAGGCCCTGCCCGCGGCCAAATGCCCGGGCTGGCCGGATGTGCGTTACAACCCGGTGACCGAGTTCGACGGCACCAACGTGATTGTCAGCGGCCAACTGGCCGAAGGCTGCAGCTCGCAGACCTACCTGGCGCTGCTCGATCACCCCAGCTATGCCGCCGGGGCCATTCGCGCCATCTGGCAGGAACTGGGCGGCAGCATCCAGGGTAAGGACCGCCTGGCCAATGTGCCGAGCAACGCACGCCTGCTGGCCCGGGCCTACTCCCCGGACCTGGTGGAGATCATTCGCGACATCAACAAGTACAGTAACAACACCATGGCCCGGCAGCTGTTCCTCAGCCTGGGGGCACAGTTCCGCGACCCTGCCGACCAGGACGACGGCAAGGCGGCGCAACGGGTGATTCGCGGCTGGCTGGCGCGCAAGGGCATTACCGCCCCGCACCTGGTGATGGAAAACGGCTCCGGCCTGTCCCGCGCCGAGCGTGTCAGCGCCCGGGAAATGGCCAAACTGCTGCAGGCCGCCTGGCAAAGCCCCTACGCCGCCGAGTTTATGAGCTCGCTGCCGCTGGTGGCCATGGACGGCACCATGCGCCGCCGCCTGCACAAGACCCCGCTGGTGGGTCAGGCGCGGATCAAGACCGGGACCCTGAACAACGTGCGCGCCATCGCCGGCTACAGCCGCGACAGCAATGGCAACAGCTGGGCCGTGGTGGCCATCCTCAACGATCCCCGTCCCTGGGGCGCATCGTCGATTCTCGATCAGGTGCTGATCGACCTGTATCGCCAGCCCAAGGTCAGCGCCCAGCGCTGAAAAGCGTTGCAGGCACACCGCGAGCTGCCGCTGCTTGGGTAGGAGCCAGCTTGCTGGCGATCCGGGATAGGTTCAGATCAAAAGCATCGCCTGTAGAAGCGGGCCGTGCCCGCGAAATCCCTCGCGGGCATGGCCCGCTCCTACAAGGCACCTACAAGCCGATAGACGCGAATGCCTCCAGGTCGTAGGGGGGGGGTTAGGCGCGTGCTGCCGATAGCAATGCTCCAGCAAGATTCGTTGCGCCGTAACCCACCACCGGCGCAACACGGGAGATCGCTTGGTGGGTTACGCGGCGCACCACGATCGCGGTGCCTGACCGATCAGCGCTTGGCACCGCTAACCCACCCTACGCTGCTCCGACATTTCATGGCTGGCGCGACACTACTCCAGCTCCTCGCACAACTGCGCCGCGCGCAATAGCGCGGCGGTCAGGCTGTGTCGTTCCCAATCGGTCAGGGCGGCAAAGCGCTGGCGAAATTCCGGCGGCAACAGGCTGGGAGCCTGCTGCACCAGTTCGCGCCCGGCAGCGCTGAGCAGCAGCCATTGCCGGCGGCGGTCCTGATCGTCGCGCTGGCGCTGCAGCAGGCCGCGCTCCTCCAGACGGTCGAGCATGCCCGACAGGGTCGCCGCAGTCAGGCTGACCCGGCCGCTGAGGTCACTGGCGGTCAAGCGTCTCTCGCCGGCCAGCACCTGCAGGATCATCAACTGCATGGGCGTCAGCCCGCCAAAGCGGCTCAGCCGCTTGGCATGCACCTCCCCCGCCTGCTGCAGCCGCCGCAGGGCCTGGAACAGCGGCAGTTCGAAGGCCACGACAGATGACAAATCTATTTCAGTAGAAACTATTTTATCGGTCATAACTGCCTTTTTATCCGACATTAAACTTTGACATGAAAGCATTTATTTGTTTTGGTGTAAAAGGTTCGGCGAGCAGTTCGCAGGCAGCCAGCTGCCCCGTCGAGCCCTCCCCAACGGCAATACCGGTAAGGAACTATGTGCGGAATAGCTGGAGAACTACGTTTTGATCAACGACCGGCCGACCTGGCTGCGGTCGAGCGCATCACCCATCACCTGGCCCCTCGCGGCCCCGACGCCCACGGCTTCCACAGCCAGGGCCCCATCGCCCTCGGCCATCGCCGGCTGAAGATCATGGACCTGGCCGAAGCCTCGGGCCAGCCGATGATCGACAGCGACCTGGGCCTGTCGATGGTATTCAACGGTGCCATCTACAACTACCCGGAACTGCGCCACGAACTGCAGGACCTGGGCTACCGCTTTTTCTCCGACGGCGACACCGAGGTGCTGCTCAAGGGCTATCACGCCTGGGGCACGGCGCTGCTGCCCAAGCTCAACGGCATGTTCGCCTTCGCCGTGTGGGAACGCGACAGCCAACAGCTGTTTATCGCCCGCGACCGCCTCGGGGTCAAACCCCTGTACCTGTCGCGCACCGGCCAGCGCCTGCGCTTCGCGTCCAGCCTGCCGGCCCTGCTGGCCGGCGGCGATATCGGCAAGACCCTGGACCCCATCGCGCTCAACCACTACCTGAACTTCCACGCCGTGGTCCCGGCCCCGCGCACCATCCTCGCCGGCGTGGAGAAACTGCCGCCGGCCAGCTGGATGCGTGTCGACGCCCAGGGTAACTGCGAGCAGCAGACCTGGTGGAACCTGACCTTCGGCCCGCGCCCCGATGAAAGCGGCTACGGCCTGGAAGAATGGCGCGACCAGGTGCTGGACGGCATGCGCCAGGCCGTATCGATCCGCCAGCGCGCCGCAGTGGATGTAGGCGTGCTGCTCTCCGGCGGGGTCGACTCGAGCATGCTGGTGGGCCTGCTGCGCGAGGCTGGGGTGGAAAACCTCTCGACCTTCTCCATCGGCTTCGAGGATGCCGGCGGCGAGCGCGGCGACGAATTCCAGTACTCCGACCTGATCGCCGAACGCTTCGCCACCCGCCACCACCAGCTGCGCATCGGCGAACACGAGATTCTCGAGCAGTTGCCGGCGGCCTTTCGCGCCATGAGCGAGCCGATGGTCAGCCACGACTGCATCGCCTTCTACCTGCTCTCCCGGGAAGTGGCCAAGCACTGCAAGGTGGTGCAGAGCGGCCAGGGGGCCGACGAACTGTTCGCCGGCTACCACTGGTACCCGCTGGTGGATGGCGCGGAGGATGCCTTCGCCGCCTACCGCAGCGCCTTCTTCGACCGCGAGCACGAGGAATACGCCGCCTGCGTGCAGCCCCGCTGGCTGACCAACGATGCAGCCGGCGAGTTCGTTCGCCAGCACTTCGCCCAGCCCGGGGCGAGCGCCGCGGTGGACAAGGCCCTGCGCCTGGACAGCACGGTGATGCTGGTCGACGACCCGGTCAAACGGGTCGACAATATGACCATGGCCTGGGGTCTGGAGGCGCGCACGCCGTTCCTCGACTACCGTTTGGCAGAACTTTCGGCGCGGATTCCGGGCCGTTTCAAACTGCCCGATGGCGGCAAGCATGTGCTCAAGGAAGCGGCGCGCCAGGTGATTCCCAGCGCGGTGATCGATCGGCCCAAGGGCTACTTCCCGGTGCCGGGCCTCAAGCACCTGGAAGGTGCGACCCTGGGCTGGGTACGCGAGCTGCTGCTCGACCCGAGCCAGGATCGCGGCCTGTTCAACCCGGCCATGCTCGATCGCCTGCTGACCGATCCCCATGGCCAACTGACTCCGCTGCGCGGCTCCAAGCTGTGGCAGATGGCGGCGCTCAACCTCTGGTTGAACGAACAGGGGCTGTAGTTCCGCAGGGTGGAAAACCGCGCAGCGTTTTCCACCGCCAAGGTACACCTGCGGGAGCGGCCTTGGCCGCGCAGCGAAAGGCTCGCGTCCAAGACCGCTCCCAGCCAGCCACCCACGACCCGGCCCAGAGACCGGGCGTAGCGATAGAGGACGAGGGACATTCCCATGCGCGCCACTGCCTACAACCAGCGCCTTGTGCGCGGCCAGACACCTTCCTACGAACGCCTACAGGCACGTCTGGCCGAGGACCACAGCGCCCCGCCCAGTCAGCCCAAGGCCGTGCACTGCGGCTGGGGCCGCCTGCTGATCGGCCACACCTACCCGGATGCCATCGAACTGGCCCAGGCCCTGCTCGACGAACGGCCCGGCGAGCGCGACATCGCCCTGTATGTCGCCGCGCCGCAGCAGGTGCTGGCCCAGGCACCGCAGCAACTCTTTCTCGACCCCTCCGATACCCTGCGCCTGTGGTTCAGCGACTACCGCCCGGCGCGCCGTGGCTTTCGCGGCTACCGTATCCGCCGGGCGCAGAACGAGACGGACTGGCAGGCCATCAACTGCCTGTACCGGATGCGCGGCATGCTGCCGATCGACCCGGACAAGCTCACCCCCTACCCCCAGGGCGGCCCCACCTACTGGCTGGCCGAGGACGAAGACAGCGGCGCAGTAATCGGCAGCGTCATGGGCCTCAACCACCACAAGGCCTACAACGACCCGGAAAACGGCAGCAGCCTCTGGTGCCTGGCCGTCGACCCGCGCTGCGCCCGGCCCGGGGTCGGCGAAGTGCTGGTGCGCCACCTGGTCGAACACTCCATGAGCCGCGGCCTGAGCTACCTCGACCTGTCGGTGCTGCATGACAACGGCCAGGCCAAGCAGCTCTACGCCAAGCTGGGCTTTCGCGAACTGCAGACCTTCAGCATCAAGCGCAAGAACGGCATCAACCAGACCCTGTTCATCGGCCCCGGCCCCCATGCCGAGATGAACCCCTATGCGCGGATCATCGTCGATGAGGCGTTGCGCCGCGGCATCGAGGTGCAGGTCGACGATGCCGAAGCCGGCCTGTTCACCCTGAGCCATGGCGGCCGACGAATTCGCTGCCGCGAGTCGCTGAGCGACCTGACCAGCGCGGTGAGCATGACCCTGTGCCAGGACAAGCGCCTGACCCACCGCGCCCTGGCCCGCGCCGGCCTGAGCCTGCCGGCGCAGCGCCTGGCCGGCAGCGCCGAGGAGAATGCCGCCTTCCTCGCCGAACACGGCAGCCTGGTGGTCAAGCCGGTGGACGGCGAACAGGGCCAGGGGGTGGCGGTGGACCTGCGCACGCCCCTGGACGTGCAGGACGCCATCGAGCGCGCCCGCACCTTCGACAGCCGGGTACTGCTGGAAAGCTTTCACGAAGGCTGCGACCTGCGCATCCTGGTGATCGGCTTCGCGGTGGTGGCCGCGGCCATCCGCCGGCCGGCGCAAGTGGTGGGCGACGGCCGGCACAGCATCGGCGACCTGATCGACGCCCAGAGCCGCCGACGCCAGGCCGCCACCGGCGGCGAAAGCCGCATTCCCAAGGACGCCGAAACCCTGCGCACCCTGCATGCCGCCGGCGTCGACTACGCCAGCATCCTGCCCGCCGGACAGCGCCTGGCCGTGCGCAAGACCGCCAACCTGCACACCGGCGGCAGCCTGGAAGATGTCACCGACATTCTCCATCCGACGCTGGCCGATGCCGCGGTCAAGGCCGCCCGCGCCCTGGATATCCCCGTGGTCGGCCTCGACCTGCTGGTACCGGCAGCCGATCGGCCCGAATACGTGTTTATCGAAGCCAACGAACGCGCCGGCCTGGCCAACCATCAGCCGCAACCCACCGCCGAGCGCTTTATCGACCTGCTGTTTCCCCTTAGCCAGGTGGATTGAACCATCATCACCGCCGCGATACGCGGCGCAACCCGGGTCGCTACCCGCCCGGGTCGCTACCCGCCCGGGTTGCGCCAAGGCTGATCAGGGCCAGCACTGTGTAGGGTGGATCGGGGCGCGTAGCTGACGCCTTCTCGTCCAGCATGGCGATTTGGTGGATGGATAAAGCGTCATCCCCCCCTACGAGATCGCAGGCCGCCCAGACAATTTTCGCCAGGAGACCTTGTATGCAGAAACTCCCCGAACCCGACCTCGAGTACCTGCAGCGGGTGCTGCTGGAGATGCTCGCCATCCCCAGCCCCACCGGCTTCACCGACACCATCGTGCGCTATGTCGCCGAGCGCCTGGAGGAGATCGGCATCCCCTTCGAGATGACCCGCCGCGGCACCATTCGCGGCACCCTCAAGGGCAAGCAGAACAGCCCGGACCGCGCGGTGTCGGCGCACCTGGACACCATCGGTGCCATCGTCCGCACCCTGCAGGACAACGGCCGCCTGGGCCTGGCCCCGGTCGGCCATTGGTCGAGCCGCTTCGCCGAAGGCAGCCGGGTCAGCGTGTTCACCGACCACGGGGTGATTCGCGGCAGCGTATTGCCGCTGATGGCCTCGGGGCATGCCTTCAATACCGAGGTGGATAACCTGCCAATCAGCTGGGACCACGTCGAACTGCGCCTGGACGCCTACAGCACCACCCGCGCCGACTGCGAATCCTTAGGCATCTCGGTGGGCGACTTCGTGGCCTTCGACCCGTTGCCGGAGTTCACCGAAAGCGGCCATATCAGCGCCCGCCACCTCGACGACAAGGCCGGTGTCGCCGCCCTGCTCGCCGCGCTCAAGGCCATCCAGGAGAGCGGCCTGGAGCCGGCCATCGACTGCCACCCGCTGTTCACCATCACCGAGGAAGTCGGCTCCGGAGCCGCTGCCGCCCTGCCCTGGGACGTCAGCGAGTTCGTCGGCATCGATATCGCCCCGGTCGCCCCGGGCCAGCAATCCAGCGAACACACGGTCAGCGTGGCGATGCAGGACTCCGGCGGGCCCTACGACTATCACCTGTCGCGTCAACTGCTGCGCCTGGCCGGCGAACATGACATCCCGGTGCGCCGCGACCTGTTCCGCTACTACCACAGCGATGCGCAATCGGCCGTCACCGCCGGCCATGATATCCGCACCGCCCTGCTGGCCTTCGGTTGCGACGCCACCCATGGCTACGAACGCACCCATATCGACAGCCTCAAGGCCCTCAGCAGCCTGCTCGCCGCCTACCTGCTCAGCCCGCCGGTATTCGCCAGCGACGCCCAACCGGCCCAGGGTTCCCTGGAACGTTTCAGCCACCAACTGGAGCACGACGCACAGATGGAGAGCGACACCCGCGTACCCACCGTGGATAGCCTGCTCGGCCACCGCGATCAGGACGCTTGAAGGGCAGCGCGCATCCGGGCAAAGTGGCTGCACCAGGAGCCTGTCGAATTCGACACCGTCCTACTGCGAAAAAGCCTGATCCGGTGATTTTTCACGCTCTTTTTCGTTGAACTGGGCGACCATTCGCCGCAAAAGAGTGTAAAACCCGCCTCAAGCCGGACGTTTCCTCGCGAAGGACGGTCGTAGTCCGCCAGGCCCCTGGAATTGGCTGAGCACGGCCCCCAATAAGAACCAAGAGGTTTGCGGATGCCTCATATCTGGCTTGCGCTGCTGTTGCTCTGGTTATGCGGCCCCGCCTGGGCACTGCAACCTGCGCTGCTCGACAGCGACGACCTGCGCCTCTCCCTGGGGCCGGCCATGGGTTACCTGGAAGATCCCGAGGGTAGCCTGACCCTGGAACAGGTCGGCCAGCTGGACGATCGGCGTTTTACGCCGGTCGCGGGGGAGCACGCCAACCTCGGCAAGAACGACTCGATCTGGTGGTTCAAGGTGCAGCTGGATAACCGCCTGGCAAACGACCTGAGCGGTTACCTGGAAGTCAATTACCCGCTGCTCGACCATCTGCAGCTCTACCTGGCTGGCCCCGACGGCAACTGGCAGACGCAGGAGAGCGGCGACCACTACGCCTTCTCCCAGCGCCCGGTGCAGGTGCGTAACTTCTGGTTTCCGGTCGAGCTGGCACCCGGCAGCAGCACCCTGTTGATCCGCGTGGAAACCACCAGCACGGTCTTCGTGCCGCTGTTCTTCAGCACCTACCACGCCAGCGCCGCCGCCCAGGAAAATCTGATGGGCATCAACGGGGCCTTCTACGGCGTGCTGTTCGCCATGTTCTGCTACAACCTGTTCCTGTTTCTCTCGCTGCGCGAGGCGGCCTACTTCTGGTACCTGGTGTACAGCTTCAATATCGGCCTGTTCGCCGCCAGCTTCGACGGCATGCTGTTCAAGCTGCTGCCCGAGCATATCGGCCTGCAGTCGGTGAGCATCTATATCCTGATGTACATTCACTGCCTCACCGCCACCCAGTTCAGCCGCCACTTCCTGCACACCCAGCAGTATTTTCCGCGCCTGGATCTGGGCCTGCGCCTGTTTATGCTGCTGGTCGGCGGTTGCCTGGTGTCGGTACCACTGATCGGTCTGCAGGCCTGGAACATCCTCGCCAGCCTCACCGTCCTGGCGGTGTCCCTGGTGCTGCTGCTCAGCGGGGCCTACGTCTGGCGCAAGGGCCTGCGCTATGGTTCCTACTACATCCTCGCCTGGGGCATTCTGCTGGCCTCCTTTATCGTCGCCACGTCCGGTTCCCTGGGCCTCGAACTGCTCGGCCTGTATGGCGATGCGGTGGTCAAGGTCGGCGTGACCATCGAGCTGATCACCCTGTCGATCGGCCTGGCCGACCGCATCAATATGCTCAAGGAAGAAGGCTTCCAGTCGCGCCGCGCCGCCGAACAGGCGGAGATCGAGAACCTGGCCAAGAGCCGCTTCCTGGCCAAGATGAGCCACGAGATCCGCACCCCGCTCAACGGCGTGCTGGGCATGCTGCAACTGCTCAAGGAAACCCCGCTGGATCGCAGCCAGCGCTTCTATGTCGACACCATATCCAGCTCGGGAAGCTCACTGATGGCCGTGATCAACGATATCCTCGACTACGCCCGCATCGAATCCGGCAAGCTCAGCCTGGAGCATATCGACTTCGATCTGGAAGAACTGATTTCAGACACCCTCAGCCTGTTCACCGGGCAGGCCCTGGACAAGCGCCTGCGCCTCTATATCAGCCTGGAGGCGGGGGTACCGCGGCGCATCCAGGGCGACCCGACCCGGCTCAAGCAGGTGCTGATGAACCTGCTGAGCAATGCCCTGAAATTCACCGCCGAGGGCCATGTATCGCTCAACGTCTCGTGGCGCAGCGATTCCCAGGGCAACCCCCACCTGATCTTCGCCATCAGCGACAGCGGTATCGGCATCAGCGATCAGGCCCTGACCCAGCTGTTCGAGTCCTTCGCCCAGGGCGACTCCAGCACCACCCGACGCTACGGCGGCAGCGGCCTGGGCCTGGCCATCAGCAAGGAACTGGTGGAAATGATGGGCGGCCGCATCGAGGTACAGAGCACCCCGGGCCAGGGCACCCGCTTCGCCTTCGACATCCCCCAGGCCAACGAGGAACAGGCTGTCGACCCGCTCTGCGAGCTGCTCAAGGGGCGTACCGCCCTGCTCACCTCCCTCGACGGCCTGGGCCTGGACGCCCTCAGCCGCCTGCTCGGGCGCTGGGGCATGCGCACCGAACGCTGTCAGAACCCGGAAAGCCTGCACGGCTACCTGGAGGATTTCGCCGCACCGCCGTTGCTGGTGCTGATGGCCCCCTGGCCCGGCAGCCCCCAGCACTGGCTGGACGCCCTGCGCCCCCTGCTGCACCCCGGCCAGCGCATCCTGCTGCTCAGCTCCCCCGAGCAGTGCCAGCAGCAGCCCGGCAGTGCCGGCCTGCGCCTGCTCAGCCTGGCTCAGCCCCTGGCCGTCACGGCGCTGCGCGGGGCCCTGCAGGAACTCTATGAAGAGCAGCGCAGCCCGGAGATCCGCCCCCTGCCGCAGGCACGCCACGACAGCGGCGGCGCGCCCTGCATCCTGGTCGCCGAAGACAACCCGGTTAACCAGCTGGTGGTCCAGGGCTTTCTTAAAAAGCGCGGCTATAACGTGCGCCTGGTCACCAACGGCCTGGCCGCGGTCAATGAATACCAACGTGACCCGAACGCCACGCAGCTGATCCTGATGGACTGCGAGATGCCGGAAATGGACGGTTTCGAAGCCACCCGACAGATCCGCCGCATCGAGCGTCAGCATAATCTGCCCGCGGTGCCCATCGTCGCGCTGACCGCGCATATCCTCGACGAACACCGCCAGCACGGCAGCGACGCCGGCATGAACGACTTCCTCGGCAAGCCGCTGGACAGCGCCCGCCTCTACAGCACCCTGGAGCGCTTTCTCCAGCAACCCTCGGCGGACACGGCGCTGTAGCGGCAAGCCCGACAGAGCTTTGGCCATATCCCACTAGGCTGTCGCGTTCAGCTATCGGCACCTGAGAGGTCGCCGGACCGTAGGGTGCGCCGTGCGCACCAGGAATCCGTAGCCCGCACTGGTGCGCACGGCGGCACCCTACCCATGACCGGGCCTGTAGACAGACCCTAGCCACGCCTAACCGGTGTATACGCTGAACCGCCTCCAGCCGGCTAACCATGGCCAGACGGGCCGGCGCGCGTTAGCATCGCCGCTGCGTTCTGGAGAACTGACCGTGCTGATCCCTTTTCACCTGCTCGAAGCCGATACCCTGACCCGCCTGATCGAGGACTTCGTCACCCGCGACGGCACCGACAACGGCGATGAAACCCCGCTGCACACCCGCATCGAACGCGTGCGCCATGCCCTGGGCAAAGGCCAGGCGGTGATCGTCTTCGATCCGGACAGCCAGCAATGCCAGCTGGCACTCAGGCGCGATGTACCCAAAGAATGGCTGGAGGAGCTCGCCGAATAGCGGCGCTTATTCGGGGCCACTGCTGGCAATGGCTCCTCGGCTGGGGCAAGGAAAATTCGTAGGGTGGGTTAGCCGCCTGCCGCCATTGCCAAGCATCACGCCATTCGGGACGCGGCGTAACCCACCATCGGCGCAACGCACACCATGGTCTGGTGGGTTACGCGTCGCACCACTGTCATGTAGGGATTCTCGGTCGGTGTTGCGCGCTGCTAACCCGCCCTACAAAAGCTGCGTGCAAGACGGAACCTCTACTACGCCCCACGCAGACCGCCTTCGCGCTCCCAGGCGCAGCGCACGCGCAACTCACCCTCGTCGGGGCTGTGAAAACCGTTGTCCGACTCCCAGCGAAAGGTGTGGGTACCGTTCAACTCGGTTTCCAGGTGCACCACCGCACTGGCCCAGTACAGGCGCTTGAGCAAGGCCTCGAACTGCTTGATCCACAGGCTCCACTCGTACTCAACGGTGCGGTAGCTGGCCCCGAAGTGGATCACCTGAGTCTGGTACAGGGCATCCCCCGGCTGCTGACAGCAGGCGAACATTTCCCGGCCGAGAAAGCTCCAGGCATCGCCAGCCGGCAACTGGTCGAGCACCTGCTGGTTGATCTCGCGGCGCAGGCGGCTCTCCGCTGGACTGTCCGACGGCCAGTCACGGATGCAGCCATAAACGATGGACTCGGACTCCACATCGCCACTCCAAAAAAACCAGGCTGCCTTCTATCACAGCCCCACTGAGCAAGGAAGGAACTGCCGCTAAATAAGCGAAATAGCCGGCTGCAGCACGCCCCCAGTCAAGCCGGTGCGCACGGCGCACCCTAGGGGAGCGCTGGCCGCACACCTCATGTAGGGTGCGCCGCGCGCACCGGGGCAGCCCCGATCCACCGACATGGTGCGCCCCTCAACGCGAAGCGCGCGTAGGCCGTTCGCGGCCCATGATCCAGGCCAGCAGGCTCATCACTACCGCCAGGCTGGTCAGCACCATAAAGGGCAGCTGGTAGTTGCCGGCCAGATCCCGGGCCAACCCCGTCAGCACCGGCGTCAGGCAGGCTAGGCTGTAGCCGACGAACAGCATCATGGCGGTCCAGCGGCTGACCGCCAAGGGCGAGCCGGCTTCATACAGCGGCAACACCAGGGACAGGGCGAAGGAGCCGCCCAGGCCCAGGCCGATAGTGACCGCCCACAGCTCCGGCAGGAAGGTCGGCGCGAAGGTGATCATCCCCAGGCTCAGGGAGGACAGCAGCCCGCAGCCCAGGAGCAGCAGATAGCGATTGTCGAAACGCTGAGCCAACCACGGCATCAGAAAGGAACCGGGCAAGCCCATCAGCATCGACAGACTGAACAGGCTGTTGCTGTGCATCAGGCTCAGCCCGGCCTCGTGATAGCGCGCCACCGCCCAGGTCGCCAGGGCGTAGAACAACCCGGCCTGCAAGGCAAAAAAACCACTGATCAGCCAGGCCCTGGGCTGTCGCCACGGCAGACCGGCATTGCCCTCCGCGGCATCCGCCGCCTCGATCCGGTTCGGCAGGCACAGCCACAGCAGCAGGCCCAGCAAGGCCGGTACGGCCCAGACCGCCAGGCCACGGGCCCAGTCATCCCCCAGCAGCTGGGTAGCCGGCGCAGTCAACACCGCGCCCCCTGCCCCGCCAACGGCCATGCTCAGGGAATACCAGCCCACCACACTGCCCATGCTGGCCATAAAATAGCGCTTGATAAAGCCCGACAGCAGTGGCCCGGCCACCGCAATGGCCGCCCCCAGCAGCACCGCGCTCCCGATCAGGATCAGGCTGTTATGCCCCGCCAGGCGCAGCAGCAACGCCAGCGCGATTACCCCCATGCACAGGGCCAGGGTGCGCTCCAGGCCGATGCGCAACGCCAGGCGCGGGGCCAGCGGGGCCAGCAGCCCCATGCACAGGACGGGCAGCGCCGTGGTCAGGCTGATCAGGCTGCGGCTCAAGGCCAGCTCTGCGGCGATACGCTCGATCAGCGGAGCCAGGGAGGTGATGCCGGGGCGCAGATTGATCGCCGCCAGAATCAGGGCCAGCAACAGCATGGCCCGCGGGAAAGGTTTCACAGAAGATCCATCGGTTTCGCGGCCAGGCCGACATGACGGCAAACCCTAACGCCCGGACCTGCGGCAGGCAAGCCCGGGGCGCAATAAAGCTGACCGATAAATCAACTAACCGTCACGACTCAGCCCTGCTTGGGTTTTACCGCGCGCATCTTGTCGGCCATGGCGGTCATTTCGTTGTACAGCAGCTGCGGGTTCTTCTGCTTCAGCGCCCAGGCCATGCGGCCCTGCTCATGGGGCAGAATCATAAACTCGCCCTTGGCGATTTCCTGGTAGATGTAATCGGCAATATCGCTGGCACTGATCGGCGAGCTCTCGAGCAGCTTGCCCACCTGCGCCTTCATCGCCGGAGTCGGGCCGCGGAAGGAGTCGAGCAGATTGGTCTGGAAGAACGACGGGCACACCACATGCACGCCCACCTCCAGCAGCTTCAGCTCAATCAGCAGGCTTTCCGACAACGCCACCACGCCGGCCTTGGCCACGTTGTAGTTGCTCATGGCCGGGCCCTGCATCAGCGCCGCCATGGAGGCGACGTTGACGATCTTGCCCTTGCTCTTCTCCAGCAACGGCAGAAAGGCCTTGCAGCCCTTGACCACGCCCATCAGGTTGATCGCGATCTGCCAATCCCAGTCTTCCAGCGACAGCTCGCTGAAGAAGCCGCCCGACGCCACGCCGGCATTGTTGACGATCACATCGATACCGCCGAAGCGCTCTTCGCAGGCCTGGGCCAGCGCCGTCAGCTGACTGTAATCGCGTACATCGCAACGCTGGGTAAAGCCATCGCCGCCAGCGGCACGGACCAACTGCAGGGTCTCGACCAGGCCCGACTCATTGACATCGGAAAGCGCCAGCTGCCAGCCCTCACGCGCCCACCGCAGAGCGATTTCGCGACCCAAACCCGAACCCGCGCCGGTAATCATCATGCGATTTTGCATATAAAGGCTGCCTTGTTGTGCTGTGGTAGATGGGCCCAGTGTAGCGAAGGAATTATCCCGCCCCATGCTCCATCAACTTTATGAATGACGGCATAGCACCAGCCGCGGAGCGGCAAGCCATACCACGCGCCCGCCCCCAGGAGGCGGGTAAAACTGAAGGCCAGGTGCAAATGTCGCAAAGAGGTAGGAGCACGCCATGGGGGCGAATCGCCGGCATGGCGGAGTGCCGCCCAGCGGAGTGCCGCCCAGCCGCTCCTACAACCCGATGGCTAACGGCACATGGGACTCATGCTCTGTGACACGACACTAGTCGCGCCGCCTGCTTTTGCGTCGCAGCAACAGCCGGGCATAAATCAGCACATTGAACAGCAGCACCAAAGCCCCCAGCCACAGTTGCACCTGCGGCGTAAGCCCCGCCGGGTAGATGATCGGCATCAGGTAATGCTCGACGAAACCGCCGGCATAGCCCGCCTGCCCGGCCGCCTGGCGCAGACTGTTCTCCAGGGGCGTCAGCGGGCACTGCAGGTGCAACACCTCCACCGTCACGCCCCACAGCGCCGCCGGCACATGCAGCCAGACCAGGCGATACCAGCGCCACACCAGCAGACCGCCGAACAGCACAAAGACAATAAACAGCAGATGAACTAGCAGCACGGCATCCGCAGCCAGCAACACAAGCATCGCAACGCCCTTCCCGATTCGACCAACCGCCCACAGGGTACCGCCACCACCGCGCAATCACAGCACCCGCGACTTGCGCATAAAGGGGGCCAGGTGTGAGCCGTAGTCCGAACAAGCGCAGCGCAGGCCGGGAACGGGATGTGAGCAGAGGCAGGTAGTGTTCCCCGAGTTGTGCCAGGGCACCGAGAACGGCGTAGGGTGGATGACGCCTTTCTCATCCACCATGGCGCTTTGGCGGATAAATAAAGTGCCATTGGACTCATAAGTGCAGCCCACAAAAAATGCCGTTCACTTGGCTTAAGTGAACGGCATTAGGGGAAGTAACCGGTCTTTCGATAAACGCTCAGCAGCGTCAGTTAATACTCAGCTTGTCGCGATTCTTTTCCAGAATCGCAGCCCCGATGCCTTTGACTTCAAGCAACTCGTCCACCGAGGCAAAGTTACCGTGCGCCTCGCGGTAAGCCACGATGGCCTCCGCCTTGACCTGGCCAATGCCCAGCAACTCGCGTTGCAGGGTGGCGGCGTCAGCGGTATTGAGGTTGACCATGGCAGCAGTGGCGACCTGAACGGCTTCGCCCGGGCTGGCTGGTTTCGAGGACACCTCGGCCGCCGAAACCACCAGCGACATCGAGGCAAGCAGGGCAAACAGCAGGGAAGAGAGTTTCAGTTTCAACATGGCTAGAGTCCTTTCGTGCGTTGGTATTTCGAGACGCGGGGCTCCTGCTCCGCGTTTTCTCAAAACTAGCCGCTGTTGGAAAACTGTCAAATAACCACTGCAAAAAAATTGATTCAGCCTCTATAAATAACGAACGGCTGCAGCAACTACTGCCCCGCCAGCTCCAGCAAAACCGCACGCAGTTCCGTGCGCCAATCGGCAGGCGTTATCTGCTGGGCCTGCTGCAGGCGACTGCAGTCCATCACCGACCATGCCGGGCGCTTCGCCGGCGTGGGGTATTGCGCCGTGCTGATGCCATGCACCACAGGCACCCGCGGCAGCATGCCCAGCTCGTGCGCCTGGGCAAAGATCTCTTGCGCGAACGCCTGCCAACTGCAAGCCGGCAGGCCGCTGTAGTGATAGAGCCCCCACTGCAAGGTACCCCTATCGCGGTACTGCTGGGACAGGGCCCAGAGGGCGCAGGCGATACTCGCCGCCGAGGTCGGACAGCCCTGCTGATCGGCCACCACAGACAGCTCATCACGCTCACGCCCCAGGCGAAGCATGGTCTTGACGAAGTTGTTGCCATGCGCACCGAACACCCAGCTGGTGCGCAGGATCATATAGCGACTGCAGCCCTCCATCAGCGCCAACTCACCGGCCAGCTTGCTCGCGCCGTACACTCCGGTGGGGGCGGTTGCATCCTGTTCGCCATAGGGGGCGGTGGCATCCCCGGAAAAAACATAATCGGTAGATATATGCAACAACGGAATTTCTGACCGTTGCGCCGCTTGCGCCAGATTGGCAACCCCGTCGCGGTTCACTGCGTAGGCCCGTTGCAGCTCGCTCTCGGCAGTGTCCACAGCGGTGTAGGCCGCAGCATTGATGATCAGCTGCGGCTGCACCCGGTCGACCACCGCCGCTACTTGCGCCGCATCGGCAATATCCAGCTCTGCCGAGTCCAGACCTATCGCCTCGAACCCAGCAGGCACCAGACGCATCAGCTCATGACCGACCTGGCCATAAGCGCCGGTAATCAATACGCGCATACAAAGGTCTCAATACTGTGAAAATATCGAGCGCAATACCGCAGCCAAGGTTTGGCAACCCGTAGGGTGTCACTCGCCGCAGGCAGTGCACCATGATTTATCGTCGCGGCATAAGCAGGCGGCTTGTCGCTACGCTCCTGAATGGTCGCCGTCCCGAGCCGCCCTAGATCCTGTCACCGCCATCTACCGACGTGCACATTCAACCCCCTCGCCCCTTGGGGAGAGGGCTGGGGTGAGGGGGAAGATGCCAGGTTCGACAGCATATTCCCACCAACAGCAAACATCCCCTCAGGGTTCTAGCTGCTTAGCCTGTCGCACTTGCCCTTCAGCGCCTTTACTAACGAATCAGATCACGCAACCCAGAGTGGCGCATGTCCTTGGCGGACAACTGCGGCTCGCTGATTGGCCAGGGGATATTCACATCCGGGTCATTCCAGATCAGCCCGCCCTCATCTTCCGGGAAGTACAGCTCGGAGCATTTGTAGTGGTAGTCCGCCACCTCGCTCAGCACACAGAAGCCATGGGCATAGCCAGGCGGCACCCAGAGTTGACGGTGGTTCTCGTCGTTCAGCTCCACCCCCACGAACTGACCGCAGCTCGGCGATTTCGGGTCGATATCCACGGCCACGTCATACACGGCACCGCGGCTAACGCTGACCAGCTTGCCCTGGGGGCGACTGCGCTGGAAATGCAAACCACGCAAGACTCCGCGCTGCGAGCGCGAATGGTTGTCCTGGACAAAAGGCAAATCGATTCCCGCCTGACGATAGCGCTCGACCTGAAAAGACTCGAGGAAAAAACCGCGATGATCGCCGAACACCTCAGGCTCGATAATCAACACACCGGGCAACCGAGTCTCGATAACTTTCATTGTGTCACCTTCTGCGCCAATAAGGAGAGCAGATACTGCCCATAACCGTTCTTGCCCAGGGCGCTGGCCTGCCGCTGCAACTGCTCGGCCGAAAGCCAGCCCTGCTGATAGGCGATTTCTTCCAGACAAGCCACCTTCAGGCCCTGACGCGCTTCGATGGTGTGGACAAAGTAGCCGGCATCCATCAGCGAGTCATGGGTGCCGGTATCCAGCCAGGCGAAACCACGGCCAAGCAAGCTGACATGCAAATCGCCGCGCTGCAGGTAGGCGTTGTTCACATCGGTGATTTCCAGCTCGCCGCGATGGGACGGTTTTTTTACTTACGCTGATTGGCGTACTCGGCGTCGACAACGCTCATCTGCTTCAGCGAACAACTCAGCGAGTAAAATCTAGGTGTTTTGCCAAAATCAGGAAGCGGTTTCAAACAACCGACGCTGCACTATCCAACCTACGGTGATGTCCCACACCCAGTAAGATACCCACAGGGAACCAGAACAGCACCCAGTATGGGCTTGGACGATGGAAGATCGCATAGACATCCGAAACCATGGCCACCATCGCCAACACTAACAACGCCAAGCCGAGGCGCGCCAAAGGCTCAGCCCTACACTGCCAGCCCTTCCATAACAGGCTTAGTAACAGCAAGATAAAAAGACCAAAACCAGCGATGCCGTACTCGTACCAAAGTTGCAAATAGAGGCTGTGGGCATGCAGAAAACCATGACTGGAATTTGGGAAATTAAATATTAAATCCGCCCCTGCCCCTGTACCCATTAACCAAAACTCTGGAAGGCGCTCAACCCAGTTACCCCAGATAAGATCACGGCCGCTTACACCGATCTTTCGCTCATGCTGAATTTCAGGCCAGAACAAACCGACAGCGGCAATCACCACTAAGCAACTCAGCCCTATCAAGGCTCGTGACTTGATATTTGGGAACAGCAGCAACGCGACTAAACACCCCGCAGCAGTAGCAAACCAGGCACCACGGGAAGCCGTGAACAACACATAGGTCAGCAGCCCCGACATACCCATGACCAATAACGCAGCCTGCCAAGCGCGCACCTTTAATCCGACCAAGAGATAAGTCAGAAGAACCGCGAACACACCATAATAGAGGCCGGCGATAATAGGGTTTTTCAGATCTGCCATCCCCCGCCACCCCAACTCATGTAGCCGAGCATGGCGTAGCGCCTTATATCCCACCGGCTTATCCAAAACACCGAATTGGTAATAGAGCGTCAGCCAGGCAAATACAACGGCTACAGCCACCACAACCACCAGCAACCAAGTAAAGGCTCTTTCATGCCTGACCAGACTGACCACAGCGAAGACGTAGAGCAGAATCAGCAGTACTATCTTCAGCCAGTAAACAGCCCCACTATTGGAGCCGGGGTTAAATAAACCACTCAATAGCACCCAAGCCAGCAGGCACAAAAAGAACACGCCTGGAGCCTGACGCCAGGTATGCCAAGAAAAGCGCTGCCAGAGCAGCAGAACCAATGCAGGGACGAATAGCAACAAATAGGTCTGCGTTGCATAGCGACTGCCATCGCTGTTGAACAGCAATCCTGTCAACTGCACAAACAACCCCAACGCTAAAACCACCAGCCAAGCCTTGGGTAACGCCGCATCAGGGGCCATCAATCGCTGAGTAAAACGCACAAATATTCCTTCTAATTCCCTGACACCAAACAATCCGGCATACACGCTGTATACGCTCATGCCGGTGGCCTGACTCATGATAATTTTTCTCGGCCAAGCCGCTGTTCACCGGGGGCCACCAAGTTTATAGATCCGCCAACGAACACCGAAGATCGCAGGCAAGCCGGCCCTCATCAAACAAGAAATAACTCGTTGCTTTATATAGAAATTAAATCTGCACAAAGACCTGTAGGAGCGGGCCATGCCCGCGAAACGCATCGCGCCCATGGGACTGGGCGTCGCCGCACAGGTACCCACAACCCCAGTTTGCTGCGCGCCAGAGCGACGTCTGGACGGAGGGGGATCTCCTACAGAATGCTATCGGAACTATTTCGTCGGCATCGGTGATTCTAAGGCCCGCGGTGCAACCGCGACCTACGGTTCAATCCGTCGCTGCTGATGGATCCAATCGACGATCTCCCCCTCCGGTGCGTAGCCGCTCACCGATTCGCGCAGCAGTTGACGCACACGATCGTAGTCATCTTGTTCCACCGCGCTGAGCAAATCGGCCAAAACCTTCTTGAAAGCCTCCCAAGACAAACACTCTTCATTAGCCCGCATAATCATCGGGTGATCGGTCGGGCTGACGTTATCGCCGATCAGCAGCTCCTCATACAATTTCTCACCGGGACGCAAGCCACTGAACTCAACCGCGATATCGCCATGTGGGTTCTTGCTCGATCGCACACTAAGACCACTGAGGTGGATCATCTTCTCCGCCAACTCGACAATCTTTACCGGCTGGCCCATATCCAGCACGAACACATCACCGCCCTGCCCCATAGCCCCCGCCTGAATCACCAACTGCGCGGCTTCGGGGATGGTCATAAAATAACGAGTGATATTCGGATGAGTAACGGTGACCGGCCCGCCCTTGCGGATCTGCTCATGGAAAAGCGGAATAACCGAGCCAGACGACCCCAGCACATTGCCGAAACGCACCATAGTGAAACGGGTTTTGTTGACCCGATGCACGGACTCGCCATCACGGAACAACACAGGTGCCGACTCACGGCTCAATGCCTGCAGAACCATTTCAGCCAGGCGCTTGGTACTGCCCATCACATTGGTCGGACGCACAGCCTTGTCAGTGGAAATCAGCACAAAATGTTCAACTCCAGCCTTTACTGCCGCCTGGGCAGTAAAGGTTGAGCCCAACAGATTATTCAGAACCCCCTCGGCAATATTGTGTTCAACCATCGGCACATGCTTGTAAGCCGCTGCGTGATAAACCGTGTTTACCTTCCAGGTCCGCATAACATCGAACAGGCGACCGGCGTTGCGAATCGACCCCAAGATCGGCACTAGCCGCACAGGCAGTGACTCACGCCGAATGCACCGCTCAAGTTCGCTATGAATACTGTAAAGATTGAATTCGCTGTGCTCGAACAACAACAAGGTGGTCGGTCCACTCGCGAATATCTGCCGACACAACTCCGAACCTATGGAGCCACCGGCTCCCGTCACCATCACCACCTGACCGCGGATACAGCGCTCAAACAGGGCCTGTTGCGGCGGCACCGCATCGCGACCGAGCAGGTCGGCAATATCCACTTCCTGTACATCGTCGACCTTGACCCGACCACTGGCCAAGTCCATAAAACCCGGCACGCTACGCACGTGCAAGGGGTACTGTTCAAGGTTCTCCAGCACCTCTCGCCGCCTTGAACGCGAGGCTGACGGAATGGCCAGCAGTATCTCCTCGGCCCCCGTCTCATTGATCATTTGCTGAATATGCTTGGGGGTATAAACCCGTAGCCCGGCGATCACTCGATTGGCAATACCAGAGTCATCGTCGATAAAGGCAACAGGTCGCATCCCCCGACCAAGCCGTAGAGCTGCGGCCAACTGGTTACCGGCCGCGCCAGCGCCGTATATCGCAACTTTCGGCAACCCCTCATCACGCCCCTGAAGACGATAGGGTTTATCCGACGAATACCAATCACCCATAAAATACTGGCGCATCATCAGGCGTAAGCCGCCGATCATTACCAGGCTTAGCCACCAGTAGTTAAACACCATAGAGCGAGGAATCAGTTTGGGCGCACCCTGATGCCAGTAAACCGCCAAAGCTAAAATCAAGGCCGATAGCGAAACGGCCTTGACAATCGCGATCAAGGCATCATTGCCAAAGTAACGCATCACCGCGCGATACATACCAAAACGGACAAATAAAGGAATCGCGATCAGCGGGGCAGTAACAAACAACCAGGCATGCCCAGCAAAGGGCTCGATGCTTCGTGCATCCCCCAGGCGTACGACAAATGCCAGCCACAGCGCCGCCCAAACCAGTACCACATCCATTGCAACCTGCATCAATCGCTTGTGGCGGCGAGGCAACTTGACCAGACGGCTACGCAAATTTTCAGCAAGTCTTAACACAACAACACCTCAATCCTTGGAGCATAAAAAACGGCGAGGCAGCGCGCGCCCGCAAGGTAAACAAAAGACAGGCCTACACCAGTAACGCACCCGTGCAAGGGCAGTGAGTCAGACGCAGTGTACGTGTTGTATATGGGCCTGACGCGCATCGCTTGCCCTTCGGGCCGCACTAAAACGCGTCAGCCACGCGTAGGGTGCGCCATGCGCACCATGCCCCATGGCCCATGGCCCATGGCCCAGGCAATTGCGCACGACGCACACTAACCATTGCTACGCCTGTAGACAGACCGTTAAGCAAGACGCCTTATGCAACACCTAACGCTGTGCAGAGCCATTTTTAATGGCCATGTCCCAATAGCCCGTTGCGTTCTGCCATCACCGCTGAGTATTGAGATAGCCAGGACCCGTAGGGTGCGCCGTGCGCACCAGTGATTCGCTGCCCGAGTTGGTGCGCATGGCGCACCCTACCCATTGGCGCGTCTGCTAGAAGGGCTCAGGCCTGAACTTCCCATGCAACACATAATTGGGACAAAGCCATTTTTAACGCCGTATCGACAAAACGGGCAGCTTATCACCCGGCAGCTAAACCCTGCGCATCAGTCTGCAATATCGTTCCCGGCGCACATACCACTCCGTCGCCGACTACAACCTGATACCCCGCGCTACAGCCTGCCTGTAGCCAGGCCCGAGAACCAATTTTCACCCCACCGGCCAACTGAACACCAACCCCGAGATGGGCAAAGTCACCAAGGCTGGCATCGTGATCGACGGTCGCATGAGCATTAACGATAGCGCCCTCGCCAATCGTCGCGTCGACACCCACCATCGCCAGCGCCATAACCGCCGTACCCGCGCCTATAACAGCGGCAGCACTCACGCAGGCGCAGGGATGCACCACCGTTACCAGAGGCAGCCCAGCTGCATGAACGGCCTTGACCCACTGTTCGCGCACGGCATTATTGCCAACCGCAGCAATCGCACCCGCCACCTGGACCTCCAGCGCCGCCAACTCTGCGACATCGGACACAACCGGCCAGCCAAAGGTTTCGCGCAACACCGGCCAACGGTCATCGGCAAAAGCGATCCGCTGCCATTCGCCACTCAGCAACGCCGCTTCTGCAACCGCCTTGCCGTGCCCGCCCGCGCCGATGATCAGTAATGTCTTCTCGCTCACGCCCGCGCCTCCAGCTCGCCGGCATTGTATTTCACAGCCAGCCCCAGCAACGGCACATAAGCGATCAGCAACCCCAACAAACCGTCTACCCCGCCCAGCCCTACCCAAAGCGCAATAGGCAACAACCACAGAATATTGATACCGCCTACCACCAGCGTCACCGGCAAATGCCGACCAAACCGGCGCGAAGCGTACTGGTAGGCATGGCTGCGATGAGCCTCATACACCTTGTCGCCCCGCAACAAGCGGCGCAGCAAGGTAAAGGTGGCATCGACGATAAACACCCCAAGCAGAATCAACCAACTCCACAGCAACTGCGGCGCTACCCAGGCCGCTTGCAGAGACAGCACGCCTAGAGTGATGCCGAGAAAACCACTGCCGGCATCACCCATAAAGATTCGGGCCGGAGGGAAGTTCCAGAACAGAAACCCCGCAACGGCCGCCGCCAATAGCAAAGGCGCAACGATTTCCGTAGGTTGGGTTGAGCCTGCGATACCCAACAAGCTGTACAACAAGGCACCACCCAAACACACACAAATAGCCTCGACACTGGCAATGCCATCGATGCCATCCATGAAGTTATACAAATTCAGCAGCCATACCAAATACACAGCCGCCAGCCCATGACCAATCCAACCCAGCTCCAAAACAAAACCGAATACCTCAACTGGCGGCAAACCACCTAGCCAGAACAATGCCCAGATAGCGGCGGCAAAGTGACCTAACAAGCGCCAGCGTGCCGCGATATGACCGTGATCATCGAGAAACCCCAATACGGCGATCCCCGCACCAGCCCCCAACAACGCCCAGGCCAAAGGCCAGGCGACCAGGCCCAGACCTGCCATCGCCGGCAGAGCCAGCAAAAAGCTCACGACAATCGCCACCCCACCACCACGCGGCGTCGGCACCGAGTGCGAACTACGCGCATTAGGGATATCCATCAGGCTGCGGGCCAGGGCGTAACGGCGCAACGCACCAGTCAAAAAAAGCGAAACACCGGCCACTACCGGCAATAACCACCAGATACTCATTTGCTTTGCTGTTCCAGAAAATGCTTGGCCGTCTTGCGCAGCGCTTCGTCGACGCTGACCGGCGGTGTCCAGTTGAGTAGTTCACGTGTCTTGCTGATATCGACCTGCAGCGAGCCACACAGGCGTTGTGAGAGTGCTTGTTTGCCGAGCACCGCTGCACCCGCTTCGAGCATCCAGCTAGGTACCGGCAACAAGCGCGCGGGCCTGCCTAAGGCAACGCCCATTCTGCGTAACAACTCAGTGGTAGAAAGATCTTCGCCATCGCTGACCAAAAAGGTCTGATTGGCGGCGGCGGGATGATCGATACAGGTCACAATCAAATCAATCAGGTTATCCAGGGCAACCAGGCTGCGCCGGTTATGGATAGCCCCAAACGGCAAAGGCACGCCCTTGTAAAGCCAGCGCATCATGCTTAGAAAATTAGCCTTGACACCCACTCCATAGATAAGCACAGAACGGATAATAACGACTTCAAGCCCTGTTTCGCGACTTATCTCAAGTAATCCTTGTTCTGCTTTCCATTTTGAAATCGCATAGGGATCCGTGGGCACGGGCTCAATGTCGGCGATAAACGACTGATTAAGAAGCGTCTGCTCCCCATGTACCTTGATGGTACTCAAAAAGACAAACCGCTTTACTCCAGCCTCCGCGGCCTGCTTAGCCAAGGCCAACGTTGCGGCTGCATTTACCCTGTCCAAGCATGGCAGTACTTCCTGGAAACGACGGCCTTGCGCATGAGCAATAGCGGCGGTATGCACCACCACCTCAACACCAGCCAATAGACTGCTCCAATCCGTCGACTCTGTGATGCTTCCCACCGCTACATCTTGCGATGTGGGAACTGCATCCGCAGGAAAGCGCCGATATGCACAACAAAGCGTGTAATCCGCATTGGAAAGCAGTGACTGACGCAAGGCCTGCCCAACAAATCCGCCAGCTCCGGTTAATAGTAGTCGCACTTTTTATTCTCAGAGTGGGCGCAAACATGGCTTTTCATACCAAGTATCAACGCTGGGAAATATATAACCGGCCTACTTTCTCCAACGCCTCTAGCGTGTTTTCCTCAGGCTGCCAACCAAGGAGTCTTCGCGCTTTCGATGACTCAACCTGCAAGGAACGATAAAGTTGCGTATAAATGGACTCTTTCCCAAGCAACCTCGCACCCAGTTTTAGCAGTGCATCGGGCGCAGGCAGCATCAACGGTCTTTTGTCCATTCCCAAAGCAAGAGCTCGCACCATTTCTGCAGTGGAGATATCCTTACCATCGGACACGAGAAAAAGTTGCTCTGCTGCAGCTGGGTGCTCGATACAGAGGGAGATGAAACCCACCAAGTTCTCAAGCGATATAATACTGCGGCGATTATCTACACCGCGCAGAGGCAAAGGTAACCCCGTAGCAACAAGTTTAAGTAAGCGAGCGAAATTTCCAGGCGCATCAATCCCGTAGACGAGTGGTGGTCGAATAATCACCAACTCTGTCCCAGAACCTGCTAAGAGACTCTTCAGTCCCTGCTCTGCTTCTAGTTTTGAAAGTGCATAATCGGCATGCGGCTCGGGCTCGGAGTACTCATCAAACGGTTTAGCAAAGGTCTCCGCACCGTTCACACCGATAGAGCTAACAAAAACGAAGCGCTTGACCCCAGCTTCCTGTGCAATACGCGCCAAGCTAAGAGTTGCATCGCGATTGACCGCACGGAAAGCCGTCAACGACTCCCCACCCTCCCGCATAACATGTGCTCGCCCAGCCAAGTGAACCAAACAATCCACACCGACTAGGCAACTGAGCAGAAGTGCCCGATCCTCCAGTGCCCCCGAATGATAGACAACCCCCACTTCATCAGGGAGATCCGCACGAACCAAGCCATGGACGCAGGCCCCCCTATTTGCCAAGTGCTGACACAGCGCGGTGCCGATGAAGCCATTGGCTCCAGTTACGAAAACCCTCATCACATCTCAAATCCAGTCTGAAAAGTCTATTTGAACGAATTGAGGGCCTTAACTACCACTCGCACTTCATCCAGCGTCAGCGATGGCCCCATAGGTAAGCTCAGAACCTCCTCATGAATTGCCTCTGTAAGCGGAAGACTCAGTTCAGAATAATCGCGATAAGACTCCTGCTTATGCGGGGGAATCGGATAATGAACCAAGGTCTGCACCCCCGCTTTCTGCAAGTACTCCTGCAGTGCTTGACGTCGCTGACTGCGTACTACGAAAAGATGCCAGACGTGCTGCTCCTCATTCTCCCAGGCAGGAAGCTGAATCAATGGATTGTCCACTTCTGTCAGATAGGTCTGGGCAATCTGGCGACGATGGGCCGTCTGCCGATCCAAATAGCGGAGCTTGACACTTAGCATGGCCGCCTGAATCTCATCCAGGCGGCTGTTCACTCCTTTATAGAGGTTCTTGTACTTCTCATGAGACCCGTAGTTACGCAGTGCACGCAGGGTTTCCGCCAGCTTGTCATCATTGGTCGTAATGGCACCAGCATCCCCTAGAGCACCCAGATTCTTACCAGGATAGAAACTGAAGCCCGAGGCATGTCCCCAACTGCCCGCTCGGCGTCCATCGAGACTTGCACCATGAGCCTGGGCGGAATCTTCCAAAACAAGCAAATGGTGCCGTTCGGCGATAGCCATCAACTCGGGCATATCTGCCAGGCGGCCATAGAGATGAACAGGTAGAAGTGCGCGCGTGCGGCTAGTAATGGCCGCTTCGACATTGGCTGGGCTGAGGTTGAGGCTGTGCGCGTCTGGCTCGACGAATACCGGAACCAGGCGGTTCTCAGTAATGGCCAGAACACTGGCTATGTAGGTATTGGCAGGGACTATCACCTCGTCCCCTTCGCTCAACAGACCGAGTTCTTTCCAGGCGCGCAAGGTGAGAATCAAGGCATCCAAGCCATTGGCCACGCCAATGCAGTGCCTGACCCCACAGTACTCAGCAAACTCCTCCTCAAAACGGCTCAAGGCGTTGCCGGTGATATACCAACCTGAGTCGATAACGCTTGCACAGGCAGCGAGCAATTCATGGCGATATTGGTGGTTGATAGCCTGCAAATCTAAAAACTTAATCATGCTTCAACTTCCTGATGACCCGCGCGGGGTTACCAACGACAACGGAATGAGCGTCTACATCCCTAGTGACTACAGCTCCAGCGCCAACCATTGCAAACTCACCGATTGTGATGCCCGGCAATAAAGTTGCGTTGGCACCGATACTCGCACCGCGCCTGACAGTAATCCCCGAAAAAGCCTCGAGATAAACTTTCGATCTAGGCATGGGATCATTGGTGAACGTAGCGTTAGGGCCGATGAACACATCATCCTCAATGCGTGTGCCGTCCCACAAGAACACCCCTGACTTGACCGTCACCCTATCGCCAATGATCACATCGCCCTCGATCAAGGCATGCGCACAGATATTGCAATTAGAACCTATCTGCGCACCGCGCAGGATCACGACAAATTGCCAGACCCGCGTTCCGCTACCGATGTTAGCCTCTGCCACATCAGCTAGAGGATGAACACTAGCCATGCTTCGCGACCTCCAGAAACTGTTCGTAATCTCGTATATAGTCAGCTTCGTCGTAGTACTCACTGGCCAGTACCATCAGTACGCAGTCTTGGCTGAAGTCATGCATTTCCCGCCAGACCATGTTACCGATAAGCAGTCCCTTGGCAGGCGAGTCGAGCCAGGCGTCTTCACGGCCAAAGCCATCATCGAGAATGAAGCGGCAGCGGCCAGCGACACAGACCGCGACTTGCTGCAACCGGCGATGGGCATGGAAACCACGAGGGGCTCCCGGTTTCATACCTGTCATGTAATAGACGCGCTTGATATCGAAGGGAATGTTCTTATTGCCCTCAAGGGCAACCAGTTGCCCGCGTCCATCACCGATGGCATCAAATGATGCCCATTTGATCAGCGCCATGGTCAATGCTCCGTAACGAGGGAAAGCAAGTATTGACCATAGCCATTCTTGCTCAGGCTCTGCCCTGCTTGCAGTAGATCATCCGCACTGATCCAACCATTGTTGAGGGCGATTTCCTCCAGGCAGGCGACTTTTAGCCCCTGCCTGTGCTCGATGGTCTGCACAAACATGCTGGCCTCCAGCAAGCTTTCGTGTGTACCTGTATCCAGCCAAGCGAAACCGCGCCCAAGCACTTCAACATGCAGGGTGCCACGCTCAAGGTAAGCCTGATTGATACTGGTGATTTCCAGTTCACCGCGCTCCGAAGGTTTCACCTGCTTGGCAATTTCCACCACATCGTTGTCGTAGAAATACAGTCCCGTGACCGCGTAGTTGGATTTCGGCTGCTTTGGTTTTTCCTCGATGGATACTGCTCGCATCTGCTCGTCGAAAGCGACCACACCAAACCGCTCGGGGTCTTTGACCTGATAACCGAAAACCGTTGCGCCCTGGCTGCGGCCCGCCGCTTCGCGCAGCTTAGGGGTAAAGCCCTGCCCATAAAAAATATTATCCCCGAGGACCAGGCAGACGGAATCAGAGCCAATAAATGACTCACCAATAATGAACGCCTGAGCAAGACCATCCGGACTCGGCTGTACCGCATAACTCAGCGAGATGCCAAATCTGCTGCCGTCTCCCAGCATACGCCCAAAACTGGCCAGATCTTCGGCGGTGGTGATGATCAAGACCTCACGAATCCCTGCCAGCATCAGGGCCGACAGTGGGTAATAAATCATCGGCTTGTCATACACGGGCAGCAGTTGCTTGGATACACCCATGGTGATTGGGTAAAGCCGAGTACCGGAGCCCCCGGCAAGAATGATGCCTTTCATATAAATTCTCTCGATTAACCAGTGACGCCGAGGCGTTCACGCTGATAGGAACCATCTTGGACACGCTGCCACCAGTCGCGGTTGCTTAGGAACCACTGGACAGTCTTGCGAATACCACTCTCGAAACTTTCCTGTGGAGCCCAGCCCAGTTCACGCTGAACCTTGCCCGCATCAATGGCATAGCGCCTGTCGTGGCCAGGCCGATCCTGAACATAGGTGATCAGGTCCTCATAACGTACAACGCCCATGGGCTTTATCGGTGCCAGCTCCTCCAGCAAAGCGCAGAGCGTACGCACCACTTCCAGATTCCGCTTCTCATTGTGCCCGCCGATGTTATAGGTCTCGCCCACTACGCCTCGGGTCACAACTTCGTACAGAGCTCGAGCGTGATCCTCCACATACAACCAGTCACGCACCTGATCGCCCTTGCCATACACAGGCAAAGGCTTCCCCTCCAACGCATTGAGTATCATCAGCGGGATGAGTTTTTCCGGAAAATGATAGGGACCGTAATTATTCGAGCAATTGCTGATCAGTGTCGGCAGGCCATAAGTACGCTGCCAGGCACGCACCAGGTGGTCGGAACTGGCCTTGCTTGCGGAATAAGGCGAACTGGGCGCATAAGACGTCGACTCGGTGAAAAGGTCCGCAGGGGACTCCAGGTCCCCATACACTTCGTCGGTGGAGATGTGATGGAAACGGAATGCCGCCTGCTTCTCTTCCGTCAGCGTCCGCCAATACTCCCGAGAAGCCTCCAGCAAGGTATAGGTGCCAACGATATTAGTCTCGATGAAGGCGGCTGGACCATCGATAGAGCGGTCGACATGCGACTCGGCAGCCAAGTGCATAACTGCGTCGGGCCGATAGGTCTTGAAGATCCGGTCAAGCTGGGCTCGATCACAAATATCGACCGGTTCAAAACTATACCGGTCGCTTGCTGAAACCTGCGTAAGCGATTCTAGGTTACCGGCATAGGTGAGCTTGTCCAGATTGACCACACGATGCTGAGTCGTACGGATGATATGCCGAATTACTGCGGAACCAATGAAACCAGCACCGCCGGTAACAAGAATGATCATGACTTATTTCGCTTTGAGTCGGGAGATAAATGGGCGCAACACCACGTCGAGGGCAAAATGCAGGCAGATCGAGCAATACCTCAGGGAGGGATTGAGAATGCTCTTATTCTTACGCAGGACCTTCATTTTCTCCGCGAAGAGGATACCCCGCTCACGCATCTTGGCGATGGAGCTTTCATCGTGCAGGCGATAGAGAAGCAACTCTTTATTCAGATAACAGAACGACGTGACGGCCGAAGCCCTCAGCAGAAAGTCCCAATCCTCCAGGCGCAAGCCAGTTTCGTCGAAACCGCCAATCGAATCATAGAGTTTGCGTGTAAAGAAAATCGTACCCGCCGGGATAAAATTATACAGCGTGAGCAAGTTCCTTATATTTCCTGAAAACAGGAACCGTGACGCTCTGCCGCCATTAGAATGTTCCCCAAAGGTCTGCGCACCACTATAACAAAGGGAACAACGCGGACTACCCCGCAACAGCTTTAACTGCTTACTCAATTTTTCCGGGTGCCACATATCATCCGAGGCAATGATGGCAATATAATCTCCTGTAGCAAACTCCCCAATAGCCCGATTCAGCGTTCTGCAAAGGCCTTCATTGTTTTTAAAAACCAACTTGAACTTATAATCATGGGCCCGATGAAGCTCTTTCAGGAGCGCCACACTACCATCAGTCGATCCATCGTCTACAACAATCAACTCAAGCACATAACCGTCTTGAATCTGCCCCAGAACACTACTAATTGCATCACCCACATAATCAATGTGATTGTAACTAGGGATAATCACGCTGATAACATTACCTTGCACTTCAATAGTCATAACCTTAAACCTAATCAGCAAGAACGAGGCTGACCAAGACCCCGAGAGAAATATGCAAGCGAGAGCTAACCTAGAAGATGCTGCCTGTAAAAGGCCAGCAACTTCTCACCCTCCACAGCCCAGTTGATTCTTTCTTCGATTGCCCGTTTCCCAGCCTGCCCCATTGCCTCAGCCTCACTCGGATTATCCAACAGCCACTTCATTGCCTTGGCAATTTCACCTGGATTGGCCGGGTCAACAAAAACAGCGCATTCAACCCCTTCAAGAATATCCCGCCACAGAGGAAAATCCGAAGCAACGACAGGCAAGCCAGCAGCCATATACTCAAATAATTTTATCGGATAAGAGTCCAAGTGAGTCTGTGTCGGTAACAAAGTTACCATTCCAGCCCTAGAGGCACCCAGTACTTGAGATACATCTTTACGCGACACCCACCCAAGAAAATATACGCGCGCCCACCCTTTCAACGACCTTGCTTTACACTCAAGTTCTTGCGTATTGAAAGACCCAGCAAGGGTCAACCTGCAATCTGACGGCATAATCGCCATTGCGTTGACAAGTTCAAGCGGGCCACGGGCCTCTGAGATAGTTCCGACATAGCAGAAGCTTTTCGGTCGCGCAGGGTAAGCGAGCTCACAATTTAACGCAAACTCTTCTTGAATGGGAAAGTTGCAAACCACCAACGTCTTCTTGCTTGGAAACCTACTTGCAATAACAGGAGTAGCGGTTACTATGCCAGAAAAAAACTGCCCACCCACCCACTCAACAAACTCAGCAGCAGAAGAAATTAACCTCCGCAGAAAATAAGGTATGTATTCCTTAATCAAAATATCTCGAGGCAAGTCTTCATGCACATCATAAACAACTTTTACCCCAAACGCCCTCAGCGTCAAGCCCAACGGGATAAGCTCAGAGTCATGGAAATGCACAACATCTGCCTTATAGCCTCGCAAAGCTTTAAACATCTTATAGCTTCCAGAAAGAAAGCGCCTTAATCGCCCCTCACTCCTACCTATGTCGAATATCTTGACACCCTGACTTTCTGAGTCCCCTTGGCCGTCAGCTACAAACAAAGCAACAGTGCCAAAGTTAGCAGCAGCAAGCGTCGCACACTGCTTGGAGAAAATCCGACTATCACTTCGTGAATGGACGGTAGTGATATGAGCAATTTTATTCATTATATACTTACCTTAAAATCAGCAAACTCCAGCGTTTCGATAGATTATTAAGCCTCATTAAAATGGCCACATACACTGCCGCCAACTAATAGGCTCATAATCACTCTCTCACAAATACTCACTGAATGGCATTCGCACGAATAACTGATCGCCCACCCAGCCAGGCCTGCAGACGATCAAGAAACTTTATAAGCAAAAAAATTAAGAACGGGTGTATCGCCATCCACAACAGCCCGAAATTATTAAACTCACCTTTTGGGTATAGCATAAAAAAACCAACTGCAAATTTCGCATAAAATATAAGAAATATATTCCCCCCCCTCCTCACCGCCAAATTATAAATACAAGCACCCAAGCAACCAAACAAGAACATTCCAACCACTGGACCCAAAAAACCAAAATTCAAGTACATCTCACCGACCCCGGTAACAGGTAGGTTACCGCCAGCAATATGCTCATACCATTGGTTCTTTGCAAGTACCGCGGGCATTCCAACAGCACTATCAAAGGCAGACGGCATAAAATCAACAAGTGGATACAGCAATGTAAGGCCCCACATATACCCAATATCACGAGACCATGAATCAACCACTTTCATGAGTACGGCAAAATTTGGAAAATTTCCCATACCAACCGATAATTCAAGAAATTTATCAACAGTAAATGATTCCAGCAAAAATGAAATCAAACCACCAGAGCCTGCCAAACCCTGATTATAACTCAAACTACTAGCGAATCTTAAAAGATAAAAAATCACCCCTAGCAAAATAACACCACAACCAAAAAACAGGATTTTTCTATTAAGCCTCACCCCCCCCATATTGTAATAATACAAAACAACAAAAGACATAATAAAAGTTAGTGTCTGAAATATTCTCCCCTGCGACGCGAACACGGCCACCGCAGCAAACACCAAGACATATGTTATCAACGAAACTTTTTTTCTATCAAGATCAATAAGAAACAAAATATAAACCGCAATATAAATCAAGTGGTAACCTAGCGTAGTACCTCCATCTTTAAAGTCATAAAACCGCATGGAAATATTCTTATAATAGTCAATTAGACTGCCTGAGTATAAAGTGACCACGTTATAAACAAAATTAGCCATCCCCGCAAAGAACAGCACATACGCAACACACTTTAAAAGTCGTCGATACTTACTCGCCGTAACCCAGCCGATGGCAACTATCCTATTAGTCGCAAACAACCTATATCCGATTAACGCAAAAAGGTACCCGACCGAAACGTAAACCACACACCAAAAAAATACATCCTCTATATCATTATAAAAAACAGCACCCGATATAAACATATTATTTTCAAAGCCACTAAAGCGCAGAGTCATGGCAGAAACTATAAATGTAAGGTAGTACACGGAAAACAAATAAAACGGCTCAAAAAAGTTAATTCTTTTTTGCAAAAGCAAATAACCAGAAACCAAAAGGAAAACACCCCACAAGAGCACAAACTCCCCAAAACTCCCAGGGTAAAAAATACAAATACTGGAAAACAACAACCCAACACACAAAAATAATATAAACCTTAACCTGTACTGCATATATAATTCCGTCGTTAACGTAACCCTTGAGTCCGCTTGGCAGTCTGACAAGCACTAAACAGAAGCCTTTTTTTTACTAAACAATGCAATTATGCGCTCATCACATCTTTACGCCTCATCGTAACTTAACTGCATTTTCCAATATAACGCAGTTATGAGACTACATACTTGACGCAAGATAACCAGATAGCCAAGTGCCACTCTGCCACTCTGCCACTCTGCCACTCTGCCACTACCAGTCGAACCGATTGCTTGAAATACCGCACACTGGTTACTAGTTATAATATTCTTGCAAAATTTATTTTATAATTAGTAACGATAATTACAACCAGAAAGACAAACCAAGCACAAGCAAATTCAAAATAGCGATCAACGCCCTTCAGTGTAAAGAGTACTGAAAGAATCAAGCAAGCCAGTGTCATTGAGTAGAGCTTCAAGCGAGGTATTGGTCGCCATACACGACATGAAAACTCCGTGCGACAGATAAAAAATACCCAAAAAGCGATGGCTGTCGATACCGCCGCACCAGCAGCCCCATAGAGCGGTACGAGCAGGTAGTTACCGACTAAATTCACCAGAACTGCAATTATCGAGGCAGCCATCGCATAGCTGCTCTTCCGGGTAATGCCGAGACCCACTACCGTTGTTTCCGAAAGGGTATAGAACAAGGGGTAAGCCATACAGGTCACTAGAATATATTGTACTTTTGCGTACGAGGCAGGCAATAAATAGGTGACGGCCCAAGAGAAGAGTCCAGCCAACGAGAACAGAATGACGACTGCAACCAGGACATACTCCGTAACTTGGTCGATCTTTTCCGTATTGATACCTTCTGCTGCCCATTTATAGACAGTCGGTGCCCAGATGATTGAGAAGATGCTCTGGAAAACGATAGCTGCCGCTGCGAAGCTGGATGCCACTGAATAAACACCCAACTCTTCGAAGCTAGAGAAGGTGCGCAAAAATATCTTATCCATTGCCGTCAGTCCCCAGAAAGCGATGCCGCCCATGATCAGTGGGGCTCCAAAACGCAGCATGGCTTTAAGCTTTTCTGTATCGACTCTTTGTTTTAATGCTACCAACCATTCCTGACGGGTATTCCAGACATATATCAGAGTAACCGCCGTGATTGACAACGCATGGGCGATTACCAAGTGAAAAAGATCAAAGCCGAACGAGAAAAGAACATAAACGCCGATGACGGAGAGAAACAGAACCTTTGGTAAGACTTGGCTCATGGAAAAAGCCAATCCCCTTTCCTGCATACGTAGAATCAGGGACAAGAAACGCGAAACGAATGCAGCCAGAAAGCACAATGCAACCAAAATGCTGATCAGCACGCTATCCACGGAAAATAGCGCTTGGGAAATAAAACCAGGCACCACGAAGCAAAGTGCCAACCCCACCACAAGCGATAATAGCCCCGGCAACAGGGCGGTCTTAAGTAGTGCTGGCTTATGCTCTGATTCGTGATACTCACGAACATAGACCTGATCCAACCCCAGACTAAACAGCAGGATGCAGAAACTCGAAACAACCTGAAACATGGCTATTCGACCGATATCCTCAGCCGAATAGAACCAAGTGATGATCGGTAATGTGATAAAGCCTAACGCTGCTCCCCCGACGGGGCCAATAGCGAAGGCAACGAGCTTCCTTGCATTCATTTATTAGCCTGACGTTGCTGTTTTACTTGTATATTCTCAATCAATTTCTTTGTATTGTTGTTTACTTTTTCCGCCCCCCAAAACTCTTGTATCACCTTCCGATTTTGAGAGATTTCACTCTCACTTAAAGGCGTTAGCATTAGCGAATTACTTATATCATTTAAAGAATTTACAATGGCACCCCGCTCAATAAAAAACTGATAGGCTGGGTTTTCTTCGTCGAGTATTATTCTAGCCCCGCTGTACATTACCGCACATATATTACCAAGAGCCTGCTGCCGCTTATGCGCCATCACTATCAAGCTGCAGGAATTTACTATCTTACTGTATTCGTCCAACGACATAAAATCTATTAAAGGGCAAAACAACTCATCAAGACAGTTTTTTCCTTTAGCGATTATAGTATCTCTATATTTTTCATCCCCATAACTCAGGGGGACAATTATTTTTTGTTCTTCGCTAGCTAATTTCTTTATTTTTTCAAATGCTTCAATATGATTATTCGTAATTGATGCAGAATTTCCCAACAGGATATTTTCACCCGTAACGGAGCATCCACCAAGACTGAAGGTCTCCTCAACACTCCCATAATTAAGCTGAATATACTCCCCACAAAACTGCGGATAATTCTCCTTAAGTATTAAAAAATCGTTTGGAATGGGTGCTGAAAAATAATCAATTTTACGGACAGAAATCGATTTCAGCTTTGAGAAAACTTTCTTTAGCGCTTTTTTCAGTACTGACTCTTCTTTTTTGTAGCCTTCGCTTAGCTCTTTGTAGAGTTTTTTGCTCTCTTCTCCAAGCAGCGCACAAACATCATCCGTGTAATAATCGAACCCCCAACCACTCCACACCGTCAATGCTTTTCCAGGTGCTAAAAGAAGCGCAAATACAGCTTGATTAGTTAAACTGTGAGCAATTATTACGTCATATCTTCTTGCAAGGAGTGCAATTTTAAATAAGCCCACTACGCTGGACTCGATTACCTTGACTTGACCATTAGGTATTTCGTAGCCAAGCGATTTATTTGTTCTTTTTGAGACAACGGCGTAATCATTACAACCGGGGGCCGCCAGCTCAAATGTTTTAGAAATAAACTGTATAAATTGAGAATCCGGGCCAATATGCAAGATTTTCAATTGCTAAGCCCCTGGCTTATGAACTTTTGTTCGAGTGCAAGTAAATCCCTTTTCCTTTCTTTGATTTTCCGGGCCGGTGTACCCGAATAAACTCCGAAAGCTTGGCAGCTCTTGCTAACCAAGCTTAACGCCCCCACGGCCACACCCTCCTCGAGAGTTACTCCTGGAAGCACAACACTTCCCGCCCCAATGATGACATGGCGACCAATATTCACATTGGCATGAGCCACATTTGTGAATTCTTCCGGTACAGTAGGATTGGTCAGTGCAGAGCCACTGTAATCATCGCTGCTACTGTATATTGAAACCCTTGATGAAACCCCACTAAAATCATGCAAGGTAATTTTTCCACGCCCGATCAGCAGGCTGCTAACTGCTATATGGACATAATTCCCGACCTCTATCCCTCCGCTGCCTGCAGATAGAACACAAAAATCATCAATCCTTACATTGTCGCCAATGACTATATTCTGGCAGTTGTAGAAGGAGGCTTTTTCGGAGAGTTTTGAATTCTTTCCAACGTGTGCAAAACCCATCTGATTGATCTGCTCAATACTCAGGAAACCCATTTCAGACCTCTTTCAGAATGGAGGTGATGCGGTGCAGACTTTCATCGCTAAGATCCGGATAAATAGGCAGGCAAATGATTTTTTCGGCGGCAGAGTGGGAAACGGGTAAGTTGCTGCGCTGTGCCGACACCATTCCTCGATACATCGGAAACTCACTGATCAGCGGATAAAAGTAACGGCGGGCAAAGACATCCTTGTCCTTTAACCTCTGATACAACTCATCGCGACTTAGTGGATAATCTGCTTCAACCAGAACCGGGAAGTAGGAGTAGTTTGCTTTTAACTGCCCGGCTTCCTCGATTAGACGAATGCCTTTTATCCCCCTAAGTTCCTCACGATAGATACTATCGATCTCACGGCGACGGGCTAAGGCCCGGTCGATATGCTTGAGTTGCAACAGCCCGAAAGCGGCGTTCACTTCACTCATCTTGCCATTAATACCAGGGGCAACAACGGTGACTTCATCGACAAAACCGAAATTTTTCAAGTGGTCGATGCGCTGCTTGGTCTTGGCATCCGGGCAAATGATTGCACCACCTTCGAAGGTATTAAACACCTTAGTGGCATGGAAACTCAGCACACTAAGGTCGCCGTAACGCAGGATGCTGCCGCCAGAATCTTTCACACCAAAGGCATGAGCAGCGTCGTAGATAATCCGAAGGTTGTAGTTGTCAGCAATTTTCTGAATGGCTTCGACAGCACAGGGATTACCATAGCAGTGGACTGGCATAATCGCGGTAGTCTGCGGGGTTATGGCTGCCTCAATTTTGGCGGGGTCCAGGTTCAAGGTGTGCGAATCTATATCGACGAATACCGGTTTGATCCCGTTCCACAACAACGAATGGGACGTAGCGACAAAAGAGTAGGGAGTGGTGATAACTTCTCCTGTCACACGTAGTGCTTGAAGCGCCGTGAGCAACGCTATAGTGCCGTTGTTGAACAAGGCAATATGCTCTACGCCGAGGTATGCGCACAGCTCCTTCTCCAACTGCTGATGCATCGGCCCACCATTGGTCAGAATTTTATTGGCCCAAATCTGCTCTAAATAAGGGACGAACTCTTCCAGTGGAGGCAGGTAGGGTTGGGTAACAAAAACTGGCTTGTCGCTCATACGGACTCCTTGATTAAGGACAGCAGATACTGGCCGTAACTGTTCTTACTTAAGGCTTTTCCGATTCGTTGCAGATCGTCGGCACTTAGCCAATTGTTGTAAAAAGCGATCTCTTCCAAACAAGCTACTTTATAGCCCTGCCGTTTCTCGATCGTTTCAACGAAGTGAGCGGCCTCCAGCAGACTTTCATGGGTGCCGGTATCGAGCCAGGCAAAACCACGCCCGAGGAGTTGAACGTTAAGGTCACCGCGCTCCAAGTAGGCTTGATTGATGCTGGTAATTTCCAACTCGCCGCGATCAGAGGGTTTTACCTGCTTGGCGATCTCAACTACGTCGTTGTCATAGAAATACAGGCCAGTCACTGCATAGTTGGACTTGGGTTTAAGCGGTTTTTCCTCGATGGAAATGGCACACTTATTGGCATCGAACTCAACCACCCCAAAACGTTCCGGATCCTTGACGTGGTAACCGAACACGGTGGCACCTTTGTCACGACTGGCTGCATCCCGCAGTAAAGGACCAAAGCCCTGGCCATAGAAGATATTGTCGCCCAGCACCAGGCAAACCGAATCACTACCAATGAACTCTTCACCAATAATAAAGGCTTGGGCCAGGCCGTCCGGGCTGGGTTGTTCGGCATAACTCAGTCTGATGCCAAACTCACTGCCATCGCCCAGCAGCCGCTGATAACCGCCGATATCTTCCGGAGTACTGATCAGCAGAATGTCGCGGATGCCGGCCAACATTAATACAGACAAGGGATAGTAGATCATTGGCTTGTCGTAAATGGGCAGCAACTGCTTGGATACACCTTTGGTGATCGGATATAGCCGAGTGCCGGAACCGCCAGCGAGGATAATGCCTTTCATATGCTGCAGTCCTTATACCGAGGTGCCTAGGCGTTCACGTTGGTAACTGCCATCTTGCACACGGCGACACCATTCAAGGTTAGTCAAATACCATTCGACAGTTTTACGCAGGCCGGACTCAAAGGTTTCTGCTGGTGCCCAACCCAGTTTCTTTTGAATTTTGCTGGCGTCGATGGCGTAGCGCAGGTCGTGTCCGGGGCGGTCCTGGACGTGGGTGATAAGGTCGTTATAGGAGCGCCCTTGCCATGGACGGAGTTCATCGAGCAGCTCGCAAAGGGCGTGGACTACTTCGATATTCTGCTTCTCGTTGTGACCGCCGATATTGTAGGTCTCCCCGACTTGACCTTCCCTTACCACCTTGTACAGGGCACGGGCATGGTCCTCGACATAGAGCCAATCGCGTACCTGATCGCCCTTGCCGTAGATTGGCAAGGATTTGCCTTCTAGCGCATTAAGGATGATCAGCGGAATGAGTTTTTCCGGAAAATGATACGGCCCGTAGTTGTTCGAGCAGTTGGTGACCAGTGTTGGCAATCCGTAAGTACGGCTCCAGGCGCGCACCAAGTGGTCCGAGCTGGCCTTACTCGCCGAGTAGGGTGAGCTGGGAGCATAGGGGGTGGTTTCGGTGAACAGTTCTTCGGGGTCTTCCAGATCGCCATACACCTCGTCGGTGGAGATGTGGTGAAAACGGAAGGCAGCCTTGCGCGTTTCATCGAGGCCTTGCCAGTACTGGCGGGCAACCTCCAACAGGGTATAGGTGCCGACTATATTGGTTTCGATAAAGTCGGCAGGGCCATCGATGGAGCGGTCCACATGAGATTCTGCAGCCAGGTGCATCAGGGCGTCCGGCTGAT
The DNA here is from genome assembly GCF_963970915.1 of Pseudomonas sp. EA_105y_Pfl2_R69. Taxonomy (NCBI): domain Bacteria; kingdom Pseudomonadati; phylum Pseudomonadota; class Gammaproteobacteria; order Pseudomonadales; family Pseudomonadaceae; genus Pseudomonas; species Pseudomonas sp. EA_105y_Pfl2_R69. Next base: position 139,573 of record NZ_CAXAOO010000004.1, read on the forward strand.
GTTCGCGGAAGACTCGTTCGACTTCGGCACGGTCGCAGATATCGACCTGTTCGAAGGCATAACGCCCACTGTCGCTGACTTCGGCCAGGGATTCGAGGTTGCCAGCGTAGGTCAGCTTGTCGAGGTTGACCACTGCGTCGTGAGTATTGCGAATGATGTGGCGGATGACCGCCGACCCGATGAAGCCGGCACCGCCGGTAACGATTATTTTCATTTTATTCAACCAAGCTCCGCACGATTTTCTGGGTCACTTCAGCACTCATATACGGATGCATTGGCAGACTCACAACCTGCTCCGCGACTTCATCACCCATAGGCAAGTTGGCCGAGCTATCAGCAACAGCTGGCTGTTTGTTTAACGGGATAGGGTAATGCACTGCAGTGGGGATGCCTGCTTTCTCCAGTTTGCCCTGAACCGTCTCTCGATCTTCGACACGAACGGTGTACTGCGCATAAACGCTGGTGTTATGGGGTTCAATATGGGGGATGGCAATGATGCCCCCTCCCCCATCCGCGGCGAAGATGCCGCTGTCATTGCTCAGTAGTAGCTCGTTGTAGCGGGCCGCGACCTGCTCGCGCAAAGTGATTTCGTCTTCGAAGATATCTAGTTTGGGTAACAAAATGGCAGCCTGTAGGGTATCCAGACGACTATTTACGCCAACCCGAATATGATGATAGCGGCGATCTTGGCCATGCCTGGCTATCTGACGTAGCACTTTCGCCAGTTCGTCGTCATTAGTGAAGATTGCACCGCCGTCGCCATAGCAACCCAAAGGTTTGCTAGGGAAGAAGCTAGTGCAGGCAATAGTGGTCAGGTTACAAGAACGCTTGCCCTTGTAAGTTGCACCAAAGCTCTGAGCGGCATCCTCGATTACCGGGATATCGTATTTGGTGGCAATAGCGTTGATAGCATCGAAGTCGGCGCACTGACCATACAGCGACACGGGGATTATCGCCTTGGTGCGTGGGGTAATGGCCGCTTCCAGCAATTGCGGGTCGAGGTTGTAGGTACGCGGATCAATATCCACATACACCGGCTTGGCACCGAGCAGGGCCACGGTTTCAGCGGTGGCGATGTAGGTGAATCCAGGCGTGATGACTTCATCACCAGGACCAATCCCTAGAGCCATTTGCGCAATTTGCAACGCATCGGTGCCGTTGGCGCAGGTGATGCAGTACTTGGCACCGACGAAGGCAGCAAGCTTTTCTTCCAGCTCGGCCACTTCCGGGCCGAGGATGTACTGGCCATGGGCGAGGACACGCTGGATACCAGCGTCGATTTTGTCCTTGATACGGACTTGCTGGGTTTTCAGGTCGATGAACTCGATCATTTATTGCGCATCCACTTTGCTCAGAGTTGTGCCATTCAATACATAGCGGGCACCGGTGTACTCACAGGCAAGTTCGCCCTCGCCGGCCACTGGCAAGGCCAGTTGCTCGCCGAACTCGCTCATCCAACCAATCTGGTGTGCAGGTACACCCACCATCAAGGCATAGGCTGGTACGTCCTTATTGACTACCGCACCAGCCCCGACGAAAGCGTATCGACCAATAGTCACGCCGCAGACGATGGTGCAGTTGGCACCGAGGGTGGCACCTTTCTTTACCAGGGTGTCGCGGTACTGATCCTTCCGCTCGACCAGTGAGCGCGGGTTGTAGACGTTGGTGAAAACCATGCTCGGGCCGCAGAACACGCCCTCTTCAAGAGTCACGTTGTCGTAGACGGAGACGTTGTTCTGCACTTTGCAGTTGTCACCGATCACGACCTTGTTACCGACGAAGACATTTTGACCGAGAGATACGCCCTTGCCGATGCGCGCGCCGCCACATACGTGGACAAAGTGCCAAACGCGCGAGCCTTCGCCAATTTGTGCGCCATCATCGACGATGGCGCTGGGGTGCTGGTAGTGAGTCATTATGGAGTCCTGTTGCTCAATAGCTCTGATCGCCAGCAAGCTGGCTCCTACAGTCGTCAGAAGAGCTGTTTTGCAAAGGGGTGACCCTCATCGTTCTGTGCACTGACGATGGCAGCGGAACGAATAGTATTCACCGTTTCCACGCAGTGACGGGCATCTTCGATGCCATAACCACGACCCGCGAGAATTTCCTGGTAACTGGTGGTATGCAGATCGGTGAAGCCTTCGGAGAACTCCATTTCCTCACCGTTGACGGTGATGGAACGATAGGTCGGCTTCTTGCCCTTGATGGACTCTGGCAGGTCGTTGGCATCGATGGAAAGGAACCAGCGCACGCGAGCCTTCTCGTATTCCAGGTAGCCAGCGGCTTTATAGTCTGAAACGAAGTGCACGACGTTGCGCTGCAGTTTGCCGAAGATGAAGTGCAGCATGTCGTAGAAGTGCACACCGATGTTGGTGGCCACGCCGAAGGATTTGCGCGGGTCGCCTTTCCAGCTCTCTATATACCACTTGCCACGCGAGGTGATGTAGGTCAGTTCGACATCGTATTTGTGTTCGCTGTTTTCGCGGGCGACCTTGTCCTTTAGCTCAAGGATGGCCTGGTGATGGCGCAGTTGCAGGATGTTGTAGAGGCGCTTGCCGGTTTCCCGCTCGACCAAGGCCAGCTCATCGAGATTTTCCGGGGTGGGTACCAGCGGTTTTTCGCAGATAACGTCGCAACCCAGGCGCAGACCTGCGACGATATGCGCATGGTGCAGGTAGTTGGGCGAGCAAACGGCGACATAGTCGAGCGCGCTGGCCGGGTCGCGCTTCAGGCGATAAGCGTGTTCCTGGAAGCGTTCGAACTCGGTGAAGAACTCGCTTTGCGGCGAGATGCTGTCGATGATGCCGACCGAGTCGTTGATGTCGTAGGCGGAGACCAGCACGTTGCCGGTGTCCTTGATGGCGCGCATATGACGGGGAGCAATATAACCGGCAGCGCCAATCAGGGCGAAGTTTTTCATGGATGTTCCTTGTATTGCATCAGTACCCAACAAATTACTAATCGAACCTGCCGGGTAATGTTATTGGGGGCCCGTGATCAGGCTTTGATGATGTGCGGAGCCGGAGCGCGGTATTTGCCACGGCTATCAACGATCAATTTGGCATGTTGCTTGATAAGTTCGTAATCGAACTTATCGTGATCGGTGGCCAAGACCACTGCATCAAAGCTGGCAAGATTATCGGCAGTCAGGGCCTCGCTGCTCAGCTCGAAGTGGTGCTCGCGCATCTTAGGGAAGACCAGAACGTGGGGATCGCTGTAGGCAACGATGCCGCCCTTGGCCTCGATCAGCTCCATGATTTCCACGGAGGGCGATTCGCGCATGTCATCAACGTTCTTCTTATAGGCGATGCCAAGAACAAGCACTTTGCTGCCCTTCACGGCCTTGCCGCTATCATTGAGGCCATCCATTAGCTTGCTCAGAACGTATTCGGGCATGGCTTGGTTGACTTCACCGGATAGCTCGATGAAACGGGTGTGCAGGCCATATTCACGGGCTTTCCACGTCAGATAGAAAGGGTCGATGGGAATACAGTGGCCACCCAGGCCAGGCCCAGGGTAGTAGGCAGTAAAGCCAAATGGCTTGGTCGCGGCGGCGTCGACCACTTCAAAAATATCGATGCCCATACGGTCAGCAACGATCTTCATCTCGTTGACCAGACCGATGTTGACGGCACGGTGGATGTTTTCCAGCAGCTTGGTCATTTCCGCAGCTTTGGTTGAGCTGACCGAGACAACCTGGTCGATTGCCTGCTCGTACAGAGCAATACCGACCTCCAGACAAGCTGGGGTGTGACCGCCGATGACTTTCGGGATGGTACGGGTTTCGAAGTCCGGGTTGCCCGGATCTTCACGCTCGGGCGAATAAACCAGGAAGATAGACTCTCCGACCACCAGCCCCCCTTCCTGCACACGCGGCAGCAACTCTTCTTCGGTGGTGCCCGGGTAGGTAGTGCTTTCCAGCGAAACGACCTGACCGGCACGCAGGTACGGCTTGAGTGCGTCGGTGGTGTCGATCACGAAGCTCATGTCCGGCTCGCGGTATTTATTCAGCGGCGTCGGTACGCAGAGAATCAGTGCATCGCACTCGCTGACACGGCGGAAATCGGTAGTGGCCTCGAAGCCGCTCTGGCGGGCAGCCACGATTTTGTCACCGGGGATATGCTCGATATAACTCTGACCGGCGTTGAGCTTAGTCACTTTGCTTTCATCAATGTCTATACCCAGCACACGAAAGCCAATGGCGTTGTAGCGCAACATCAAGGGCAAGCCGACATAGCCGAGCCCTACGATACCAATGATGGATTCTTTGGTTTTGAACTTGTTAACGCTAGCGAGTTTCTGCTGAGGCATCAAAGGACTCCGGTGTATCGAACTTGGATAGAAAGGTTATTCTGTTTCTTGAATTTGGGTACGTCTTTGACATTTTCCAGGTACAGCAATGGATCAAACACATTACTGCCCTAAGATTTATCGTTAGCGCCATGAGAACGATAAATCATGAAACTCTACTGGCGCTGCCGGGGTGTCACCTTGATCTCGATCCGCGCCCAGGTATATTTCCCACTGTCTTAAACGGAGCACCACGCCGACACTCGCAAGGACTCACGCCCGGAGGTTCGGCACTCCGCCATGCTTTGCCAACAAGGGCTAGTATTCTTCTTAGTTCTACAAGAACTCAGCGCAGTATGGATTCAATTTATTTCAACCAATTTGAACATTGCGCTTTCTCAACATACCACGAACCAACGCCACAAACACACCCAGCATGCCACCCAGAATAATACCGAGTACCAGAATAATTGCCTTCTTAGGCTTAACCGGGGTTTCCGGAACTTCGGCTGCACTGTCCAATGTAAACACCGAAACATTATCCGGGTTTACATCGATTTTCTTGAGAAAGTCGAGTTGATTCTCGATGCCTCGCAACTCGGCAATAAAGGGATCGTCATTTTCCCTTTTTTCCAGCACTGCCAGCTCCGCGCGCATGGCTTTGGCACCGCGCATATACATCAGGTTGCCGTCGATGAACTGGGCCAGATCGCCATCCGAGGATGTTTTGCCTGCCACCACCTGCGGCGCATCGAAGCCTACGGCCTCGGCCACCACCAGAGCCTCGCGTAGACGGGCGATGCGGTCCTCGCGACGTTTCTGCGCAGTGATCCGCGCGGCATCGATGTGCCTTTCAAGCACCTGCGCCTTGGCCGCAATTTCGGTGAGCACGTTATCCTGCATATCCTCTTCGGTTTTTTTCGCGGCCATGGCTACATAAGTATTAACCCATTCGGCAGCTTGCTCCGGCGACTCATGCGTAACCATAACCTCATAGAAGTCTGGATTATTTTTTATATCAGGTGCCTTGACTGTCAGCGTCTTATTGAATTCTTTCCACAGTTTATCCTGTGCTCTATCGGCCTTATCGGCAGGTAAAGCCGGCAGATAGGTCTCGCGGAAAAAAGAACGCTTCAATGAATCCGATAGCAGGTTGGTCTTGAATACCCCATACACGTCTGCAACCTTGAACTCTTCAAGCTTTGCCTCGCGACGCCCTAGGTTATAGCTGGCGATATCACTCAAACGCGGCGGCAGGACGCCGGCTTTGGTTTCATACACAGGCGTGCTGAGAAAGGCAAAAGCTGCGGCCGCCAGTGTTGCCGCCACAGTAAAGGCAATAATCAGCAGCTTTTGCTGCCAAAGGCTCTGGAATAACTCAACCAAGTCGATTTCATCGGCGGCTGCGGGCATAGGGGTATTCGAGTTCACTGCAACTCCATTTCTAATTCAAGTTTCAAGCTATTGAGTAAAGCCAAGCTAGTTGGGTTTCTGCCGCTAATGACCGGCCGAGGTTTTCGTGTGCTGGGTACCTTGGCTTGACACCCCGCGCGCCGCAATTCGCCACGAGGACACGTCGCCTGCCTTTGGCTAGACCACGGATTTGTTTAGTCGCGTACAGGACAGCGGTCGACGGCTAGCAGGTGGTTGAAAAACTACCTGCGTTGCCATCGCGGCGTTAAAAACAGGCTCAAAATGCTTATTTACAGCCAGTAAACTCCGCTTTTTCGCCTGTTTTTCCCTTGCGCTGGCTGCCTCGCCAACGTTTTTCAACGGCCTGCTAGAGGCTTCACTTTATTCAGACACGCTACCGCCCCAGGATTTACCGTCGGTTTCCTGAGAACGCTTACCACTTTCATTGTTCCGGCTTGCCGGATATTCTTGCCCGGGCTAACGCCGAGGACTATCGAGCTTTTGCAACACTGGCCAGCGGCACGCTCACGCGCTGCTGGCGGCTAAGAATATTCAGGAGCAAGATTGCTCGCTCATCGCCATCCATGGCCATAAAGATGGCATCCAGTTCGGCAAAATCGCCGGCAGTGATCCGCACGCTATCACCCAGCTGCAGGGCAGGTTGGACCGTATTTTCGCAGCGGCGTTGCAATTGTTCGATAAACCGCTCATCCACCTTCAGCGGCATACCGCCAAAACCAACCACGCGATTGACCCCGCGGGTCGAACGCAAAGGTGCCCAGTTGGCATCTTCGGCCAGGGCAATAAACAGGTAACCCGGAAACAGCGACTCGACGATGGTCTGCCGGCTGCCGCGCACAATGCGCTCGCAGCTGTGCTGCGGGCGATAACAGCGGTAGCCCTGACGCGCCAGATTATCTTCTGCGCGCTCATCCTGACGAGGCTTGCACTGCACCAAATACCAGGCGGCTGCCTGATCTGGCTGGCGGGGGGATAGATCGGTTTCCATAGGCTGGTTTATCGATATACGCAGCACGGTATCCACCGCCGCGTTGTCATTCTCCTGCAGACAACCGACCCTATGCCGGTTGCGTTAATTGATATACGAGCAAGGCTGCCTCGCGCCGCACGCTGTAGTGACTAGTAGCAGGCGGGCTATTGCGCTTCGGCTGTGTTGCTCCCAGTGGGGATACTCACCCGCACTTCACGTCCCGCCTGCTCATAATACGCCTTGAAGCGCTCGGCGAGCGCGACCTTGGCGGCGGCATCGCCATGCACGATACGAATATCGGACGGCCAGTGACGCATGCGCGTAACAAACCCGAGCAATCCCTTTTGATCCGCATGGGCGGAATAGCCGCCTATGGTAGTGATTTTGGCGTCAACCGTGTAGCGCTCCCCGTCTAACTCTACATAGCCGCCACTGGGACCATGGACCTGGATGGCACGCCCGGGCGTGCCCCGCGCCTGGTAGCCGACAAACAGCACATCGTGTCGTGGGTCGTGCAGCATGGCTTTTAGATAGTTGACGATGCGCCCACTCGAGCACATGCCGTTGCCGGCGATCACGATGGCCGGCTGAGCGGTTTGTGCCAGGCGGTTGACCATCGCCAGGTGAGCCCCGTGACTGTCGACAGTCAGTAGATTGCCGAAACCCAGTGGGTTGCGCCCTTGTTTGACGCGCTGCAATGCTTCGCTATCCCAGAAGGGTTCCAACTCGCGATAGACCTGGGTGAAACGGCTGGCCAGGGGCGAGTCGAGGATGATCGGGAGGCTGGACCAGTCGAGTTGAAGCCGTGTGTGCGCCTCCCACCTCACCCCAGCCCTCTCCCCTAAGGGGCGAGGGGGCTGATTCGCGGTGTTTTTCCGATGGATGATATCTTCCAGCTCGTAGAGCAGTTCCTGGGTGCGGCCGATGCTGAAGGCGGGGATCAATACCGTGCCATTGTTGGCCAGGGCTTGCTCGATGACCTTTTCCAGGCGCTGGCGACGCGTACGGCGGGCTTCATGCTGGCGATCACCATAGGTGCTCTCGATCACCAGAGTATCGGCGCGATGCGGTGCCTTGGGTGCCGGTAGCAATGGTGCATGGGGTGCCCCCAGATCGCCGGAGAAGACGATGCGCTTTTGTTCGCCCGTTTCGGGATAGTGCAGGTCGATTTCCACATAGGCCGAGCCGAGGATATGGCCCGCACGCTGCAGACGGATCTTGGCCTTGAGTTGCGCGGTATCGACCAGGCTGAACCAGGTTTTGTAGGGCAAGGCGATGATGCGCTGCTTGATCAGCTTGAGATAGCGCTCGACCTGTTTTTGATCGCGGCTAAAACCAAGCTTGAAGGCATCCTCAAGAACGATGGGAAGCAGCTTGGCGCTGGGCTCACTGCAGAGGATCGGCCCCTTGAAACCCGCCGCCAGCAGATAGGGAATACGCCCGACGTGGTCGATATGCACATGCGTTGCAATCAGGGCCTTGATGCCGGCAAGTGAGAACTCGATAGCCAGGCTATTTGCGCCTGCCTTGCCCTCGGCAGAGGTCTCCACCCCCTGAAACAGCCCACAATCCACCAGCAGCGCGTGCTCGGCGTCCATCTGCAGCTGGTGGCAAGACCCCGTTACGCCAGCGACCGCACCATGATGCAATATCTGAGGAAAGCTCATCAGTTAGTCCTTTAACTTCGGCACGGGGAGGCTCATCAACCTGTCGAGGCGGGCTAGCCCTAGGACAATTTCCAGATATTGGTCGCTGGATTTTTAAGGGCGGCATTGTGCCATGACACAAGCCTGATCGCCATCCTCGTAACCTGATGTGTCGGCCACGGATTAGCGCAAAGCGACGTCCTGCCCCCTAACAACAGGACGCTTTTCGTTATAGGCTGAAATGTTATCGAGAATGGTCATATGTGAGGAAAGACCGCGCCTGCCACGAGACCTTATGAACGAAGGGCGAGCAAGCCTGCTGACAAGAAGGGGAAGGTAAACCGAACTCGGCCAGGCACGCGACCTGCAAACAGTCTAGCCCGCAGAAAGCGCTACACAGGCGGGACTACTCGTCCTCATTCACCCGGTCACGCAGCTCTTTGCCCGGCTTGAAATGCGGCACGAATTTGCCATCAAGGCGAACCGAATCACCCGTTTTCGGGTTACGCCCCACACGCGGCGCACGGTAGTGCAGCGAGAAGCTGCCGAAGCCACGGATTTCGATGCGATCACCGGTCGACAATGCCTGGGACATCTGTTCCAGCATGGTCTTGATGGCCAGCTCGACATCCTTGGATGAAAGCTGACCCTGGTGGGTAACGATGCGCTCGATCAACTCCGACTTGGTCATGGTTTTCCCTTCTTTTTCAAGCGGCTAGATCACTAGATAGAACGGTTTTAGCATGCTGAGTCAGTTTTGAACAGCCTGAAAATTCGTAGGCAACCTGGGTGCCGGCCGAGTTCTCGAAGGAATGCATTGGCCTCGGGATTGCTTCGCCGCTAAAGCGCCTCTCACAGCCTGCATGCGCAGCAATCCGTACTGACCGCCACGGATCGTGGGAGGGGCTTTAGCCGCGACGCTCCGCCCCTTTCGGCCCCATGCGATCCTGGTGCGCACGGCGCACCCTACGGGGCTAGAGCCGCTCTGGAAAGCGCCTCCCACAGTCTGTAGGCGCAGCAATCCGTACTGACCGCCACGGATCGCGGGAGGGGCTTTAGCCGCGACGCTCCGCCCCATGCGGTCCCTATGCGACCCTGGTGCGCACGGCGCACCCTACGGGGCTAACGCCGCCTGGAAAGCGCCTCCCACGCCTGCATGCGCAGCAATCCGTACTGCCCGCCACGGATCGTGGGATGGGCTTTAGCCACGGCGCTCCACACCAAGGCGGCCCAGTGCAATCCTGGTGCGCACGGCGCACCCTACAGGGCTAGCGCCGCTCTGGAACGCGCCTTCCACAGGCTGTATGCCCAGCGCTCGGCCGCGCGACGCGGGAGGGGGCTTTAGCCGCGACAGGCTGTCAGCCGTACCGCTTCATCGCCGCTAAAGCGCCTCCTACCGGATTGCGCATAAGCCTCCTGCACCACTGCCTGGAAAGGCCTCACTTTTCTGCAGGCACAAAAAAGGGCGACCGAAGTCGCCCTTTTTCTGGATTACCTGAACTTAGTTCTGGTTTTCCATTTGCGCACGGATCAGATCACCGATGGTGGTCGGACCTGCAGTTTCAACTTCCTGCTTGCGCATTTCTTTGATGGCTTCTTTTTCGTCTTCAACGTCTTTCGACTTGACCGACAAGCTGATTACGCGGCTCTTACGGTCAACGCTGATGATCTTGGCTTCGACTTCTTCGCCCTCTTTCAGTACGTTGCGCGCGTCTTCAACACGGTCACGGCTGATTTCGGAGGCTTTCAGAGTGGCTTCGATGCCGTCGGCCAGGGTGATGATTGCGCCCTTGGCGTCAACTTCTTTAACGATGCCGCGCACGATGGTGCCTTTATCGTTAACAGCAACGTAGTCGGAGAACGGATCTTCTTCCAGCTGCTTGATGCCGAGGGAAATGCGCTCACGCTCCGGATCAACGGAGAGAATAACGGTTTCCAGCTCGTCGCCCTTCTTGAAGCGGCGTACAGCTTCTTCGCCTACTTCGTTCCAGGAGATGTCGGACAGGTGAACGAGGCCGTCGATGCCGCCATCCAGACCAATGAAGATACCGAAATCGGTGATCGACTTGATGGTGCCGGAGATCTTGTCGCCCTTGTTGAACTGACCGGAGAAGTCTTCCCACGGGTTAGTTTTGCACTGCTTGATACCCAGGGAGATACGACGACGCTCTTCGTCGATATCCAGAACCATAACTTCCACTTCGTCGCCGACGTTAACGACTTTCGAAGGATGGATGTTCTTGTTGGTCCAATCCATTTCGGATACGTGCACCAGGCCTTCCACGCCTTCTTCCAGCTCTGCGAAGCAGCCGTAGTCGGTCAGGTTGGTTACGCGCGCAGTAACACGGGTGTCCTGCGGGTAACGCGCCTTGATGGCAACCCATGGATCTTCGCCCAGCTGCTTGAGGCCGAGGGAAACACGGTTGCGCTCGCGATCGTACTTGAGGATCTTGACGTCGATCTCATCGCCAACGTTGACGATTTCCGACGGATGCTTGATACGCTTCCAAGCCATGTCGGTGATGTGCAGCAGGCCGTCGACGCCACCCAGATCCACGAACGCGCCGTAGTCGGTGAGGTTCTTGACGATACCTTTGACTTGCTGACCTTCCTGCAGGGATTCCAGCAGAGCTTCGCGCTCGGCGCTGTTCTCGGCTTCCAGCACGCTGCGGCGGGAAACGACAACGTTGTTGCGCTTCTGGTCCAGCTTGATGACTTTGAATTCGAGCTCTTTGCCTTCCAGGTGAGTGGTATCACGCACCGGACGGACATCGACCAAGGAACCTGGGAGGAACGCACGGATGCCGTTAACGTCGACAGTGAAGCCGCCCTTAACCTTACCGTTGATAACGCCCGTAACCACTTCCTCAGCGGCGAAAGCTGCTTCCAGAACGATCCAGCACTCGGCACGTTTGGCTTTTTCGCGGGACAGCTTGGTTTCACCAAAGCCATCTTCAACCGCGTCCAGGGCAACGTGAACTTCGTCACCGACCTTGATGGTCAGCTCGCCAGCGTCGTTGTGGAACTGTTCCAGCGGGATGAGGCCTTCGGACTTCAAACCAGCGTGAACGGTTACCCAACCAGCTTGGTAATCGATGTCGACGATGATAGCGGTGATGATCGAGCCAGCCTGAAGGTTCAGGGTTTTTAGGCTTTCTTCAAACAGTTCAGCAAAGCTTTCGCTCATTTTAATTCCTGTTGATTCAGGGCGGGGAATCCGCCCAAACCACATTCCAGACAATGTGGGTACGTTTATATAAAAAGAGGCCTACGGGTCTAGGACTGGGTTCCCGTATGCCTCCTTGCGAGCTGGCCGACTTAAGCAGCCGGGGCTCTTGTTATCCGGCGAGGTCGCGATTGGCGACTTCACTCAGAATACGTTCCATGACCTGCTCGATGGAAAGCTCGGTGGAATCCAGCTGGATCGCATCGGCTGCCGGTATAAGCGGAGCCACTGCGCGCTGGGTATCGCGCTCATCGCGCGCCCGAATCTCATCAAGAAGACTCGCGAGATTAACATCATCGCCCTTGTTCTTCAACTGCAAGTAACGGCGGCGCGCACGCTCCTCGGCACTGGCGGTGAGAAATACCTTGAGCGGCGCGTCGGGAAACACCACGGTACCCATGTCGCGACCATCGGCGACCAGGCCGGGCATCTCCTGAAACGCCTGCTGACGCATCAGCAGCGCCTCGCGCACCGCCGGCAGGGAGGCCACCAGGGAAGCCCCGGCACCGATCTGCTCGTTGCGAATGGCGTCCGTGACTTCCTCGCCCTCGAGAATGATGCGCTGGCCATGACCCGCGCCACCGGCAACGAACTGCACGTCCAGATGGGCGGCGAGTAGCTTCATCGCCTCTTCATTGGTCAGGTCGACTCCATGGTTGCGCGCGGCAAAGGCTAGCAGGCGGTAGAGCGCACCGGAATCCAGCAGGTTCCAGCCCAATTGCTTGGCCAGCAGGCCGGCGATGGTGCCCTTGCCCGAACCACTGGGGCCGTCGATGGTGATAACCGGAGCGACGATCATGCCTTACCCTCCTCCGCAACCCGCAGACCGACCTGGGCCGACAGCGCCAGGAAGTTGGGGAAGGATGTGGCGACGTTGGCGCAGTCATGGATGCGGATCGGCGCGCTGGCGCGCAGCGAGGCGACGCTGAAGGCCATGGCGATACGGTGATCGCCGTGGGCCCAGACTTCGCCGCCGCCGATGCTGCCACCCTCAATGATAATGCCATCCGGGGTCGGCTCGGCCTTGACGCCCAAAGCGATCAGACCATCGGCCATGACCTGGATACGATCGGACTCCTTGACCCGCAGCTCTTCGGCACCGCGCAGCACGGTGCGGCCGGAGGCGCAGGAGGCGGCGACGAACAGCACCGGGAACTCGTCGATGGCCAGCGGCACCAGATCTTCGGGGATGTCGATGCCTTTCAGCTTGGCGCTGCGCACGCGAATATCCGCCACCGGTTCGCCACCCACGACGCGCTGGTTCTCCAGGGTGATATCGCCACCCATCAGCTTGAGAATACTGATCACACCGGTGCGGGTCGGGTTGATGCCGACATGCTCCAGCAGCAGCTCGGAATCCTCGGCAATGCTGCCGGCGACCAGGAAGAAGGCCGCCGAGGAAATATCCGCCGGCACTTCGATATGGGTCGCGCTCAGCTTGTGGCCCGACTCGACGCTGGCGGTGCTGCCCTCGACCGTTACCGGGTAGCCGAAGCCGCGCAGCATGCGCTCGGTATGGTCGCGGGTCGGTGCCGGCTCGGTGACCGAGGTGGTCCCGGCGGCATACAGACCTGCCAGCAACAGACAGGATTTGACCTGGGCACTGGCCATGGGCATTTCGTAATCCATACCGGTCAGGCGCTGGCCACCGCGAATGGTCAGCGGCGGCCGGCCTTCGGGGCCGGTCTCGATCACCGCGCCCATCGCCCGCAGCGGCTTGGCCACGCGATTCATCGGACGCTTGGACAGCGACGCATCGCCGGTCAGAGTGGTGTCGAAGGGTTGCGCGGCCAGCAGACCGGAGAGCAGACGCATCGAGGTGCCGGAGTTCCCCATATACAGCGGGCCGACCGGTGCCTTGAGGCCATGCAGACCAACGCCATGCACGGTCACGCGGCCGTGATGCGGGCCTTCGATGACCACGCCCATATCGCGAAACGCCTGAATGGTCGCCAGCGCATCCTCACCCTCGAGGAAGCCCTCGACCTGGGTGGTACCCTCGGCCAGGGAGCCGAGCATGATCGATCGATGGGACATGGATTTGTCACCCGGTACGCGAATACGCCCGGAGAGTTTGCCGCCAGGGTTGGCCAGGAAAATCAGATCATTCGAGTGCATAGCGTCCACATAAGCCCTGCGGGCCAGAATTTTGCCGAAATGCTCACGGGCAACCCGGGCGCGGGTAAACACGCCCAGCAGTTGATGCCCGTCCCCTGCGTCGACCGCATCACGCAAGGCGTCGAGGTCGTCGCGAAATACATCCAGAGTACGCAGCACGGCCTCGCGGTTAGCGAGGAAGATGTCGTGCCACATCACCGGGTCGCTGCCGGCGATCCGCGTAAAGTCGCGGAAACCGCCGGCGGCGTAACGAAAAATCTCCAGGTTCTCACTGCGTTTGGCCAGCGAGTCGACCAGGGTAAAGGCCAGCAAGTGCGGCAGATGACTGGTGGCCGCCAGCACCTGATCGTGGTGCTCGACCTGCATATGCTCGACATCCGCACCCAGCTCGCGCCACAGGCTGTCGACCAGGGCCAGGGCCGCCTCGTCGCTCTGCTCGCACGGCGTGAGAATCACCTTGTGGCGGCGGAACAGCTGCCCATTGGCCGCCTCGACGCCACTCTGCTCGGAGCCGGCAATCGGGTGCCCGGGCACGAAACGCACCGCCTTGTCGGCAAAGGCCAGGCCTGCGGCGCGCACCACATTACCCTTGGCACTGCCGACATCGGTGAGCACCGCCTGGCCCAGGTCGAGCCCGGCCAACTCGCCCAGCAACTTCTCCATGGCCAGAATAGGCACCGCCAGCTGGATCACATCGGCACCCTGGCAGGCGCTGGCCAGATCAGTTTCGCAGCGATCAACCACTCCCAACTCCACCGCCAGGCGGCACGACTCGGGATCCAGATCCATGCCCACCACCTCACGGCACAGACCGCGCTCGCGCAGCCCCTTGGCGAAGGAGCCACCGATCAGCCCCAGCCCGATCACCAGCAGACGGCCGATCATGGGCACGGCCGCGACAGACAACTTCGCTCCACTCACGCGCCCAGCACCTTGGCCAAGGCCTCGAGAAAGCGTGCGTTCTCGGCCGGCAGACCGATGGAAACACGGAGGAAATTCGGCATGCCGTAACCGGCTACCGGCCGCACGATAACGCCTTCGCGCAGCAGCGCCTGGTTGATCGCCGCAGTATCTCGGGCAAAGTCCACGGCGATAAAGTTGCCTTTCGACGGTATCCAGCTCAGGCCCAGCTCGCACAAGCCGGCTTCGAGCTGCGCCATGCCCGCATCGTTGAGCTGACGGCTTTTAGCCAGGTAGCCGGCATCATCCAGGGCCGCGCAGGCGGCGGCCAGGGCCAGGCTGTTGACGTTGAACGGCTGGCGCACGCGGTTCAGCACATCGGCGATCTGTGCCGAGCTGAGCGCATAGCCTACCCGCAGCGACGCCAGGCCATAGGCCTTGGAGAAGGTGCGTGAGACCAGCAGATTCTCATAGCGGGCCAGGTACTGGAGGCCGTCCGGCAACTCATCACCTTCGGCGTACTCGATATAGGCCTCATCCAGCACCACCAGCACGTTCTGCGGCACGCGAGCAAGAAAGCGCTCCAGCGCGTCGGGGCCAAACCAGGTACCGGTGGGGTTGTTCGGGTTGGCGATAAACACCACGCGGGTATTGGCGTCGATGGCCGCCAGCATGGATTCCAGGTCGTGGCCGTAGTCCTTGGCCGGCACCACCTTGCCCTGGGCACCTACGGCCTGGGTCGAGATGGGGTAAACGGCAAAGGCGTACTGACTGAATACCGCGTTCAGGCCGGGGGCCAGGTAGGCACGGGCGACCAGATCGAGAATGTCGTTGGAACCATTGCCCAGGGTGACCTGGCTGATCTGCACGCCACAGCGCGCGGCCAGGCGGCTTTTCAGCTCGAAGCCATTGCCATCGGGGTAACGGGTCAGCTCGGCAAGCTCGCCGCGAATCGCCTCCAGCGCCTTGGCGCTGGGACCCAGCGGGTTTTCGTTACTGGCCAGTTTGACGATGCTCGCCGGGTCCAGATCCAGCTCGCGGGCCAGCTCATCCACCGGTTTGCCCGGCACATAGGGCGACAGCTTTTGTACGCCTGGCTGGGCCAGGGCGAGGAAATCGGTCATACAACGCCTCAAGCTTCAAGCGGCAAGCTGCAAGAAAAAGCCGGGCGAGTCCGCTTGAGGCTTGAGGCTTGGAGCTTGCGGCTGGTTTTAAAGTACCGCTTTCGGATAGGAGCCCAGCACCTTGAGCGCCACGGCTTCCTGATTGATCTTTTCCAGCACGTCCTTGATCAGCGGATCACGGTGGTGGCCGACGAAGTCGATAAAGAACACGTAGGTCCACTTGCCGCTGCGCGAGGGGCGGGTTTCGATGCGGGTCAGGTCGATGCCATTGTTATGGAACGGCACCAGCAGCTCATGCAGCGCGCCCGGCTTGTTGCGCATGGAGACGATAACCGAGGTCTTGTCGTCGCCAGTCGGCGGCACTTCCTGGCTGCCGATAATCAAGAAGCGCGTGGAGTTGTCCGGACGGTCTTCGATCTTCTCCGCCAGCTTGGTCAGGCCATACAGGCTGGCCGCCATATCGCCGGCAATCGCCGCCGAATTCCACTCGCCCTTCACCCGCTTGGCCGCATCGGCGTTGCTCGACACTGCCACGCGCTCGACGTTGGGGTAATGCGCGTCCAGCCACTTGCGGCACTGGGCCAGGGACTGGGCATGGGAGTAGATGCGGGTGATCTTGTCGGTCTTGGTGGTTTCACCGACCAGCAGGTGGTGGTGGATGCGCAGCTCGACTTCACCACAGATGACCATGTCGTGCTCGAGGAAGCTGTCGAGGGTGTGATTGATCGCACCCTCGGTGGAGTTCTCCACCGGCACCACGCCGAAGTTCACCGCGCCGGCGGCCACTTCGCGGAATACCTCGTCGATCGCCGCCATCGGCACACTGATCACCGCGTGACCAAAGTGCTTCATCGCCGCCGCCTGGCTGAAGGTGCCCTCGGGGCCCAGGTAGGCGACCTTGAGCGGGTTTTCCAGGGCCAGGCAGGAGGACATGATTTCGCGGAACAACCGGGCCATTTCCTCGTTGCCCAGCGGCCCCTGATTACGCTCCATGATGCGCTTGAGCACCTGGGCTTCGCGCTCGGGGCGGTAGAACACCGGTTTCTCCCCGATCGGCAGGGCCTTCATCTTGACCCGCGCGACTTCTTCGGCGCAGCTGGCACGGTCGCTGATCAGCTCGAGAATTTTTTCATCGAGGCAGTCGATACGTAGGCGCAGGGCCTGCAGTTCCTGTTCGGAGAGTTGATCGGTCATCAACCGTGCTCCTTTTCGAATTCCGCCATATAGGCCACCAGCGCCTCGACGGCATCCAGACCCACGGCGTTATAGATGGAAGCACGCATGCCGCCCACCGAGCGATGGCCCTTGAGGTTGAGCAGACCGCGAGCGTCGGCACCGGCGAGGAAGGCCTTGTCCAGCTTCTCGTCGGCCAGGCGGAACGGCACGTTCATCCAGGAACGGGCGTTGAGCGCAATCGGGTTGCTGTAGAAGTCGCTGGTATCGATGGCCTTGTACAGCAGGTCCTTCTTGGCGCGGTTGATACGCTCCATGGCCTCGACGCCGCCCTGCTCTTTCAGCCACTCGAACACCAGGCCGGACAGGTACCAGGAGAAGGTCGCCGGAGTGTTGTACATCGAGCCGTTATCGGCCGCGACTTTGTAGTTGAGCATGGTCGGGCAGACACTGCGGGCACGGCCCAGCAGGTCTTCGCGGACGATGGTCACCACCAGGCCGCTGGGGCCGATATTCTTCTGCGCACCGGCGTAGATCAGGCCGAACTTCGACACGTCGAGCGGGCGCGAGAGGATGTCGGAAGACATGTCCGCCACCAGCGGCACGTCGCCGACCTCGGGAATCCAGTCGAACTGCAGGCCACCGATGGTTTCGTTGCTGGCGTAGTGCAGGTAGGCGGCGTCTTTCGACAGCTGCCACTCGTTCTGCCCGGGAATCGCGAAGTAGTCATAGGCCTTGGCGCTGGCGGCAACATTGATGTTGCCGTAACGGCTGGCTTCTTCGATGCTCTTCTTCGACCAGATACCGGTGTCGATATAGTCGGCGACGCCGTCTTCGGGCAACAGGTTGAGCGCAATCTCGGCGAACTGCTGGCTGGCACCGCCCTGCAGGAACAACACCTTGTAGTCATTGGGGATGACCAGCAGATCGCGCAGATCCTGCTCGGCCTTCTCGGCAATGGCGGTGTACTCGTCGCTGCGATGGCTCATTTCCATCACCGACAGGCCCTTGCCGTGCCAGTCGAGGAGCTCCGCCTGGGCGCGCCGCAGAACAGCTTCAGGAAGCGCGGCCGGGCCGGCGCAGAAGTTATAGGCTCGCTTGCTCACATCCACTCTCGCTCAAAATAGTGGGCGGGCTGGTGCGTGCCAGCAGCCGCCGAATCCTACCAGGCTGTTGAAAAACTACCTGCGTTGGCATTACTGCGTTAAAAACAGGCTCGGAATGCTCATTTACAGCAGTAAACTCCGCTTCCTCGCCGTTTTGACCAGCCAGAGGCTGTTACTAACGTAGCGCCTTGTCCTGCCTGCCTCGCCTACATTTTTCAACGGCCTGCTACGCTGTCAGGGGCGAGCGCACCCGCCCCGACAGATCACTCCTCGCCGACCGGGCTTTCGTCGGCAACGCCATCGGAGGCCTCGAGGCTTTCGCTGACAACCACCTCGACGCCCTCTTCGCCTTCCAGCAGCTCCTCGTCGTCCTCGACGGAAGGCTCCTGTACCCGCTCGAGACCGACCAGGGATTCGTCCTTGGCCAGCTTGATCAGGGTCACGCCCTGGGTGTTACGCCCCAGGCTGGACACTTCACTGACGCGAGTGCGCACCAGAGTGCCCTGGTCGGAAATCAGCATGATCTCCTCACCGTCGAGCACCTGCACGGCACCCACCAGCTTGCCGTTACGCTCGTTGCTGACCATGGCGATCACGCCCTGGCCGCCACGACCGCGACGCGGGAACTCGGCCATCGCGGTGCGCTTGCCGTAGCCGCGCTCGGAGGCGGTGAGAATCTGCGCGTCGACCTCCGGGATCAGCATGGAGATGATCTCCTGCCCTTCCGGCAGGCGCATGCCACGTACACCGCGAGCCGTACGGCCCATGGTGCGCACCTTGCTTTCCTTGAAGCGAATCACCTTGCCGCCATCGGAGAACATCATCACTTCGCGAGCACCGTCAGTCACGGCAGCGGAGATCAGGGTGTCGTCTTCGTCCAGCCTGAGGGCAATCAGGCCCGAGCTGCGCGGACGACTGAACTGCACCAAGGGAGTCTTCTTCACGGTGCCCTTGGCCGTGGCCATAAAGATGTAGGCACCGGTCGGCTCGTCCGGAGTTTCGTCGTCGGCGTCATCGCCTTCGGCCAGATCCTCGATTTCTTCGGCCTCGATCACCACGCCTTCGATATCGTCCTGCTCGTCACCTTCCGGAGCCTGCTGACGCAGCGCCTCGAGATCGATCTGGAGCATGGCGGTGATGCGCTCGCCTTCGCCCAGCGGCAACAGGTTGACCAGCGGACGACCGCGAGCGGCGCGCGAGGCTTCCGGAATCTCGTAGGTCTTCAGCCAGTACACCTTGCCCTTGCTGGAGAACAGCAACAGCGTGGAGTGGCTGTTGGCGACCAGCAGGTGAGCGATGTAATCCTCGTCCTTGATGCCGGTGGCCGACTTGCCCTTACCGCCGCGACGCTGCGCCTGGTAGGAATGCAGCGGCTGGCTCTTGGCATAACCGCCGTGGGAGATGGTAACCACCCGCTCCTCTTCGGTGATCAGATCGGCCAGGGTCAGATCCAGACGGTTGTCGAGAATCTCGGTGCGGCGCTTGTCGCCAAACTCGGCCTTGACCGCTTCCAGCTCCTCGCGAATCACTTCCATCAGGCGCGTGGCGCTGGTGAGGATGCGGATCAGCTCGCCGATCTGGGTGAGGATTTCCTGGTATTCGGCCAGCAGTTTTTCATGCTCAAGACCGGTCAGACGGTGCAGGCGCAGCTCGAGGATGGCCTGAGCCTGTTCCGGCGAGAGGAAGTACTTGCCGTCGCGTAGACCGTACTGCGGATCGAGGTCGTCCGGGCGGCAGGCGTCGGCACCGGCGCGCTCGACCATGGTTTCCACCGCACTGGATTCCCAGGGCGTGGCAATCAGCGCCAGCTTGGCCTCGGCCGGGGTCGGCGAAGCCTTGATCAGAGCGATTACCGGGTCGATGTTGGACAGGGCAACCGCCTGGCCTTCGAGGATATGCCCACGCTCACGGGCCTTGCGCAGCTCGAACACGGTGCGCCGGGTGACCACTTCACGGCGGTGCAGAATAAAGGCTTCGAGCATGTCCTTGAGGTTAAGGACCTTCGGCTGACCATCGATCAGCGCCACCACGTTGATGCCGAACACGCTCTGCATCTGGGTCTGGGCGTAGAGGTTGTTGAGCACCACTTCCGGCACTTCGCCGCGGCGCAGCTCGATCACGATGCGCATGCCATCCTTGTCGGACTCATCGCGCAGCTCGGTGATGCCTTCGAG
Organism: Pseudomonas sp. EA_105y_Pfl2_R69; assembly: GCF_963970915.1. Lineage (NCBI taxonomy): Bacteria > Pseudomonadati > Pseudomonadota > Gammaproteobacteria > Pseudomonadales > Pseudomonadaceae > Pseudomonas > Pseudomonas sp. EA_105y_Pfl2_R69. The sequence goes on from NZ_CAXAOO010000004.1 coordinate 159,734, forward strand.
CTTCTTCTCCTTGACCAGCTCGGCGATCTTCTCGATCAGACGCGCCTTGTTCAGCTGATACGGCAGCTCGCTGACGATGATCTGCTGACGGCCACCGACCTTGTCGATGTCTTCGATAATTGCCCGGGCACGCATATAGATGCGCCCACGGCCGGTGCGGTAGGCCTCGATGATGCCGGCGCGACCGTTGATGATCGCCGCGGTCGGGAAGTCCGGACCGGGGATGTACTGCATCAGCTCATCGACGGTCAGCTCGCCGTTGTCGATCAGCGCCAGACAACCATTGATCACTTCCGTGAGGTTGTGCGGCGGAATATTGGTGGCCATGCCCACGGCGATACCGCTGGAGCCGTTGACCAGCAGGTTGGGGATCTTGGTCGGCATGACCGCCGGGATCATCTCGGTGCCGTCGTAGTTCGGCACCCAGTCGACGGTTTCTTTATGCAGGTCAGCCAGCAGCTCATGGGCCAGCTTGGTCATGCGCACTTCGGTGTAACGCATGGCCGCAGCGTTGTCGCCGTCCACCGAACCGAAGTTGCCCTGACCATCGACCAGCAGGTAACGCAGGGAGAATGGCTGCGCCATACGCACGATGGTGTCGTAGACCGCGGTATCACCGTGGGGGTGATATTTACCGATGACGTCACCGACCACACGGGCGGACTTCTTATATGCCTTGTTCCAGTCGTTGCCCAACTCGCTCATGGCAAACAGCACCCGACGGTGCACGGGCTTCAAGCCATCGCGTGCATCCGGCAGCGCTCGCCCGACGATCACGCTCATCGCGTAATCGAGGTAGGACTGCTTGAGTTCGTCTTCAATATTGACCGGGAGGATTTCTTTGGCCAGTTCGCCCATGAGTAGCCTTGTTCCTTTTTCTGGTGAAACTCCGCGCCATTCGTCCTGAATGGAACAGAGCCTGTCGCTGCGCCTTCAGGCCTCCAGCGACTCACGACAAATCAATGAGTTATGCCATGTAGCTGCGCAGTTGAGATGCCCGCAATGGCCACCCCTGAAAACCGCCGGAGCTTACCACAATCGCCGCGGCGCACCTATCCCCAGCGGCAGCCGGGCGACTAGTTGCACAAGGCTACAAAAAAGCTCAATGCAAACGCTTGCGGCACATCAGCTGCGCCATTTTCGCCGCATCCGGACGATCGATTACACCCTTCTCGGTCACCAGGAAGTCGATCAGATCCGCCGGGGTCACGTCGAACACCGGATTCAGTGCAGCAATCTCGCCGGCCACCCGCTTGCCCCCCAGCTCCAGCAGTTCGCTGCCGGCCCGCTCCTCGATGGGAATGTCGTCGCCATGCTCCATGCTCATATCGATGGTCGAACTGGGAGCCACCACCATAAAGCGCACGCCGTGGTGCATGGCATTGACCGCCAGCTGGTAGGTGCCGATCTTGTTGGCCACATCGCCATTGGCGGCGATACGGTCGGCCCCGACTATGACCCAGGTGATGCCGCGGGTTTTCATCAGGTGCGCAGCGGCCGAGTCGGCGTTCACCGTGACCGGAATACCGTCGGCGGCCAGTTCCCAGGCAGTCAAACGCGAACCCTGCAGCCAGGGCCGGGTCTCGTCGGCGTAGACGCGCTCAACCAGACCGTCCAGATAGGCTGCGCGGATCACCCCCAGGGCGGTGCCGAAGCCGCCGGTAGCCAGGGCTCCGGCGTTGCAGTGGGTGAGCAGGTTCTGCAGATTACCCTGATGCTTGCGGATCAGCTCGACGCCGAGCTGAGCCATGGTCAGGTTGGCGTCGCGATCACTCTGATGAATGCCCACCGCCTCGGCTTCCAGCACCGCCAAGACAACATCATCCTCTTTCACCCGCTCCAGACGCTCGCGCATACGGTTGAGCGCCCAGACCAGGTTGACCGCGGTCGGCCGCGCGGCGGCCAGCAGGGCAAAGTCCTCCTCCAGCGCCGCGCGCCAGTCGCCACCAGCAGCCAGCCGCGCACGCACGGCCAGCACCAACGCATAGGCCGCACTGATGCCGATGGCCGGTGCCCCGCGCACCACCATGTCGCGGATGGCCTCGGCCACAGCGGCTGCAGTGCTGTAACTGAGCCAGGTTTCCTCGAAAGGCAAGGCGCGCTGGTCGAGCAGATGCAGCGCACCAGCGCGCCACTCGATAGCCCTGACCTGCTCTGCCGCTAGCAATTGCTCGCGCATGACGCACCCCTCCCGGAAAAAGCCGAGCATTATACGCACAAGGCCCGCCAAACAGCGCCAGCCCGCTCGGGCAATCGGGCCAGCCAGGCGCTTTCAGCTTCAAGCCTAGGGCGTTCCTCTATAAACTCGCCATTTCACTGACCGCCGGAAGCGCTCCTTATGCCCCACGCCCCCCTCGACCTGCTGCTGCTCCCCACCTGGCTGGTGCCGGTAGAACCCGCAGGCGTGGTCTTGCATGAGCACGGCCTGGGCATCCGTGACGGCCGCATCGCGCTGATCGCACCGCGCGCCGAAGCGCTCCAGCACAGCGCCCTGCAGGTTCTCGAACTGCCGGGCCGGCTGCTGACCCCGGGCCTGATCAATGCCCACGGGCATGCCGCCATGACCCTGTTTCGCGGCCTGGCCGACGACCTGCCCCTGAACACCTGGCTGGAGCAGCATATCTGGCCGGCCGAGGCCAAGTGGGTCAACGAGCAGTTCGTCCAGGACGGCACCGAACTGGCCATCGCCGAGCAGCTCAAGGGCGGCATCAGCTGCTTTTCGGACATGTACTTCTTTCCAGAAACGGCCTGCGAACTGGTGCACAAGAGCGGTATCCGCGCGCAGATCAGCATCCCCGTGCTGGACTTCCCCATCCCCGGCGCGCGCGACGCCAGCGAAGCACTGCGCAAGGGTCTGGGCCTGTTCGACGACCTCAAGCACCACCCGCGCCTGAGCGTGGCCTTCGGCCCCCATGCGCCCTATACGGTCAGCGACGACAAACTGGAAAATATCCGCATGCTCGCCGAGGAGCTGGACGCCGGCATCCATATGCATGTGCACGAGACCGCCTTCGAAGTGCAGCAGAGCCTTAGTCAGCACGGCGAACGCCCCCTGGCCCGCCTGCAGCGCCTGGGCCTGCTCGGCCCGCGCTTCCAGGCCGTGCACATGACCCAGATCGACGACGACGACCTGGCGCTGCTGGTGGCCAGCAACAGCAGCGTGATCCACTGCCCGGAGTCCAACCTCAAGCTGGCCAGCGGCTTCTGTCCGGTGGAACGGCTCTGGCAGGCCGGGGTCAATGTGGCCATCGGCACCGACGGCGCGGCGAGCAACAACGATCTCGACCTGCTCGGCGAAACCCGTACCGCCGCCCTCCTGGCCAAGGCCGTGGCCGGCTCGGCCAGCGCCCTCAACGCCCACAGCGCGCTGCGCATGGCCACCCTCAACGGGGCCCGCGCCCTCGGCCTGGACCAGCAGATCGGCTCGCTGGAGCTGGGCAAGGCCGCCGACCTCACGGTGTTCGACCTCAACGGCCTAGCCCAGCAACCGGTCTACGACCCGGTATCGCAACTGCTCTACGCTGGCGGCCGGGCCTGCACCGAGCATGTCTGGGTGGGCGGCAAGCAGCTACTCGACGGCGGTCAACTGACCCGCCTGGACGAACAGCGAATCATCGCCAACGCCCGCGCCTGGGGGGCAAAAATCGCGGGGAAATAGCTGCAGGCCAAAGAATACGGGCACTGCGACAAACTGACATACATTGGGCGCACAACAGGTGTCCAATCCACCCGGCGAAACTGGCAACATGAGCACCTTGCGCTCCCACTCTCGCCGCAGCCTGATTCAGGGATTTATATGAGCAACGTCGATCACGCCGAAATCGCCAAATTCGAAGCCCTCGCCCATCGCTGGTGGGACCGCGAAAGCGAATTCAAGCCACTGCACGATATCAACCCGCTGCGGGTCAACTGGATCGACGAACGCGTCGGCCTGGCCGGCAAGAAGGTGTTGGACGTTGGCTGCGGCGGCGGCATTCTCAGCGAATCCATGGCCCAGCGCGGTGCCACAGTAACCGGCATCGACATGGGCGAAGCGCCGCTGGCCGTGGCCCAGTTGCATCAGCTGGAATCCGGCGTGAGTGTCGAATACCGGCAGATCACCGCCGAGGCCCTGGCCGAGGAGATGCCCGGCCAGTTCGATGTGGTCACCTGCCTGGAGATGCTCGAACACGTACCCGACCCGGCGTCGGTCATCCGCGCCTGCTACACCATGGTCAAACCCGGCGGCCAGGTGTTCTTCTCCACCATCAACCGCAACCCCAAGGCCTATATGTTTGCCGTGATCGGGGCCGAATACCTGCTGCGCCTGCTGCCTCGCGGCACCCACGATTTCAAGAAATTTATCCGCCCCTCGGAACTGGGAGCCTGGAGCCGCGTAGCCGGCCTCGAGGTCAAGGACATTATCGGCCTGACCTACAACCCTCTGAGCAAGCGCTACAAGCTGGAAGCGGACGTCGACGTCAACTATATGATCCAGACTCTCAAGGAGGCGTAGGGCGTGCCATCCGTTATTTCCCTGCAGCGTTGCTGCCAGAAAACCGGCCAGGCTAGGCGCTGGCCGCAGGCAATGGTTGTTCCATTGCCAAGGACAGCAACAACGCATGGCCGATCTTCTGACGCAACCCGTAGGGCCGGGTCTGTTTTGGCGCGATGCTGCGTTTCTCGCCGCTCATTTGGAATAACCAAACTTCACGGCTCGTGCCTGGCCTCGCGCCAAAACAGACTCCGGCGCTGCAAGGGAAATAACCAATGACACGCCCAATGCGCTTGCGCGCGGTTCTATTCGATATGGACGGCACCCTGCTCGACAGCGCGCCGGACTTTATCGCCATCTGCCAGGCCATGCGCGCCGATCGTGGGCTGCCCGCGATCGCCGACAAGTTGATCCGTGACCAGGTTTCCGGTGGTGCCCGCGCCATGGTGGCCGCCAACTTCGCCATGGACCCCGACGCCGAGTCCTTCGAAGCCCTGCGCCTGGAGTTTCTCGAACGCTATCAGGCGCACTGTGCGGTACTGACCCGTCCGTTCGACGGCATGAGTGAGCTGCTCGACGAGATCGAGCAGGCCAAACTGATCTGGGGCGTGGCGACCAACAAGCCGCTGCGTTACGCCGAGCCGATCATGCAGCAGCTCGGTCTGGCGCAACGCTCGGCGGTGCTGGTCTGCCCGGACCACGTCAGCCGCAGCAAGCCCGATCCGGAGATGCTCCTGCTGGCCTGTGCCCAGATCGGCATACAGCCGGGCGAGGCCCTGTTTGTCGGCGACGACGAGCGTGATATCGAGGCAGGCCGCGCCGCTGGCTGCAAGACCGCCGCGGTAACCTACGGCTATATCCACCCACAAGACAACCCACGCAACTGGGGTGCCGACGTGGTGGTGGATCACCCACTGGAACTGCGCGCCGTACTCGAGCGGGCACTGTGCGGCTGCTGACACCGCAGCCGCACGCCAGTATCCAGCCAGTTGCCGTCCGACGCTTTGGCTTTTAACTTGATGCTTGCCGCTTGAGGCTTGCCGCCCTCCGAAGGAGTTCCCATGTTCGACTATTCCGTTCGCCCCGACCTGCTCAAGGACCGCGTGATTCTGGTCACCGGTGCCGGCCGCGGGATCGGTGCGGCCGCCGCCAAGACCTTTGCCGCCTTTGGTGCCACGGTGCTGCTGCTGGGCAAGACCGAAGAAAACCTCGGCCGGGTTTACGACGCCATCGAAGCGGCCGGCCACCCGCAGCCGGTGGTGATCCCGTTCAATCTGGAAACCGCCCTGCCGCACCAATACGATGAACTGGCGGCCACGATAGAGAACGAGTTCGGCAAGCTCGACGGCCTGCTGCACAACGCCTCGATCATCGGCCCGCGCACGCCACTGGAGCAGCTTTCCGGCGACAACTTCATGCGCGTCATGCAGGTCAACGTCAACGCCATGTTTATGCTCACCAGCACCCTGTTGCCGCTGCTGAAACTCTCCAGCGACGCCTCGGTGGTATTTACCTCCAGCAGCGTCGGCCGCAAGGGCCGCGCTTACTGGGGTGCCTACGCGGTATCGAAATTCGCCACCGAGGGCCTGATGCAGGTACTCGCCGACGAAGTCGACGGCATTGCCAATGTGCGCGCCAACAGCGTCAACCCGGGTGCCACCCGCACCGACATGCGCGCCCAGGCCTACCCGGGCGAAAACCCGACCAACAACCCGCTGCCGGAAGCCATCATGCCGATCTACCTGTACCTGATGGGCCCGGACAGCACCGGGGTCAATGGCCAGGCGTTCGACGCCCAGTAGCTCGCGGCCTGCTGCGCATCGATCGGCACGCGCGCGTAGGTTGGCGTTGAGCGCAGCGAAGCCCGACAGCGGCAGATCTCGTTAGGCTTCGTCGCGCTGCTCCTCAGCGGAACGCCGCCCAACCCAGCCTACAACCGACGGGCCCGGACAGCACGAGGGGTCAATGGCCTGACGCTCGACAACTTGCAACCCCTCGCTCCTACCGCCGGTTTTCCGGCGGCCGCCATAACGGTAGCGGCAAATAGCCATTACCAGCGGCAAGCAACCGGCAGTTTCTTGCCGCGCCAATTCAGCCACACAGAACTAAATGCATGAAATAAAAGCATTTTTTCTATAACAGTGCGCTTGGCATGAAATTCGCTCTACCTCTTCCAGTCGTCGCGAATCGCGCAAGAGGTAAGGCTTAATGGCCCCGCACAACCAATCCAACACCATAGACTTCGATGCCGCCAAGTTGCAGCGTCTGGGCTATGCCAGCAGGGCGCAAAAGACTCTCAAACCGGTCAGCCTGGCGCAACTGCGCCAACAGCTAAGCCTGCAACTGCAGACCTCCCTGGAAACCGAGCGCATTCTCGAACTGTTCTTCGACGCCGTGCAGCGCCTGGTACCGCTCAGCGCCCTGAGCTACCAGCTGGCCTCCTGCGACCTGCGCCTGGATCTGGGCGAGCGCGCCAACCACTCGGCCGGCTACCGCCTCAACCACGACGGCGAATACCTCGGCGAGCTGACCTTCCGCCGCAACCAGCGCTTCAGCGAAGACGAACTGGGCCAACTCGAATCCCTGCTGGCCAGCCTGTTGTTCCCACTGCGCAACGCCCTGCTCTACCGCGCCGCCCTGCAGACCGCACTGCGCGACCCGCTGACCGAAACCGGCAACCGCGTGGCCATGACCCAGACCCTGCAGCGTGAGGTCGACATGGCCCGGCGCAACCTGCAGCCACTGTCGGTGCTGATGGTCGATATCGACCACTTCAAGCAGATCAACGACCAGCACGGTCACAGCATTGGCGATGAGGCACTCAAGGCCGTGGCCAACGCCCTGAAAGACAGCCTGCGCAATGTCGACATGGTGTTCCGCTATGGCGGCGAGGAATTTCTGGTGCTGCTTTCCAATACCAGCCGCGAAGCCGCCTCCATGGTCGGCGAGCGCCTGCGCATGGCGGTCATGGGCATCCAGTACCTGGTGGAGCATCGCGCCATCGCCCTGTCCGTCAGCCTCGGCTGCGCCTGCCTGCTGCCGGGCGAATCCATGGAAAGCCTGCTGCGCCGGGCCGACAGCGCCCTTTACGTGTCCAAACGCGAAGGCCGTAACCGCCTGTCCATGGCTGGCTGACTATCACGGATATGCAAAAGGCGACCCGAGGGTCGCCTTTTGTTTTACAGCACCCGGGCGTTACTCGGGCTTGCGGCTACCACGACCAAAGCCAGGGCGCTGACCCTCGCTGGTCGGCTGGCTGCGACGCTTGACCGGTGCACCGGCCGGCTTGCGCGACGGACGCTCGGTCAGGGCCACGGCGGGACGCGGCTGCGCGCCGGGCTTGGCCGGACGCTTCTTGTTGACGTCACGCGGTCGCTCGGCCACCGGCGTGCCCTTGCCCGCCTGACCACGGCCTTGCGGCTCACGCCCCGACTCGGGACGTGGCGCGCGTGGCGTACGCTGCGGGTGCTCGCCCCGCTCCGCGCCTTCGCCACGGGGTGCCCGTGCGCGCCCCTGGTCGCCCTCGCTCGCGCCACCATGGGCCGGACGCAGGGTCCGCTCCGGACGCGCGGCGCGGCCCACCGGCTTGGCCGATTTGCGCTGCAGGCGATCGAGCTTGTCGCGGGTCTTTTCCTTCATATCCGGCAGGGCCACCGGCTTGAGGCCGACTTCCTCGCTGAGAATATCCACTTCGCGCTGGCTCATTTCGCGCCAGCGGCCCATGGTCAGGTCCGAGGTGATAAATACCGGGCCGAAGCGCACGCGCTTCAGACGGCTGACCACCAGGCCCTGGGATTCCCATAGACGACGCACTTCACGGTTGCGGCCTTCCATCACCACGCAGTGGTACCAGTGGTTGAAGCCTTCGCCGCCGGGGGCTTCCTTGATGTCGGTGAACTTGGCCGGGCCGTCTTCGAGCATCACCCCGGCCTTCAGGCGTTCGATCATCTCCTCGTCGACTTCGCCGCGCACGCGCACGGCGTACTCGCGGTCCATCTGATAGGAAGGGTGCATCAGGCGGTTGGCCAGTTCACCGTCGGTGGTGAACATCAGCAGACCGGTGGTATTGATGTCGAGGCGGCCGATATTGATCCAGCGACCTTCTTTCGGCCGCGGCAGACGGTCGAACACGGTCGGACGGCCTTCCGGGTCGTCACGGGTGCAGATCTCGCCTTCGGGCTTGTTATAGATGATCACGCGGCGCACGCTCTCGGCGGCTTCTTCGCGGCGAATCACCTTGCCATCGACGGCAATCGCGTCGTGCAGGTCGACCCGCATGCCGAGGCTGGCGATTGCGCCATTGACCTTGACCCTGCCGGCGCTGATCCAGGCTTCGATTTCACGGCGTGAAGCCAGGCCCATGCGCGCCATGACTTTCTGCAGTTTCTCGCCTGCTGGGCTGTATTCTTCGGATTCACTCATCTGGGCACCTCCCGGTGTTTTCTCTGGTGATGGACGACAGCAAGTCGTCGAAGGGGCGCGGAGCATACGCGAAACGCGGCACTTGCGCACTGACTCAGCGTAGCAGCCGCCAGCCGAGTCGATAGCCGGCAATACGGCGAAGCCTCCGAAAGCGCGCTGCCCGGATGCAATCCGGGTCGCTACCGCCCCTTCACTCAGGCAGCTGCTCTTTATCCAGGGCCGAATGAGGCTCCCCTGCATCGGCAAGCTCATCGTCCTGCTCGGGCAGATCGTCGAAGTCGGTCTTCAGCCCCTGCTCCATCGAGTCCAGCTCGGCCAGCAGGCTGCTGAAACTGGTTTCCTCGCTCGCCTCCAGCGCCTCCAGCGCCTCCAGCGCCGGCTCGTCGGCCAGGGCCAGATCGGCGCGGGCCTGCAGGCTTTGCGGGGCTTCCTGCTCGTCGTCGAAGGCCAGCAGCGGCTCCGGCTCCAGCTCGCGCAGGGCGGCCAGGGGCGGGAGCTCGTCGAGGCTTTTCAGGTTGAAGTGATCGAGAAACAGCCGGGTGGTGGCGAACATCGCCGGCTTGCCCGGCACATCGCGGTAGCCGACCACACGAATCCATTCGCGCTCCAGCAGGGTCTTGACGATATGGCTGTTGACCGCCACACCGCGCACATCCTCGATCTCGCCGCGGGTGATGGGCTGACGGTAGGCGATCAGCGCCAGGGTCTCGAGCATGGCCCGCGAGTAGCGCTGCGGACGTTCTTCCCACAACCGCCCGACCCAGGGCGCGAAACGCTCACGCACTTGCAGACGGTAACCGGACGCCACTTCGATAAGCTCGAAGGCGCGCCCTTCGCAGGACTTGCCCAGGTGCGTCAGCGCCTTCTTGAAGACCGCCGGTTCCGGACGTTCGCCCTCTTCGAACAACTCGTACAGGCGCTCCAGCGACTGCGGTTTGCCGGAGGCCAGCAGGAAGGCTTCCAGCAGGCTGGCCAGTTCACGGGGTTCGTTGAGATTCATGCTTATTCAGCCCGCGCACGCACATGGATTGGCCCATAGGCCTCGTTTTGTACCAGCTCGACCAGGGATTCCTTGATCAGCTCGAGTACCGCCATAAAGGTTACCACCACCCCGAGCTTGCCTTCCTCTGCACTGAACAGCGCGACAAAGGGCACAAAACCGCCGCCCTTGAGGCGCTCCAGCACCTCGCTCATACGTTCGCGGGTCGACAGCGCCTCGCGGGTCACCTGGTGGCTTTCGAACATGTCGGCGCGGCGCAGCACCTCGGCCATGGACAGCAGCAGCTCTTCCAGGCTGACATCCGGCAGCAGTTTGCGCGCCCGCGCTTCGGGGGCCTCCAGTCGCGGCACGGTGAGGTCGCGGCCAACCCGGGTGAGGCCATCGATGCCTTCGGCGGCGGCCTTGTAGCGCTCGTACTCCTGCAGACGGCGGATCAGCTCGGCACGCGGATCGTCTTCTTCGACCTCGGCCTCGCTGGAGCGCGGCAGCAGCATGCGCGACTTGATCTCGGCGAGCATGGCCGCCATCACCAGGTACTCGGCGGCCAGTTCCAGGCGCACCGACTGCATCAGCTCGACATAACCCATGTACTGGCGGGTGATTTCCGCCACCGGGATATCCAGCACGTCGATGTTCTGTTTGCGAATCAGGTAGAGCAACAGATCCAGCGGCCCCTCGAAGGCTTCCAGGAAGACTTCCAGGGCATCCGGCGGGATATACAGGTCCAGCGGCATCTCGGTCACCGCCTGGCCATAGACCAGGGCGAACGGCAGTTCCTGCTGAGCACCGGCCTGGGTATCGACGGTTTCCTGCGACGGCGGATTGGACATGGGGCTCTCGTTGGCGGACTTAGCGGTAATTCAAACCCAGGGCCATGCGCACTTCGCCCAGGGTTTCGCGGGCCTCGGAACGTGCCCGGTCGGCCCCTTCGGCGAGAATCTGGCGCACCAGGTCGGGGTTGTCCTGATAATCCAGCGCCCGCGCCTGCAAGGGTTTCAACTCGTTCTGCACGGCCTCGATCAGCGGGGCCTTGCACTCCAGGCAGCCGATGCCCGCGCTTTTGCAACCCTGCTGGACCCAGGTGCAGGTTGCCTCACTGGAATACAGCTGGTGCATCGGCCACACCGGGCAGAGCGCCGGATCGCCAGGGTCGCCGCGGTGCACCCGCGCGGGGTCCGTGGGCATACGGCGGATCTTGTCCTCGACCTCGCCTGCACTATCGCGCAGGAAAATCGCATTGTTGTTGGACTTGGACATCTTGCTGCCATCCAGGCCCAGCAGCTTCGGCGATTCGCTCAGCAATGGCTGGGGCTCGGGCAGGATCACCTTGCCGCCGCCCTCCAGGTAGCCGAACAGCCGCTCCTTGTCGCCCAGGGTCATGCTTTGCTGATCCTTGAGCAGGGCGCGGGCGATCTCCAGGGAGTCGACATCGCCCTGTTCCTGATAAGCCTTGCGCAGGTTGTTGTAGAGCGTGGCGGTTTTCTTTCCCAGCTTGACGATGGCCGCCTCGGCCTTGTCTTCGAAACCCGGCTCGCGCCCGTAGAGGTGATTGAAGCGGCGCGCCACATCGCGGGCGAACTCGATATGCGCCAGCTGATCGCTGCCCACCGGCACCACGCCGGCGCGATAGAGCAGGATGTCAGCGGCCTGCAGCAGGGGATAACCGAGAAAACCGAAGGTGCTCAGGTCCTTGCCGTGCAACTGTTCCTGCTGCTCCTTGTAGGACGGCACCCGCTCCAGCCAGCTGAGCGGGCAGATCATCGACAGCAGCAGGTGCAGTTCGGCGTGCTCGGGTACCTGGGACTGGATAAACAGGGTCGCCGAACTGGGGCTGATACCGGCCGCCAGCCAATCCACCGCCATGTCCATCACCCGCTGGGAAAGCGAGCCAACCTCATCGTAGTCGGTGGTCAGGGCATGCAGGTCGACGATGCAGAAGAAGCACTCGTAGCTGTGCTGCATCTTGACCCAGTTTTTCAGCACGCCGTGGTAGTGGCCAAGGTGCAGGCGGCCACTGGGGCGCATGCCGGACAGCACGCGGCGCTCGGAATCGACAAGACTCAAACCAGGTTACCTAAACGAATCGACAGGGGACAAAGTATAGCGAGGCTCGCCGCCGCTGCGGGAAAAACGACGAGGGAACCGCCCAGGGGGCATCGGGTCTTATTTTATGATGCCACGGGCATAGTCCTCTGCAGTCATGGCCAACGGCAGAGTCGCGCGCAGGCCGCCACTGGCTGAGCGCGTATCCCGCCCCCACTTCGGGAGAGCGCAGCATGAAAACGTCCCTTCTCAGCGTCGCCATCGCCGTACTGGCCGCCTGTGTGCTGGCCCTGTCGTCGCCAGCCGTGCAGGCCGGCATGATCGCAACTCAGGAAGTCATCGCCGAACAGGCCACCCAGGCCGACCGCGACAAAGTCAGCGAATTCCTCGCCCGCGCCAGCGTGCAGGAGCATTTGCAGCAAATGGATGTATCGCCAGCCCTGGCCCGTAACCGGGTCGATGCGCTGACACCGACGGAAGTCGCCACCCTCGCCCAGCGTATCGACAGCCTGCCGGCTGCCGGAGCATTGAGCGGCAATGATGTGATCATCATCCTGCTGGTGGCCGTTCTGGTGGTGCTGGTGCTATAGCCTCGAGCGCTGCAACGGCAGCCGAGACGGATAGAGGAGCAACGCCTTTCGGCGAGACACTCAGGCCTCGACGAAGGGCGTCGGGTCGCCGCAGCCGACGCGGACGATTTCCGGCTCATCGTCGAGCAGGCTGACCACGGTGGAAGCCGCCAGCCCGCCGAAACCGCCATCGATGATCAGGTCGACCTGATGCTCGAGAATCTGACGCATCTCGTAGGGGTCGCTCATCGGCAGGTCTTCGCCCGGCAGGATCAGGCTGACGCTCATCAGCGGCTCGCCAAACTCCTCCAGCAAGGCCATGGCGATCGGATGGCTGGGCACGCGCAGCCCTATGGTGCGGCGCTTGGCGTGCAACAGCATGCGCGGCACTTCGCGGGTGGCGCTGAGGATAAAGGTATAGGGCCCGGGCGTATGGGTCTTGAGCAGACGGAAGGCCGCCGTATCGACCTTGGCAAAGCTGCTGAGCTGCGACAGGTCGCGGCACACCAGGGTGAAGTTGTGCTTGTCGTCCAGTTGGCGCAGGCGGCGAATGCGCTCTACCGCGTTCTTGTCGCCGATATGGCAGCCGACCGCATAGGATGAATCGGTCGGATAGATCACCACACCGCCGGCCCTGATGATCGCCACCGCCTGTTTTATCAGGCGCGACTGAGGATTTTCCGGATGGATCTGGAAGAACTGACTCACGCTAAAACCCTGTTCAGATTGCAGTAGGCTGCTGGACATGCTGAAACCGTGCCCAAAGGGGCGGTAGATCCTCGGGAACCGGGCGATATACGCCCAACTCTGACCACTGACCCGGTGCGTGAAAATCACTGCCCGCGGTGACGAACATGCCGAATTCGCGCGACAGAATCGCCAGGCTGCCGACCTGCTCGGCCGGCTGCATACCGTTGACCACTTCCAGCGAGTGCCCACCGGCACCGACGAATTCGGCGATCAACTTGCGCCTTTTACTCCGAGTAAAGTCGTACTGCCAGGGATGCGCCAGGCTGACCCAGGCACCGGCACGGCGCAGGGTATCCACGGCCTGCGCCAATTCGGGCCAGTGCTGTTTGACATCGCCCAGCTTGCCCGAGCCCAGCCATTTGCGAAACGCTTCGGCGCGGTCCTTGACATAACCGCTGCGCACCAGAAAATCGGCGAAATGCGGCCGCGCCGGAGCATTGCCGCTGTCGCCAAGCTCCTGCTGCATGGCCCGCGCGCCATCCAACGCCCCCGGCATGCCCTTGGCTTCCAGGCGCTTGCCGATCTCCGCGGCGCGCAACCAGCGGCCCTCGTGCAATTCGGCAATCGCCTGCTGCAGCGCCGGCGCATCACGATTGAAGGCATAGCCCAGCACATGAATGGTCGCCCCGCCCCAGGTGCAGGACAGCTCGATGCCATTGACCAGCTGCATACCCAAGGCCTGCGCGGCCGCGTGCGCCTCATCCAGCCCATCCAGGGTGTCGTGATCGGTCAGAGCCAGCAAACGCACACCGCGCTCGAACGCCCGCGCCACCACCAAAGCCGGCGCAAGTGCGCCATCCGAAGCGGTGCTGTGGCAATGCAGATCGACATCCATAGAGGCGCTTTCCCGGTAATTTATGTTTGTTATTATGCCGGCAGATATGGATTCTTGCTGGCCTGCGCCAATATTTCCTCGACTTTGCCTGGCCGGGCTGCTTTTCTCCCCGCACACCAGCCCAGCGCCACGCCCCTAATTAAGGACCGAGATGCTCTACGCCATCATTGCCACCGATGTGGAAAACTCCCTGGAAAACCGCCTCAGCGCCCGCCCCGCCCATCTGGCCCGGCTGGAGCAGCTGAAAAGCGAAGGCCGCCTGGTGCTGGCCGGCCCGCACCCGGCCGTGGACAGCAGCGACCCGGGCTCGGCCGGCTTTACCGGCAGCCTGATCGTGGCCGAATTCGATTCCCTGAGCGCCGCACAGAGCTGGGCCGACGCCGACCCCTATCGCGCGGCCGGAGTCTATGCCGCGGTCCAGGTCAAGCCGTTCAAGCTGGTCCTGCCCTGACGCCGGCCGCCGTGCCGAATGCCCGATAACAATAAGTACAAACAGGAGTTCCGATGCGTCCAGACCCGCTGATTCTGCTACTGACCCTGTCGCTGAGCGCCGCCGCGCAGGCCGAGCAAAGCCCGCCGCAGCCACCGGCGGCGCAAGTGTCCGCGGCCCAGGCGCAGATCGACAGCCTGGAACAGCGTCTGGCCATCAGCGAGGAACAACGCGAAGCCATAGCAGCCGAGCTGCAGGCCAACGACGGCGAACGCGAGAGCGTGCAGTTGCAACGCCTGCGCCAGGAGAACCAGCGCCTCAAGCTGCAGCTCAAGAAGGTTCAGGCCCAGGCCCCGCAGCAGTTGGTCAGCGAGCAGCAGATATGGTTTGCCATCGGTGCCGGGGCCGGCCTGCTCGGGGTTATCATCGGAGCATTGCTGCGCGGCAAGCGACGTTCGCGCCGAGAGTGGTTGAACTGAGCCTATGAGTGCCTTGCTGTTAATCGACGACGACATCGAACTGTGCGAGCTGCTGGCCAGCTGGCTGACCCAGGAAGGCTTCCAGGTCAGCGCCTGCCACGACGGCAGCAGTGCGCGCCTGGCCCTGGCCACTCAGGCTCCGGATGCGGTGGTGCTGGATGTCATGCTGCCCGACGGCAGCGGCCTGGAGCTGCTCAAGCAGTTGCGCAGCGACCATCCCGAACTGCCGGTACTGATGCTCTCCGCCCGCGGCGAACCGCTTGACCGTATTCTCGGCCTGGAGTTGGGTGCCGATGACTACCTGGCCAAACCCTGCGACCCTCGCGAGCTGACCGCGCGCCTGCGTGCCGTGCTGCGCCGCGCGCTGCCTCCCGCCGCCTCCAGCCAGCTGGAGCTGGGCGACCTGCATTACAGCCAGGCCCGCGGCATCGTCGCCCTGGGCGAGCAGGAAGTGCTCCTGACCCTCTCGGAGAGCCGTATCCTCGAAGCTCTGCTGCGCCAACCAGGGGAGCCGGTGGACAAACAGGAGCTGGCGCAACTGGCCCTGGGCCGCAAGCTGACCCTGTATGACCGCAGCCTGGACATGCACGTCAGCAACCTGCGCAAGAAACTCGGCCCCCATGCCGATGGTCGCCCGCGCATCCTCGCCTTGCGCAGCCGCGGCTATTACTACAGCGTTTAAAACCTGCTGCGCGTCGGCCCTGCTGCGTTAAAAACAGGCTCGGAATGCCGCTTGCGGCTAACGCGCTTTAGCGCGACCCGGAGGGCGAGTGAAACGAGTAATGCTCATGTGCAGCAGTAAACTCGCGTGCGAGCCCAGTCCGCTTGATTCGCTGCACTCACCCTATGGGCCAGCCGATGGCTGTTACTCCGCTGCGCTGCGTATCTCGCCTGTTTTGACCAGCCGGAGGCTGTTACTAACGCAGCGCCTTGCATGACTCTAGCTCGCGAGGTTTTACAGAGATTATGTAAATCAGTTCCGCCGCGCTCTTTACCCAAGCTTTACCTTGCCCTGACCGCCCCTGACCTTGACCGCCCTAGACTGGGCTCATCCGGTATCAACCGGTTTCAGACAAGGAGATCCATCATGCGCAAGACCCTTACCGCTGTATTGCTCGCCCTGACCCTGCCGACCCTGGCCATGGCCATGCCCGAAGGCGGCCCGTATCACGGCGGCGGCCATCATGGCGAACACGGCTCGCGGATGTTCAAAGAGCTCGATCTGAGCAGGGAGCAATCCCGCGAAATCCGCAAACTGATGGGCGAGCAGATGAAGAATCGCCATGCCATCACCCAGCGCTACCTGGACAAACTCCCGGCCGCCGAACGGCAAGCCATGCAGGATGAGCTCAAGGCCGCCAAGGACAAGCAGCACAGCGCCATCCGCGACCTGCTCAAGCCCGAGCAACAGAAAGCCTTCGATGAGCACCAGAAGAAGATGGAAGAGCGCCGCGCCGAGCGTCAGGCATTCAAAGCCTGGCAGGCCGAGCAGGCGAAGAAGAACTAACCCGGCCTAGCGGTCATACGTCCATCACGCCGTAAGGTCTGATGGGCGTAACCGTTTCCACCACAGCCATTAACTACTAAGGAGCTACCGTGCGGTCACTGTTCTGGCGCATCTTTGCCAGCTTCTGGCTGGCTATTGCCCTGGTTGCCGGGCTGTCCATGCTGCTTGGGCGCATGCTCAACCAGGACGCCTGGCTGCTCAGCCAGCACCCCGCCGTGGCGGGGCTGGCCGAAGGCTGGACGCAGCGCTATGAACAACAGGGCCCTCAGGCCGCCCAGGCGTATCTGGAGCAGCGCAAAGAAAGGTTTCGCATCAATGTGCAGGTGCTCGGCGAGAACGGTCAGCCCCTGGTGCGCGGCACCTTTCCGCCCCGCGCGGCGGCCTTCGAAGCCCGCGCACAAAACCCCAAGCGCCTGCCCTGGCGGCGTCTGAATGACGATTACAACAGCCCGCTGAGCGGTGCAACCTACCTGTTTATCTACCGCATCCCCAATCCAGAAGTGGCCGCCTGGCAGCGCGAAAGCCTGCTGATGCCGCTGAGCGCGCTGGGCATCGCCCTAGTGGTGCTGACCCTGTTCAGCCTCTGGCTGACCCTGTCCATCACCCGCCCCCTCGACCGCCTGCGCGGCGCGGTGCACGACCTCGGCCAGACCGCCTACCAGCAGAACAGCCTGGCGCACCTGGCCCAGCGCCGCGATGAGCTGGGCGTGCTGGCCAGCGACTTCAACCGCATGGGCGCGCGCCTGCAGGGCTTGATCGGCAGCCAGCGCCAGTTGCTGCGCGACGTCTCCCACGAGCTACGCTCGCCCCTGGCGCGCCTACGCATCGCCCTGGCCCTGGCCGAGCGCGCCGACGCGGCAGAGCGGGAAACCTTCTGGCCGCGCCTGACCCGCGAATGCGATCGCCTGGAGGCGCTGATCGGCGAAATCCTCGCCCTCGCGCGCCTCGATGCCGACCCGGGCGCGGCGCAGCCCATCGAGCTCGACGGCTTGCTGCACAAACTGCAGGAAGATGCCCTGCTGGACGCCCCCGAACAGCGGATTGCCCTGCAGTTGACCCCGGGCCTCAGCCTCAACGGCTGGCCCGATATGCTCGAACGTGCCCTGGAAAACCTGCTGCGCAATGCCCTGCGCTTCAATCCGGCGGGGCAACCGATTGAACTGAGTGCAAGCCAGCACGGCGGGCACTTGCGGATCAGCGTGCGCGACCACGGCCCCGGCGTTCCCCAGGAGCACCTGGCCCGCCTGGGCGAACCGTTTTTCCGCGCCCCCGGACAAACCAGCCCCGGCCACGGCCTGGGCCTGGCGATTGCCCGCCGCGCCGCCGAGCGCCACGGCGGTCGCCTGGAACTGAGCAATCTGGCCCAGGGCGGTTTCTGCGCCAGCCTGCTGCTGCCGCTCGGGCAGGCGCGCCAGGCGGTGAACTGACCCCCTCATCCGGCGCTACGCGCCACCTTCTCCCGGTGGGAGAAGGGCATCAGAAGTCGCCGCTACGCGACTCCGTATTAATGGGGCCAGGCGGCGACGAAGTCGGCCAGCTGCAGCGGCTGCGGCGTGCGCAACTCGCGCTCCGGCGTGCCCAGGTAAAGAAAGGCGACAATCTGCTCGCCCGCGACCAGCCCAAGGCCAGCCGCCACCTGGGCGTTATAGGCCAGTTCACCGGTGCGCCAGACCGCACCGATACCCTGGGCATGGGCGGCCAGCAGAATGCCGTGGGCGGCACAGCCGGCGGCTATCACCTGCTCCTGTGCCGGCACCTTGGGATGCTCCTGCACCCGCGCGATCACCACCACCAGCAGCGGCGCCCGCAACGGCATGGCCCGGGCCTTGTTCAGGGCTTCGGGGCTGGCATCGGCAGGCAGCGCCTGGGCCAACAGTTCGCCCAGTTGCTCCCGCGCCGCGCCCTCGATGGTGAGAAAGCGCCAGGGACGTAACTGGCCATGATCCGGTGCCCGCAGCGCAGCACGAAAAAGCAGCTCACGTTGGCCCGCATCCGGTGCCGGCTCACACAAACGCGGCGCGGAAACACGGTTTAGCAACGCATCAAGGGCATCCATCGGCCACCTCGCTAGATTGAATAAGGGCGAATTCTAGAGCCTGCTAACGCAGGGGTGGGAAAAATATGCGCCCCACCAGCCCGGCCACCTGCAGATAGGCAAGCGCCTGGGCAAGCCAGGTCGAGGCCCACCCCACAAGGGTTTTGCCCTTGCAGCGGCCCCAATCTTTTCATCTAGTCTGAGGATGTCGACGACCGTTCAGGTGCCGCGCGTGCGCCGGTTTACAGCGCCGGCGACGCGAGTAGAATGGCGCCCTTTGCCGCCCTCAACCCGAGTTCCCTTACATGGCTTGGCCGACTGTAAGAATCATCGCTTTTATCAACGGTATTTTTCTGATCACCCTGGCCATTGGCATGATTGTGCCGATGCTGACCCTGCTGGTTTTCGATAGAGCCCATGAGCTCAATGCCTTTCTCTGGTCCAGCCTGATCACCTTTGTCGCCGGCCTGGTCATGGTGTCCCAGGGCCGCCCGCAGAATACCCAGCTGCGGCCACGGGACATGTACATGCTGACCACCGCCAGCTGGCTGATCGTGTGCATCTTCGCCGCCCTGCCGATGGCGCTGATTCACCATATCAGCTACACCGATGCCTTCTTCGAAACCATGTCCGGGGTCACCACCACCGGTTCCACGGTGATCACGGGCCTGGACACGGCCTCGCCGGGCCTGCTGATCTGGCGCTCGATGCTGCAGTGGCTGGGCGGTATCGGCTTTATCGCCATGGCCGTGGCGGTACTGCCCCTGCTGCGCGTCGGGGGCATGCGCCTGTTCCAGACCGAGTCCTCGGACTGGGGCGAGAAGGTCATGCCGCGCTCGCATATGGCGGCCAAGTACATCGTCTCCATCTACCTGGTGTTCACCCTGATCGGCGTCATCGCCTACTGGTTCTCCGGCATGGGCTGGTTCGATGCGATCAACCATTCGATGACCTCGGTTTCCACCGCGGGCTACTCCACCTCCGACAACTCCATGGGTAACTTCGGCCCGGCCAGCCATTGGGTCGCCATCCCCCTGATGCTGCTCGGCAGCCTGCCCTTTACCTTGTATGTGGCCAGCCTGCGGGGCAATCGCAAGGCCTTGCTCAAGGACGAACAGGTCCGCGGCTTTGTCTCGATGCTGGTGATCGTGTGCCTGGTGTTCAGCGTCTGGCTCTGGCTCAACTCCGAACATGCCTTTATCGATGCCCTGCGCCTGGCCAGCTTCAACGTGGTGTCGATTGCCACCACCACCGGCTATGCCCTGGGCGACTACAGCACCTGGGGCGGTTTCGCCTTTATGACCTTCTTCTACCTGACCTTCGTCGGCGGCTGCTCCGGCTCCACCACCGGCGGCCTGAAGATGTTCCGCTTCCAGGTCGCGCTGTCCCTGCTGCGCGCCAACCTCAAGCAGATGGTGCACCCGCGCGCGGTGATCAAACAGCAGTACAACGGCCACAACCTCGACGAAGAAATCGTTCGCTCGATCCTGACCTTCTCCTTCTTTATCACCATGACCATCGCCGCCATCGCCCTGTTTCTGGCGATGCTCGGGCTGGACCCGATTACCGCCCTCACCGGTGCCGCCACCGCGGTGTGCAACGTCGGCCCGGGCCTCGGCCCGATCATCGGCCCGGCCGGCAACTTCGCCAGCTTGCCGGATGCCGCCAAGTGGGTACTGGCCGCCGGCATGCTGCTCGGCCGCCTGGAAATCATTACCGTACTGGTGCTGCTAACCGCCAACTTCTGGCGTCATTAAGCCGCCCGGCTTGCAATTGCAGCGCCCTGCTTACAAGCCCGCGCGGTACTCGCCGGGCGTCAGCCCGAACCAGCGGCGGAAGGCCCGGAAGAAATTGCTCGGGTCGGCGAACCCCAGCAGGTAGGCCACCTCCAGCAGGCTCAGGGCGGGCTGGGCCAGGTACTGCTGGGCCAGTTCGCGGCGGGTGTCGTCGAGCAGCTGCTGAAAACTGCTGCCCTCCTCCTGCAAGCGCCGCTGCAGGGTGCGCTGCGACAGATGCAGGGCCTGCGCCACCACCTCACGCCGGGGCTCGCCCTGGGGCAGCAGACGGCACAGCACCTGGCGGGTCAGGTGAGTGACACGGCTTTCCGAGAAGCGCGCCAGGTAATCGCCGGCAAACCTGTCGTGCAACTGGGCCAGGGATTCGTTGGCCGTGGGCAGCGGCATGTCCATGTCGGCGCGCTCGAACAGCAAGCCGTAATGGTCGGCATTGAACTGCAACGGCCCCTGGAAAACCTGCTCGAAGGGTTGCAGATCCGCCGGCGGGTCGCCCTGGAACAACACCCGTTGCGGACGAATCGGTTTGCCGGTCATCCACCGACAGAATGCCAGGGCGTAGGCCAGCGACGCCTCGCAGCTCTGCCGCGCAGCGGGCAGGCGGTCACCATGGATCGCCAAGGTCAACTCATAACCGTTGCGCTGCGGCCGAAAGCTCAGGTCCGCTCCCTCGCCGATAATCCGCTGATAACGCACCAGGCGGGCAAAGCCCTCCTTCAGGGTGCGGCTGGACATCAGCGCATAGCCGACCACATGAAACGACGCCGGGCGCACCACCTTGGCCATGTTCAGGCCGATTGCCGGGTCCCCCGACAGCTCCACCGCACGCTGCCACAGGCGAGTCATGCCGTCCTGGGGGAAACGCGCATCGGGGTCTTCCAGCGCGGCGTAATCGAGCCCCAGCTCGGGGAAGATCGCACGGCAGTCGACGCCGCCCATTTCCAGCGCCTGGACAATGCCCAAGGCCCAATTCGAAGAGGTGGTACGTTCACGCATGGGGTTTTCTTATTGTCGTGTCCATTAGGGTCTGTGGCGCTGACCTGCCCAAAGACCTCGGATGCCGCCCAAGGATACTAAACTGGCACTTAATGTCAGTGGCCCGGCGAGTCAGTCGTCCTAGACTGCAAGTAACCGGCGCAGGCTGCAACAGCCCCTACGTACAGCGCCATAACAGGAGGCATGCCATGACCACTGAAAGCCCGCCACGCTACACCAGCTTCGCCGAGTTCTACCCCTATTACCTGCAGGAACACAGCAATGCCACCTGCCGCCGCCTGCACTACGTCGGCAGCCTGCTGGTGCTGTGCATCCTCGCCTACACCCTGCTCAGCCAGCAGTGGCTCTGGTTGCTGGCCGTTCCCCTGGTCGGCTACGGCTTCGCCTGGGTCGGCCACTTCGGCTTCGAGAAGAACCGCCCGGCGACCTTCCAATACCCGCTGTACAGCCTGATGGGCGACTGGGTGATGCTCAAGGACGCCTTTACCGGGCGGATCAAATTCTAGGAACCCGGAGCCCCCCACTACCGATTGCGGCCAATACTGCACCATTCGGCCGCCATGCTTGGCTCATGCCTGCCCGCTTGGTTATGATCCCGACCTTTGTCGCTTACCCAACGAAGGTTTGCCGACCAGTAGACGTCCAGTAGAGACGCCGCATCTCAGCAGGGATCCCCGCCATAGCATGAATGCCCAGACCCCGACCCGGCTTCCCGCCTTACCGGCACCGCCGCTGCGCGAATATTACGCACGCGTGCTGGCCTATATCGCCATTGCCGCCAGCATTGCCGCTGGTACCTATGTCCGGCATTTCGGCTATGACATCCTCTGGATGGTGCCCTACGCCCTGCTCTACCCCCATCTGGCCCACCAGTTGAGCCAGCGTCTCAAACGCGACCACCCGCAGAGAACCACCCTCGGCCTGCTGTTTATCGATGCCCTGCACGCGGGGGCCGCCATGGTCCTGCTCGGTTTCTCCGTGGTGCCAAGCCTGATGGCCCTGCTGATTCTGAGTTTCAGCTCCCTGGTGATCGGCGGCCTGCGTTATATGGCGCTGGCGATCCTTATCGCCCTGAGCAGCAGCGTGCTCAACGCCGTGCTGATTCGCCCCCAGGTCGAGGTCGACACCCCGGCCATGGTGGCCCTGGTCAGCATCCTGTTCACCATTCTGTATATCTGCATCACCGCCTACTTCGTGCACCAGCAGGGCTTGCGCCTGGCCCAGGTGCGTAGCGACATCAAGCGCGAACAGGAAAAGGCCGCACGCCTGGCGCGCAACCTGGCCAAGTACCTGTCGCCGCAGGTGTGGGAATCGATCTTCACCGGCAAGAAGAGCGTGCGCCTGGAGACCCAGCGCAAGAAACTCACGGTGTTCTTCTCCGATATCAAGGGCTTTACCGAGCTGTCCGAAGAACTGGAAGCCGAGGCCCTGACCGACCTGCTCAACACCTACCTCAACGAGATGTCGAAGATCTGCCTGAAATACGGCGGCACCATCGACAAGTTCGTCGGCGACTGCGTCATGGTGTTCTTCGGCGACCCGGCCAGCAAAGGGGCCAAGAAGGATGCGGTGGCGGCGGTGTCCATGGCCATCGCCATGCGCAAGCACATGAAGGTGCTGCGCCAGCAGTGGCGCGCCCAGGGCATCACCAAACCCCTGGAAATCCGCATGGGCCTGAATACCGGCTACTGCACCGTGGGCAATTTCGGGGCCGACACGCGCATGGACTACACCATCATCGGCCGCGACGTGAACCTCGCCAGCCGCCTGGAAAGCGCCGCCGAGTCCGGCGAGATCCTGATCTCCCATGAGACCTATTCGCTGATCAAGGACGTGATCATGTGCCGCGACAAGGGCCAGATCAGCGTCAAGGGCTTTACCCGCCCGGTGCAGATCTACCAGGTGGTGGACTTCCGCCGCGACCTGGGGGCCACCTCCAGCTATGTCGAGCACGAACTGCCGGGCTTCTCCATGTACCTGGACACCAATGGAATCCAGAACTTCGACAAGCAGAAGGTCATCCAGGCCCTCAGTCAGGCGGCCGATAAGCTGCGTGACAAGGTGATCATGTAAGAACCTGCTCACGATCTGCTGCGCGTCGGCCCTGCTGCGTTAGAAACCGACTCGGATGCTCATGTACAACTCGTACACTCCGCGTCCTCGCCGGTTTCTGCCTTGCCGGACTCTAGCTCGCGAGATCGTGAACAGGCTCTAAGCCCACCTGGGCCGGCATACACAGCTCACCATCGAGCAACCGCTGCTGCGCCAGAAACTCCAGCGCCGAGGCCCGCCAGGATTGCCGCGCCGCCAGCTCGGCGCAGCGCCCGCGATCCAGGGCCAGGGCCGCCAGGCAGGCCGCGCCCAAGTCCTCGCCCAGCACCCCGCTGACGCCAGCCTGCAGCACATCCAGCGGCCCCGCCACCGGAAACGCCGCCACCGGCGTGCCGCAGGCCAGGGCTTCGAGCATGACCAGACCGTAGGTATCGGTGCGCGAGGGAAACACCAGTACGCTGGCCTGCTGGAACGCCTGCGCCAGTGCCGCGCCATGTCGGTAGCCGAGAAACTTCACCTGCGGGTAGGCCGCTTGCAGGGCGGTCCGCTGCGGTCCATCGCCCACCACCTGTTTTTCCCCTGGCAGATCCAGACGCAGAAAGGCCTCGACGTTCTTTTCCGCGGCAATCCGCCCGACATACAGGAACACCAGGCTGGACACCGCCGGCGGTTGTGCTGGCGGGCGAAACAGCTGGGTATCCACGCCCTTGCGCCACAGCGCCAGACGCTTGAAACCCCAACCGGCGAACGCTTCCTGCATGCGCTCGGTGGTCACCAGCACCGCCTGGCTGGGGCGATGGAAGGCGCGCAGAAAGGCATAGCCCCAGCGCAGCGGCACCCAGGGCCAGCGGCTGTTGACGTACTCGGGAAAGCGCGTATGGATGGCGCTGGAAAAAGCCAGGCCACGCTTGACCAGCCAGCGCCGGGCGGCCCAGCCCAGGGGCCCCTCGGTGGCCAGGTGCACGCAGTCGGGACGGAACTCGCGAATCGCCGCGCCCACCCGCCAGAGGTCCCACGCCAGGGGGATTTCCGGGTAACTCGGGCACGGCAGGGTGCGAAAGTCCGCGGGCGACAGCAGCTTGACCTGGTGGCCCAGGCCGCGCAGTTCGCCGACCAGCGCCTGCAGGCTGGTGACCACGCCGTTGACCTGGGGTGACCAGGCATCCGAGACGATCAGCAGCCTCATAGCGCCGGCTCGCCGGCAGCCACCGGCGCATCCTGCTGCCCGGCCTGACGCGCCTGGTCGTCGGCCAGGCGGTAGAGTTCGATGCCGCCGTCCAGATGCTCGATCAGCGCCGTGCAGGACTCCACCCAGTCACCGCAGTTCATATACTCGACCGCGCCCATCGGGCGAATCTCGGCATGGTGGATATGCCCGCAGACCACGCCATTGAAACCGCGCTTGAGGCACTCGTGGGCGATGGCCTCCTCGAAGTCGCTGATAAAGTTCACCGCGCTCTTGACCTTGTGCTTGAGGTACGCCGACAGCGACCAGTAGCCGTAGCCATAGCGGCTGCGCCAGTGGTTGAGCCAGCGATTGAGGGTCAGGGTCAGTTCATAGGCCGAGTCGCCGAGAAAGGCCAGCCAGCGGTGATAACGGGTGATCACATCGAACTGGTCGCCATGGATCACCAGCAGGCGGCGGCCGTCTGCGGTGACATGCTCGGCTTCGTCGACCAGCTGGATATTGCCCAGCACCAGGCTGGAATAGCGGCGCAGGAACTCGTCGTGATTGCCGGTGACGTAGATCACCTCGGTGCCGCGCTTGCTCATGGTCAGCAGGCGGCGGATCACGTTGCTGTGCGCCTGGGGCCAGTAGAAACCGCTGCGTAGCCGCCAGCCGTCGATGATGTCGCCGACCAGATAGAGCTTGTCGCAGTGGTAGCGCTTGAGAAAGGCCGCCAGGTGTTCGGCCTGGCAATCGCGGGTGCCAAGGTGCACATCGGAAATCCACAGGGTGCGGACACGTTGCTTGCGGCTGGGTTTGGCGAGCTGAGCGCTGCTCATGGACGGCCTCCGGCAGGGTTTGCTTGAGCTTGCGCGGCATGGGTGAAGCGCCCATGACGGGGCCGTGGCAGTTCGATGACAGCCCACATCGCTGATCTGCGGTTATCAGGCCGTTGAAAAACGTAGGCGAGGCAGACGAGACAAGGCAAAAAAAGGCGAAAAAGCGGAGTGTACGAGTTGTACATGAGCATTTTGAACCTGTTTTTAACGCCGTATCGGCAACGCAGGTAGTGTTTCAACGGCCTGTTAGACTTGCCGGCATACACAAGGAGCCCACCATGCCCTCGCCGCTGTCGCTGCGTCACTACAGCCACGAACTGCTCAGCCATAGCCACGCCCATGCCCAGCTGGTGTTCGGCCTGAGCGGACGGCTGGATTTCGAGATTGCCGGCTGCGCCAGTCAGGTAACCCGGCAGACCCTGGCCGTGATCCCCAGCGACGCCCAGCATGCCTGCGGCAGCAGACATGGCAGCCAGTGCCTGGTGCTCGATGTGCCCTCCGAGCACTGGCTGCAACAGCAACTGGGCAGCCACCTCGACGCCGCTCGCCGCTTGCTGGAAAAACCCGTGGCCGTCGACCTCAATCCCGCCCAGGGGCAACTGGTCAGCTGGCTGGCGGCCAGCCCGATCGATGACCCGGTGATCGCCCGGCAGGGTGCCGCCCTGCTGCTGGCCAGCCTGGCCAATAACCACGGCACCACCCATATGGCCCAGCGCCTGCCGCTGGCGGCGCTCGATGCGCATATCGACCGACATGCGGCGCACCCTCTGCAGGTCAGCGACCTGGCGCGCCTGGCCGGGCTATCGACGGCACGCTTTCATGTGCGCTTTCTCGCGGAAACCGGGCAAACGCCCATGGACTATGTGCGCAGCCGCCGCCTGCACCTGGGCCGTCGGTTGCTACAGAGCAGCGCACTGCCGATTGGCGAAATCGCCACGCGGGTGGGTTATAGCTCGCAGAGCGCCTTTACCGCGGCCCTGTCGCGGCAGTTCGGCTGCACCGCCCGGGCTCTGCGCCAGCGGCGCGAGTAATGCGACAAAAGCCGCAAGCCCTGCGACAGACACGCGCCCCGCGCCGCCCTAGACTGCAACCAGCAATCGGCGGAGACGTAGGATGCAACAGATCGGATGGGACGATTTTCAACGGGTGGAACTGCGCGTCGGCACCGTGTTGTCCGCCGTGGTCAGCGAGAAAGCCCTGAAACCGGCCTATGTGCTGCAGGTCGATCTCGGTGAACTGGGCGTCAGGCAATCCAGCGCGCAACTCACCGCCCACTACAGCTGCGACGAACTACTCGGCCGCCAGGTGCTCTGCGTGTGCAACTTCGCCGCCAAACGCATCGCCGGGGTCCGCTCCGAGGTGCTGGTGACCGGCGTGTACGACGCCGACAACAAGGTGGTGCTGGCCGGCTTCGACAAGCCGCTGCCCGACAGGCTGCTGAAAAGCGTAGGCGAGGCAGTCGAGACAAGGAAAAAACAGGCGAGGAAGCGGAGTTTACGAGCTGTAAATGAGCATTCCGAGCCTGTTTTTAACGCAGGATCGGCAACGCAGGTAGCTTTTCAGCAACCTGTCAAAGGCGCACGCCTGGCATGAACCAGCGCACTGCCCTCTGGGCGATCCACCTGGGTGCCCTGCTGTTCGGCCTGTCCGGGATCTTCGGCAAGCTGGCCAACACCACCCCGCAGATGATCTCCGCCGGACGGGCCATCTTCGCCGTCGCCGCCCTGCTGCTGTTCGCCCGCCTGTTCGGCCAGGCCAGGTTGGTACGTCTGAGCCTGCGCCAGTTGAACCAGCTGGCCCTCGGCGGGCTGCTGCTGGGCGGTCACTGGTGGAGCTTTTTCGAGTCCGTGCATATCTCTGGCGTGGCCATTGCCACCCTCGGCTTTGCCAGCTTCCCGGCCTTTACCGTGCTGCTCGAGGGTTTGCTGTTCCGCGAACGCACCCGGCCCGCCGAATACGCCATGGTACTGCTGGTGTGCCTGGGCCTGGTGCTGGTGACCCCGGACTTCAACCTGGCCAGCCAGGCCACCGGCGGCCTGCTCTGGGCGGTATTCTCGGGCCTGCTATTCGCCCTGCTCTCGCTGCTCAACCGCGCCAGCACCCGTGGCATCGACCCGGTGCAGGCGGCGCTATACCAGAACCTGACGGTGCTGCTGATGTTCCTGCCACTGGCCTGGCCAACCCTGCCCAGCGTGCAGGCACAGGACTGGATATGGATGGCGCTGCTCGGGATCTTCTGCACCGGCCTGGCCCACAGCCTGTTCGTGGCCAGCCTGCGGGTACTCAAGGCGCGCACCACGGCGGTGATTTTCGCCCTGGAGCCGATCTACGGGATTACCTTTGCCTGGCTGCTGTTCAGCGAAGTGCCGACCCTGCGCATGCTCGCCGGGGGCCTGCTGATCATCAGTGCGATCTTTCTCTCGGCGCGCATGGCCAGGTAAAAAATTGCCTGTTGCATGCAATGGGTAGGGGTGCCGAGCGCACCGGTCTAGGCAGAGTAGGCGCTTGGTGCGCACGGCGCACCCTACAACGGCAGATCGTCGCGCGGCAGACCATGTGCAGGTTCTCAGCCGGCGGGCCGGTCGCTATGGCCCAGGTCCCGGGCCGGATCTATCCGATCACGCAGCCGTTGCTTGAGCACCTTGGCTTCGGGGAAACCACCATCGGCCTTGCGCTCCCAGATCTGCACGCCATCGCAGGTGATGCGGAATGCCCCGCCGGTGGCAGGCTCCAGGCTGACCCGGGCGAGGTCATCGGCAAAGGTCGAGAGCAGTTCCTGAGCCAGCCAGGCGGCGCGCAACAACCACTGGCACTGGGTGCAATAGGTGATCACGACTTCGGCTTTGTGGCTGGACATACGCTGACTCCGGCAATGACGAAGCACGCATGATAGCGCCTGCGACGCCCAACCCAGCAAGCAAAACGCCCGTTTGCCTGGGGCAAGCGGGCGCTCTGTAGAGCCAGAACAGACTAGGCGATCTTGGCCAGCAGCTGGCGAGCCCTCTGCTTCTGCTTTTCGTCACCGCTGTTGATCACTTCATTGAGGATGCTGCAGGCACTGTCCAGGCTGCCCTGCTCGATATAAGCCAGCGCCATGTTCAGTTTGGCCAGGTTGTCGCGGTTGGTTGCCAGATGGTCGAGATCACCCACCACCGCGCTGCTGGTCACCTTGGGCTGTTCGACAAAGGCCTCGTCCAGTTCGTCCTCGAGCCAGCTGTCATGGGGTGTTTCTTCCACCAGCATGGACTCGGCAAAAGGACTGCGCGCATCGCGGCTGCCGGACAGCTCGAAGATATCCGAGGTATTCGGCTTGCCCGCGGCGGACTTGCTGGCCGCTGCGTCGGTAACCGTGGACTGTGCGGTCGGCGAGAACGGGCTGACCAGATCCCAGTCGGCATCCAGCGACAGGTCGTCCAGATTGAGCTTGCCGTCGTCGAGCCCCTCATTCAGCGTGGGCTCCTGGGTCTCGTCCAGCTGCAACACCACATCGTCGAGCAAATCGACCGGGGCCACCTTGAGCAGATCGGGATGACGCGCCTTGAGCTCATCGATACGTACCGGCGAAAAACCGACCGCGCGCAAACTGGCCTCCTGCAGGGCAAAGGCCTCGGCATCGCCGAGCTGGGCAAGCACCTCGAGCAGACGAAAAGCGATATCGCTGCGCTGCGGCTGCGCCTGAACCGCCTTGCGCAAGGTAGCCGCGGCTTCCGTGAAACGACCATAGGCGATATACACATTGGCACTCTGCAGGGCGTCGTTGCCCGCCGCCGGCCAGACCGGGCCGGCATTGGGTATATCACGCGCACTGAGCGCCACCGCCGGCTTGGCCTGGGCCGGCGCAACCGTTGCCGCTGCCGCCACGGCGGGCTTGGCCACTGCCGGTACGCGGGCCTGCGGCGCGGGCGCATGGGGCTGTTGCGGGCGCGTTCGGCTGCGCCAGAACAACCCGGCCACGGCGGCCAGCAACAGCGCCAGCAGCGCCACGCCGGCAGCCAGCCAGTTGCGGGAACCGTCGACGCCGGCTGGCTGCGCCGCCACAGCTGGAACGGCGACAGCCGCATCAGCCGCCTGCCGCGCGGCCAGTTCGGCCTGCAACCCGGCGATCTGCTGATCCCGGGCACTCATCTGCTCCTGCAGTTGCTGCACCTGCAGGCTCAGTTGCGCCAGGCTCTGCTGTAACTGCGAAGTTTCCGCCACCTGACTGGCCAACTCCTGCTCGACCCGGCTCTGCTCCAGCTCGAGCAACGGGGCAGCCGCCTCGGCCGGCACGTCACTCGACTCGCTGGCCAGGGCGGCAGTGGCGGCGGCAGGTGCAGCGGACTCCGCCGCTTCGACCGGCGCAGCGACAGAAGCGGCAGGCGTGACTGCCGCATCCGGTAGCAACAGCTCGACCCCCGCCAGCAGGCGGTTGCTGTCGCCATTGCTGAAGGCGCTGGGGTTAAGCGCCAGGATATCGTCCATCAAGGCCTGCTGACCCAGCGTACTACCCGCCGCGCGCAGGCGGGCGGCGATCTTCCACAGGCTGTCGCCGCTGACCACGGCATAACGCTGCCCCTGCTCGGCGCGCGGCAGTACGCGCGGCGCTCTGACCGGCGCGGGGCTGACCTGACTCGATGCTGGCGAAGCCAGCCGGGAGGACGGGGTAACGGCCGGCAACGTCGCTGACGCCGCCAGGGTGCGGTAGGAAGACGAACCCGGCGGGTCGAGGAGAATGGTGTACTCGCGGTACAACTGGCCACTTGGCCGCGCCACTTCGACGATAAAGTTCAGATAGGGCTCGCGTACCGGCTGCGCCGACACCACCCGAATCACACTACGACCACCGCGCAAGAGCGGAGTAAAACGCAGGTCGTTGAGAAAATACAGGCGGTCGACGCCCGAGCGACTGAACACTTCGGCCGGGGCCAGACGCACCTTCAGCTCGCTGTCGGTCAGATCGCCGATATTGAGCAATTCGATTTCGGCATCCAGCGGCTGACTCAGGGCCGAATGCAGGGTGATTTCGCCCAGCCCCAGCGCCGGGGCCATGCCTGAATAGAGGACCGAACCAGATGCCAGACCGATCAGTAGCTGACGAACCCTTGCCATAAGAAAATCTCCCGCTGAATCTGCCCGATCAGTCTCTCCCCCCATACACCTGAGCGTACCCAGCCCGCACAGAAGAGAACCTAAGGAACAGCATAGTCGTGCATCGGGAAAATACGCTCCATGTCGAACCCGACTGACACATGGCTTTAATTAGACCCGGTGCTCGGCAATCGCACCCAGGCCGCTTGGCACATAGCCATTACAGGCTGCAGCATAGGCCAGCAGTCAATAAACCGACAAGGACATTATATTGACGAGATTACGTCATTTTTTTGTCGAGACCACGCCACGAGCAGCCAGCACCGTCAGCAGGAATACCCCGGCCACCAGCCAGAAACTTTGCTTGAAGGCCAGCGCTTCGGCCAGGGGGTGGCCACCTTCGGCGCTGTGCCGCCACTCGAGGAAGAAGGTCAGCAGGTTGACCCCGAAAGCCCCGCCCAGTTGCCGTACGAAGGTAATGGCCCCCGCCCCCTGGGCCAGCTCCTCGGGGCTGAGGATATCCAGCGAGCCGGTGCTCAGGGCCGGCAGCAGCAGGCCCAGGCCGACCCGTCCCAGGCAGGTCCAGAAGCACAGGATGAGAAAGGCCGCGCCCTCCCCGACCCAGGCCAGACCTGCGGCGGACAAGGCAAAGATCAGCAGCCCGCTGATCAGCAACAGAGCGGTCGAGAGCCGATCGCTCAGCCAGCCGCCGGCAAAGGAAGCCAGCCCCATAAAGGCTCCGGCCGGCAACAGCAGCAGGCCGGCGCGACCGGCGCTGTAACCCTCGACGGTTTGCAGGTACAGCGGTATCAGATAGGTGGAGCCATACAGGCCTAGGCCCAGGGTCAAGGCCACCCAGCTGGCATTGCGAAACCCCGGATGCCGCCACAGGCTCAGGGGCAGCAAGGGTTTGGCGCTGCTGCGGCTGCGCAACACAAACAGTGCGAGCGCCAGCAGCGTCAGGCCGAACGGCCCCCAGACCCGCGGCTGCGACCAGGCAAACCGCTGCGCCTCGGCCAGGGTGCCGAGGGCGGCGAAGATCGCCACGGCGAGCCAGGCAAAGGCCAGCATATCCAGGGCCGGGGTACTGCGCTCGCGCTGGTTGGGCAGCAGCCACTGACCGGCGCACAAGGCCAGCACACACATCGGCAGCGGCATCCAGAACACCGCGCTCCAGCCGAAGTGGTCGACCAGATAGCCGCCGATACCCGGCCCCAGGGTGGGGGCCAGCATCACCCCCAGGCCGTACAGGCCCAGCGCCGTACCGCGGCCACCGTCGGCGAACACGCGAAAGATCAGCACCATCGCCAGGGGTTGCACGACACCGGCGCAGAGCCCCTGAACGATGCGCAAGGCGATCAACTGCCAGGCGGCCTGCGCCACCAGGGCCAGCAGGGAAGCGAAGATAAACAGCAGCAAACCTGACTGCGCCGTACGCCGCGCGCCGAAACGCGCCTGGGCCCAGGCCGCCAGCAGCAGGCCGACGGTCATGGCCGCGAGAAAACCGGTGGAAAGCCACTGCGCCAGCGGTCGACCAATGGCGAAATCCGCCATGATCGCCGGCAACGCCACATTGATGCTGGTGGAGGCCAGCACCATGGCCATGCTGCCAATCATCAACAGGGCCAGCAGCCACTGCGGGTAATGCCTGCCGAAACGCTGCTGCAGCGCCTGCAAGTCGTCCTGCATCAGCGCCGTTCCAGGTTACTCAACACCTGGGCGTGGACCTGCTGGCAACGGCGCAGGTCGTCTTCATCGATCCCGGCGAAGACTTCCTTGCGCAACTGGGCGGAGATCGCTTCGATCTTTTCTATCAGCGGCAGGGCCTGCGGACTCAGGGCGATCTTCTTCGCCCGACGGTCCTCCGGCACCGCCTGGCGGCTGACCAGACCCTGGGCCTCCAGGCTGTCGAGCAGACGCGCCAGGGTCGGCCCCTCGACGCCAACGCTTTGCGCCAGTTCGCGCTGAGTGGGCAACTCGGCAAAACGCCCCAGGTGCAGCAGTACCAGCCAGCGCGCCTGGGACAGGCCCAGACCGACCAGGCGACGGTCCAGTTCGGCGCGCCAGGCGCGGGACAGTTGAGCGACTTGCATGGCAAAACGGTGTTGATCGGTGTGCGACATGGATAACGGCTCTAATATCTATCAAAAAACTAATTATTAGCCAGCTAACCATAACCGCCATACGGAGGCA
Source organism: Pseudomonas sp. EA_105y_Pfl2_R69 (assembly GCF_963970915.1). Lineage (NCBI taxonomy): Bacteria > Pseudomonadati > Pseudomonadota > Gammaproteobacteria > Pseudomonadales > Pseudomonadaceae > Pseudomonas > Pseudomonas sp. EA_105y_Pfl2_R69. Next base: position 192,386 of record NZ_CAXAOO010000004.1, read on the forward strand.
AGCCCCACACTGCCGCCCGTCTGTTTCACCATTTCACATACTGGTCTTCGACAAAGCCCCAGAGGTTGTCGATGCGCACCGCGGGCCGGCCAGTCGGACGCAGCACGCCCGTGAACTGACCGAATATCTGCTTGAAGTTACTGGCCAGCACGCCGAGATTGGTCTGCTCCCGATGCAGGCCGCGGCCCTCGAAACGCAGCTCCACCTGACCGTCATACGAGTTGATCAGCCAGGGCTGCAACGGCTGGTCGCGGTCGAAGGCGAAGTGCACGCCGTCGACCTTGATCAGCTCGCCATCGAGCCAGTAGCAGTTCTCGCTAAAGCTGGTTTCATTGACCCCGCAGGACAGGTTCAGCCCAACCCGCTGCTCACCCGCCTGACCGGACAGGCAGGCCCAGTTCCAGTGGGTTTCCGGGCGCATATAGCCGGCCGACCAGTCGTGGTGGGCAAAGGCACCGATCTGCGCCAGGTCGAAATCCCCCAGGGCGCTGCGCACCTGTCCCGTACAGCGCACCCCCGCCACTTTCTGCGCATAGACCCAGCCATTGACACCCGTCTGGGTATTGATGCACATGGGCTGGAACGCCGGGTGCGTTTCGGAAAAACAGGCGTCGATGCGCGTGCCATCGTCCAGCTCCACCCACAAGCGCTTTTGCCGGCCGGCAGCCTGGTTCTCCAGGCGCAGCAGGTTGCGGCCACTGCGCAACTGGCACACGCCTTCGTTCGGAGTCTGGGAAAAACTGCTGCCAAAGCCCAGCGGCAACTTGAAGCGCCGCTCGATCATGCGCCCACTGGCGGGGTGAAACAGGTAGACGAAGCCGATCCCGGCCAGGCTCAGATTGGCCAGGGCGCAGCCGCCGATCAACTCGTCGCTGATCAAGCCGAAATACTGGAATTGGTGGAAGCGCCGCCACTTCGCCAACACACCCAGGCGTCTGCCCATGGGCGAACGGAAGTCGAAATCGCGGTAATTAACCAGCCCCGGGGCGGCGGCAAAGATGCCGTAATGAGGCTGACCATTGGCCTGAATCAGTCGGTCCATGGAGGGACATTCACTCTAGGGAAACCCTGCGCATGCTAGCACCGGCCCTGGCGCTCGGGCATTCACCCGGCGCGCCAAGCACAGCGGCAAAATCGGCCACTTGCCCCTCAGAACCTGTTTGGGATCTCGCCAGCTAGAGCCCAGAGTCCTGCAAGGCGCTACGCAGTAACAGCCGCTGGCTGGTCAAAACAGGCGAGAAACAGACCGACGCGCAGCAGATCGTAAACAGGTTCTCAGGCCACCACCTGATTGCGGCCAAAAGCCTTGGCCTCATACAGGGCACGGTCGGCATGCTCGTAGAGTTGCGCCAGCGCGCCACTTTCCTCGGGGCGGATACAGGCCACGCCGATCGACATGGTCAGCATCGCAGCGGTGTCCGAGCCGGCATGCTCGATGGCCTGGGTTTGCAGGGTCTGGCGCAGGGCTTCGGCATGCTGCCGCGCCTGAGCCACATCGATGTCGTAAAGCAGCACGGCAAACTCTTCGCCGCCCAGGCGCACCGCCATGTCCAGAGGCCGGCGCGCCGCATCCAGGAGCAGGCTGCCGACCCGCTGCAAGACGCTGTCGCCGGCCTGATGACCATAGCGATCGTTGTAGGCCTTGAAGTGATCGATATCGCACAGCAGCAGTGCCAGGCTGCGCCGCTCGCGCTGAGCCTGACGCCACAGGCGCTCGAACTGCCGGTTGAAACTGCGCCGATTGTGCAGCCCGGTAAGGCTGTCCTGATCGGCCAGCACCCGCATCAGGCGACTGATCAGAAAATGCTCGCGCGACTTGAACTCCAGCAGATAACAGCCGACCGCCCCCATCAGGTTGCCGAACAGCAGGAACAGGCTGTTATTGATCAGGCGGGGCACGGGCATATCCGCCATCAGCAGTTCGGCGGCGATATAGGTCAGCAGGATCAGCAGGGAGCAGACCAGGGCTTCGCTCAGGCGCAGGCCGACCAGAAAGTAGGAGGCCATGCACACCAGCAGCAGGCCTTCGTAGGGGTAGCCCGGGTCGACCCGATGCGCCAGGCCGACCACCAGCGAGGCCCCCACACCCAGGGCCAGAATGGCCACCAGGCTCAGGGGCTGCAGCAGGTGGATATGCCGGCGCTGGAGCAACAGCCCGGACAGGATGATCAGGAGCAGCAGTACGACCAGGCGGATGCCCAACATCCACCAGACCTCGGGGGCCTGGATCAGGACAAAGTCGAAGGCGGCGAAGGCCAGCCAGATCAGCATGCCCACTGACAGCGCAATGCGCTTGAGGTCGTAGGTATCGTCACGCAGGGCTTCGCGGTACTCGTTCTCGAGCGGCCGGGAGAAACGCAGCCAGCGAAAACCCAAGGCCAGCTGATCGGCATAGGAGCTGGGACGGACATCGTCCAACCAGGCATGTGAGAGCGACAACCTAGACCTCTACTGGCGAAGGACTGAAATCACCTTAGCTGCTCGCCACCCCAGCCACAAGCGGCTCCCCCCGCGGGACCGCGCAGCGGGCGCGGCTCGCGGGGGCCAGGGCGCAGCCCTCAAGCCTCGAACTCGGCCTGCAGGGCGGCGCGCACGCAGTGCAGCACGCCCAGCTCGACGCGCCCGACAAACCGCTCGCTGACCACTGTGACCGCAGGCAGCTCGCCCTCGCCATCGAGAAAGGCATCCTGAATCTCGCCCAGCAACTCGCCGGGCAGATCCAGGGCCTGCTCCAGAGACAGTTGCTGACGGCCGATCGCCTCCGCCAGCAGGCCATAGACATTCTTCTCGCTGCAGCCGAGTTGAGCGGCGATCTGCACCGGAGTCATCCCGGCGCGAGCCAGGCTAACCAGCTCATGACGCAAGTCGACCACCGCCCGTGGCGCTTCGGCCTCGCCACCGAGCACCGCTAGGAAGGCCTCGCCATAGCGCTCCAACTTGCGCGCGCCAACGCCGCTGACCCGCGCCATCTCGGCCAGGGTGCCGGGCTTGCTGCGCAGCATCTCCAACAGGGTGGCGTCGGGGAAGATCACATAGGGCGGTACCCCGTGCTCCTCAGCCAGCTTGCGCCGCAGGGTGCGCAGGGCTTCCCACTGTTCACGCTCCTCACCGCGCACCAGCTGGCTGGCCGCGCTGCTGGAAGCCTTGGCGCTCTGCTGTGGCTTGAGGTCGCGGCGCAGCTGCAGGCTCACCTCGCCCTTGAGCAAGGGCCGGCAACTGTCGGCAAGGCGCAGACCGCCAAAGCCTTCGAGGTCGACATCGGCCAGGCCGCGTGCCACCAACTGGCGGAACAACGAGCGCCACTCACCTTCGGCCAGGGCCTTGCCAATGCCGAACACCGCCAGATGCTGATGACCAGAGGCGCGGATCTTCTCGTTGTCGCGGCCCAACAGGATGTCCACCAGATGACCGACACCGTAACGCTGGCCGCTGCGGTAGATCGCCGACAGGGCCTGGCGCGCCGGCTCGGTAGCGTCCCAGGTCTGCACCCCGTCGCTGCAATTGTCGCAATGGCCGCAGGGTTGCGGCATCTCTTCATCGAAATAGGCCAGCAGGGACTGGCGACGGCAGCGGGTTTCCTCGCAGAGGGCGAGCATGGCATCGAGCTTGTGCTGCTCAACCCGCTTATGCCGCTCATCGCCCTCGGAGTTATTGAGCATCTGCTTGAGGAAGATCACATCCTGCAGGCCGTAGGCCATCCAGGCGTCCGCCGGCAGGCCGTCACGGCCGGCGCGACCGGTTTCCTGGTAATAGGCCTCCAGGGATTTGGGCAGGTCGAGGTGGGCGACGAAGCGCACGTTGGGTTTGTCGATGCCCATGCCGAAGGCGATGGTGGCCACCATGATCAGGCCTTCCTCGTTGAGAAAGCGCTTCTGGTGGTAGGCGCGCAGCTCGTTGGCCAAGCCGGCGTGGTACGGCAACGCGGGAAAGCCCTGCTCGGAAAGGAAGCTCGCCACCTCCTCGACCTTCTTGCGCGACAGGCAATAAACAATGCCGGCATCGCCCTTGCGCGCAGCGAGGAAACCCAGCAACTGCTTGCGCGGCTGCTCCTTGGGCACGATGCGGTAGAAGATATTCGGTCGGTCGAAACTCGAGAGAAAGCGCTCGGCATCCTGCAGATGCAGGCGCTGGACGATCTCCTCACGGGTGCGCATGTCCGCGGTGGCGGTCAGGGCAATGCGAGGTACATTGGGGAACAGCTCGGCGAGCTGACCCAGCTGCAGGTATTCCGGGCGGAAATCATGGCCCCACTGCGACACGCAGTGGGCTTCGTCGATGGCGAACAGGGCGATCTGCAGATTCTGCAGAAAATTCAGCATGCGCGGCTGCACCAGGCGCTCGGGGGCCAGGTAGAGCATCTTGATCTCGCCGCGCTGGATCCGCTCGGCAATCAGCCGCTGCTCGTCCGCACCCAGGGTGGAGTTCAGCGCCACCGCCGCCACACCCAGCTCATCCAGGGTCGCGACCTGATCGTCCATCAGCGCGATCAGCGGCGAGACCACCACCGCCAGGCCTTCGCGCAGCAGGGCCGGAACCTGGAAACACAGGGACTTGCCGCCCCCGGTCGGCATCAGCACCAAGGCATCGCCACCGCCGGCCACGCGCTCGATAATCGCCCCCTGACGGCCACGGAAGCTGTCGTAGCCGAAAACGTCTTTAAGGATGCGTTGTGCGTGATCGAGCATGGTGGGTCTCCAAAGCGAGCGACGCATTATACGCAAGTGCTCGCCCGGCAGGATTTGCATCTGTAACAGCGTCAAGCCAGGCCGCCTCCCTGGTTTTAGCGCGAGCTCTGGCTGCTCAAATCGCGCTAGACTAGAATTCATCCTCGTAAACTCCTTCAAGGTAGCCCCCCGATGTCCTTCGCCGAGCAACTCTCCCGCCTGCAAGCCTTCCTCGATGCCGATGAGCTGCATGATGAGGCACTGGATTACATCGCCGCCCACGGCTACCTGACCGCGCTGTCGATCTGCCCGGACCCGGTACCGGAGCGCGAATGGATCGACGCGCTGTTCTCCGAGCCACCGCATTACCGCAGCGACGCCGAGCGCGAAGAAGTCGAAGCGACGCTGCTCCAACTGCAGAGCCATATCGCCCGCCAACTGGCCAGCGATGACGACCCGGAGGTGCCCTGCGAACTCGACCTGGGTATCGAGCCGGACGATTCCGACCTGCGCGGCTGGTGCATCGGCTTTATGGAAGGGGTGTTCCTGCGCGAAGCCGCCTGGTTCGACGACGCCGAAGACGAAGTCAGCGAGCTGCTGCTGCCGATCATGGTCGCCTCCGGCCTGTTCGACGAGCAGCCGGAGTTCGCCGAAATCGCCCGCGATCGCGACCTGGTCGACAGCATGGTCGAGCAAATCCCGGAGCTGCTGACCGCCCTGTTTCTGCTGTGCCACGCCCCGGAAGAGAAGCCGGCACTGCTCAAGCCGCGCCATCATTAAGATCGCGCCATAAGCATGGCGCGGGATACCCGGATACTGCGCAACCCCGCTGCACGCTACGCCCTGCAGGCCATTGGCTGGCTCAGCGTAGCGCTCGGGGTTATCGGCATTTTCCTCCCGGTACTGCCGACCACGCCCTTCCTGCTGCTGGCCGCCGCCTGCTTTATGCGCAGCTCGCGGCGTTTCTACCTGTGGCTGGTCAACCACCGCCAGCTCGGCCCCTGGATAGTCGATTACCTCGAAGGCCAGGGCATCCCGCTCAAAGGCAAGGTCTACGCTATCGGCCTGATGTGGCTGAGCATCGGCATCTCCAGCTACCTGGTGCCGCTGTTCTGGGCACGCCTGTTTATGCTGACCAGCGCCGTACTGGTGAGCATCTATATCCTCAAGCAGAAGACCCTGAGCAGGCCAGCCCCCTCAGCCAGACGCTAACCCCCTCTCCCGGACACCCGCGCTGGCAGCCGTCCGGCAGAATCTACAACTAACGCCTAGACTTCCCCCATCTTTGACCGAGGCGCGGTACATGCAGCCACGTCAGCCCACCCATGGATGGCAGAAACACCTGCACCGGACGCTGCTGCTCGGGCTGGCGCTGCTTATCGGGCTGAGCAGTGCCCTGGCCAACTGGGATTTCGGCCTGATTCTGGGCAATGCCGAAAGCCGCTACGGCAACCTGGGCGCAGCCAGGCAGCGAATCCAGGCCTGGGAGGCGCTGATCAAGAGCGGCACCGAGCTGGCCGAGCAGGACAAGCTCAGCGAGGTCAATCGCTTCTTCAATCGACAGATTCGCTTTGTCGACGATAGCCGTCTGTGGAAGGTCAACGACTACTGGGCAACCCCCATCGAGATGCTGGTCAAGGGCGCGGGCGACTGCGAGGACTACTCCATCGCCAAGTACTTCACCCTGCGCCGCCTCGGCATCCCCAGCGACAAGCTGCGCATCACCTACGTCAAGGCGCTCAACTACAACCAGGCGCACATGGTGCTGACCTACTACGCCAGCCCCAGCGCCGAACCCCTGGTGCTCGACAACCTGATCAACCAGATCAAACCGGCCTCGCAGCGCAAAGACCTGCTGCCGGTCTATGCCTTCAATGCCGAGGGGCTGTATTTGCCTGGTTCCAGCAGCAGAAAGAGCGACACCAAGAAGCTCTCGCGCTGGCAGGACATCCTGAAAAAAATGCGCACGGAGGGCTTCGCCATAGGCGAAGGCTAGGAGGAACACATGTCTCTACTCAAGCAGCTATTTCTCGCCATCTGCCTGTTTCTGGTGGTGGCCTTTACCGGCAGCTTTATCGCCGGAGTGGAGAGCTCTCGGGAACAGCTGATCAGCCAACTGCGCTCCCATGCCCAGGACGCCGCCACCGCCCTGGGCCTGTCGATGACGCCCCATGTCGACGACCCGGCGATGATCGAGCTGATGGTCAGTTCGATCTTCGACAGCGGCTACTTCGCCAGCATCCGCGTGGTACGCATTCCCGATGAGCAGGTGGTGGTCGAGCGCAGCAGCGATAACACCGTGGACACCGTACCCGCCTGGTTCAGCGCGCTGGTCAACCTGCAGCCCCAGGGCGGCGACGCCCTGATCATGCGCGGCTGGGAGCAGGCCGCCCGGGTCGAAGTCCTGAGTCATCCGCAATTCGCCCTGGCCAAACTCTGGGACAGTGCCATCGGCAGCCTGCTCTGGCTGCTGCTGTGCGGCCTGGTCAGCGCCATTCTCGGTGGCTGGCTGCTGCGCACCCAATTGCGCCCGCTGGACAACATGGTGCAACAGGCCCAGGCGATTACCCGCCGCGAATTTATGACCCTGCCCAAGGTGCCGCGCACCCCGGAGCTCAAACGGGTGGTCACCGCCATGAACCAGATGGTGGAAAAGCTCAAGACCCTGTTCGCCGAGGAAGCCGCGCGCAGCGAAAAACTGCGTGAGGAAGCCTACCAGGACAGCATCACCGGCCTGGCCAACCGCCGCCTGTTCGACATCCGCCTGGCCAACCAGCTGGTGGTTTCCGAACAGCACGCCGAAGGCTATCTGCTGCTGCTGCGGGTCAACGACCTGGGCGGCCTCAACCAGCGCCTGGGCGGCCAGCATACCGATGCTCTGATCGCAGCCATCGGCGAACTGCTCAAACGCCTGTTGGGCCAGGCCGCCCGCGCCGACTGGCTAGCCTCGCGCAGCCGCGGCGGTGAATTCAGCCTGCTCGCCCCCGGCATTGGCAGCGAGGAGGCCGACCTGCTCGCCGACGAACTGTACAGCGGCCTGGAAAGCCTGCGCCAGACTGGCGCAAGCGACTGTACCCCGGTGGCCCATATGGGTATCGCCGCCTTTCGCCCTGGCGAGCAGGCCAGCCAGGTGATAGGCCGTGCCGACCAAGCCCTGGCCCAGGCGCAGAACGACCCGAGTCGCAACTGGATACGCCTGGACGACTACAACGCCCAGCCCAACCAGGGCCTGCATGAATGGCGTACCTGGATCGACGAGGCCCTGCGCCAGGGCAAGCTGCAACTGTATTTCCAGGCGGTAACCCGGTGCGCCGACCGCAGCCAGGTGCTGCACCACAAGGTCCTCGCCCGCCTGCTCGACCCACAGGGCGAGGCCATCGCTGCCGGGCGCTTCCTGCCCTGGATCGAACGCCTGGGCTGGACCGCACGTTTCGACCTGGCCATGCTCGAACACAGCCTGACGCACCTGGCCCAGCACCCGCAGCCACTGGCGCTGAGCCTGTCGGCGGCGACGCTGCGCGAACCGAACAGCCTCAAGCGTCTGCTGGAAATACTCAGACAACACCCGCAGCAGGCCCCCCTGCTAACCCTGGAAGTGGACGAGCGCCACCTGCCGCCGGCGACCGAGCTGGAAAGCCTCAGCCAGGCCATTCGCGAGGCCGGCTTCAGCCTGGGCCTGCAGCACTTCGGCGGGCGCTTCAGCCTGATCGGCAACCTGACCCACCTGGGCCTGGCGTACCTGAAGATCGATGGCACCTATATCCGCGCCATCGATCAGGAAAGCGACAAGCGCATGTTTATCGAGGCGGTATTCCGCGCCACCAATAGCATCGATCTGCCCTTGATCGCCGAGATGGTGGAAACCGAGGGCGAGCTGGCGGTGCTCAAGGAGCTGGGCTTGTACGGAGCCATGGGTCGCCTGCTGGGCGCACCGATGCCGTGGAAAGACTAAACGTAGGAGCAGCCCATGGCCGCAATCAAGCGCGCCTCGTAACCCGGATAAAATCCGAAGAAATCTATGGCGATGGACCAATTGCGTGTTGGACGGGGTGCCTGGAGGAGAACGGGACTGCTTGCAGAGACAGCAAGAGGTAGGGTGCGCCGTGCGCACCAAGGCCGGCTGCGGATTCTTGGTGCGCACGGCCTAGGCGGCCCCGCCCCTACAAAACCAGGTCCCTTCACACTTATGCGCCGTGCGCCTGAACGCAACACAGTGCTGGCCCATAGCCAAATCTATCGCCTGCCAATCGACTCCCGAATTGCATCCGGGCTAGGTGCTGGGCAGCTCAACTGGCAAACAGATAACCTTCCACATCCATGCCCGCATCACGCATCTGCGCCAGCTTATACCTCAGGGTGCGCGGGCTGATACCCAGGCGCTCGGCGGCTTCCTTGCGCCGGCCACGCTCGGCCCGCAGAGTGTCGATAATCATCTGGAACTCATGCCGACGCAGGTCGTCGCCCAGGGCACCGGCTTCGGCAGACGGCATCTCCACAGCGGCGGTGGCCGCGCTGGGCACCACCGCCAGCATCGGCTGCGGCGGCACCGACGACAGTGCCGCGCCGATGGGTGCCAGCAGGCACAGGTCCTGGGGCTGGATCAAACCGCCCTGCTGCAGGATCAGCGCGCGCTGAATGGCATTGTCCAGCTCGCGCACGTTGCCCGGCCAGGCATGGCTGACCAGGCTCTGCTGCGCCTGGGCCGACAGACGGATGGGCGGGTGATTCATCTTCTTCACGTACTTGGCCAGCAGCCGTTCGGCCAGCGGCACGATGTCCGCCGGACGTTCGCGCAGAGGCCGCCAGGCCAGGGGGAATACCGACAGGCGATAGTAGAGGTCCTCACGGAAGCGCCCCGCCGCCACCTCGCCGGCCAGGTCGCGGTTGCTGGTGGCCAGCACGCGAATATCCAGGGTGATCGGCTTGCGCGCGCCGACCCGCTCCACCTCGCGCTCCTGTAGCACCCGCAGCAGTTTGGCCTGCAAGCCCAGGGGCATTTCGGAAATCTCATCGAGCAGGATGGTGCCGCCCTCGGCCATTTCGAACTTGCCCGGCGCACTGGCGATGGCACCGGTAAAGGCACCCTTCTCATGACCGAAAAGCGTGGCCTCGAGCATATTGTCCGGGATGGCCGCACAGTTGATCGCGATAAAGGCTTTGCCGGCCCGCGGCGACTGCTGGTGCAGGTAGCGCGCCAGCACTTCCTTGCCGGTACCGGACTCGCCGCTGATCAATACCGTGGAGTCGCTCTGCGCCACCCGCTTGGCCAGCTCGAGCAATTGCACGCTGGCCGGCTCAACTGCCACCGGGCCATCCTGCTCCGCCGCGCTCAGGCGACCCAGCGCATGCCGATCAACCAGCGTCAGCAGGGCTTTGGGCTCGAACGGCTTGACCAGATAATCCGCCGCGCCCTGGCGCATCGCATCCACCGCCCGCTCTACCGCGCCATAGGCGGTCATCAGCAGCACCGGTAATTGCGGTTGGCGCTGGCGGATCTGCGCCAGTAGCTGATGGCCATCCATGCCCGGCATATTCACGTCGCTGACCACCAGGCCGAAGGGCTCTTCGGCAATCGCCAGCAGGGCCGCTTCGGCACAATCCACCGCGCGGAAGGCATGCCCGCCCAGCGACAGGGTATCGGCCAGTGCCTCGCGCAAGGCGCGATCATCTTCGACCAGCAGAACTTTGGCAGCCATGGCTGTTTACTCCTGAATCAAGGGGTGCGTCGCGCCAAGCAGCGGCAACGTCAGAATGGCGCAGGTTCCGCGTCCCGGACGCGAGCGCAGCTGCACATCGCCCTGGTGCGCGCGCGCCACGGCCTTGACCACCGCCAGGCCGAGCCCGGTCCCCGTGGTCTTGGTGGTAAAGAAGGGTTCGCCGAGGCGCGCCAGGGTCTCGCGGTCGATACCCGGCCCATCGTCGCTGATGCACAGGCGCAGGGCCTGCCCACGGCTGTACAGGTGCACCTTGAGCCGCGCCTCGCGCCCGGCGGCCTGGATGGCATTTTCAATCAGGTTGAGCAGGCTGCCGACCAGGGTGTCGCGGTTGCACAGCAGCTCGCCTTCACGGCTATCGCACTGCCAGCGCACCTGCATGCCCTGCACATGGGGGTCGGCGGCGGCGCGCAGCGCCTCGAACAACGCCCCGGGGGCAATGCGATCCGGCAGGGGCAACTCGCCCCGGGCGAAGATCAGCATGTCGCGCACCTGATGTTCGAGCTCGTGCAGACGCTCCTTCAAGCGCCCGGCAAAACGCTGCTGCTGTTCGACCGGCAACACCTGCTCGGTCAAATGGCTGGCATAGAGCAGGGCTGCCGACAGCGGGGTACGGATCTGGTGAGCCAGGGAGGCAACCATGCGCCCCAGGGCGGACAGGCGCTCATGGCGGGATAACTGGTCCTGCAGGCGGCGGGTTTCCGTCAGGTCGGTAAGCAGCACCAGCTGCCCGGGCTCGACGCGCAACGAGCGGGTGGCAATGGACAAGCGCCGCCCGTCCTTGAGGGAGATTTCATGGCCGTCGTCTTCGCGCGGGGCAAAGTTGCGCGCGATCACCTGACGCCAGAGCATGCCCACCAGGGGTTGCCCGAGCAGGTTGCGCGCCACCGGATTGGCTTCGCGCACCACCCCTTGGTCATCGATGACGATAACCCCGCCCGGCAGCAGGTCCAGCAGGCTCTGCAAACGGTTAGCCAGGCGCTCCTTCTCGGCCAGTTCCTGCATACGCTGGGCGCTGACCAAGGCCAACTGCCCCTTCAGCTCGGTCACCCGGGCCTCGAGCATGCTGTAGGAAGAACTGAGCTGGGTCGACATCTGGTTGAACAGGGCGAAAGCCTGTTCAAGCCCCGCACGGCTGGCCTGCTCGACGGGTGCGGGAGCCGCTTCGGGGAGTTCGGAGGTTTTAGGGTGGGAGCTCATCATTCTCTCTCGCGCAGCGAGCCGTCATCAGACAGTCAGTTGCAAGAGAGTTAGCAATACCCGTGCCTAAAAAATAATCCTTATATTTCAACAGGTTGAAAAACAAAGCCGAAGGTGGCGTCAAACCTTCGGCTTTATTGGGGGAGCGCGCGCCAAGTCACTGACTATTTCGCCGGCATGCCGGCCTCAATCGTCCTGGCCATCCTCGTCGCGGCGGCTCATGCCGTACTTGCGCATTTTTTCCACCAGGGTCGTGCGGCGGATGCGCAGGCGCTCGGCGGCACGCGCCACCACACCACTGGCATCGTCCAGCGCCTGCTGGATCAGCCCCTGCTCCAGGGTGCCCAGGTAGTCCTTCAGGTCCAGCCCTTCGGGCGGCAGCATGGCCGTCGAGTCGACACCCGGTAAGCCGGCCATCAGGGTGGCGCGCTCGTCCAGCTCGTCGCGCAGGCTGGCCACCATGCCCTCGTCCTCGTCATCGACATGACGGAACTTCTTCGGCAACTCGCCCACCCCGATCACGCCATAGGGATGCATGATCGCCATGCGCTCGACCAGGTTCGCCAGCTCGCGCACGTTACCCGCCCAATCATGCTGACACAGCGACATGATGGCGGCGGAGTTGAAACGGATCGAACCGCGCTTCTCGAACTCCATCCGCGAGATCAGCTCGTTCATCAGCAGCGGGATATCCTCGATGCGCTCGCGCAGCGGAGCCATCTCGATCGGGAAGACATTCAGGCGGTAGTACAGGTCTTCGCGGAAAGTGCCGTCCTCGATCATCTTCTCGAGATTCTTGTGGGTGGCGGCAATGATGCGCACGTCGGCGCTCTGGGTCTTGTTGCTGCCCACCCGCTCAAAAGTGCGCTCCTGCAGCACACGCAACAGCTTGACCTGCATGGGCAGCGGCATGTCGCCAATTTCGTCGAGGAACAGGGTGCCGCCATTGGCCAGCTCGAAACGCCCGGCGCGGCTGGTGATGGCCCCGGTAAAAGCGCCCTTCTCATGGCCGAACAGCTCGCTCTCCAGCAACTCGGCCGGAATCGCGCCACAGTTGACCGGCACAAAGGGCGCTTCGCGACGCTTGGAGTGATAGTGCAGGTTACGCGCGACCACCTCCTTGCCGGTACCAGACTCCCCAAGAATCAGCACGCTGGCCTCGGTATCGGCGACCTGCTGCATCATCTGCCGCACCTGCTGGATGGCCCGACTGGTACCGACCAGACTGCGGAACAGGTTGGTCTCGCGCTGGCGACCGCGCTCACGGGCCTGGTCATACATTTCCCGGTAGACCTGGGCGCGGTGCAGGGAGTCGAGCAGCTTGTTATAGCTCAGGGGCATGTCCAGGGTCGCTAGCACACAGCGACGCTGCTCCTCCGGCCATTCGGCTGCCACCTGCTCATTGAGCAACAGGGTCGGCAGAAATTCATCCCAGGCCGCCACCTGCTTGAGCATCTCCAGCACGCCGCCCTTAGCCTGCACCTCACCTAATAGCACGCTCAAGACGCTGCGGTTGGACTCAAGCCCGGCCACCGTTTCACGCCAGCTAGCGCTGTCACAGGCCAGGTAGTCTTCACCGAGAAAGCTCAGGATCACCGTCAGGTCCCGACGGCGCTCGCTGTTATCGTCAATCAGGAGAATCTTGGTTTCACGCCACATAATATTTATCAGATCCTGGAGTGAAAAAATGCGCCTGCTACGCTCAAGCCACCCAACCAAGCGCCAGTAATTGGCCACTAGTTAAGTCAATTTTCCGTTATCAGTCAATTTAATGGCGTGATTATTTTGCTCGACCTGGAGAATAACCAAGCTGCGGCTCGAACGAAGAAAGGATTTTAATCGATGCAGGCGGCCAGAACTGACCACCTCTACTGAGAGCAGGCATCAAAGGTGCCAGGTAAAACGAATGTCTGGCTGACGAAAAACCAGCGCAATGCTTAGCCGAACAGCTGGTAGACCTTGGACCCCTGGTGGGACTGGTTCAATTGCACCAGCTCACGGGCCAGCCGCTGCTGCTCGGCCTGACACACGCTGACCAGCTCACGATAAAGATCCAGCAGCTCCTGCATGCGCGCACGCAACGCCCCTTCATCGTTTAACGCCTCGACCATGGCCTCATCCACGGCCTGCCGGCACTGCAGATCCAACTCGCCGATGGCGGCCCAGTCCTGTGTAGCCAGTGCAGTGCGCAAGGCGCTGCCGGTTTCTTCTAGACGCTGCACGGATGAACTCATGAAACTCCCCTCGCGGCTTGCGGCACGCATCAGTGGCTGATGGCATCCCAGCCGGATTTCACAATACGCAGCAGATCGGCCACTTCATCGATCAGCGCTACATCATTGGTCCGATTGGCCTTAACCAGACAAGACACCATGTATTCATAGAGCCGATCCAGATTGAGCGCAATTTCGCCACCCTGATCAAAATTCAGACCGTCACGCAGGCCGCCGATGATACCGATGGCCTTGCCAATCAGCTCACCTTTGACAGCCACTTGACCGTACTGAATTGCACCCTTGGCCTGAGCCAGGCGGGACAAGCCGCCTTCCATCAACATCTGAATCAGACGATGAGGATCTGCATCAGTCAATTGAGTCTGAGTGTTAACAGTTTGATACTGCCGGAGGGCTACCATTGCATTCATTGTCGCTCTCGCTATTCTGCTTTTTCGATATTCAATATATCGGCACCGCAGGGCAAAGCTTTAGCAATGAAATCAGCCGACCGGAGGCGTTTCGACTTCGGGGCCGATGGCATCCCAGGCTGTTTTGATCTGCCCCAGCAGCGCCTGAACTTCGTCCAGGGAACGCGGCGTATCATCCAGGGCGACGCCAGCCAGGCGGCGAGTCATGTAGTCGTACAGCGCATCCAGATTCTCGGCAATTTCACCTCCGAGCTCTTTGTCCAAGCTCGCCTGTAGCACACCAATGATACTTAGCGTCGAGCCAACCGCTTCACCACGCAAGCCTGGCTTGCCGTCCGCCTGCGCCTGCTTCGCTAACAACAGGCGCTCAATAGCGCCATCAAGCAGCATCTGCACCGCCCGATAGCTGCTGACTTCCTGACTGATACGGACCTGCTTGTAGGTGTCGATGGATTTCTGACTCATCGATTATTTATCCTTTTTCACAAAGCCCGGCAGGTTGGCAAGCGACTGAGTCAACCGATCACCGGTCTGGTTCAACTGCGCAACCAACGCATCCATGGCATTGAATTGGGCAAACAAGCGCGCCTGTACTTTCTCAATGCGCAAGGCGAGGTTTTCTTTCTGCTTGTCGATGTCACTGATAGTCGACTGCAAGCCGCTCATGCGCTGTTCGAGCACGCCACCGGCCTTGATAAAGCCATCGATGCGCTTGTCGACTCGACTCATCAGGCCAGCTTCGCCAGTGAAGAAGCTGCTGACTGCATCGAAATTGTCTTCGAGCGCACCCTTAAGCTTGTCATCGTCGACCTTCAGGGTGCCGTCTTTTTGAGTAGTAATACCCAGATCAGCCAACACCCGAAGTCCGCCCTGGCTCGCAGGGTTAACTAACTCGTTGCGTACGGCGCTCAGCAGGTTGCGCACAGTGGTATCGCCAACCAGACCGCCAACCACCGGCTTCTTGCCATCGCCCACCGGCACCACACTGGTCAACTCGTTGCTGGTCTTGATCAGCTTGTTATAGGCGTCGACAAATTTCTTGATGCCGTCGGTAACGCCGCCAGTATCCTGACCCACCGTTACCGTCAGTGGCGCGCCTACTGCCGTTTTGGCAATCAGTTCAAGGGTCACCTCAGGGATAGCACCCGTCACGCTATTGGTCGGGCTAGTCAGCGTCAGCCCGTCAATGCTGAACTCCGCATCGGCCGCCTGGGTGATGTAACCCGCACTGGCGGTATCTGCAGCATTCAAGGCAGCCGTACCGTCGGCCGCCAGCGCAGCCAGATTACCAGTGCCCGTCACGATTACGTCGTTTCCCGCACCGGTCGTACTGGAGCTGAATACCAGGCGCGACTCTCCGGTTGTCGAACCCGGGTTGCTCACGATGTTGACGCTGATGCCCTTGTCTTTGAGCGCCGCATTGAGCTGGTCGCGGGTACTCGACAGATCGGAGCCGGCGACGATCTTGACCTCGGTGCCGGCATCGCCAGCACCGATTTTGACGGTAAAGGTTTCCTCGCCCGCGCCACTGCCGAAGGTATTGTCCACCGCAGCGGACGCCACCTTGCTCGAGGCGGCCAGGCGATTCACCGCCACCTCATAGACACCCGCCAAAGCACTCTTGCTGGCAGAAGCAGTGACCGAGGCAGTATTGGATGAGCTGGCCGTACGTTTTTCAAACAGCGTCGGATCGTTCAACTCTTTTAGCGCTGTCTGGAAGGCGCTAAGCGCACTCTTGAGCTGGCCCAAGGCGGAGAATTTGGTCGTCGTGGCCTTTTCAAGGCGCGCAAGCTGCGCCTCCTTCGGTGCCTTTTCTGCATTGACCAACGCACCGACGATACTGTCGATATTGACGCCAGAACCAATACCCGTTAACCCAGCCATGCTAACCACCTCGTCATTGGAATGACGCTTAACACTAGAAATTAAAAACACTCAAAATTCATGCCACTCAGGCTTCAGCCTTGAACAGCAAACTACGGATTTCTTCCAGGTTCTCGGCCAAACGCAACGCATCTTCAGTAGGGATCTGACGAACGACATCGCCCGATACTGAATCCGTGACTTTAACCACCACGCGCCCGGTGGAGTCATCGAGCGCGAAGTTCAGATCGCGCCGGATCGATTGAACGAAGCCCTGAATCGAGGACACGGCCTTTTCCACCGAGTCCCTGGCCGACGCCTCGGGCCCTTCGGATTGCTCGGCTGCCGCTGCGCGAGCCGATGACTCAGGCGCAGGCACCGACTCGGGCCGCGCAGCAGAACCGCTAACCGCGCCGGTTGGCGACCGCGCCCCCGCCGTTACCAACGACAACGGATTGCTGATACCTATGTCCATCGTCACACCCTCTCAATGGCAAGACGGGGGGAAGCGCTAAGCACTTCCCCCCGTAGTCTAACGCTGACTGACTGTTTCAGCTTACTGCAGGAGGCTAAGCACCGCCTGCGGCAACTGGTTGGCCTGAGCCAGGATCGCGGTACCAGCCTGTTGCAGAACCTGATTCTTGCTCAGATTCGCGGTTTCGGCGGCGAAGTCGGTGTCCTGGATACGACCACGGGCGGCCGAGACGTTTTCACCGATGTTTTGCAAGTTGCTAATCGTGTTCTCAAAGCGATTCTGCACCGCACCCAGGTCGGCACGCTGGTTATCGATCTGCTTGAGGGCATCATCGATGACCAGAACGGCTGCCTGCGCACCTGCCGCGCTGGTGATGTCGATGTCTTTAACGGAGTTGGTAGCAACAGGTACTAATGGAGTCGGAGTGACTACGCCAAATGTCGCACCAGTAGTGTCAGTGTCGGCTAAGGTGATAGTAACAAGGTCACTGGTGGGGACCGCAAGGTTGGGATTTGCCTTGTTAATCACCTGATACACGCCGGCGGCATCCTTATGCACACCCACTTCCACGTTGGCGTCGTTGATAGCCGCGGCCAGTTTGTCGGTGACCTGTGCAGCCGTATCGGTGGTAAGCAGTTCGGCCGTCACAACCACGTCAGCCTTGCTTCCGAAATCAAGCGTCAAGCTCACTGTGCCGTCTGCTGTCGGAGCAGTAGCAGAACCGAAGGCGGTTTGAAAGAAGGTGCCTTCAAGCGAATCGGCACTCATTTCAGCGATGTTGACGCTGATGCTTTCGTTCGCAGCCGAACCCACCTGAAAGTTCTTGGTGCCGAAATTACCATCGAGCAATTTCTGACCACCGAAGGTGGTGGTGTTGCTGATACGGTCCAGTTCTTTTTTCAACTGGCTGACTTCAGAGTTCAAGGCCGTACGCTCGGAGATGCTATTTGAGCCGTTGGACGACTGCAGGGACAGGTCACGCATACGCTGCAGGATATTGGTGGACTGCTGCAGGGCACCTTCAGCGGTCTGCGCCAAGGAGATACCGTCGTTGGCGTTACGCACAGCTACACCCAGACCATTAATCTGGCTGGTCAGACGGTTGGCAATCTGCAGGCCGGCAGCATCGTCCTTGGCGCTGTTGATGCGCGAGCCAGTGGACAGACGCTGCAGCGAGGTTTGCAGCGCATTGGAGGAAGCGTTCAGGTTGCGCTGGGTGTTCAGGGACGGAATGTTGGTATTGACAGTAAGGGCCATGATGTTTGCCTCCAAAGGGCTGGTACTTAAAGGTAGCTGGGTGGTGCGAGCTGTAGGGCGGTTGCCTAGCTCAGGCACCCCAGTTACTTCGCATTCGTAATCTTTATCGGCGCTTACCCGAGATGCTTTAGGGGCTTTTTGCCTTATTTGGCGAAAGTTTTTTCTTGATAAGCAACAAAGAGTTAGCTCGGAAAGGGGATGTCGCTGGGCATTCTGCCGGGTTTTCGACGGACTTTTGGGTGGATTAGCCGCGCGCTGACCACCCTCCCTCTCGTTTCGCTCGGCGCGTTTGAGTGAAGCAACAACCCGCAACCCGCCGCCTTTTTGCATCCTCCTGCCAACCATCGGTGCACTGCCTGCGGCGAGTGACACCCTACGGCTTGCGGCGGCTCCAGCAGCACAGCCGAAAGGCCATGCCCCATTAGCTGTTACCTGAGAGACCTGGCTGTTGTGGGAGAGGGCTTATTCGCGAAAACCTTAGAACGCGGAGCATCTTTCGCGGCTAAAGCCTCTCCCGCGCTGCGCAGGGTTGCATCGACAGGTAACGGGTACAGAACCCACCATCAAAGCTGCGCGCTGGTTGGCCCTTCTAGATAAGAGCACGAACGCCAAATCATCAGCGCAACTGATTAAACAGACTGAGGCTGGCGATTTTTACGTAGCTCTGCTGCGAGGCTTCCAGAACGATGGACTGGAACGACAGGCGCGACAACGCTTCGGCGTAGTCCAGCTCGCGCAATTCAGCCTGCACGGATTTGTTGACCAGGGTGACGTCTTCGTTGTCGGTCTGGGTCGAGTCGATAATATTCAGGCGTGCACCGATTTCGCCGCGCACGCCGTCGACGGTGGTCATGCCATGGTCGAGGTTGGTCAGGGCCACCGCCACCGCATCGCGCACCTGCAAGCCAGTTGCTGGGCCTTCCAGGCTAGCGCGCAGCTGAGCGATGGTTTCGAGGATGCCCTGCTTCTGCCGAGTCGGATCGGAGGTGACCTGGATGCTTTCGCCGCCTACCGGCACGCCGTCGAACTGCACGCTCACGCCGCGAAACACCAACTGATCGCTTTGGGCATCGTCTTCATCCATCCGCCCACTGGCGAGCACGGCGGCGGCAGGAATGCCGTAGACGTCGTAGCGCTTCGGATCGAGCGGGTCGAAGCGAATTTCGATACCCGTGTCGGGGAACGCCGGATTACCGGAGAAGGCCACCTCGTCCTGCACCAGCGGTGCGGATACGGAGAGGGTGGAGCCCGGCGTCAGCAAGGGATCGAACGCGGCGTCGAGTCGGCCGGCATTGGTGATGTTCTGGAAGATTTTCTTGCCGCTGTCGCTAATGGCCAGGTCCAGCGAACTGGCCACCTGCAGCTTGCGCTGGCCCTCGTCGCCCTGATAGCTGTAGCTACCATCGCCGTCACGGACAAAGGGCTGGGTCTTGCCCTGAAAACCGGCGAACAGGTATTCGCCGCGGGCGTTGCGAGTATTCATCAGGCCGAACAGCTCGTTTTCACGCTCGCCCAACTCGGCGGCGATAGACTTGCGATCATCGGCACTCAGGCCTCCGTTGCCAGCCTGCACAGTCAGTTCACGCACGCGCTGAAGAACGGTGTTGACCGAATTGAGGGTGACCTCTTCCTGGGTCAGGCTGTTATTGGCGGCCGTCAGGTTGTCCTTGTATTGGGTCAGCACATTCTGCTGCTGCTCCAGCTGCAACAGGCGCACGGCGGCGACCGGATCGTCGGCCGGGGTGAGCATACGATTGCCAGTGCTGATCTGTTCCTGGGTACGGGTGACATTGGCGTAGTTGCGCTGAATGCCCGTAACACCGTTGTTGAACGCCTGGATGGTGGAGATGCGCATGCTTGAGCCTCTTGTTGCAATCCGAGGTCTGGCCGCCGCGAGCAGCCCTCACCCTAACCCTCTCCCGGAGGGAGAGGGGATTGTTCTGCGCGCGCCGGCGAGCGGCGCGGTTTTATCTGAATGTATTGATCAGGGTATCGAACAAAGAGCGCGCAACTTGAATGACCTGCGCCGAAGCATTGTAGTACTGCTCGAATTTGATCAGGTTGGCCGCCTCTTCGTCGAGGTTGACCGCCGACAGTGAATCGCGATTGTCGGTCGCCTGCTTGAGAATCGCCCCGGTCGCCTCGCTGTCCTGCCGGGCCTGCGCCGTCAGGGTGCCGACCCGCTCGACCAGATCGCCATAGCCATCGGTAAAGCTGACGCCCGTTGCGATACTGCTCACGCTGAGATCCACACCGACGGTCTGCTTGCTTTGCAGGTCGACCAGCTTCAGGGCGTTACGGTTGTCCGATACGCCGTTCTGGTTGAAGCCCACGCTGAAGCTGTCGCCACTTTCCGGCCGGCCGCTGATGCTGAAACTGACCACATTGCCGCCGCCCAAATCAAGCTCGTAGTTATTCGTCTGACCGGGCTGGAAGGCACCGGCGGGTACCCGGGTCAGACCGGTAACCGGCGTACCCGGAGGGTTCTCGAAGGCCCCGGCACCGTTATAGATCAGCCCCACGGGTAGCGCGGCGGCAATCGCGGCCGCGTCGATGGGATTACTCCCGGCCGCGATCAGGTCGGGCTGGGAGATGCTGCCGTTACCACTATTTTGCAGGCCCGCCTCGGCCCGCACGGGGGCGGCGAACGCCAGTTGGTCGGGCTGGTCCAGCACGGTCGAAATGCTCGTGGCACCGCGCCGGGTGGGCTGCAGAAGAAACTTGTCGGCCGCGGCCGGCGCGGCATCGAGGGCCAGCGCAAAGCCCTGGTCGCGACCCGCGGCATCGGTGAAGGTCAGGCTGGCGGGATAGCTGCCAGGCGGGTTCGGGCTCACCGTCAGGGTCGCGCCGTCACTCAGGCGGCGGGCCTGGTACTGGGTGCCATCGTATTCCAGGCGGTAGTCGCTGGTGGTCAGCACGCTGGTATCGGTGATGTTCAGGGCCGGCTGAACGCTGCCGGTATTGGTCGAAAAGGCCCGTACCCGCAGCGTGGCGAGGGCGGCGTCGTTGAAATCACCGAACAATGCCGAACCGACCTGGCCCTTCAGATCCAGGCCCTGACCGAGCTGGGTATTGACCTGGTCGCTGACCGCCAGTGCCAGCCGCCCCAGGGAGTTGAGGGTCGGGTCCAGGGTCTCGCTGCGGTAGCGGATCAAGCCACCCAGCTCGCCGCCGGTAAGCAGGGAGGTAATGCCCTGACGCGAACCGCCGCTGACGAAGTTCACCTCGAAACGGGTCGGATCGCCCTGCCCCGGCACCACTTCCAAGCGGCTGGCGCTGCTGCCCACCACCAGCGGCTGGCCGGAACCGACAAACAGGTTCAGCGAGTTGTCGTCCTGCGCCACCACGGTGACGCCGACATAGGTGGACAGCTGCCTAACCGCCTCTTCGCGCGCATCGAGCAGATCGTTGGGTTGCTGGCCATTGGCTGCGGCCTTGGCGATGGCATCGTTGTAGCTGGCAATCGAGGTCGCCAGGCGGTTGATCTGATCGGTGACCGCCGACATCTGCTTGTTGATAAATTCGTTCTGTTCGCTGATGCGGTCGTACACCGTATTGAAACGCTTGGCCAGACCCTCGGCCTCCGACAGCACCAGCTGCCGCGCGGGAATATTGGCGGGGTCTTCGGCAGCGGTTTGCAGGGCCGAGAAGAATTTCTGCAGCGAAGGCGTGATGCCCGTGGTCGAGCCGGCCAATAGCGAATCCAGCTGCTCGATCTGGCTCTTGTAGGCCTCGACATCGGAGCTGAGCGCCGTACTGCTGCGCACCTGGGTACTGAGAAACTCGCTGTAGGTTCGGCGGATATCCACCAGGGTGGTGCCCGAGCCGATAAAACCGGCCCCGCTGAACTGCGGCGTGCGCGTGGCCTGCACGGTGTCCTGGCGCGAGAACCCCGGGGTGTTGACGTTGGTTATGTTGTGGCCGGTTACCGCCAGCGAGGTCTTGTTCGCCGATAGCCCGGACAGGCCAATACTGAGTAGGTCAGCCATGGTTCATCATCCGTTGGTGGACGGCGTACTGACGGCCGCAACTGTTTGATAGGTCTGCATCTGCCGGGCGATCTGGGCGATCTTGCGCGCGTATTGCGGGTCGGTGGCGTAACCGGCCTTCTGCAGTTCGCGGGCGAACTGTTCGGGCTTGTCGGTGCTGGCCAGGGCCTTCTCGTAACGGCCATTGCCCTGGAGGAAGCTCACGTAGTCTTCGAAACTGTGGGCGTAGGAGTCATAGGCGCGGAAGGATGCCGCTTCCTTGACCGCCTTGCCGCCACGGTATTCGGTGGTCAGCACCCGGGCCGAGTCGCCCTCCCAGCTGTTGTGGCTCTTGATACCGAACAGGTTATGACTGCTCTCGCCGTCGCGGGTGCGAATGATCGACTTGCCCCAGCCGGTTTCCAGCGCGGCCTGGGCCACCAGGTAGCGGGGGTCGACGCCAATCTTCTGCGCCGCCTGCTCGGCCATCGGCAGCATGGCGGTAATAAATTCGTCCTTGGAAGTAAACGCCGCCTTGCCGGGAGCCAGGGGCGGCTGGGCCAGACGACGGCCGGTAATGGCGTCGCTGCCGTTCAGGCTCAGGGCGCTGCCAGCGGGGGCGGCGAAGGCCTTGGCGGGGATCCAGTCGTTCTGCGCCAGGGCCTGGCCCTCCGGCGCGCCGGCGGCCGGGACGATACCGGCCAGCAGGCGGTCGGTCAGCTTGCCCGGCAAGGCCAGGCGACGCTGGTTGATCAGCGGCGCATCGTCACGGCCGCTGTCCACCCTGGCCAGGGGTTTGCTCGGCGCGCTGGGCACCGGCTCGTCGACCTGGGCGAAGGGATTGGGCCGGCTGCCAGCAGCCTTGATCTGCGACATTTGCCGCACCAGCACGTCGGCCAGACCGATACCGTTCTGATGATTGGACATGGTCACCGACAACTGCTGGTCGTGCATGTCCTGGTAGGTTTTGCTCTCGTTGCTGTTCATGAAGTTGCCTTCACCGAACGCTTCGTTGGCCGAGCGCATGGCCTTGAGCATCTCGTTGAGAAACAGCGACTCGAACTCCTGAGCCACCTTCTTGATGTTCTTTTCGCTGTCGCCACCGACCTTGAACTGGTTGAGGCGATTGAGATCGTTATAGGCACCACTGTCGAGGGTGGTGGTGCCGCCGAGCAAACCGGCTGAAAGACGAGAGTCCATCGCGTGTCCCCCTCCTTAAATGACGATCAGGTCGGCCTGCAGAGCGCCGGCTTGCTTCAGCGCCTCCAGGATGGCCATAAGATCGGAGGGGGAAGCCCCCACCTGATTCACCGCGCGGACGATTTCATCCAGCGTGGTGCCGGGACCGAATTTGAACATCGGTTTGGCTTCTTCGTCGACATTCACCCGCGAGCGTGGCACTACCGCGGTCACCCCATCGGAGAAGGGTTCGGGCTGGCTGACGATCGGGTCTTCGGTAATGGTTACGGTCAGGCTGCCGTGGGTCACCGCCGCCGGCTGCACGCGCACGTTCTGGCCGATGACGATGGTGCCGGTACGCGAATTGATGATGACCCTGGCCACGGCCTGGCCCACCTGCACGTCGAGGTTTTCCAGGATCGACAGGTAGTCGACGCGCTGGTTGGGATCGAGTGGCGCGCTGACGCGCACCGAGCCGCCATCCAGGGCCTGGGCCACGCCGGGGCCGAGCAGTTCATTGATATGGTCGACGATGTTTTTCGCCGTGGTGAAATCCGGACGGTTGAGGTTGAGGGTCAGGGTGTTGCCCTGGTCGAAACCGCTCGGTACCGGCCGCTCGACCGTGGCACCGCCAGGAATACGCCCGGCCGACGGCACGTTTACGGTAATCCGCGAGCCGTCGCCGCCTTCGGCGTCGAAACCGCCCACCACCAGGTTGCCCTGGGCGATGGCGTAGACGTTGCCGTCGATCCCCTTCAGCGGCGTCATCAGCAGGCTGCCACCGCGCAGGCTCTTGGCGTTGCCGATGGAGGACACGGTGATATCGATGGTCTGCCCCGGCCGGGCGAACGCTGGCAGGTCGGCATGGATGGACACCGCGGCGACGTTCTTCAGCTGCACGTTGCCGCCCTGGGGCACCTTGATACCGAACTGCGCCATCATGTTGTTGAAGGTCTGCACGGTAAACGGCGTCTGGGTGGTCTGGTCGCCGCTGCCGTTGAGGCCGACCACCAGGCCGTAGCCGATCAACTGGTTGGTGCGCACGCCCTGGATGCTGGCCAGGTCCTTGAGGCGTTCGGCCTGGGCCAGGGAAGCCAGCAACAGGGCGGCAGCGGCAAGCAGGTATTTGCTAAGCGTCATGGTGGCCATCCTCAGAACGGCCACATTGGGCTAAGAAAGAAACGGCTCATCCAGCCCGGCTGGGACGCGTCGGCAAAGGCCCCGGTGCCCGAGTAGGTGATGCGCGCATCGGCGATGCGGGTCGATGACACGGTATTGTCGGTGGCGATATCGTCGGCCCGCACCAGGCCGGCAATACGCACCAGCTCATCGCCGGTGTTGAGGGTCATCCACTTCTCGCCGCGCACCAGCAGGATACCGTTGGGCATCACTTCGGCCACCGATACGGTGATCGAGCCGGTCAGGCTGTTGCTCTGCCCGGCCTGCCCGGAACCGTCGGCGGAACGGGTGGCATCGAAGCTCGCATCCAGGCCCAGGGTGTCATTGGTCATGCCCAGCGCGCTAAGGCCGGCCAGGGGATTCTTCGGGGACACGGCCATGCCGAACAGGTTGGGCACACCGAGGTCGGCCGAACTGTCTTTGCTGATCTGGCTGTTGCTGTTCTTGCTGGCCTGGGTCCGCTCATTCAGGGTGATGGTGATGATGTCGCCCACCCGGTAAGCCTTGCGATCGCCAAACAGGTTGTTCTCGAAACCGGCCTGATAGATCGAGCCATTGTTCTGCGAGGCGGGCAGCGGCGTGCGCGGCAACACGGGAGCGTAATAGGGGTCGTTCGGCTTGGGCGCGGGGGCCATGCAGCCGCTCAGGGCCAGGGGGCCAAGCAGTGCGAGAAGGATCATCAGCCGGTTCATATCTACTACCTCAGGTGTCGCACGTTGCAGGGTGGGGGCCATGCCTACTGGGCCTGGCGGGTTAAGCCGCTACGCCCGGAGCCTTAAAGATTCTGCGAAATAAAGCCGAGCATCTGATCGGCGGTGGAAATCACCTTGGAGTTCATCTCGTAGGCGCGCTGGGTGGTGATCATATTGACCAGTTCCTCGACCACGCTGACGTTGGAGTTTTCCAGGGTGTTCTGCAGGGTGGTGCCCAGGCCGTTCAGGCCTGGCGTACCGACCTGGGGCGCGCCGCTGGAGGCGGTTTCCAGGAACAGGTTGTTGCCGATGGCCTCCAGGCCCGCCGGGTTGATGAAGTCGGCGGTCTGCAGGTTGCCGACGATCTGCGGCTGTGGGTTGCCGGAGGTGGTCACCGAGACGGTGCCGTCTTCGCCCACGGTAAAGGTGCGCACTTCGTTGGGCAGGACGATCGCCGGCTCCAGGGCATAGCCATTGGAGGTGACCACCTGACCGTCGGAATTGAGATGGAAGCTGCCGTCACGGGTATAGGACACGGTGCCGTCGGGCATCAATACCTGGAAGAAGCCACGACCGTTGATCGCCATATCCAGCGGCTGCTCGGTGGTCTGCAGGCTGCCGGCGGTGAAGATCTTCTGCGTACCCACCACCCGCACACCAGTACCCAGTTGCAGGCCGGAGGGCAATTGACTGTCCTGGCTGGACTGGCCGCCGGGCTGACGGCGGATCTGGTACAGCAGGTCCTCGAACTCGGCGCGATCGCGCTTGAAGCCGGTGGTCGAGACGTTGGCCAGGTTGTTGGAAATGGTGGTCAGGTTCATGTCCTGGGCGGACAGACCCGTCTTGCTGACCCACAGTGCCGGAAGCATAGCGATTCTCCTCGGGCGTCGTTTTACCGACGCCGCGTGCTGATAATTAGGTCATCTGCAAGACGCGCGCCATGGCTGTCGAATTATCTTCGGCAGTGCGCATCATCTTTACTTGCAGTTCGAATTGGCGCGACAGGGAGAGCATCGCGGTCATCTCTTCCACGGCGTTGACGTTGCTGGATTCGAGAAAGCCCGAGGTCACCTGAACGGTCGCATCGGCTTGCACCTGGCCCTGGCCCTTGAAACGGATCAGGCCGTCAGCGCCCTTCTCCATCTGCTTGAGATCCGGATTGACCAGCTTCAGGCGGTCGACCTCGGCCAGCACGTTGGGGGCCTCGCCGAGGGCGCGAATGCTGATGGTGCCGTCCTGACCGATCTCGATCTTTTGCTCGGGCGGCACGGCGACAGGCCCGGCATTGCCCATCACCGGCAAGCCGTTGCCGGTGCGCAGCACGCCCAGGGCATCGATATTCAGGCTAGCGGTACGCACATAGGCTTCGCTGCCGTCGGCCGCCTGCACGGCCAGCCAACCCTGACCGCCAATCGCCACGTCGAGGTCGCGGCCGGTCTCCTGCAGCGAACCCGGAGTGAAATCGGTGCCTGGGCGCTCGCTCATGGCGTAGACCCGCGACGGATAACTGTCACCAAAAATCGGCATGGCCCGCGCCTGCTCGAAATCGCGGCGAAAGCCGGTGGTCGAGATATTCGCCAGGTTGTTGGCGTGGGCACGCTGGGCCAGGCTGTTCTGGTGGGCCCCAGTCATGGAAACGTACAGCATCTTGTCCATGGTCATTCTCCGAGTTGGGCTTGCCGCCCGCTGCTCTGTACAAGCTATAAAGCAATAGCTATGCCAGCCCCGAATAACAACTATAAGACCATGAAAAATATGGATTTTTAAAAATAAAAGGGCCCCGAATGGAGCCCTTCCGACAATCGCCCGGCGATTCCTTGCCGCCCGCGGCAGGCTCATTGCCTGACGCGGGCAAACCCTGTCATCAACGCAGGTTGATGATGGTCTGGGTGATGGCACTCTCGGTTTCAATGGTCTTGGCGTTGGCCTGGTAGTTGCGTTGCGCCACGATCAGGTTGACCAGCTGATCGGACAGCTCGACGTTGGAGTCCTCCAGCGCGCCGGACTGCAATGCACCCAGCGTACCGCTGCGCGGCGTGCCGACCACAGGCTCACCGGACTGGAACGACTGCACCCAAGCGGTCTTACCCACAGGCGTCAGCCCCTGCACATTGGCGAAACTGGCCAGAATCACCTGGCCCTGCACCTTGGACTGGCCGTTGGTGTAGCGGGCGAAAATCACCCCGGTATCGTCAATCTCCAGGCCGGCCAACTGGCCGGTGGTGTAACCATCCTGGCTGACGCTGTTGACCGCGAACGAACTGGAGAACTGGGTCGAACTGCGCAGATCGACCAGTATGCCGGTGGCATTGGCGTCGGCCCCATTGCCCGACCACACCGGCGGCGTACCACCGTCGGAGGCCGCCGGCACCCAGTCATTCAGGGTGAAACGCCCATTGGCATCGACGGTGAAACTCGGGCTCGATACCAGACTGCCGGTGTCCAGCTGGCCGCTGGGGGTAAAGCCGACCTCCATCGCATACGGCGCGGTCGAGGTCGGATCGGCCGGGTTGCGCCCGTCAATCAGCACATTCATCTGCCACTGGTTAGCCCCGGTCTTGACGAAGTACTGGGTCAGCACATGAGCATTGCCCTGGCTGTCGTAGACATTGGTGGAGGTGGACGAGTTGTAGGTGGTCGGGTCGCCCGGATCGAAGGCGGCATTGGCCGCTGCCTCGGCCGCGGCGATTTCCGCGACAGTCGGGTTCAGGGGATCCGCGGCACCGGCAATCGAGGTGTCATAAGCCCCCTGCCAGGTTGCCGGCACGGTATTGGTCGAGTTCAGATTGAAGGTCTGGTTGAGCGTGGTGGTCGCACGCGGGGCCTGGCTCGCGGTTTCGATGCGCAGGTCGCTGATCACGCCATTCTGCAGGTTGCCGTTGCCGTCGACCGGGTAGCCCTGCAGCTTGTAACCGAAGTTGTTCACCATAAAGCCATCACGGTCGGTACCGAAGTAACCGGCACGGGTATAGCTGACCTCGCCGTTATTGCTGGTCTGGAAGAAGCCGTTGCCGTTGATCGCCAGGTCCAGGGCATTCTGCGTGTAGTTGATATTGCCCTGATTGAACAGCTGCGACACGTTGCTCAGCAGCACCCCGCTACCCTGGGCGTTCTTGCCGGAGCCGAGCACCGAAGCCGCATAGACATCGGCGAACTCCGCCCGGGACTGCTTGAAGCCGGCCGTGCCGGCGTTGGCGATATTGTTGCCGGTGACGTTGAGATCACTGCTCGCAGCGCGCAGGCCACTCAAACCGATATTGAACGACATGGAAGTCTCCTTTGCCGGAACAGCCGGCACTCAAAGCTGTTGGTTACTGACCGATGACCTGCACCTGGGACAGCGGCACACTGCCCAGCCCCGCCAGGTTGAGCATCAACTCGCTGCCGCCCAGGACCACACTGTCGACGTTGGCCGGGAGCATGGTGTACAGCCCCTTGGTCTCGCCCTCGTAAGTCGCCTGCGCTTCAAATTTGTAGGTACCCGGCGGCAACAGATTGCCGCTGGCATCCTTGCCGTCCCAGATAAAGCTGACGTTGCCGGCGGCCTGCTCGCCCATATTGATGCGGCTCACCGCCGCCCCAGTCTTGTCGTAGACGTTGACGTAGACGTTGCTGCTGCTGGTTGGCAGCACCAGGCTGGCCTTGAAGCTCTCGCTGGTGTCGACCAGCGCCGTCTCCGTCGGCACTATCACCTTGCGCCCGACCAGCGAAGAGGCCTGCAGGGCCTGGGAAGACTGGTAGCCGCTGAGCAGAGAGCCCATGCTGGTGTTCAGCTTCTCGATCCCCTCGACCTGACTGAACTGCGCCAGCTGGGCAATAAATTCGCCGTTGCCTTGCGGCTCCAGCGGATTCTGGTTGTTCAACTGCGCCACCAGCAGGTTGAGGAACTCATTCTTGCCCAGCTCCTTGTTGGCCGTGCCCTGATTCTTGATCTGGTACTGATCCAGTGCCGTACCACTGACATCGCCTACAGTGCTCATACTCATGGCTCCTTGTGCCCGACGGCTTACTGACCCAGGGTCAATACGCGCTGCATCATCTGCTTGGCGGTATTCATCATTTCAACGTTGGTCTGGAAGGCCCGGCTGGCGGAAATCATGTCCGCCATCTCTTCCACCACATTGACGTTGGGGTAATAGACATAGCCGCCGGCATCGGCAGCCGGATGATTGGGCTCGTAGCGCGGCACCAGGCTGCTCTGATCCTCGACGATGCCCAGCACCTGGACGCCGCGACCGGCCTGGTCCTGCTCGGCGAACAGCGAGCCGCGATCACCGTCCTGCGCCTGCTGGAACACGGTGGCGAACACCGGATGACGGGCGCGATAGGTCTGATCGATGCTCGACGACACCGACTCGGCATTGGCGATGTTGCTGGAAATGGTATTCAGCCGAGTGCTCTGGGCACTCATGCCGGTTCCGGCGATATTGAACACACTGGCTAGGGACATGGCATCGGACTCCTGTTAGTCGCCGCGCAGGGCGGTGACCAGCCCTTTGAATTTGCTGTTGAGCAAGGTGAAACTGGCCTGGAACTGCACCGAGTTTTCCGCATAGCTGGATTGCTCGACCTGCAGGTCGACGGTGTTCTGGTCGATCGACGGATGGAACGGCGTGCGGTAGGCCAGATCGGCTTCCCCCACCTGGATGCCATCGGCAGCGATATGCCGGCTATCGGTACGATTCAGATTGACCGGGCCACGCTGGGTCTTGGCGCTCTGCTCGGCCAACACCGTGGCGAACTCCAGGTCGCGCGCTTTATAGTGCGGCGTGTCGGCGTTGGCGATGTTGTTAGCCAGCACCTCCGCACGCTGAGCGCGAAAGCCGAGTGCCTGCTGATGGATACCGAGTGCCCGATCGAAACTGATGCTCATGGTCAGAAACCTTTGCCGGTTGCCGTTGCTGTTTTCCGTAGCAGACCATAAGCAATCGCTGTGCCATTTTATTTTTTACATATATTTCAATGAGTTATGTAATTTATAAGCGAATTGAAAGGCAAAAGCGGCAAGCGTTTTCCGCCTCCAGGCGGCAATGCGGCAATGCGGCAAACAGCCTGTCTGTTGCCAGGGCACGGCAAGATTGCCCGGGCACACCTACTCGATGGAAGCTTCCCGGCTATCTATCTCGACTATCTATATAGATGCGCAAGCGCTTGGCAGCGCCCACGCAGAAACCAGGCATAAAAAAACCGGCACACGGCCGGTTTTCTATGCAGCGCTGCGACCTTACAGACCGGCAGCATTCTCCGACAGGTACTGCGCAACGCCTTCTGGCGAAGCGGTCATGCCCTTGTCGCCCTTCTTCCAGTTGGCCGGGCAGACTTCGCCATGCTCTTCGGTGAACTGCAGGGCATCGACCAGACGCAGCAACTCATCCATATTGCGACCCAGCGGCAGGTCGTTGACGATTTGCGAACGCACAACGCCTTTGGTGTCGATCAGGAAGGCACCGCGGAAGGCCACACCGTCGGCGGTCTCGACGTCATAGGCCTTGCAGATGGCATGGTTGATATCGGCAGCCAGGGTGTACTTGACCGGACCGATGCCGCCCTTGTCCACCGGGGTATTACGCCAGGCATTGTGGGTGAAATGCGAGTCGATGGAGACGCCGATCACCTCGACATTACGCGCCTGGAACTCGGGAATACGGTTATCCAGCGCAATCAGTTCGGACGGGCAAACAAAGGTGAAGTCCAGCGGGTAGAAAAACACCAGACCGTATTTGCCCTTGATCGCCGCGGACAGGCTGAAGCTGTCGACGATTTCGCCATTGCCCAACACCGCTGCGACGTCAAAATCCGGGGCTTGCTTACCTACGAGTACGCTCATTCGAAATCTCCTTGATTGATCAGTCCAGAGCAAGCTCGCAGCGCGCACATACCTTATGCAGCGCCTGGGCTTGCACCAAAAGGGCCGACCATCATACACCGCACATTTGCCCATCGCCCATCGCCCTGCCCCTCACCGAGGGCTCAGCACGGCAGCCCGACCAGGCCGGACAACGTGCGAACGGGGCTGCCAAATAGTTCTTTGACAAGCATTCTCATTAGCATTAGTATCCTTCCCAACTCCACAGCCCTGCGGCGAGCCTAAATCATGTACGTCTGTCTCTGCGAAGGTGTTACTGACGGTCAAATTCGCGACGCCATCTACGATGGCTGCTGCAGCTATCGCGATGTCCGCGCCAGCCTCGGCGTTGCCAGCCAATGCGGCAAGTGCGCCTGCCTGGCCAAACAAGTGGTACGCGACACCCTCAGTGAAGTGCAGAGCAGCCAGGCCGCCCTCGCCTACCCCGCCAGTTTTGTAGCCGCCTGATTTTCGCCGCGGTCGAGAACCGGACCTTGTGTCCGGTTTTTTATGGCCTGCCATCCATGGCGGCCACCCTTCGGGCCGTCGCTGCGCGACGTTAAAAATGGCTCCCGGCCATTTTTTATGGCCTGCCATCTATCGCGGCCACCCTTCGGGCCGTCGCTGCGCGACGTTAAAAATGTCTCCCGACCATTTTTTATGGCCTGCCATCCATGGCGGCCACCCTTCGGGCCGTCGCTGTATGGCGTTAAAAATGGCTCCCGACCATTTTTTATGACCTGTCATCTATCACGGCCATCCTTCGGGGGCGCTGTTGCGCGACGTTAAAAATGGCTCCCGGCCATTTTTTATGGCCTGCCATCTATCGCGGCCACCCTTCGGGCCGTCGCTGCATGGCGTTAAAAACGTCTTCCAGACATTTTTATGCCTGAAATTCAAGATGTTAGCGGCAAGACGCAGAACTTAAGTATTCGCACTTACATTAAATTTAACTTTAATTTCAAATACTTAGGTTTGACAGCCGAAAACCATCGGCCCAGAATTTGGTGCTAACTCCCCTGCAAGGCAGACGCAGATATGAAAGGCGACAAGAAAGTCATCCAGCATCTGAACAAGATCCTCGGTAACGAGCTGGTCGCGATCAATCAGTACTTCCTGCATGCGCGCATGTACGAGGACTGGGGCCTGAAAAAGCTCGGCGAGCATGAGTATCACGAGTCCATCGACGAGATGAAGCATGCGGACAAGCTGATCAAGCGCATCCTCTTCCTCGAAGGTCTACCGAACGTGCAAGACCTTGGCAAGCTGCTGATCGGTGAAAGCACCCAGGAAATGCTCGAGTGCGACCTGAAGATCGAACACAAGGCGCATATCGACCTGAAGGCGGCGATTGCCTACTGCGAGAGCATCGGTGACTACGCCAGCCGCGAACTGCTCGAAGAGATCCTCTGCTCGGAAGAAGACCACATCGACTGGCTGGAGACCCAACTGAGCCTGATCGAGAAAGTCGGCCTGCAGAATTACCTGCAGTCGCAGATGGACGAATAAGCGCAAAACATCGCGCCATAAACAACAAACCCCGCACTTGGCGGGGTTTGTTGTTTATGCACCGCCTGTTTAGGCGTCAGCTTTCTGCACAGCGTCCTTGATCAGGGTCTGCAGCTCACCCTTGTCGAACATCTCCGCAAGAATGTCGCTGCCGCCGACCAGCTCGCCACCGACCCACAGCTGCGGGAAGGTTGGCCAGTTGGCGTACTTGGGCAGATTGGCGCGGATTTCCGGGTTCTGCAGGATGTCGACATAGGCGAATTTTTCGCCGCAGGCCATGACGACCTGGGCCGCCTTGGAGGAAAAGCCGCACTGCGGAGCGTTCGGCGAGCCTTTCATGTACAGCAGAACGGTGTTGTTGGCGATCTGCTCTTTGATGGTTTCGATGATATCCATTGGGCACCTCAGGACTTAACTTCCCGACTCACGGGTCGGCACTGTGGCGGCATTGTAACCAAAAGCCGAGCGCAATGCTCGGCCTTACCTGTCCCTTTCCACGGATTAGGAATTGTCCTTTAGGACCCGTTTACGAGCTCGCGAGCTAGAGCCATGCAAGGCGCTACGTAGTAACAGCCTCCGGCTGATCAAAACGGCGAGAAACGTAGCGTAGCGCAGTAACAGCCGTAGGCTGGCCCGCAGGGTGAGCGCAGCGAATCAAGCGGACTGGGCTCGCACGCGAATCTACGTGTTGTAAATGAGCATGACTCGTTTCACTCGCCCTTCGGGTCGCGCTGAAGCGCGTTAGCCACAAGTGGCTTGCCGAGCCTGTTTTAAACGCAGCAGGGCCGACGCGCAGCAGCTCATAAACAGGTCCTCAGGCCGCCGCCACCTGCACCGGCACCCCATTAAGCGCCGCATTACCGGACAGCGCATCGAGCTGCCGCTCGTCGGTCAGGTCATTGGCGCTGGCTCCCGGTTGAGCGCTGGCAATGGCCATCTGCACCCCCGGACGGGCATGGCCCCAGCCGTGAGGCAGGCTGACCACGCCGGCCATCATGTCGTCGCTGGCCGCCACTTCCACCTCGATTGCACCGACCCGCGAACGCACCCGCACCAACTGGCCATCTACCAGACCGCGCTGCTCCAGGTCCCGCGGATTCATCAACAGCTGATGGCGCGGCTTGCCCTTCACCAGGCGGTGGTAGTTGTGCATCCAGGAGTTATTGCTGCGCACATGGCGACGGCCGATCAGCAGCAATTCGTCGGCCCCGGGCTGCGGCTGTTCGGCAAAGCGCGACAGGTCGCTCAGGAGCAAAGCGGGAGCGGCCTGAACCTGCTGATCCGGGGTGCGCAAACGCCCAGCCAGATTGGGCTTGAGCGCGCCCAAGTCGATGCCGTGGGGGTGCTCCAGCAAGGTAGCAAGGGACAGTTTGTGCTCGGACTTGTCGCCATAGCGGCCCATGCGCAGACCCAGATCGACCATCTGCGCCGGTTCCATGGTCGGCTTCAGCTCCACGCCGAGCTTGCCGGCGAAGGCCTTGGCCAGGCCGACGAAGATCTCCCAGTCGTGCAGCGCACCGGCCGGCTTTTCCAGCACCGGCAGGTTGAAGCGGGCGACATTGCGCACGGCGAAACTATTGAACGTCATGTCGTAGTGGTCGTGCTCCAGCGGCCCCGTGGGCGGCAGGATCAGGTCGGCATAACGGGTAGTTTCGTTGATATAGGGGTCGATGCTGAGCATAAACTCCAGGCCGTCCAGGGCCTGCTCCAGCTGACGGCCATTGGGGGTCGACAACACCGGATTACCGGCCACCGTGACCAGGGCGCGGATCTGCCCCTCGCCCTCGGTGAGCATTTCTTCGGCCAGAGCCGCCACCGGCAGTTCGCCGCCGTATTCCGGCAGGTCGGAGACGCGGCTGCGCCAGCGGTCGAAGTGGGTGCCGGAACTGCCGGTGGTCAGATCGATTGCCGCCTCGGTGCACAGCGCCCCGCCCTCACGGTCGAGGTTGCCGGTGACCAGGTTGATCAGCTGGATCAGCCAATGGCAGAGGGTGCCGAAGGCCTGGGTCGACACCCCCATGCGGCCATAGCACACCGCCTTGTCGGCGGCGGCGAAGTCGCGGGCCAGTTGGCGGATCTGCTCGGCCGGCACGCCGCAACGGCCGCTCATGGCCTCGGCAGTAAAGCCGGCGATGGCTTGGCGCGCCTGATCCAGGCCGGCAACCGGCAGGTGGCTGACGCGCCCCAGGTTTTCCTCGAGCAGGGTATTGAGCAAGCCGAACAGCAGCGCGGCATCCTGACCCGGACGGACGAACACATGCTGATCGGCAATGGCCGCGGTTTCACTGCGGCGCGGATCGACCACCACCACCTTGCCGCCACGGGCCTTGATCGCCTTCAGGCGCTTCTCCACGTCCGGCACGGTCATGATGCTGCCGTTGGAGGCCAGCGGGTTGCCGCCGAGAATCAGCATGAAGTCGGTGTGGTCGATATCGCAGATCGGTAGCAGCATGCCGTGGCCGTACATCTGCAGGCTGACCAGGTGATGGGGCAGTTGGTCCACCGAGGTGGCGGAAAAGCGGCTGCGGGTCTTCAGCAGACCGAGAAAATAATTGCTATGGGTCAGCAGACCGTAGTTATGCACGCTGGGGTTGCCGTGATAGGTGGCTACGGCATTGGCCCCGTGGCGGGTCTGGATATCGGCGAGTCGCTCGGCGACCAGTTCGAAGGCCTCCTGCCAGTCGATAGCCTGCCACTCGTTACCGACGCGGCGCATGGGCTGACGCAAACGGTCGGGGTCGTTCTGGATATCCTGCAGGGCCACAGCTTTGGGGCAGATATGGCCGCGACTGAAGCTGTCCTGGGCATCGCCCTTGATCGAACGGATCTGGGTCGAGCCATCATCTTGCTGTTCGGTTTCGATGGTCAGGCCACAGATGGCCTCGCACAGGTGGCACGCACGGTGGTGGAGGGTCTTGCTCATGGCCTAGCCTCATCTTCTTGTTGTGACAGGAGCGACGGCTCGTCGTATCAAGACTATGGCGGCTGGAGGGAAAGTCGACTAGTAGGGTTCGCCTTATGAATCGACAGGCATCATGCCTGCCGATTCAACGCAGCGCGCAATCCGCAACACCGAGGCGATCTGCATATCACAGCTCGCCTGCAGCGACTTAGCGAATAGCGGTGACAGTGCCTTTGTTACCGGTCACTTTTACGCTCACGGTTTTGTATACGAAGTAGTCCTGCACATTCACTTCGTAACGCGGGGCGACAATCACGTCGGCACCCGAGGCCTTGACTGCTTTGTAAGCAGCTGCGGATTTGGCGGAAGCCACTGGGTCAATACCCAGAGCAAAACCACCCTCGCCACCACCATAGGTCACGCCATCGGCGAACTGGGTATCACCGCCCAGCTTGAACACATTGAACAGAATGTTCACCGACGACTCACCGGAGATGGTTTCGCCCACTTTCACGTCGGCCTTCAGATTAGTGCCCACGGTACCGTTGAGCGGTACAGCAGGTTGACTGATGTTCTGGCTGGCACAGCCAGTCAGCAGAGCGAAGGCAGAAATAGCGGCGATAGATGCAAGATGTTTCATTTGAAACTCCGTTTCACAACATTCCATGGATACCCCGTTGCGGGGCAATGCATTGCCTCGAAAAGGCGCGGGCATCCTAAGTGCCAGCCCTGATGGGTTCAACAACAGATGTCATTTTTATGACATCTCTCACAAAGAAATAGGAAAAGGCTTACAGCGCGCCCGGCTCCCGTGAACGCGCGGGCAGTTTGCGCCTGCTCGTCATTTCCTTATAAGATCGCGCCTTCCCCGTTTCGTCGCATGGTGCGGCCTCCAAGCCGCAGGTTCTGCCGTTTTTCTTAATTCACCCTGGCCCTTGAACCTGCGCCCCTGCTGTCAAAAGGTAGTTAACGATGAGCGCAAGACACTTTCTCTCGCTGATGGATTGCACACCGGATGAACTGGTGAGCCTGATCCGCCGCGGCATGGAGCTCAAGGACTTGCGCAATCGCGGCGTGCTGTTCGAACCGCTGAAGAACCGCGTACTGGGGATGATCTTCGAAAAAGCCTCGACCCGTACCCGCCTGTCGTTCGAAGCCGGGATGATCCAGCTCGGCGGTCAGGCCATTTTCCTTTCGCCGCGCGACACCCAGCTGGGCCGTGGCGAACCGATCGGCGATGCGGCCATCGTCATGTCGCGCATGCTCGACGCGGTGATGATCCGCACCTTCGCCCACAGCAACCTGACTGAATTTGCCGCCCACTCGCGGGTGCCGGTGATCAACGGCCTGTCCGACGACCTGCACCCCTGCCAGTTGCTGGCCGACATGCAGACCTACCTGGAACTGCGCGGCAGCATCAAGGGCAAGACCGTGGTCTGGATCGGCGACGGTAACAACATGTGCAACTCCTATATAGAAGCGGCCATGCAGTTCGACTTCCAGCTGCGCGTGGCCTGCCCCGAAGGCTACGAGCCCAACGCCGCCCTGTTGGCCCAGGCGGGCGAGCGCGTACAGATTCTGCGCGACCCGCGCGCCGCGGTGGCCGGTGCCCACCTGGTAAGCACCGATGTATGGGCCTCCATGGGCCAGGAAGACGAAGCCGCCGAGCGCCTCAAGCTGTTCCAGCCCTACCAGGTCAACCGTGCCCTGCTCGATACCGCCGCAGAAGACGTACTGTTCCTGCACTGCCTGCCGGCCCATCGCGGCGAAGAAATCAGCGAGGACCTGCTCGACGATCCGCGCTCGGCGGCCTGGGACCAGGCGGAAAACCGTCTGCATGCGCAGAAGGCCCTGCTCGAATTCCTCGTCGAACCGGCGTACCACCACGCATGAGCCAGCCCTTGCTGCTGAACCTGCGCGACCTGAGCTGCGGCTTTCACGAACACAAGGTGGTGCACGACCTCAATCTGCACCTCAATGCCGGCGATATCGGCTGCCTGCTCGGCCCTTCCGGCTGCGGCAAGACCACTACCCTGCGCGCCATCGCAGGCTTCGAGCCGGTGCTGGAAGGCGAGATCCAGTTGGCCGACCGGGTCATTTCCAGAACCGGTTTCACCCTGGCCCCGGAAAAGCGCCGGATCGGCATGGTATTCCAGGACTACGCCCTGTTCCCGCACCTGAGCGTGGCGGAAAACGTCGCCTTCGGCATCCGCAAACAGCCCGACTGCGAGCGCGTCACCGCCGAGCTGCTGGAACTGGTCAAGCTCGGCCATCTGGGCAAACGCTACCCCCATGAGCTGTCCGGCGGCCAGCAGCAGCGTGTGGCCCTGGCCCGCGCCCTGGCCCCGGAACCGCAATTGCTGCTGCTCGACGAACCCTTCTCCAACCTCGACGGCGAACTGCGCCGCCGCCTGAGCCATGAGGTCCGCGATATTCTCAAGGCCCGCGGCACCAGCGCCATCCTAGTCACCCATGACCAGGAAGAAGCCTTTGCCGTGAGCGACCATGTCGGGGTCTTTCATGAGGGCAAACTGCAGCAGTGGGACACGCCCTATAACCTCTACCACGAGCCGCTGACGCCCTTTGTCGCCAGCTTTATCGGCCAGGGCTACTTTATCCGTGGCCAGCTGCTCAGCCCGGATGCGGTGCAGACCGAACTGGGCCTGATCCGCGGCAACCGCGCCTATACCTGGCCCAGCGGCAGCGCCGTGGATGTGCTGCTGCGCCCGGACGATATCGTCTACGACCCGGACAGCACGCAGAAAGCCCTGATCGTCGGCAAGACCTTTCTCGGCGCGGCGACCCTGTACCGCCTGCAGCTGTCCACTGGAAGCCAGCTGGAGTCGATCTTCCCCAGCCACGCCGACCACATGCCCGGCGAGGAAGTCGGCATCCGCGTGGCCGCCGACCATCTGGTGGTGTTCCCCGCCCCGGGCAGCATCGCCGCCCAGGTCACTCTGGGCGACTCAGGCGTGCGCCGCTATAGCAGCGATAGCTGAGTCCGAGCGCAGAATAAGTGTCGCGGCCCAAGGACGCACCGCCTGCAGGTAGGACGGCTTCGGCGCGCAGCAACAACCCGTCAACTTGTGTGCCGCGCCGCAGAACCAATGGTGCACTGCCTGCGGCGAGTGACGCCCTACGAAGCCTCGCTCAAGCACAACCGGCCGCTGGCCACCAATACCG
Organism: Pseudomonas sp. EA_105y_Pfl2_R69; assembly: GCF_963970915.1. Taxonomy (NCBI): domain Bacteria; kingdom Pseudomonadati; phylum Pseudomonadota; class Gammaproteobacteria; order Pseudomonadales; family Pseudomonadaceae; genus Pseudomonas; species Pseudomonas sp. EA_105y_Pfl2_R69. Next base: position 230,660 of record NZ_CAXAOO010000004.1, read on the forward strand.
CCTGGCCGGCGATCTTGACCCGCTCCCCCTCCAGCCGGCAGTGCAGCTCGCCGCCCCGGGCCGAACACTGGTAAGCGCTGAGCGCGTTCTTGCCCAGACGTTCGGCCCAATAGGGGGTAAGGATGCAATGGGTCGAACCGGTGACCGGGTCTTCATCGATGCCTATGCCGGGGGCGAAGTAGCGCGAGACAAAATCGTGGCGCTCGCCCGCCGCGCTGATCAGCAGCCCCAGCCCGGGCAGCCTGGCCACGGCGGCAAGATCCGGCTGACAGGCCCGCACCGCCGCCTCTGTAGGCAGAATCGCCATTAACTCCTGTACCCCCTGGCTACCGGGCAGGGCCAGCAGCGCAAGCACCGGTGTACCCAGAGCCTGCTCGACCTGCTCGCACCCCTCCCAGGACACGGCCTTGCGCACGGGGAAATCCAGCACCAGCCGATCGCCCTCGCGACTGACCCGCAGCGCGCCGGACAAACAGCTGAACTCGATGCACGCACCCGGCTCGCCGTAGAGCTCGAACAGCACATAAGCGCAGGCCAGGGTCGCATGCCCGCATAGCGGCACCTCGGCGGTCGGGGTAAACCAGCGGATATGCCAGGCCGCTCCTTCCTTCACCGCGAAGGCGGTCTCCGCCAGATTGTGCTCGGCAGCAATCTGCTGCATCAACGCCTCGTCAAGCCAGCTGTCCAGGCGATAGACCATTGCCGGGTTACCGGCGAAGGGGCGGCTGGCAAAGGCGTCGACCTGATGGAACTCAAGCTGCATGGGTGAAACTCCCTATTCGTTGTCGTCACGAGCATGCCGCAGGCATACACCGCTCGTCCCTTACAGGCAGGCACAATTACGCCGGTACAGCTGCACCGTCTCAATGCGCAGCGCGCATGACGGGTGCACGAACTCATCGCAGAAGGCCCTTTCTAACTAGCTAATTCTAATTAAATCAGTCACTTGTAAATTATGGCACGCCACCTGCTAAGACCATCCCCGGTCAGCACAACGGCGTGTCTGCCACACATCCGACAACGACGTCATAGCCCCCCTCCCTGATGGAGACGTGGGTGCTGTGGCGTTTTTTTTGCGTTTTTTAGCTCACTTTAGGAAGACCGCTATGCGCATGATGAAACTGACCCTGCTGTCCCTGGCCGTTGCCAGCAGCACCCTCAGCCACGCCGCCCTCGCCGATGAGGCATTCAGCAACCTGTTCACCCAGGGCAAACCGATCCTCGATGCCCGCTACCGCTATGAGCACGTCGACCAGGACAACGCCCTTAAGCACGCCAACGCCCAGACCCTGCGCACCCGCGTCGGCTTCCAGAGCGGCAAGTGGTACGGCCTCTCGGCGCTGATCGAGGCGGACAATGTCAGCCGCATCGGCGACGCCAGTTACAACAGCACCCGTAACGGCCAGGGCGACTACTCGGTAGTTGCCGACCCGGACGGCAGCGAGGTCAACCAGGCCCTGCTGCGCTATGAGCACCAGTACGGCAGCGCGGTGCTCGGTCGCCAGCGCATCAACCTGGACAATCAGCGCTTCGTCGGCGGCGTGGCCTGGCGGCAGAACGAGCAGACCTACGACGGCGTGCTCGGCCAGCTCAAGCCCCTGGACGGGCTGACCCTGAGCTACGCCTATATCGACAACATCAACAGCATCTTCGGCCCCGGCGACAATCGCTTCGATACCGCCGCCAACCCAGCCAATATCGAAGGCCATAGCCATCTGCTCAATATGCAATATGTGTTGATGCCGGAGCTGACCGCCACCGCCTACCAGTACCGCCTCGGCCTGGACAACCTGGCCGCCGGCAATCAGTCGAGCAAGACCACCGGCCTGCGCCTCAATGGTGCCGTCGCCGGCGTCAGCTACGCCCTGGAATATGCCCAGCAGAGCGAATACGCCGACAACTCGCTGGATCTGGACAGCGACTATTACCTGGCCGAACTGGGTTACAACTTCAAGGGCGTGACGTTCAAGGGCGGCTACGAGGTGCTGGGCGGCGACGAAGGCCCGGGCAATCGGGCCTTCCAGACCCCGCTGGCGACCAAGCACGCCTTCCAGGGCTGGGCCGATATCTTCCTGCTGACACCCGCCGCCGGGGTCAAGGATGCCTATGTCGGCCTGACCGCCCCGCTGCTGGGCGGCAACCTGCAGGCCTGGTACCACGACTTCCGCGCCGAGCGCGGCAGCAGCCAGTACGGCGAAGAAATCGATGTCGCCTACGCCCACCCGATCCCGGGCGTGAAGGGCCTGGTCGGCCTGGTCAAGTACGCCAGCTACGATGCCGACGACTTCTCCGTCGACACCGACAAGCTCTGGGTACAGCTGCAATACAGCTACTGATAGCCCCCGGCCCCGCAACGGGGCCATCTATTGATGAACGTGCGGCGCTTAGAAGCTGCTTACGAGCTTGCGAGCTAGAGCCAGACGAGGCAGCTTTTAACGCCGGGTGGCCGATGCGCAGCAGATCCTAAACAGGTTCTCACACCGCACGTCTGTGGAGAGTTTTATGCGCCGCCTTATCGCCCCCCTGATCCTGCTCTGCAGCCTGCTCAGCCCAACGGCCTGGGCCACTATCAACGCGGCCGAGGCGATGAACCTGTCGGGCATGCAGCGCATGCTCAGCCAGCGCATCGCCAAGAGCTACCTGATGCTGGGTGCCGAGATCCGCCCCGACCTGGCCGAGCAGCAGCTCGACCAGAGCATCGCCAAATTCGAGAGCAACTACCTGGCCCTGAGCGAATACGCCCCCACCACGGAAATCCGCAAGGCCCTGCAAGTGGCCGGCACGACCTGGCAGCGCTACCGCGAACTGGCGCTGTCGCGCCCCGATAAACAGCAGGCGCTGCTGGTCCTGGAGCTCAGCGATCAGTTGCTGGCGCAGAGCGAGCAGGTGGTGCAACTGCTCGAACGCCACAGCGGCGGCCGCAGCGCGGTGCTGGTCAACCGCAGCGGCCGCCAGCGCATGCTCAGCCAGCGTATCGCCAAGCTGTATCTGGCCATAAGCTGGCGCTTGCCGGTCGAGGGCCTGCAGCAGAGCTTCGAGCAGACCGTGGGTGAGTTCGAAGTGGCGCTGCAGGAGCTGCAGCAGGCCAGCCAGAACACCGCGCAGATCAGCAAGGGCCTGAGCCAGGCCGAGGCGCAATGGCGTTTTACCCGCGCCGGCTTCAACCTGGCCAGCGATTCGCGCTACGTGCCGACGGTGATTACCACCACCACCGAAACCCTGCTGTGGCAGATGAACGAGCTGACCAATCAGTATGAAGGGGTGATGCTGGCAGGCTCTTGAGAACCTATTTAGGATCTGCTGCGCGTCGGCGATACTGCGTTAAAAACAGCCTCGGCAAGCCACTTGTGGCTAACGCGCTTCAGCGCGACCCGAAGGGCGAGTGAAACGAGTAATGCTCATTTACAACCCGTAAACTCCGCTTCCTCGGCTGTTTTTGCCTTGTCTCGCTCTAGCTCGCGAGCCCCGAAAAAGGTTCTGCGCCCCCTTTCTCTGACTGGCTTTCGAGTAGAAAAGTCGCCAGCAAGCTGGCTCCTATAACAGCGCGTTTGCCTCAACCTTCGCTGCGCACCCGTTTGACCGCATCCAGCCAGCCGTCATACAGCTTGCTGCGATGGCTGGCGCTCATGCGCGGATCGAAGCGTTGCTGGCGATGCCAATGGCTGGCGATGCTCTCCAGGTCCTGATACAGACCGGCTTGCAGGCCAGCCAGATAGGCCACGCCGAGGGCGGTGGTTTCGGTGACCTCGGGGCGCTCGACCGGTACACCGAGGATATCGGCGAGAAACTGCATCACCCAGTTGTTCTCCACCATGCCGCCATCCACCCGCAACGCGCTGGGCTCGGCCGCGCCGTCCTGGCGCATGGCCTCGAGCAGGTCGCGGGTCTGGTAGCACACCGACTGCAGGCCGGCGGTGACGATCTCCTTGATCCCGGTGTCGCGGGTCAGGCCGAAGATCGCGCCGCGCGCCTTGGGATCCCAGTAAGGCGCGCCCAGGCCGGTAAAGGCCGGCACCAGGTACACCCCGCAGGCATCGCCGGTCGCCTCGGCCAGGGCCTCGCTGTCGCGGGCATGGCTGATCAGCTTGATGCCGTCGCGCAGCCACTGCACCGCCGCGCCGGCGACGAAGATGCTGCCCTCCACCGCATAAGTGACCTGGCCATTCAGGCGATAACCCACCGTGGTCAGCAAACGATTTTTCGAAGCCACCGGGGTGGAGCCGGTGTTCTGGATCATAAAACAGCCAGTACCGTAGGTGCTCTTGACCATGCCGGCCTCGAAACAGGCCTGACCGATCAGCGCCGCCTGCTGGTCGCCGGCCATGCCCAGCACCGGAATGGCCGCACCGAGCAGCTCGGCCTCGGTGGTGCCGAACTCGGCGGCGCAGTCGAGCACCTCGGGCAGCAGGCTGGCGGGAATCTCGAACAGCTCGAGCAGCTCGGCATCCCATTGCTGGGTGTGGATATTGAACAGCGAGGTGCGCGAGGCATTGGTCGCATCGGTCTTGTGCGACTTGCCACCAGTTAGCCGCCACAGCAGAAAGCTGTCCACGGTGCCGAAGCGCAACTCGCCGCGCTCGGCGCGCTCACGGGCACCCGGCACCGCGTCGAGAATCCAGCGCAGCTTGGTCGCAGAAAAGTAGGGATCGATCAGCAGGCCGGTCTTGCTCGCCACCATCGGCTCATGGCCGGCGGCCTTTAGCCCGCTGCAGTAATCGGCGGTGCGCCGGTCCTGCCAGACGATGGCCGGGTGGATCGGCGCACCGCTCACGGCGTCCCACACCAGGGTGGTTTCGCGCTGGTTGGTAATGCCGATGGCGGTAATATCCGCTGCCTGCAGGCCGCCCTGCTCGAGGGCCTCGCGACAGACCTGCAGGGTGCTCTGCCAGAGCTCCTCGCCATCGTGTTCGACCCAGCCATCCTGGGGAAAGAACTGCCTGAACTCCTGCTGCGCACTGGCAACCCGCTTGCCGGCGCTGCTGAAAACGATGGCACGGCTGCTGGTGGTGCCCTGGTCGATGGCAAGCAGGTAGTGGGACATGCTGAGTTCCTTGTTGTTATAGGTTTAAAACTTGGGGATTAAACGCGGCCAATCGGCGCAAACAACGCCTGGGTCAACTGCGCCAGTACCTCCGCCGCCAACTCGACCTCCAGCCCGCGCCGCCCAGCGCTGACGTAGATGCCGGGAAACTGCTGCGCCGACTCATCGATAAAGGTGCGCAGGCGCTTCTTCTGCCCCAGCGGGCTGATACCGCCGAGCAGATAACCGGTGGCGCGCTGCGCCGCAGCCGGATCGGCCATATCGGCCTTTTTCACGCCGGCCACCTGGGCCAGGGCTTTCAGGTCGAGGGTGCCGGCCACCGGCACCACCGCCACCAGCAGCTCGCCCTTTTCGCTGGCCGCCAGCAGCGTCTTGAACACCTGCGCGGGCTCAAGTTTGAGCTTTTCCGCCGCTTCCAGGCCATAGGAGGCCGCCTTGGGATCGTGCGGATAACTGTGCACCCGATGCACAGCCTTGGCTTTTTTCAGCAGGTCGATGGCAGGAGTCATGTTCGAATGTGAAAATAATCTAACAAAGTTCGCGTACCTTAGCCGAAAACGGACGCGACGACAGCCTATAATGTTGGCCACTCTCAAGGACCCTCCCATGACGCTGCCACCCCGCCAACAGGACATTCTCGAACTCGCCCGCGAACGCGGCTATGTCAGCATCGACGAACTGGCCCAGGCATTCGGCGTCACCCCGCAGACCATCAGACGCGATATCAATCAGCTGGCCGAGCTGAGCCTGTTGCGCCGTACCCACGGTGGCGCGGCGAGCGAGGCGTCGAGCACCCAGAACACCGCATACAGCATGCGCGCCGGGCAGATGCGCGAAGAGAAACAGCGCATCGCCGCCGCCATCGCCGCGCATATCCCCGACCACGCCTCGCTGTTTATCGCCATCGGCACCACCACCGAGGCCATCGCCCGCGAACTACTCGGGCACAAGGGCCTGAAGATCATCACCAACAACCTGCATGTGGCCGCCCAGCTCAGCGCCAAGGCCGACTTCGAAGTACTGGTGGCCGGCGGCACGGTGCGCAGCGATGGCGGCGTAGTGGGTCAGGCGGCGGTGGATTTCATCCGCCAGTTCAAGGTCGACTTCGCCCTGGTCGGCATCAGCGGCATCGACGAAGACGGCAGCCTGCTCGACTTCGACTACCAGGAAGTTCGGGTCTCCCAGGCCATTATCGATAACGCGCGCCAGGTGTTCCTGGCCGCCGACTCCAGCAAATTTGGCCGCAATGCGGTGGTCCGCCTGGGCTCCATCACCCTGGTCGACCGCGTATTCACCGATGCCGCCCCCTCCAGCACCATCGGCCGCCTACTCAGCGAGCACAAGGTGCAACTCGACCTAGTCTGAGCCGGCCCCTCGTTTACAAAAAAATCGACCACTGAGCGCGAAAGCGCAGGATCGGGGTGGCGAAGTCGCGTCTATTCGACTAGCATATTTTCGAAAGTGAACATAAAAACGTTCAATTCCGACCTTTGCGGTGCTGCCATGACTACTCGCCACGCCCCCACCAACCCGCTCGCGGAAATCTATGACCTCGCCGTGATCGGCGGCGGCATCAACGGCGTGGGGATAGCCGCCGATGCGGCCGGGCGCGGCCTGTCGGTGTTCCTTTGCGAAAAGGATGACCTGGCCCAGCACACCTCCTCAGCCAGCAGCAAACTGATCCATGGCGGCCTTCGCTACCTGGAACACTATGAGTTCCGCCTGGTGCGCGAAGCCCTGGCCGAGCGTGAAGTGCTGCTGGCCAAGGCCCCGCACATCGTCAAGCCGATGCGCTTTATCCTGCCGCACCGCCCGCACCTGCGCCCGGCCTGGATGATTCGCGCCGGCCTGTTTCTCTACGACCACCTCGGCAAACGCGAGAAGCTGGCCGGCTCGCGCGGACTGCGCTTCGGTGCCGGCAGCCCACTCAAGGCGGAAATCAGCCGCGGCTTCGAATACTCCGACTGCTGGGTCGACGACGCGCGCCTGGTGGTGCTTAACGCCATGGCCGCCCGCGAACAGGGTGCCCATGTGCACAGCCGCACCCGCTGCGTCAGCGCCCGGCGCAGCAAAGGCCTGTGGCATATCCACCTGGAGCGCGCCGACGGCAGCCTGTTCTCGATACGCGCCCGGGCCCTGGTCAACGCCGCCGGCCCCTGGGTGGCGCGCTTTATACGTGACGACCTGAAGCAGGACTCGCCCTATGGCATCCGCCTGATCCAGGGCAGCCATATCGTCGTACCTCGCCTGTTCGATGGCGAGCAGGCCTATATCCTGCAGAACGAAGACCGTCGCATCGTCTTCGCCATCCCCTATCAGGAGCGCTTTACCCTGATCGGCACCACCGACCGCGAATACCAGGGCGACCCGGCCAGGGTGGCGATTACCGACCCCGAGATCGATTACCTGCTGCAGGTAGTCAATGCCCACTTCAAGAAGCCGCTGAGCCGCAGCGATATCGTCCACACCTATGCCGGCGTACGCCCGCTGTGCGACGACGAGTCGGACGACCCCTCGGCGGTGACCCGCGACTACACCCTGGCACTGTCCGGCCACCCCGGCGAGGCACCGCTGCTGTCGGTGTTCGGCGGCAAGCTGACCACCTACCGCAAACTGGCCGAATCCGCGCTGGCGCAACTGGCCGCGTACTTCCCGAAAATGGGCCCGAACTGGACTGCCAGCAGCCCGCTGCCCGGCGCGGAACAACTGGAAAGCCAGAGTGCCCTGGTCGAAGCCCTATGTGCGCGCTTCGGCTGGCTACCCACTGCGCTGGCCCGCCGCTGGGCCGGCAGCTATGGCAGCCGCAGCTGGATCATGCTCAAGGGGGTTGTCAATCTGGAGGACCTGGGCGAGCACCTGGGCAGCGGCCTCTATGCCCGCGAAGTGGATTACCTGTGCCAGCAGGAGTGGGCCATGCAGGCCGAAGACATTCTCTGGCGGCGCAGCAAGCTCGGCCTGTTTATGACCCCGGCGCAGCAGACCCGGCTCGCGCACTATCTGGCCATCCACTCGCCACGCAGCCCGGAAGACGCCCACGCGGCCTAAGGCCCAAGACCGCCAGCAGCCAAACCACGGCGCTGCGTGGCGCGATAAAAACGCAAGAATAAAAAACGATCGGGAATCATTTTTAACGTCGCGCAGCGACGGTCCGCAGGGTGGCCCCCATGACAGGCAGGCCATAAAAAATTGTCTGGAGCAATTTTTAACGTCGCGCAGCGACGCGCCCGCAGGGTGGCCCCTATGACAGGCAGGCCATAAAAAATTGTCTGGAACAATTTTTAACGTCGCATAGCGACGGCCCGCAGGGTGGCCCCTATGACAGGCAGGCCATAAAAAATTGTCTGGAACAATTTTTAACGTCGCGCAGCGACGGCCCGCAGGGTGGCCGCCATGGATGGCGGCCATAAAAAAAGGGCGACCTAGGTCGCCCAAATTGCCTTGCGTGCTCTGATTCCGGGGATTCAGCCCTGCTTGCGCTTGTGCGAATCCTTCCAGATGAAATAGCCGACACCGGCGAAGAAGGCGACCATCAAACCGACCGTGCCGATTCCAGCCAGAACTACGACATCGATAAACATGGGGTGCCTCCTGCGTGAAGCCTGTGTGGGAATGGCTTCAAGTTAACAGGCGGTGGCAGACGGCTATTGATCCAGATCAAGACGGCACAGGGGGCGGACGGAGAGACGCGGGTTAACTGATCCAGATCAATGGATCAGCCCCCGATTCAGCGGCAATCAGGGCTTTTTCGGTTTGCCCTTGGGCTTTTTCTTGCCTTTGGGCAATGGCAGGGCCTGCTCGAAGGCCTCGCGCATCTCGTCGAGTTTCTTGTCGTGCAGGTCATGGATGCGCTTGCCGCGCTCGGCGGTGAAATCAATCAGCTTGTCGTTGCTCATGGCGTTAGGATCATGCGAAAGGTCAGATTCAGGCGTGGCGTACAGGGACTGCGCGTTTTCGCCACTTGGTGTTGCCAATAATGCTGGGTCGGCCCGCGCATGACCAGCAGGGAACCATGATTGAGCAGCAGCGAGTGTTCGATACGGCTCTGTCCCTTGCGCCTGAAATCGAAACGCCGACTGCCGCCCAGGTTGAGCGAGGCGATCAGCGGATTGCGCCCCAGCTCGGCTTCATCATCGCTGTGCCAGCCCATGGAGTCCTGGCCGTCGCGGTAATAATTGAGTAATACGCCATTGAGCGGCTGTCCCAGCGCAGCCACCAGCCGTGCGCGAATCTGCGCCAACAAGGGCGTCCAGGCCAGGGGTGAATGGCTCAGGCCGGAATAACCGTAGCGGGCCTCGGCATCCCCATACCAGACGACCAGGCGCGGCACCGCATGCTCGCGCCCATACAGCCGCACCCGGGGCTGTTGCCAGGGGGTTTCGGCGACGAGTTGCGTCAGCCAGCGATCGGCCGTATCCAGCTCCAGCCAGTCGGCCTGGAAATCCAGTTCGGCGTCGGGCAGTTGCAAGGGGGCGTCGTCAAATAGCATCACGGAGCACATTAACCAAGGGCGCAGGCCGGCAGTGTGTACCAGCCGAAAGCTGTTTTCGACCTGCTGCGCCAATGTTTATCCCCGGCTCGCGAGAGCGCCAGCCGGTCCTCAGACTTCCACATCTACCCATAGGCCCTGGCGCGGCAAATCGTCGATCACCGCCTCGTCGGCCGCGTCGACTTCGCCTTCGGCCAGCTCCGCTGGGCTGTAGCCACGGCGCTGACGGCGACGTTGCTCTTCGCGTAACAGAACCTCCGCTTCCTGCGGATGGCGTTTATCCAGGCTCACACCGCTCTCCTTAGCGCTTTCGGCCGCAGGCGTAACCGGCGGAATTTCCGGCCTGGGCTTGATCACATCCTGCTGGACCGTGACCGGGGCCATGCTATGGGGGATAGGCGGTAGCACTTTATCTGTCCTCCTTTGGTCAGGCTGTCGGCCACACAGACGCCGACTTGAGAGCAGCCTCGCTACACTTTTGACAGAACCAATCACACAAAGTGCCGACTGCACGCTAATGCGCCTTGGGCCAGGAGCCGGCGCTGCGTTAACATAGTCGGCTTTTTCACACGGGAGATGGGCATGGCGCAGTATGAACCGGGGCAACGCTGGATCAGTGACAGCGAAGCTGAGCTGGGGTTGGGAACCGTTCTGATGCAGGACGGCCGCATGCTTACCGTGCTCTACCCGGCCACCGGCGAAACGCGCCAGTACGCCACCCGCAATGCGCCACTGACCCGCGTGCGCTTCTCCCCGGGCGACGAGATCACCCATTTCGAAGGCTGGAAGCTGACCGTTCAGGAGGTCGACGATGTCGACGGCCTGCTGGTCTATCACGGTCTCAACGCCCAGCACCAGAACGTCACCCTGCCGGAAACCCAGCTGTCCAACTTTATCCAGTTCCGCCTGGCCAGCGACCGTCTGTTCGCCGGGCAGATCGACCCACTGCCCTGGTTCGCCCTGCGCTACCGCACCCTGGAGTTCACCAGCAAGCAGTTGCAGTCCTCGCTGTGGGGCTTGGGCGGCGTGCGCGCCCAGCCGATCGCGCACCAGCTGCACATTGCCCGCGAAGTCGCCGACCGTATCGCTCCGCGGGTATTGCTGGCCGACGAAGTGGGCCTGGGCAAGACCATCGAGGCCGGCCTGGTGATCCACCGCCAGCTGCTGTCCGGGCGCGCCAACCGGGTACTGATCCTGGTACCGGAAAACCTCCAGCACCAGTGGCTGGTGGAAATGCGCCGGCGCTTCAACCTGGATGTGGCACTGTTCGACGCCGAGCGCTTTATCGAAAGCGATGCCGGCAATCCCTTCGAAGACTGCCAGCTGGCGCTGGTCGCCCTGGAATGGCTGTGCGAAGACGAAAAGGCCCAGGACGCGCTGTTTGCCGCAGGCTGGGACCTGCTGGTGGTCGACGAGGCCCATCACCTGGTCTGGCACCCGGAGCACGCCAGCGAGGAATATCGCCTGGTCGAACAGCTGGCCGAAGTAATTCCAGGCGTGCTGCTGCTAACCGCCACCCCGGAACAACTAGGCCAGGACAGCCACTTCGCGCGCCTGCGCCTGCTCGACCCCAACCGCTTCCACGACCTCGAAGCCTTCCGCGCCGAGAGCACCCACTACCAGCCGGTCGCCGAAGCGGTGCAGGAACTGCTCGACCAGGGTCGCCTGTCGCCCGCCGCGCACCAGACCATCCACGATTTCCTCGGCGACGAGGGCGAAACCCTGCTGAGCGCAGTCAATGCTGGCGACAGCGAGGCCTCGGCGCGCCTGGTGCGCGAACTGCTCGACCGCCACGGCACCGGCCGCCTGCTGTTTCGCAACACCCGCGCCGCGGTGCAGGGCTTCCCGGATCGCGAGCTGCACCCCTACCCCCTGGCCAGCCCCGATGAATACCTGGAGCTGCCGCTGGGCGAGCATGCCGACCTCTACCCGGAAGTCAGCTACCAGGCCCAGGCCGAGTTCGGCGACGAACAGCGCTGGTGGCAGTTCGACCCCCGGGTCGAGTGGCTGATCGACACCCTGAAGATGCTCAGAAAGTTCAAGGTGCTGGTGATCTGCGCCCACGCCGAAACCGCCATGGACCTGGAACACGCCCTGCGCATGCGCAAGGGTATTCCGGCCACGGTATTCCACGAAGGCATGAGTATTCTGGAGCGTGACCGCGCCGCCGCCTATTTCGCCGACGAAGAATTCGGCGCGCAGGTGCTGATCTGTTCGGAAATCGGCTCCGAAGGCCGCAACTTCCAGTTCTCCCATCACCTGGTGCTGTTCGACCTGCCGGCCCACCCGGACCTGCTCGAACAGCGCATCGGCCGCCTCGACCGGATCGGCCAGAAGCACCGCATCCAGCTACACGTGCCCTACCTGGAGAACAGCCCGCAGGAGCGCCTGTTCCAGTGGTACAACCAGGCGCTGAACGCCTTCCTCGCCACCTGCCCAACCGGTAATGCCCTGCAGCACCAGTTCGGTAGCCGCCTGCTGCCCATGCTGGAAAGCGGCGACGATGGCGAATGGCAAGCACTGGTTGATGAAGCCACAGCCGAGCGCCTGCGCCTGGAAGGCGAACTGCATGCCGGCCGTGACCGCCTGCTGGAGCTCAATTCCGGCGGTGCCGGTGAGGGCGAGGCACTGGTCGAAGCGATTCTCGAACAGGACGACCAATTTGCCCTGCCGATCTATATGGAGCAGTTGTTCGACGCCTTCGGCATCGACAGCGAAGACCACTCCGACAACGCCCTGATCCTGCGCCCCAGCGAGAAGATGCTGGATGCCAGTTTCCCGCTTGGCGACGACGAAGGCGTGACCGTCACCTACGACCGCGATATGGCCCTGGCCCGCGAGGACATGCAGTTCCTCACCTGGGAACACCCCATGGTGCAGGGCGGCATGGACCTGGTGCGTTCGGGCTCGATGGGTAACACCGGCGTCGCGCTGATCAAAAACAAGGCGCTGAAACCCGGCACCGTGCTGCTGGAAATGCTCTACGTCAGTGAGGTGGTGGCACCGCGCGCCCTGCAACTGGGCCGCTACCTGCCGCCTATCGCGCTGCGCTGTCTGCTCGATGCCAACGGCAACGACCTGGCGCACAAGGTGGCCTTCGAAACCCTCAACGACCAGTTGGAAAGCGTGCCGCGAGCCAGCGCCAACAAGTTCGTCCAGGCCCAGCGCGACAGCCTCAACCCGCTGATCAACGCGGGCGAAGACAAGGTCGCGGCGCGCCATCTGGAGCGGGTAGCCGAGGCCAAGCGCCGCCTGGCCGCCGAGACCGACGAAGAGCTGGCACGCCTGGTTGCCCTGCAAGCGGTCAACCCCAGCGTACGCGACAGCGAACTCAGCGCCCTGCGCCAGCAGCGCGAGCAGGGCCTGGCCATGCTCGACAAGGCCGCCTTGCGCCTGGAAGCCATCCGCGTACTGGTCGCCGGCTAAGCCGGCAAGGCCCTGCGCACTGAGCGCAAGGTCAGCAACAACAATGCCGCTCACTGGTTTCAGTGAGCGGCATTTTTTTCGCCCGCGTATTGCCCCGCGCGGCACCCCGCCTAGGCTGGCACGGCGTCGACCATACCTTGCTGCATCCTGGCGGCATCGCGCACGAAGCAACGCGAAGCCTGCAGCAGCGCCAGCATGGTCAGCAAAAGCGCCACGGGTATCAGGTACATGGCCCCATGCAGGCCCACCGCCTTGAAGCTTTCGTTCATTTCCGTGGCCCCGGCCGCCAGCATCGCCGCCTGGGCATAGTGGTCCGACAGCAGGCCGACCGCCACCGGCCCCAGGCCGCCGCCGAGCAGGTACAGACCGGCGAAGAACAGGGCCATGGCGGTGGCGCGCAGACGCGGCTCGATCACATCCTGAATGGCCGTGTAGACGCAGGTGTAGAAGTTGTAGGCAAACAACCAGCCGATACTGAACAGGGCGACGAACAGGGCGACTTCAATGCGCCCGGCGTGCAAAGCATAGCCGGTGGCCAGCGCCGCGATCAGCATGCTCAGGGCGGCAAACAGTAGACGCCCGGCCTGCCAGCGCTGATGGATCTTGTCCGCCAGCCAGCCACCCAGGGTCAGCCCCAGCAACCCGGTCAGGCCGACGATGACACCAGTGGCCATCGCCGCCTGCTCCAGCGGCAACAGGAAGTAGCGCTGCAGCATCGGCACCATAAACGAGTTGCAGGCGTAGGTGGCGAAGTTGAACGCCAACCCGGCCAGCACCAGCCACCAGAAGGTGCGGATCGCCAGGACCTTGCGCAGCGGCTTTGCCACTGGCGTCGCCAGCGACTGCACCTGCTCCGCCGCACCGCGCCTGGGCTCTTTGATAAAGAACATGAACAGCGCCAGGATCACCCCCGGCACGGCGGCGATAAAGAACGGCGCGCGCCAGCTGTCGAAGGCCGTGACCATGGCACCGATGGTGAAGAAGGCCAGCAGCAGCCCCAGCGGCAGCCCGAGCATAAAGATGCCCATGGCCCGTGCCCGCTTGTGGGCGGGGAACAGGTCGCCGATCAGCGAGTTGGCCGCCGGCGCATAACTGGCCTCGCCAATGCCGACCCCCATGCGAATCAGCAGAAAACTCCAGAAATTCCAGGCCAGGCCATTTACCGCCGTCAGCCCGCTCCATACCGCCAGGCCCCAGCCCATGATCTTGCGCCGCGCGCCGGTGTCGGCCATGCGTCCCAGCGGCACGCCGGCGATGGCATAAACGATGGTGAAGGCGGTGCCGATCAGGCCCAACTGAAAGTCGCTGAGCCCCCACTCCATGCGGATCGGCTCGATGATGATGGCCGGAATGGTGCGATCGAAGAAGTTGAACAGGTTGGCGAGAAATAGCAGAAACAAAATACGCCAGGCATTCGCCGCTTGCTGGGACTGCTGCATGGGTCACTCTCTATTGTTGTTATTGGAGCCAGACCCCGGCAGCCGCCTGCCGGGATGTGCAGCGTGCAATCTAGGACCTGGGGCCTAGGCTGTCTGTGACTATTTGTTGTGTTTATGTCAGCCAATGGTAGAAGCCGCGGACCGGCCGCCGGAAAACTGCCGCCGAGCAGAGGGGCGAGCGGGATGCGGGAAGCCCCCGCCCTAACCGCGTGGCGGCGTATTTTTCCTGTTACGCACTCATCCACTGGGCAAAGCATGGCCAATAGCCTTTACTGCTTCTATTAGCAATCTGCCGGCATCCGGCTGACGGCCGCTCAATGGCCGCCACGGCCTTGAGCAAGTGCAGGGCGGCCCGCGCACCGGGCGACGGCCCGGAGCACTTGCCTAGGGTTTTTGCAGGCGCTCACCCAGCAGGTGTACATGCAAGCAACCCCTCGCCATGCAGGATGCAGCCGCGGCCAGCGTTCGCTTTGCCTGTTCGTCGGCCTGTTGCTCGCCCAGTGGCTGTGCCTGCTCCCGGCCGTGGCGCAAGAGACCCTGCGCCTGCAGTTGCGCTGGCTGCATCAGTTCCAGTTCGCCGGCTACTACATGGCTCTGGAGAAAGGTTTTTACCAACAGGCCGGACTGACGGTGGAAATACGCCAGGGCGGTCCGGACAGCCCGCAGGGCCTGGACAGCCTGCTCGCGGGCGACGTCGACTTCGCCATCAGCAATAGCGGCCTGATCATTGCGCATATGGCCGACCAACCCGTGGTGGCGCTGGCCGCCATCATGCAAAGCTCGCCCAGCGTCTGGATAGTGCGGGCCGACTCGGGCATCTATACCCCTCAGGACCTGGCCGGCAAACGGGTGATGGTGATGCCGCTGCCGGAAAGCGCCGAACTGCGCATCATGCTGATACGCGAAGGCATCGGCCTCGATCAGATCCAGGAGCAGCCCACCAGCTTCAACCCGCAAGACTTGGTCGACGGCAAGACCGACGCCTATAACGGCTATGTCTCCAATGAACCCTTCTGGCTCAGGCAGCAGCAGGTGGCCTATCGCCTGATCAAACCGCGCGAATACGGGGTCAACTTCTACAACGACGTGCTCAGCACCCGCCGCGAGCTGCTGCAACAGCGTCCGGAGCAGGTGGAGGCCTTTCTCCAGGCCAGCCTGCGCGGCTGGCAATACGCCATGGACCATATCGAAGAGAGCGTGCAGTTGATCCATCGGCGCTACACCCCCGACAAGAGCCTGGAGCACCTGCGCTTCGAGGCCGAGGAACTGAAGAAACTGGTGATGCCCGAGCTGGTGCAGCTGGGCCATATGAACCCGGGGCGCTGGCAGGCCATCGCCGAGCACTATGTGGCCCTGGGCATGGCCCATGGCCCCATCGATCTGAACGGTTTTATCTACAACCGCAAGGTCGAAACCGATCACCGCCTGCTCTATCAGGTGCTGGCGGCGGCCGTGCTGATCGTCCTGGTGGTGGCCGCCATCGCCCTGCGCTTTGCCCATCTGAGCAATCGCCTGCGCCTGGAAGTCGGCCGTCGCCGCCAGGCCGAGGAAAAGCTGCTGTGCAGCAACCAGCAGCTCGAGACCCTGGCCAATACCGACCGCCTGACCGGGCAATGGACCCGGCGCAAGTTCGAAGAGGTGGCCCTGCAGGAAATCGCCCGCGCCGAACGTTACGCCCTGGACCTCAGCCTGATCTTTTTCGATATCGACCATTTCAAACTGATCAACGATCAGCACGGTCACGAGGTGGGCGACCTGGTACTCAGCGGCGTGGCGCACAGGATCAAGGCCCATCTGCGCCAGTCCGACTGCCTGTGCCGCTGGGGTGGCGAGGAGTTCATCATCTTTATGCCGCACACCGACCTTGCCCACGCCCGCGCGATAGCGGAGAAGCTGCGCCTGTTGCTGACGGCCGAACCGCTCCTGGAACAGATCAGCGTCAGCGCCAGCTTCGGGGTGGCGCAATGGCATCGGGGCCAGCCCCTGAGCGGGCTGGTGGGCTGTGCGGACCAGATGCTCTACCGCGCCAAACAGCTGGGTCGCAACCGGGTCGAGTGCCTGGAAAGCGTCGACGTCAGCCCCTCGCCATAACCCGCCACCGCCCCTGCAAAGGCGGCACGACCGGTGAAGGAACCTAGCCCCTACTCCGCCGTCGACACAGCCTGGCTACGCCACTCGGCCAACCAGCCCAGACTGGCCGAACCTGCGCCCTCGCCCGGCCGGTATTCGGCACCCAGCCAGCCGCGATAACCCACCTGACGCAAGGCCGCCAGCGCCGCGGCAAAGTCCAGCGCACCGCTGCCCGGCGCGCCCCGCCCGGGGCAGTCGGCAAATTGCACATGACCGATCCGCCCGGCCAGCAGTTCGATACCCACCCGCAGGTCCAGGCCCTGGCGCGCCATATGGTAGAGGTCGTACTGCGCCGCCAGGTTGGGGTGGTCCACCGCCTTGAGCAGCGCGTCCAGCTGCTCGGGGGTATTGATCAGGAACCCCGGCATATCCAGCGGGTTGATCGCCTCGACCAGCACGCCGATGCCCAATAACTCAAAGGCCTCGGCCGCCTGACGCAGATTGGCCTGCAGGCAGGCCAGAGCCTGTTCCCGTTCGACGCCAGCGGCCAGACGCCCCGGCAGCACATTGACCCAGGCCGGGCGCACCATGGCCGCATAGCTCAGGGCCTCCCGCAGCGCCGCAGCGAACTCGACCTGGCGCGCCGGCACTGCGGCTAGCCCGGCACCGCCGCTCATCAGGTCGCCGGCCGGCAGATTGATCAGCACCAGCGGCATGCCGGCCGCATCCAGGGCCTCTTTCAGGGCAATCGCCGGCAGTTCGTAGGGAAACTGGATTTCCACCCCGTCGAAACCGGCGGCAGCGGCCGCCACCACGCGCTTACGCAAGGGCCGTTCGGTAAACAGCATGGACAGGTTGGCAGCGATCTTCATAACGACCTTCCAATCAGGAGCAACACCCTTTTGCGTGGGTTAGCGGCGCAGAGCAGATTTTCAATCGGACGCGGAATTTGCGCGCCACGTAACCCGCCAGGCGATTTTCGGTTTATCCACCGGGTCATCCCCATCGTCACACCCCAGGCTGCCGATACAGCTGCACCAGGGTCGCCGGGTCATGTTCGAGATGGCCCTGACTGCCGTGCAGGCGCATCAGTTGCGCGGCCAGGCCGCTGAGCGGGGTGGCCGCGCCAACCTGGCGGGACAGTTTGACCGCGGTGTCCAGGTCCTTGAGCAGGGTGCGCACGTGCCACTTGACCGGCTCGAACTGGCTGGCGGCCATTTGCGGGGCGAGAATCTGCAGCGGCTTGGAGTCGGCAAAGCCACCGGCCAGGGCATCGGCGAGCAGGCTGGCATCGACCCCGGACTGCTCCGCCAGGGCCACCACCTCGGCGAGCACCAGGGCATTGCAGGCGACGATCATCTGGTTGCACACCTTGGTCACCTGCCCGGCCCCGACATCACCCATGCGCGTCAGGCGCTGGCCCAGATGCGCCAGGATCGGCCGCGCCCGCTCGATATCCTCTTCGCGTCCGCCGGCCATGATCGCCAGGCTGCCGCTGGCCGCTCCCGGCGTGCCGCCGGATACCGGCGCATCCATCCAGTGCATGCCGGTACGCGCCAGCAGTTCGGCGGCCATGTCCCGGGTGGCGGCCGGTTCCAGGCTGGAAAAGTCCACCAGCAACTGCCCGGGCCGCGCGCCCTCGACTATGCCGCCGGGGCCGAACACCACCTCGCGCACCACCTCGGTATTGGCCAGGCAGAGCATGACGATACTGGCATCGCTGCACAGCTCGGCGGGGCTCGCCACGCAAACGGCACCCTGGGCCGTCAGCACGGCGCATTTGTCCGGCGAGCGATTCCACAGGCTCAGGGGATAACCGGCGGCCAGCAGGCGGCGGCTCATGGGCAGGCCCATCAGGCCAATACCGGCGAATCCCAGGGCGGGGAGCGAAATGGACATGGGCGGACTCCAGCACAAAGAGGGTGGCTATTTTAACCCGCTGCGGGGCGACTGCGGCTGCCAGACCTCACAGGCCAGCGCGCCAATCCACACAAGCGGCACAATCCCTTTATACTCCGCCGGCTTTCCCCGCTATTGAACCGGAGAACCCCCATGTTGAAACGTACCCTGGCCGTCGCCGCTGGCGTTGCCCTGAGCCTTACCGCCACCCTCTCGCAAGCCGCCGACACCCTGCGCGTCTCGGCCATTCCCGATGAAGCCCCCACCGAACTGCTGCGCAAATTCAAGCCCCTGGGGGCCTATCTGGAACAGCAGCTGGAGATGAAGGTCGAGTTCGTCCCGGTGTCCGACTACGCCGCCGTGGTCGAAGCGATCGCCGCCGACCGTATCGACCTGGCCTGGCTGGGCGGTTTCACCTTCGTCCAGGCCCGCCTGAAAACCGCCGGCACCGCGCACCCTGCGATCCCCCTGGTGCAACGCGCCGAAGACGAGAAATTCACCAGCAAGATCATCAGCGCCGACCCGGCGGTGAACTCGCTGCAGGACCTCAAGGGCAAGACCTTCGCCTTCGGTTCGGTGTCCTCCACCTCGGGCAGCCTGATGCCGCGCTTCTTTATGCTGCAGGACGGCATCAACCCGGAAACCTTCTTCAGCCGCATCGCCTACTCCGGAGCCCATGACGCCACCGCTGCCTGGGTCCAGGCCGGCAAGGCGGACGGCGGCGTACTCAACGCCAGCGTGTGGGACAAGTTGGTCGCCGCCGGCAAGGTCGATACCGACAAGGTCAAGGTCATCGCCACCACCCCCCCCTACTTCGACTACAACTGGACCGTGCGCGGCACCCTCGACCCGGTCGTACGCGACAAGATCCAGGCCGCCTTCCTCGCCCTCGACCCGGCCAACCCGGAACACAAGGCGATCCTCGACCTGCAGGCTGCCAGTCGCTTTATCCCGACCAAGGCCGAGAACTACCAGGGTATCGAGCAAGCAGCTGAAGCGGCCGGCCTGTTGAAGTGAGTGTCAGCCTCAGCGGCGTGGGTCTGACCCACGCCAACGGCCAGGTTGCGCTCAGCGGTATCGATCTACAGGTGGGCAGCGGCGAACGGGTGGCCATTATCGGCCCCTCGGGCGCGGGCAAGACCAGCCTGCTGCGCCTGCTGGCCAGCAACCTGCAACCCAACAGCGGCCAGCTCAGCCTGCTCGACCAGGATCCCTGGCAGCTCCGCGCGCGCCAGCGGCAGAAGCTGCGTGCGCGCATCGGCCTGATCCACCAGGCACCGCCCCTGCCGCCCCGCCAGCGGGTGGTCACCGCGGTGCTGGCCGGCAAGCTCGGCCAATGGTCCCTGGGCAAGAGCCTGCTCAGCCTGCTGCACCCGGCGGATATACCCGGTGCCCAGGCCACGCTGGCGCGCCTGGACCTGGCGGACAAACTCTTCGAGCGCTGCGATCAGCTGTCCGGCGGCCAACTGCAGCGGGTCGGCATTGCCCGGGTGCTCTATCAGGCCCCGGAGCTGATTCTCGCCGACGAACCGGTGTCGGCCATGGACCCGATACTGGCCGGGCATACCCTGAGCGTACTCAATGAGGAAGCCAGCCGGCGCGGCATGACCCTGCTGGCCAGCCTGCACGCTGTGGAGCTGGCCCTGGCGCATTTCCCGCGGATTATCGGCGTACGCGCAGGCCGCATCGTCTTCGATCTGCCGCCGGCCAGCATCAGCGCGGCCCAGCTCGAGGCCCTCTACGCCAACGAACAGCTGCAGCCGCTGCCCGCCTCGCCCGCCCCGGTACAGACCAGCCTGCAGATCCCGCGATGCTGAAACCCGCACTGCATGATCCGGCCGCCCTGCCGCGCCTGGCCCTGACCCTGCTGGCGCTGTTGCTGCTGTGGCCGGGCCTGACGCTTAGCGAGCTGAACCTGGCGGTGCTGTTCGATGAACGGAACGCGGCCAATATGGGGCGTTTTCTCGCCGATTTCTGGCCGCTGGCGCATGATCGCGAGTTCCTCCAGCTGCTCGGTCAAGCCACCCTGGAAACCCTGGCCATCGCCACCGCCGGCATGGCCTTGGCGCTGTTGATCGCGATTCCCGGCGCGCTGCTGGCCAGCCGCGCGCTGTCGCTGTCCGCACTGCACCGTGGCGGTCGCCCGGCCTGGTGGGCACAGGCCTTGCGCTGGCCGGTGCGCGGCCTGCTGATCGTCCTGCGCAGCGTGCCGGAGATCGTCTGGGCGCTGCTGTTCGTACGCGCCGTGGGCCTGGGCCCGACCGCCGGGGTGCTGGCCATCGCCATCACCTACAGCGGCATGCTCGGCAAGGTCTATGCGGAAATTTTCGAGTCGGTCGATCCGCGCCCCAGTCGCGCCCTGCTGGTCGCCGGCAGCCCGCGCCTGGCGGCCTTCGCCTATGGCGTACTGCCGGGGGCCGCCGCCGAGATGCTCTCCTACACGGTGTACCGCTGGGAATGCGCGATCCGCGCCTCGGTGGTGATGGGCTTTGTCGGGGCCGGCGGCCTGGGCCAACAGATCGACCTGTCGATGCGCATGTTCGCCGGCGGCGAAGTGGCCAGCATGCTGCTGACCTTCCTCGCCCTGGTACTGCTGGCCGACCAGATCAGCCGCCTGCTGCGCACCCGCCTGCTATGAAAACGAGCCCGCCCTTGCGCACCTCGACCCTGCTCAACTACGGCCTGCTGCTGGTGCTGCTGGCGGCGGTAGTCGCCTCCTTCCGCTACCTGGGCATCGACCTCGGCGCGCTGCTTCAGGGCGACAGTCTGAGCCAGATGGGCCGCTACGCCGGCAGTTTTCTCAGCCCGGACTTCTCGCCCGCCCACGTGCGGAACATCGGCCATGGCGCGCTGGAAACCCTGGCCATGTCGGCACTCGGCACCCTGCTGGCGGCCCTGCTCGGCCTGTTGCTGGCCCTGCCGGCGGCCGGCCGTTGCGGCTGGCTGGCCCTGAGCCTGGCGCGCTTCGTGCTGAACGCCCTACGGGCGATTCCCGAGCTGGTATGGGCGGCCCTGGTGGTCCTGGCCGCAGGCCTGGGGCCGAATGCCGGCACCCTGGCCCTGGCCCTGCACACCACCGGAGTGCTCGGCCGGCTGTTCGCCGAGGCCCTGGAGAACAGCCCGAGCGAACCGGCCGAGGCGATCCGCCTGGGCGGTGGCGGCCCTATCGCGGCCTTCTGCTACGGCACCCTGCCGTGCATCTGGCCGCAGCTGATCGCCTACTCGCTGTACCGCTGGGAAAACAATATCCGCATGGCCAGCGTGCTCGGCTTCGTCGGTGCCGGCGGCCTGGGGCAGATGCTCTACGTCAGCCTCAGCCTGTTCCAGCAAGCCCAGGCGGCCACGGTGATCCTGGCCATGCTGCTGCTGGTGCTGGCGGTCGATGCCTTCAGCGGCTGGGTGCGCCAGCGCTGGGTCAGCGCGTAGGCTGGATTCGAGCCCCGCAGGTCATCCCTCCTACAGCCGGTCCTTTTCCACATGATCGAGATCGACCGGGTCACCGCTGTGGGTCCCCAGAAGGCTGCGGATATGCTCGAACATCTGGTCGTACTCCTCATGGCCCCGCACGACCATGCTGTGGCTGGCGGGCAACCCATGCTTCTGCGCCAGGCGGGTGACCACGCTGGCGAAGTTGAAGGCGGTATCGCGGTGCAGCTCGAACTCCTCCTCGAAGGCCTTGCCCGCCACTTCACCGACCATGCGCATATGCAACATCGCCCCCTCCACCGGGTCCTGGCGCACCTCGTAGTAGAGGTCGATGCTGAATATGGGCTGCTCGGCACTGGCAAAGCGGTTGCCGCGGTGCAGGTGTCCTGGTTCGAACATAGTCGTTCTCCCTCTTGGTTGCCGGGGCCTGTTGCCGCTTTATGATGCAACGGCAACAGCCTCAGGAGCCTCAGCATAACCGCTCTGTCGGCATCTGCATGCCCGACT
Organism: Pseudomonas sp. EA_105y_Pfl2_R69; assembly: GCF_963970915.1. Lineage (NCBI taxonomy): Bacteria > Pseudomonadati > Pseudomonadota > Gammaproteobacteria > Pseudomonadales > Pseudomonadaceae > Pseudomonas > Pseudomonas sp. EA_105y_Pfl2_R69. Next base: position 252,954 of record NZ_CAXAOO010000004.1, read on the forward strand.
GCTGGCCGCTGCCGCGGCGGCACTGGGGCGCGCGCCAGATCAGTGCAGCGCCGGGGTCGCCGCGCGCTCCTGGGCCAGCACCCAAGGGGCCACCACCACGGCCCAGAGTTGCGGGTCGCGCTGCAACAGGTCGGCGGCGCAGTCGTCGTCGACACGGCGCAACTGCCCCGCCTCCAGCCAGGCCGCGACCCGGCCTTGGTCGTTCTGCGCCACGGCTTCGGCCACCGCGATCAGATCCTGGCCGCCCTCGACCAGCAGCAGGGCACCGCGGGCAAAGAATGGTTGCAGTTCCTGCCAGCCAATAGGTGCAGTTTCTCCAAGCAACTTGGCATATAGGGTGCTAGGTTCAGTCATGGATAACTCAGACATGGATTGTCCTGTGTGGATGGCCGGTTGCAGATCGGTTGCCATGATAGCGTCAGTCGCTCGGCAGGCAAGTTGGCGACGCCGGCAACGGCGAGCAGGACACGCCGTTTTTCTATACGTTTATTGCAATAACGCGACACCCTCGGGTTTTGCCCCCAGCAAGCGGCTTTTCAAGGCGCAAAGCTGCGCTCTACACTGCAGCGGTACAGTTGCCGGGGGTATGACCGGGGAAAAATCCCGGTTCTGCAGCTTTGGCCGCCAGAACTACAACAACGAAAATCAATAAGAGTGGAGCACTATGAACAAGGCTACTAAGCAGATTTCCAAACTGTTTGCCGCCATGGCCATGGCCGGCGTTGCCAGCTACTCGGTAGCGGCAGACACCATCAAGATCGGCCTGGCGGGTCCGGTTACCGGTGCAGTCGCGCAATACGGCGAAATGCAGTTCATCGGTGCCAAGATGGCCATCGAGCAGATCAACAAGGCCGGCGGGGTGAACGGCGCGATGCTCGAAGGCGTGGTCTACGACGATGCTTGCGATCCCAAGCAAGCCGTGGCCGTGGCCAACAAGATCGTCAACGACGACATCAAGTTCGTGGTTGGCCACCTCTGCTCCAGCTCCACTCAGCCGGCGTCCGACATCTACGAAGACGAAGGCATTCTGATGATCACCGCGGCGTCCACCAGCCCGGACATCACCGCCCGTGGCTATGAGCTGCTGTTCCGCACCATCGGTCTGGACAGCCTGCAGGGCCCGACCGCCGGCAACTACATCGCCGACCACGTCAAGCCCAAGGCCGTTGCGGTCATCCACGACAAGCAGCAGTACGGCGAAGGCATCGCCACCGCGGTCAAGCAGACCCTGGAAGGCAAAGGCGTCAAAGTCGCCCTATTCGAAGGCATCAACGCCGGCGACAAGGACTTCTCGGCGATGATCGCCAAGCTCAAGCAGGCCGGTGTGGACTTCGTCTACTACGGCGGCTACCACCCGGAACTGGGCCTGCTGCTGCGTCAGTCGGCGGAAAAAGGCCTGAGCGCCAAGTTCATGGGTCCGGAAGGCGTGGGCAACAAGGAAATCTCGGCCATCGCCGGCCCGGCTTCCGAAGGTATGCTGGTGACCCTGCCGAAATCCTTCGACCAGGATCCGCGCAACCAGGCCCTGGTTGAGGCATTCAAAGCCAAGAACGAAGACTCCAGCGGTCCGTTCGTGTTCCCGGCCTACGCCGCCGTGCAAGTGATTGCCGAAGGCATCGAAAAAGCCGGCGACACCGATACCGCCAAGGTAGCCGCAGCCCTGCGCGCCAACAGCTTCGACACCCCGACCGGAGTGCTCAGCTTCGACGAGAAGGGTGACCTGAAAGACTTCAGCTTCGTGGTCTACGAATGGCACCAGGACGGCAGCAAGACCGAAGCACCGCTGAACTGATAACGCGGCTTCCCGCCTGAACCCAAAGCCCACTGCACCGCAGTGGGTTTTGTTTATTAGAAGAATTCCGGTCTCACCCTGCGCCACAAGCGCTGACGTGCGTGACGACCCAGGAGTTAGGCAATGCCTGATCTGTATCACTACCTGCAACAGCTGATCAACGGTCTGACCGTTGGCAGCACCTATGCCCTGATCGCCATCGGCTACACCATGGTCTACGGCATCATCGGCATGATCAACTTCGCCCATGGCGAGGTTTACATGATTGGCTCCTATGTAGTTTTCATCGTCATCGCCGGCCTGGCCATGTTCGGCCTGGACAGCTTGCCGCTGATGATGATCGCCGGCTTCGCCGCCAGCATCATCGTCTGCGCGGCCTACGGTTACAGCATCGAACGGGTCGCCTACCGCCCCCTGCGCGGCGGCAACCGGTTGATCCCACTGATCTCGGCGATCGGCATGTCGATCTTCCTGCAGAATCTGGTACTGCTGTCCCAGGACTCCAAGGACAAGGCCATCCCCAATCCCCTGCCGGGCAACTTCGTGTTCGGTGAAAGCGCCATGAACGGCGTGGTCATTTCCTATATGCAGGTGCTGATCTTCGTCGTCACCTTCCTGGCCATGGTCGGCCTGACCCTGTTTATCTCCCGCTCGCGCCTGGGCCGCGCCTGCCGGGCCAGCGCCGAAGACCTGAAGATGGCCAACCTGCTGGGCATCAACACCAACAACATCATCAGCCTGACCTTCGTCATCGGTGCCGCCCTGGCGGCGGTGGCCGCGGTGCTGCTGGGCATGCAGTACGGCGTGATCAACCCGCACCTGGGCTTCCTCGCCGGGATCAAGGCCTTCACCGCGGCGGTGCTCGGCGGTATCGGCAGCATCCCCGGTGCCGTGCTCGGCGGCCTGGTGCTCGGCGTGGCCGAAGCCTTCGGTGCCGATATCTTCGGCGACCAGTACAAGGACGTGGTGGCCTTCAGCCTGCTGGTGCTGGTGCTGCTGTTCCGCCCGACCGGCATCCTCGGTCGCCCGGAGGTTGAAAAGGTATGAGTTCGTCAATGATGAAAAACCTCAAAACCGCGTTCTTCAGCGCCCTGCTGGTGCTAGCCGTGGCCTACCCGGTAATGGGCCTGAAGCTCTCCACCATCGGCATCAAGCTGCAGGTCGAGGGTGCCAGCCCGGCCGTGCTCTGGACCATCGGCGGTTGCGCCATCGCCATGTTCTTCTGGCAATTGTTCCGTGACCAGGTGCGCGCCGTCTGGCGCCATGCACCCAAGCTGCCGAGCGTACCGAGCCAGGCCAGCGATTTCCTCACCCAGCCCTCGACCCAGCGCTGGGTAATCCTCGGCCTGGTCATCGTCGCCCTGGCCTGGCCGTTCTTCGGCAGCCGCGGGGCGGTGGATATCGCCACCCTGATCCTGATCTACGTGATGCTCGGCCTCGGCCTGAACATCGTGGTCGGTCTGGCCGGCTTGCTCGACCTCGGCTATGTGGCCTTCTACGCCGTCGGTGCCTACAGCTACGCGCTACTGTCGTTCTACTTCGGCCTGAGCTTCTGGATCTGCCTACCGATCGCCGGCCTGATGGCGGCGTTCTTCGGCTTTATCCTGGGCTTCCCGGTGCTGCGCCTGCGCGGCGACTACCTGGCCATCGTCACCCTGGGTTTCGGCGAGATCATCCGCATCCTGCTGAACAACATGACCTGGCTGACCGGCGGCCCCAACGGCATCGGTTCGATCCCCAAGCCGACCCTGTTCGGCCTGTCGTTCGACCGCAAGGCCGCCGAGGGCATGCAGACCTTCCACGAGTATTTCGGCGTGGCCTACGCCTCGATCAACAAGGTGATCTTCCTCTACCTGATCGCCCTGGTGCTGGTGCTGCTGACCCTGTTCGTGATCAACCGCCTGCTGCGCATGCCGATCGGCCGCGCCTGGGAAGCCCTGCGCGAGGATGAAATCGTCTGCCGCGCGCTGGGCATGAACCCCACCGTGATCAAGCTCTCGGCCTTCACCCTAGGGGCCACCTTCGCCGGTTTCGCCGGCAGCTTCTTCGCCGCGCGCCAGGGCCTGGTCAGCCCGCAGTCGTTCACCTTTATCGAGTCGGCGATCATCCTCGCCATCGTCGTGCTGGGCGGCATGGGTTCGCAGCTGGGGATCATCCTGGCGGCCATCGTGATGATCCTGCTGCCGGAGCTGGCGCGGGAATTCAACGAGTACCGCATGCTGATGTTCGGTGCCCTGATGGTACTGATGATGATCTGGCGTCCGCAGGGCCTGCTGCCCATGCAACGCCCGCACCTGGAGCTGAAACAATGAGCCGCCCGATTCTAGAAGTAAGCGGCCTGTCCATGCGCTTCGGCGGCTTGCTGGCCGTCAACGGGGTAAGCCTGCAGGTCAACGAGCGGCAGGTGGTGTCGATGATCGGCCCCAACGGTGCCGGCAAGACCACGGTGTTCAACTGCTTGACCGGTTTCTACCAACCCACCAGCGGCAATATTCGCCTCAACGGCGAGCAGATCGAGGGCCTGCCGGGCCACAAGATCGCCCGCAAGGGCGTGGTGCGGACCTTCCAGAACGTGCGTCTGTTCAAGGAAATGACCGTGGTGGAAAACCTGCTGGTGGCCCAGCACCGCCACCTCAACACCAATTTCCTCGCCGGCCTGTTGAAGACTCCGGCGTTTCGCAGGAGCGAACGCGAGGCCATGGACTTTGCCGCGCACTGGCTGGAGCAGGTCAACCTGACCGACTTCGCCAACCGCACGGCCGGCACCCTGGCCTACGGCCAGCAGCGCCGCCTGGAAATCGCCCGCTGCATGATGACCCGGCCGAGCATCCTGATGCTCGACGAGCCGGCCGCCGGTCTCAACCCGCGGGAAACCGATGACCTCAAGGCCCTTATTCGTGTACTGCGCGACCAACATGGCGTCACCGTCTTGTTGATCGAACACGACATGAAACTGGTCATGAGCATTTCCGACCATATTTACGTGATCAACCAGGGCACCCCCCTGGCCGACGGAACGCCGGAGCAGATCCGCGCCAATCCGGACGTGATCAAAGCCTATCTGGGGGAAGCTTGATGCTGTACTTCGACAAGGTTTCCACCTTCTACGGCAAGATCCAGGCGCTGCATGACGTCAGCGTCGAGGTGCGTCAGGGTGAGATCGTCACCCTGATCGGGGCCAACGGTGCCGGCAAGTCGACCCTGCTGATGACCCTGTGCGGCAACCCGCACGCGGCCAGCGGCAGCATCCGTTACCAGGGCGAGGAACTGGTCGGCCAGGACACCCCGGACATCATGCGCAAGAGCATCGCCGTGGTCCCGGAAGGCCGCCGGGTGTTCTCGCGCCTGACCGTCGAGGAGAACCTGGTGATGGGCGGATTCTTCACCGCCAAGGCCGAGTTCCAGGAACAGCTGGACAAGGTCCTGCAGCTGTTCCCGCGCCTGCAGGAGCGCCTGAGCCAGCGTGCCGGCACCATGTCCGGCGGCGAACAGCAGATGCTCGCCATCGGCCGTGCGCTGATGAGCAAGCCCAAGCTGCTGCTGCTCGACGAACCCTCCCTGGGCCTGGCCCCGATCATCATCCAGCAGATCTTCGACATCATCGAACAGCTGCGCAAGGACGGCGTGACCATCTTCCTGGTCGAACAGAACGCCAACCAGGCGCTCAAGCTGGCCGACCGCGGCTATGTGCTGGAGAACGGCCGGATCGTTATGCAGGGCAGCGGCCATGACCTGCTGAACGACCCAAAGGTGCGCGACGCCTACCTCGGCGGCTGATCACACCCTTGGTCTTGGAAACCGCTCTTCGGAGCGGTTTTTTATGGCCTGCCATCCCTGGCGGCCACCCTGCGGGCCGTCGCTGCGCGACGTTAAAAATGATTCCTGATCATTTTTTATGGCCTGCCATCCCTGGCGGCCACCCTCGGGGCCGTCGCTGCGCGACGTTAAAAATGATTCCTGATCATTTTTTATGGCCTGCCATCCATGGTGGCCCCCTTTGGGCCGTCGTTGCGCGACGTTAAAGATGGCTCACGGCCATTTATTTATCTTCGCCGCCCGCCGTTCGCCCATTGCTGCGTGCATCGCGCCCCCGGCCAGTTACAATGGTCGCCCTTTTTTGCCGATGCGTGCTTCCATGACCGAGCCGATACGCCTGTCCAAACGCCTGATCGAAGAGATCGGCTGCTCGCGCCGCGAGGCCGAACTCTATATCGAGGGCGGCTGGGTGCTGGTCGACGGCGTGGTGGTCGAAGAGCCGCAGTTCAAGGTCGGCGCGCAGCGCGTCGAACTGCTGCCCAATGCCATGCTGGCCCCGGTCGAGCCGGTGACCCTGCTGCTCAATGTACCCAACGGTCACTCGCCCGATCGCGCCGTAGAAAGCATCAGCCCGGCCAGCCACTGGCCCGACGACGGCTCTGGCATCCGCCCGCTGAAAAGCCATTTCTCCCGCCTCACCTCCTGTATCCCCTTGCAGGCCGGGGCCGATGGCCTGCATGTACTGACCCAGGACTGGCGCATCGAGCGCAAGCTCAAGGAAGACCTGAGCAAGCTGGAGCAGGAGTATGTGGTCGAGGTCGTTGGCACCTTGAGCGCCAGCCAGCTCAAGCGTCTGGCTCACGGCCTGACCTTCAACGGCGTAGCATTGCCACCTTGCAAGGTCAGCTGGCAGAACGAAACCCGCCTGCGCTTCGCCCTGAAGAACCCGCTGCCCGGACAGATCGTCTTTATGTGCAACAGCGTCGATCTCAAGGTGCTGGGCATGAAACGCATCCGCATCGGCGGCGTGCCCATGGCCAAGGTCCAGCCGGGCCAATGGCGCTACCTGGCCGCGAAAGAACGCTTCTAACTATTTTTCAGCTGCCGCCGCCTGTGCAGCAGCCCTCTTCAGGACACCCCCATGCTTAATAACGATGTACTGCGCAGCCTGCGCTATATGCTCGACGTCAGCGATGCGCAGCTGAGCGAAATCATCCAGCTCAGCGGCAAGCAGGTCGCCCTCGACGAGCTCGCGGCCATACTCAAGAAAGAAGACGAAGACGGCTTTGTCGCCTGCGATGACGAGCTGATGGCCCACGCCCTGGACGGCCTGGTGTATTTCAAGCGCGGCAAGGACGACAGCCGTCCGCCCCAGCCGTTCGAGCTGCCGGTGACCAACAATATGGTGCTGAAGAAACTGCGCGTGGCCTTCGAACTGAAGGAAGACGACATGCACGCGATCATGCACAGCGTCGACTGTCCGGTGTCGAAACCGGAGATGAGCGCGCTGTTTCGCAAGTTCGGCCACAGCAACTACCGCACCTGTGGCGACCAGTTTCTGCGCAATTTCCTCAAGGGTCTGACCCTGCGCGTACGCGGTTGAGTCAGCGGCAAGCTGCCATGCCTGACCGCATGGCCTTGTATTTCCGGGGGCAATGATGACTGCCATGGTGCAGTCAGACGATTAGGGTAGTGGCACTCATCCGTTAAAAGGATTCGCCATGCACCCTTATTTCTCCCTGCAGGGCCGCACCGCCCTGGTCACCGGCGGCACCCGCGGTATCGGCAAGATGATCGCCAAAGCCTTTGTCGAAGCCGGCGCAACGGTCTACGTCTGCGCCCGTGATGGCGAAGCCTGCGCCCAGACCGCCGCCGAACTCTCGGCCTTCGGCACCTGCCACGGCATGGCCGCCAACCTGGCCAGCGAGGAAGGCGTGCAGGCCCTGGCCGCGCAATTGAGCGGCACACTCGACAAGCTGGATATCCTGGTCAATAACGCCGGCACCACCTGGGGCGCGCCCCTGGAAAGCTATCCGGCCAAGGGCTGGGAGAAGGTCATGCAGCTCAACGTGACCTCGGTGTTCAGCTGCATCCAGCAGTTGCTGCCGTTGCTGCGCAAGGCCGGTTCGGCGAGCAATCCGGCGCGGGTGATCAATATCGGCTCGGTGGCCGGCATCACCTCCCACGGTGAAGACGCCTACGCCTATGGCCCGAGCAAGGCGGCGCTGCACCAGCTGTCGCGCATGCTCGCCCGCGAACTGGTCGGCCAGCACATCAACGTCAACGTCATCGCCCCGGGGCGCTTCCCGAGCAAGATGACCCAGTTCATCGCCCAGGACGATGCGGCCATGGCCGAAGACTGCGCGCTGATCCCGATGCAGCGCTGGGGCCGCGAAGAGGAAATGGCCGCTCTGGCGATCAGCCTGGCCAGCACCGCCGGTGCCTATATGACCGGCACCATCATCCCCATCGACGGCGGCTTCCACCTCTAGTGGCCTGTACGGCGAGTTGGTTAACTCAAGTTCGGATGACTGAGGTTCTGAGGCAAGGCGCTGCGACGAGTCATAGCTGGCTATGGCGAGGAGCAGCAACGCAGTATCAGGGCCTCAGGAGCCGAAATTGACTAATTGAACTCGCCACACAGGCCACTAACCCCCCCCACGGGCGAGCCAGACCTTTGGTCAGCCGCCCGCGTCCAGCCAGCGGGCTCTGCTAGCGTTAACTTATCGAGGGGAGAGGCAACAACTTTAATTTCGCTACCCGGGGGCAGGAGATTGGTCATGGCTATCGCCGACTGGCGCTTGCAGGGCGTCGAATTCATTACCTGCAACTGCGACTGGGGTTGCCCCTGTCAATTCAGCGCACCGCCGACCCACGGCGACTGCCACGCGGTGGCATCGATGCGCATCGAGCGCGGGCATTTCGAGAAGGTCGTGCTCGATGGCCTGTGCTGGGCCGCCACCTTTTCCTGGCCAGAGGCCATTCACAAAGGCAATGGCAGCTGCCAGGTGTTTATCGATGAGCGTGCCGACGAGGCGCAGCGCCAGGCCCTGTTGACCATCCTCTCCGGCCAGGAGAGCGAGCCCGGGGTCAACGTGTTCCAGGTATTCAGCACCACCATGAGCGAGATGTTCGAGCCACTGTTCGTGCCCATCACGCTCTCGCTCGACGTCGATCAGCGCCTCGCCCACCTGGATATTCCAGGCGTACTGCAGGCCAGCGGCGAACCGATCCGCAGCCCCATCGACGGTACTCCCCAGCGCGCCCGCATCGCCCTGCCCAATGGCTTCGAGTTCCTCGAGGCGGAAGTGGCCAGCGGCAGTTTCCAGACCCAGGCCGCCCTCAAGATGCAGTCCAAGGATAGCCACAGCCACCTGGCCCATGTGCACTTCACCGGCCATGGCATAGAGCCCTGACGGTGAGTGATTTGCAGGCCGCGACGGCGAGCAGACGACCGAGTGGCGAGCAGCTGCTGTTCCTCCTCTGCCTGTGCGCACTGATCGGCCTGGCCTGGCTGGCGCTGCTACGCATGGCCAGCGGCATGAGTGCACCTGGGGGCATGGCCGATGCGGCGATGGCCGGCATGCCCATGCCCTGGAGCCTGGGCGATGCCCTGCTGATGTTCGCCATGTGGGCGGTGATGATGATCGGCATGATGCTGCCCAGCGCCTTGCCCATGCTGCTGCTCTATCAGCAAATTCTGCGCAAGCGCATGCCGACTACCCGCCGCCACCTGGCCCTGCTGCTATTCTGCGCTGCCTATGTCCTGGTGTGGACCGGCTTCTCCCTGGCCGCCACGGCTCTGCAATGGGCCCTGGAACAACTCGCCCTGCTCAGCCCTGAGATGCGCAGCAGCAGTAACCTGCTGGCGGCCGGGCTGCTGCTGGCGGCGGGTATCTACCAGTGGCTGCCGCACAAGGCGGTCTGCCTTGAACATTGTCGCGGGCCGCTGCACTTTCTCCTCGGCTACTGGCAACCCGGCCCACTCGGCGGCTGGCGCATGGGCCTGGCCCATGGTGCGTACTGCCTGGGCTGCTGCTGGGCGCTGATGGGTCTGCTGTTCGTGGTCGGGGTGATGAACCTGCTGTGGGTGGCCCTGCTCGCCGCCTATGTACTGCTGGAGAAGATCCTGCCCCTTGGCACCTGGATCGCTCGCCTGGGCGGATTGTTACTGATCGTCTGGAGCCTATTGCTGCTGTTGGGCCCGCTGCCCTGATTCTCCTGATTTGCGCCGTGAGCCTTAAGGCCGACAGGCATTGCAGGTAAGATGGCCCCCCGCTTCCGCCGGCCGCGCCGCCATGCCCTACTCCGTTTCGCCCATCGGCTTCGTCCGCTCCTGCTTCAAGGAGAAGTTCGCCATTCCCCGTCAGCCGCAGCTCGCCCCGGCCGCCCGGGGCATACTGGAGCTGGTTGCCCCCTTCGATAGCGGCGATGCCGTGCAAGGCCTGGAGCAGGTCAGCCATATCTGGCTGCTGTTTCTGTTTCACCAGGCCCTGGAAGACAAACCGCGCTTGAAGGTGCGCCCGCCACGCCTGGGTGGCAACCAGTCGGTCGGGGTGTTCAGCACCCGCGCCACCCACCGACCCAACGGCATCGGCCAGTCGGTGGTCAAGCTGGACAGGGTCGAACCCGGCAAGCTGTGGCTATCCGGCATCGACCTGCTCGATGGTACCCCGGTGCTGGATATCAAACCCTATGTGCCCTATGCCGACAGCGTGGCCGGGGCCTACAACCGTATCGCCGACAGTGCACCTAAGCTGATCGACGTGACCTGGCAGGCCAGCGCGCTGACCCAGGCGCAAAGCCATGGCCAGCGTCTGGGCGAGCCTCTGGTCGAGCTGATCGAACAGTGCCTGGCCCAGGACCCGCGCCCGGCCTACCAGCAACCCGACCCGGAGCGCCGCTATGGCGCGCGCCTGTGGGATGTGGATGTGCACTGGCACTACCCGCAACCCGGCACTATCTGCGTGCTGGACCTGGTCGCGGCCGACTAGCAGTCTGGATCGCGGCCAGGGCCACGCCTAGGGGGGCGGCCGCCGGCGATTGAAGTTGGCGTTTGCGCAACAAGCAGTACACACAAGGCTATTTTTGTCTTACATTCGACGTGAATTGTATACAAAAAAAGAGAGATTTTTATGCTCAAACGCCCCCCTCGCCTTAACGGCTTACGCCATCTGGCCCTGCTGGTCCCCAATCTGGAAGCCTGCGAGCGTTTCTATGTGGATATCCTCGGCATGCAGGTGCTGCACCGCGCCAACCCAGATCTGGTCTACCTGACCTGCGGCAACGACAACCTCTCCCTGGGCCGCGCCTACGCCGCCAGCAGCGGCGAGCAGGCCGTGGACCACTATGGCTTTATCGTCGACAGCATCGAGCAGTTGCACGCCTGGCATGCCTACCTCAAGGAACAGGGCGTGACCCTGCTCGACCACCCCTTCGCCCATGGCGACGGCGCGCACAGCTTTCACCTGCTCGACCCGGCCGGCAACAAGGTGCAGCCGATCTACCACCCGGCTATCTCCGGGCAACGCTTCAGTTCGCCCACCCCGGACTGAGCCGCCCCCGGCCAATCGAGGGCGCGGCCGCGCCGCGCCCTCCAATCACAGCGCCAACCGCCTGCCCGCGCAAAAGATTACAAGCGATAACAGCCGGTCGACACATGTCCTATGGTTAACTAGGCCACAGCAGGATCTACCGCTTACCCCAAGGTCCATTCATACAGTCTCAGTGAAGTATGCGCAGACGATGAAACGCACGCCTTATGTGCCCTCTGGCAACCTTGTCGACCTCCTCCTCGACGCCATCTGCGTGGTCGACAAGAGCGGCCACTTCGTATTTGTCAGCGCCGCCTGCGAGCGCATCTTCGGCTACAGCGCCGCAGAGATGATCGGCATGCCGATGATCGACATGGTTCACCCGGCGGATCGCGAAAGCACCCTGCAGGCCGCCGGCGAGATCATGGCGGGCGACAGCAAGCCGCGCTTCGAGAACCGCTATATGCGCAAGGACGGCCAGGTCGTGCACATCCTCTGGTCGGCGCGCTGGTCGGAGGACGATCAGCTGCGCATAGCCGTCGCCCACGACATCAGCGAGCGCAAGCGCGGCGAATCCCTGCAGGCGGCGTTGTATGCGATCTCCGAGGCAGCGCATGCCAGCCGGGATCTGCCCGGGCTGTTCCAGCAGGTACACCGGATCATTGGCCAATTGCTCCCAGCCAGCAATTTCTCGGTGGCGCTCTACGATGCGCAGCATGACCAACTGAGCTTCCCCTACCACGTCGACGAGCAACAGCCGGCACCGCCAGCGCAGCGACTCGACGCCCGTACCCTGAGTGCCGAGGTGGTACGCAGCGGCCAGACGCTGCTGCGTAATCTGGAGAACCTCGACCAGCTGCCCGCCCATATCCGCGCCCTCGACTGCGACGCGCTGGACTGGCTCGGCGTGCCGCTCAACTCGCAGAAGGGGGGCATGGGTGCGCTTATCCTGCAAAGCTACTCCCACGCCGCGCGCTACAGCGAAAGCGACACGGAACTGCTGCAATTCGTCTCGACCCAGGTGGCATCGGCCATCGAGCGCCTGCAGATGCTCGACCGCCTGCAATTTATGGCGCAATACGACCAGCTGACCCGCCTGCCCAACCGCGAACTGCTGCGCGACCGCCTGCAGATTGCCATGGCCAGGGCGCGGCGCGAGCGGCGGCAGCTGGCCCTGCTGTTTCTCGACCTGGACAAGTTCAAGCTGATCAACGACACCCTCGGCCACACCATGGGCGACCAGCTGCTGCAACAGGTCGCCCGGCGCATCCAGCAGTGCATACGCGAAGTGGATACCGTCGCCCGCTTTGCCGGGGATGAATTCGTGGTGTTGCTGGAGGATTTCCATGCCGCCGACCACGCCATCCAGGTTGCCGAGAAGATCCGCCTGGCACTCAATCTGCCCTACGACCTGGAGGGTCAGCCGCGGCGCGTACTGCCGAGCATCGGCATTGCCCTCTATCCGCGACATGCCGACGATCCCCAGCAACTGCTGATCCAGGCCGACAATGCCATGTATCTGGCGAAGAACAACGGCGGCAATCGTTATCAGCTAGGGCTGGAAAAGCACCTGCGCGGCGATACGCCGTAGCCCGCGGGGCTGGCCCTGAGGGTCCTAGAAAAAATGCCGCTCACCCTTTCGAGTGAGCGGCATTCGGTTGTGCCCGAGCCCTGCCTGGCAGGCTAAATCCTACTTCTCGACGAAGGCGCGCTCGATCAGGTAGTCGCCGGGTTCGCCCATGCGCGGCGAGATCTTCAGGCCGAAGCTGTCGAGCACCGCGGCGGTTTCGTCGAGCATGCTCGGGCTGCCGCAGATCATCGCGCGGTCGTCCTGGGGGTTGATCGGTGGCAGGCCGATATCACGGAACAGCTTGCCGCTGCGCATCAGGTCGGTCAGCCGGCCCTGGTTCTCGAACTCTTCGCGGGTCACCGTGGGGTAATAGATCAGCTTGTCCCTCAAGGCGTCGCCGAAGTATTCGTTCTGCGGCAGGTGCTCGGTGATGAACTCGCGGTAGGCCACTTCGTTGACGTAACGCACGCCGTGCACCAGCACCACCTTCTCGTAGCGCTCGTAGGTTTCCGGGTCCTGGATCACGCTCATAAAGGGGGCCAGGCCGGTGCCGGTGCTGAGCAGATAAAGGTGCTTGCCCGGCAGCAGGTCGTCGAGCACCAGGGTGCCGGTGGGCTTGCGGCTGACCATCAGTTCGTCGCCCGGCTTGAGGTGCTGCAACTGCGAGGTCAGCGGGCCATCGGCCACCTTGATGCTGAAGAACTCCAGGTGCTCCTCGTAGTTTGGGCTGGCAATCGAATAGGCGCGCATCAGCGGACGGCCATTGTCCTGCTGCAGGCCGATCATCACGAACTGACCGTTCTCGAAACGCAACCCGGTATTACGGGTGGTCTTGAAGCTGAACAGGGTGTCGTTCCAGTGATGGACGCTGAGTACACGCTCGACGTTCAGGTTGCTCATGCAGACTCCTCAGGAAACGCTGGACTAGGCTCGGTTGCAGCGGATTCTAGGCGGGCGCACAATATCTGTTAAGTTGATTATCAAGATATAGGTTATCGGTTATATAGATATGCGATTTACCCTCAGACAACTTCAGGTCTTCGTCACCGTGGCCCAGCAGGAAAGCGTGTCCCGCGCGGCCGACACCCTGGCGCTATCGCAGTCGGCCACCAGCACCTCGCTCAGCGAACTGGAGCGCCAGTCCGACTGCCAATTGTTCGACCGCGCCGGCAAGCGCCTGAGCCTCAACGCCCTGGGCTTGCAGCTGCTGCCCCAGGCGGTGGCCCTGCTCGACCAGGCCAAGGAAATCGAACGACTGCTGGGCGGCAAGAGCGGCTTCGGCTCGCTCAACGTGGGGGCCACCCTGACCGTGGGCAACTACCTGGCCACCCTGCTGATCGGCAGCTTTATGCAGCGCCACCCCGAGTGCCGGGTCAAGCTGCAGGTGCATAACACCGCCCATGTGGTGCAGCAGATCGCCCATTACCAGCTGGATATGGGCCTGATCGAAGGCGACTGCCAGCACCCGGATATCGAGGTGCAACCCTGGGTCGAGGACGAGCTGGTGGTGTTTTGCGCCCCCCAGCATTCCCTGGCCCAGCGGGGGCAAGCCAGCCTGGATGAGCTGTGCCGCGAGGCCTGGATTCTCCGCGAGCAGGGTTCGGGCACCCGCCTGACCTTCGACCAGGCCATGCGCCATCACCCCGGCAGTCTGAATATACGTCTGGAGCTGGAACACACCGAGGCGATCAAGCGGGCGGTGGAATCGGGCCTGGGCATCGGCTGCATTTCGCGCCTGGCCCTGCGCGACGCCTTCCGCCGCGGCAGCCTGGTGGCGCTGGAAACCCCGCAGCTGGACCTGCGCCGGCAGTTCTGGTTTATCTGGCACAAACAGAAGTACCAGACCGCCGCCATGCGCGAATTTATCGAACTGTGCCGGGCCCTGACCGCCGGCGTCGAACGCAGCGATCAGATCGTCTTGCCGACCATCGCCTGAGCACCTGCCTCGGCCCCGCTGCGCGTCGGCCAAACGGCGTTGAAAACGGCGGGTTCAGCCCAGCAGGATGATGGCCCACACCGCGGCGATCAGACCGAGGGCGGTGAACTGGGCGGCGCTGCCCATATCCTTGGCGTTTTTCGACAGCGGGTGCAGTTCCAGGGAAATGCGGTCGATGGCCGCCTCCACCGCCGAGTTGAGCAGCTCGACGATCAGGGCCAGCAGGCAGACCGCCACCAGCAAGGCGCGCTCCACCCGGCTGACCTGCAGGTAGAAGGCCAGGGGAATCAGCAGCAGATTGATCAGCAGCAGCTGGCGGAAGGCCGCCTCGCCGCTAAACGCGGCGCGCAAGCCGGTCAGTGAATAACCGCAGGCGTAAAGATACGTTTAAGGCCGTCTGGCCCTTGAATGGCGACATCAGACTTTATCCCCAACCGATAAGGCCGGCAGGCTACGCCAGGCACGACACAACAGACCCTAGCCGGCCGGAATCGACTCCAGTTGCTGCAAGAGCAGCGCCGCCTGAGTGCGGGTGCGCACCCCCAGCTTGCGGAAAATCGCCGTGACATGGGCCTTGACCGTGGCCTCGGAGACACTCAGTTCGTAGGCGATCTGCTTGTTCAGCAAACCGTCGCAGACCATGGTCAACACCCGGAACTGCTGCGGCGTGAGGCTGGCCAGGCCGGCGCTAGCGGCCTTGGCCTCGGCCGACAGGGCGATGGCTTCCTGGCTTTGCTGGGGCCACCAGACCTCGCCATCGAGAACCAGACGCACCGCTTGCTGAATGGTTTCCAGGGCACTGGATTTGGGGATAAAGCCACTGGCCCCGAACTCCCGGGAACGCGCCACTATGGTCTGATCTTCCTGAGCCGAAACCATCACCACGGGGATATGCGGGTACTGCCCGCGCAACAGCACCAGGCCGGAAAAGCCATAGGCCCCGGGCATGTTGAGGTCGAGCAGGACCAGATCCCAATCGGTCTTCTGTTCCAGACAGGCTTCCAGTTCGGCGATGCTGGCGGCTTCCACCAGCCGCACGTCGGGCCCCAGCCCCAGGGTCAAGGCCTGCTGCAGGGCACTGCGAAACAGCGGGTGATCATCGGCAATCAGGATTTCAAAAGCGGCCATGGCAGATCCTGTTCTTGTTATGTGAATACCCGTCGCGGGTACTGCTCAATGCACTCTAGGAGCCTGTCGGACTTAACACTGTTCTACTGCGGAAAAGCCGGAGTCGGCCATTTTTTCTGCTCTTTCTCGTTAAATAGCTCGCTATTCGCCTCGAAAGACCAACAAAACTGACGCGATCCGGACTTTCCCTCGCTACGAACGGTCAAGCCCGACAGGCTCCTAGACAATGCATCTTGGCATGCGGCGCGGCAGGCAAGCTGACCCGGCCGGCATAAAAACGACCCAGCATGCCGAGCCATGACGGGGTGGTCAAGCTCGGCGCTTTGCGGCACAGTCGACAACTTTGCCGAAGAGCCCTTGAGATGCCAAGCCACAGCCTGCGTGCCGACCTTCTGATGTTACTTACCGCCATGATCTGGGGCTCGGTGTTTGTCGCACAGCGCCTGGGCATGGACTCCATCGGCCCTTTCCTCTATAGCGGCCTGCGATTTGGCCTCGCCGCCCTGATTTTGCTGCCGGTTCTGCATCTGCTGCAAGGCCGGGCGCAGAGTGCGCCCCTGCCCGCGGTCAATCCCCAGATGCTGCGGGGCGGCATCCTCATGGGCCTGGCCCTGGCGCTGGGGATCAATCTGCAGCAGGTCGGCCTGCTGTTCACCAGCGTGACCAACTCCGGCTTTATCACCGGTCTTTACGTGATCATCGTGCCGCTGCTGGGCCTGTTTATCGGCCATAAAACCGGTCTGGGCATCTGGCTCGGGGCCTGCCTGGCGGTGGTCGGCATGTTCCTGCTCAGCGTCGGCGAAGGATTCCAGGTGGCCTCCGGCGACTGGCTGCAACTGGCCGGGGCCTTTGTCTGGGCCGTGCATGTACTGCTGGTGGGTTTCTTCGCCAGCCGCCACGACCCGCTGCGCCTGGCCGTGATCCAGTTCGTCACCTGCGCGCTGATCAGCCTGGCCCTGGCGCTGCTGTTCGAAGAGATTCAACTGCAGGCCATCATCGCCGCCGGCCCGGCGATTCTCTATGGCGGCATTCTCGGGGTGGCCATCGGCTTTACCCTGCAGGTGGTGGCGCAGAAGGACGCGATCGCCTCCCACGCCGCCATCATCCTCTCCCTGGAGGCGGTATTTGCCGCCATGGCCGGAGCCTGGTTCCTCGGCGAAGCCCTGGAGCTACGCGGCTATCTGGGGTGCGCACTGATGCTCGTCGGCATGCTGCTGGCCCAGCTCTGGCCGAAAAAGCCTGCCGAGCTAGCCAGTCAACTGCCTACAGAAACAGCCGCAAGTGCTGATGCAGGGCGTCGCTCAGGTCAACCGCGCGTGGAGCTTTAGCCGCCAGGTAATGCTGACTGAACACATCCAGGTAGGCGTTCAGCCCATCCGCGGCGCGCTGGTCGCCGGCCAGCTCCAGGCACAACGCGGCCACTTCGGCGGTGCACAGGTGATCGCCGCGGGTCGAGCGGCGCAGGCGATAGCGCGACAGCTGCTCGGGTTGCAGGCTGAGCACCGGCAGGCTGTCGAGGTAGGGGCTCTTGCGGAACATCTTGCGCGCCTCGGTCCAGGTGGCGTCGAGCAGCACGAACAACGGCCGTTTGCCTGGGGTGGGCCGCACCTCGCTGACCACCCGCTCGGGGGCGACATACTCGCCCGGAAACACCAGATAAGGCTGCCATTGCGGATCGTTCAGCAGCGCCGGCAACGCCGCATCGACGGCGACCCGCGACCAACCGAAGGCGCTGGTGTCCGCCACCACATCGGCGATCAGCCAGCCGGTATTGCTCGGTTTAAGCGCCTCGACATCGTGCATCAGCAGACACATGGCCGATTGCGCGGCGACCCGCGGCTTCCAGGCGCACAGACAATGGCTCTCGACCAGCCGGCAGGCCGGACAACGCAGTGAGCGGCTGCCGCGGGCGAGGAAGGGTTTCACGCTGCGGGCAATACGCGCGTCACGCAAACGGGCGACGGCATGGCTCATTGGCCAGCCACCGCACTGTACGGGGAAAGGGACATGTTCAATCCTGAGTCGGCAAGTGCGCAGTCTAACAAGGCCGCGGCCAACAGCGTACGCCCGAGAGCAGCGCAAGGAGTAAGATAGTCCGCACTGAACCTTGGCAGGCACCGACCTGTCGAAGGAGCGAATCGACTTAGGAGTACCCCATGCTGCGTTTGACCGGTCTGACCCTGGCCCTGAGCCTACCCCTTTTCGCCCAAGCCGCCTCGCTGAAGGATTTCGAACTGAGCCAGATGCTCGAAAAAGTGGCGCGCGAGAGCAGCGTGGGCACCCCACGGGCGATCAACGAGGACATTCTCGACCAGGGCTATAGCGTCGACGGCAATGAGCTGATCAACCACCTCAGCGTACGCGCCGAGCATGCCGGGCAGATGCGCGGCAACCCGGACGCCGTACGCGCGCAACTGGCCAACAGCGTCTGCCGCAACCAGGGTTATCGACAGCTGCTGGCACGCGGTGCGGCCCTGCGTTACGAGTTCAGCGAATACAAAAGCAACCGGCCGGTCACGGTCGAGCGCTTTACCAAGACCGACTGCGGCCTGCAGTAGGTTTCAGGCGCGCCGCTTGCGGCTGATCATCGTCGCGCAAATCCGCCAGCAGCGCCGCCATCTAACGTGAACGGCGCGCCCCACCGGCCAGACGCCGCAATCACTCCCCTTCCAGACTCAGCCGATTACCCTGCCCCCCTGCTGCTGCAGGGGGTACAGCTTCGGCTCGGCACCAGGGTCAACTTGACCAGGCCCGCCCTCCCTTTCCAGGCTGCACAGCGGTTGCGCACAGCCGAAGCGCTAGCGCAGGCAGCGTGGGTCGCCCTTGCCCTGCACCGCAGCCGCCTCATCGGCATCGAGAAAATCGCCTAGGGGCCTGCGCAGCAACCCGGCAACCGCTTGCAGCACATGGGCCCAGGTGGCGCTATTGGCGAACAGCATGCCGGCCTCATCCAGGGTGCCGCCACGATTACGGTAGCCAAGCACCGCATTACGCGGCCCGTCGCCGAGAATCGGCCACAAATGCCCGCGTGCCACCTCTGGGCGCATATGGGTCAGCAGTACCCGGTATGGGCAACTGGCCGGGAACAGGCGCTCGCTCAACTCACTAGGAGCGAGTGCGGTGTGCTCCCAGCGGTCACGCGGGGCACGGAAGCGCCCCGGTTCCTGCAGGTAAATCAGACGCCAGGCACAGCCCGCGGCGCTCAGACGAACGGCGGCACGCTGCATCTCGGCCAACTGGTAACTGCCGGTGGCGATCAGCAGCAAGGGCTGCTCGCCCTGCTGTTCGGCCAGCACAATGGCCCCGTCCTGCGCCAGCTGCTCGGCCTGTTCGCGGCTGAACACGGCCGGCCGTTCGCGCTTGGCGATCACCATGCAGGTCAGCTGGCCGCGGGCCTGGTAGATGCCCGGCAGCAACGCCAGTACCGTGTTGTGATCGGCAGGAAACACCACCCGAACCATATCGCTCATCTCACCGAGCAAGGCCTCGCAGAAGGTGGTGTCCTGATGCGATTGCTGATTCTTGCCGTTCTCCCAGGTGTGCGAAGTGGCCACCAGCGGCCAGCCCAGCCAGCCGGCAGGTCGCCCGGCCTCTTTCTGCTGCCGGGCGAAAATGATCCGCTGACGCATCGCGCCGAGCATCTTCACGCAGAAGGCCTCGTAGCTGGCCACCAGGTTCAAACCGCCCTGGTTGGCCAAACACGCGGAAACCACAGCCTCCTCGTTCAAGGCGGTAATGATTGCGCCATCCAGCGCCTCCAGCTCGCTCTCCGGCGTAGTAACCCGGTGTTTGAGCGCCTTGAGCACGCCGCCTAGGCGATTGCTGCCCAGCTCGTCGGGGTTGCCGACCCGGGGCCGCAACTGCGGATTGGCCTGCACCAGATCCACAAAAAAGCGATCCAGGGCCGACATCGGCGAACAGGCCGTATCGCGATACTGCAAGGCGGGCAGTTGCGCCTGCGACGGCTGACGCTGTGCCAGCGGATTATCCCGCTCCAGCGGGCGGGAACCTCTAGCCGCGAATAACGCACAGGCGTCAGCCAGTTCATCGGCGGCCACCCAGAGCTGCGCCGCATGCTGATTGAACAACTCGCGGGCAGCGCCATCGGTATGCGGGTTGGCCGGTAATGGCAGGTTATGCGCGGCATTGCTGCCCGCGCCGTAGAAACCGAAGCCCTTGAGCGTTTCGGCGATGCCGTAGGGCATCGGCAGGGGGTAGTGCAGCACGCCAGCGCGCAACTCCTGCACCCGATGACTCAGGCGCTGCTCCATCTCCCACAGCGCGCAGACAAAGGCAGCCGGGTCGCGGCCATCGAAACTCAGCGGATCGAAGCCGCAATGGCGCAGGTGCTCGCGGAAGTTATCCAATCCGGCGGGGGTGGCCAGCTCGGTGCGCTGCTCGATACGCCGACCATTGGCGATCATCAGCGGCATGGCCACGCCGCAGTCTTCGGCACGCCACCAGCGCGGCATCCAGTCACTGCCGCGCTGCTCCTCGGCCGCGCCATCGGACAGAAAGGCCACCAGCTTCTCGCCCGGCAGCGGCAGATGGGCGTACTGCAATTCGGCAAAGCCCAGGTAACCGCCCTCGGCGATACCGCCGGCGGTGTGCGGGTTGACGTGGCTACCCAGCGGTACGTCGACCTGACCTTCGGCGTTTTGCCCATAGCTGTAGAAATCCGCCACCAGCTGACTCATGCCGGCTTCGCTGCAGGGGTAGCGCTCGGCCTGCTCCGGGTGCTGATTGGCAACCAGCAGGTTGAGCGCCTCAATGGCCGCCACGCAGTGGCCCTGGCCCATCAGCCAGCCACGGGTCTCGCCCGTCAGGCTGTTCAGCGCCAGGTAGCCGGCATAGGCCGGGACCATATTCAGCGCACCGCCGGTGTGGCCCTCAGGTACCGCCTTGAAGTCCGCTGCCGCCAGGGCCGTGCCATCGAGGCGCACGCGCTGGGCGTAGGTCATATGCACCACCAGCCACAGCCCCGCCGCCGTCAGCCGATCAAGCGCGCGCAAGTGCCGGTAGACACTGGCCAGATCAGGTTGCACGCCGGCCTGCACCAATTGCTGGGCCAATCGATAGACCGCGGCGCAAGTCTGCGGACTATGCTGCAAGGGACCATAGCCGCGCTGCCAATCCGCGTAGGCGGGCTCGCTGCGCGCATGCTCGGCAAGCTCGTTGGCACTCGGAAATAGCTGGGTCATATCTGTGCTCCGATGATTTGCTACAAGTCTAGAGCGCGGGATCGGGACGGACGCTGACCTGTATCAAAACACCCACCCAGCTCATACGACAGCCTTGACGTCGAATAACTCAACTCCAGAAAAGGATTGATCTTATGGCCCTGCTCAACTTCCTCGGTGCCATTCAGCAGGTGACCGGTTCTTCTTATCTGATCGAAAGCCGCGACGGGGCCAGGGTGCTGCTGGACTGCGGCATGCGCCAAGGCCGCCGCGAAGAGGAAGAAGGCAATCGCGCCGCCTTTGCCTTCGACCCCCTCAGCCTGGACGCCGTGGTGATTTCCCACGCCCATATCGACCACACGGGGCTGCTGCCAAAACTGGTGGCCGCCGGCTACCGCGGGCCGATCTTCGCCACCGACGCCAGTTGTGAGCTGATGGAGCTGATGCTGCTGGATGCCGCGTTTATCCAGGAAAAGGACGCCGAGTGGGAGAACAAATGGCGGGCACGCATGGGCAAACCGCCGATCAGCCCGCTCTACACCACCGCCGATGCCGAGCAGACCCTGCGCCAGCGCCAGGCAGTGGCCTATGGCGCAACGCGGGAGGTGGCCAAGGGCGTGCAGGTGACCTTCCACGATGCCGGGCATATCCTCGGCTCGGCGATTGTCGAACTCGAGGTGCAGGACCACCACCTGACCCGCCGCCTGGTGTTCTCCGGCGACCTGGGCAATACCTGCTCGCCGCTGATGCATGACCCGGCCATCCTCGAGCGGGCCGACGTGGTGCTGCTCGAGTCCACCTATGGTGACCGCGATCACCGCTGCAGCAGCGACACCCTCGATGAGCTGGCGGAGATTCTGCAACAGGCCCATCGCGATGGCGGCAACGTCCTGATTCCCTCGTTTGCCGTGGGCCGCACCCAGGACCTGATCTACTACCTGGGGCGCTTCTATCAGGAAGGCCGCCTACCGCAACAGGCGGTCTTTCTCGACAGCCCCATGGCCATCAGGGCCAATGCCATCTACTCGCGCTTCCAGGACCAGTTCGCCCCCGAGGATCGCGCGGTGCTGGCGGCCAAAGGGGTCAAGCGCATCGAAGACTGGCTGCCCATACTGCGCTGCACGCCGACCCCGGAAGAGTCGATGGCGATCAACCGGATCAAGAGCGGCGCGATCATCATTGCCGGCAGCGGCATGTGCACCGGTGGGCGCATCGTCCATCACTTCAAACACAACCTCTGGCGCGACGATTGCCACCTGATCTTTCCCGGTTTCCAGGCCAAAGGCACCCTGGGACGCAACATCGTCGACGGTGCCGAGAACGTCAAAGTGCTGCACCAGCGCATTGCGGTAAAAGCCAAGATCCATACCCTCGGCGGCTTCTCTGCCCATGCCGGGCAGTCGCAGCTGATCGACTGGGTCAGCCACTTCGAACACCACCCGGAGCTGTATCTGGTGCATGGCGAACTGGAAAAAATGCAGGCCTTGCAACAGGCCCTGCGTGAACGCCTGAACTGGGTCGCCAATATTCCAGAGCCGGGCGAGCAGATTGCCTTGTGACAGCTGACTGAGCGGCGAGTCGGTCGTGGCCACAGGCTGGCGGGCAATATGCAAGCGCAGGTTACGATTGCCGCTCAAAGCAGCCGCAGCGAGCCATACTTGCAGGCAAGGCCGGGTCATGCAGGGAGTGCCGCGCCCGGCCTGTAACGACAAAGGAGACGTTGTATGCCTTATGAATCGGAAGACTACCTGTCCCGGCATTTTCAAATAAGCGGCATCGACCTGAACAGTAAAGTGGCAGAGCTGGCCCTGCTCGCGACACCACCCGACAGCCCCAACCTGACCCTGTATCAGGAAATGATCACCACCATAATCCGCATGGCCCAGGCCGACCGCAACCGCTGGGACGCCAAGATCATGCTGCAGACCCTGCGCGAGCTGGAACATGCCTTCAGCTCGCTGGAGCAGTTCAAACGCCGGCGCAAGGTCACGGTCTTCGGCTCGGCGCGCACCCCTCACGAGCATCCGCTCTACGCCCTCGCGCGGGAGCTGGGAGCAACCCTGGCCAAGCATGATCTGATGGTGGTTACCGGTGCCGGTGGCGGCATCATGGCCGCGGCCCATGAAGGTGCGGGCCTGGAAAACAGCCTGGGATTCAATATCACCCTGCCCTTCGAACAGGGTGCCAACGCCACCGTAGAAGGCACCGGCAACCTGCTGTCGTTCCACTTCTTCTTCTTGCGCAAGCTGTTCTTCGTCAAGGAAGCCGATGGCCTGGTGCTCTGCCCCGGCGGCTTCGGCACCCTGGATGAGGCACTGGAAGTGCTGACCCTGATCCAGACCGGCAAGAGCCCCCTGGTCCCCGTCGTGCTGCTCGATCAGCCGGGCGGCACCTTCTGGAAGAGCGCCCTGGAATTTATCGTCGAGCAACTGCAGGGCAACGGCTATATCCTGGCCAGCGACATGCGCCTGGTGCGCCTGGCCCACAGCGCCGAAGAGGCCGCAGAAGAAATCGCCCAGTTCTACAGCAATTACCATTCCAGCCGCTGGCTCAAGGAACGCTTCGTTATCCGCCTCAACCATGCCCTGAGCGAAGCGACCATGCTGCAGCTGAACAGCGAGTTCCGCGACCTGTGCAAAAATGGCGACTTCCAGCAACAGGCCTACTGCGACTCGGAGCGCGACGAACCCGAGCTCTGCCATCTGACGCGCCTGGCATTCGACTTCAATGGTCGCGACCATGGCCGCTTGCGTGAGCTGCTCGACCTGATCAATCAGCCGCAGCACTGGCTAGCAGAGCCCTGAAAAGGTGCCATACCCGCGGAGGTTTGTATGGGTGTGTTGCCGAGCGACTCTGCCCAAGCCCAGCATGGCGCTGCAATCAGCTTGTAGGGTGCGCCGTGCGCACCAGGAGCCCAGAGCCTAGGAGGGTTGTGCGCAGCCACGCACTTAAGCCGGAACCGTCGAAACTAGTCGTCCAGCGCCCCGCGCAGCAAGCGCCCGATCAAATCCAGCGGATAACCGCGGTAGCTGAGAAAGCGTCCCTGACGGGCCCGCTCACGGGCATCGGCGGGCAACTCACCGGCGAACTTGCGACGCCAGGTGTCTTCCAGTTGCTCACGCCAGTCAATACCGCTATCGCGCAGGGCCTGCTCGATATCGCTGCGCGCCAGGCCGCGCTGAGTCAGCTCTTCACGGATACGCAACGGCCCGTAACCGGCGCGCGCACGGTAACCGACAAAGGCTTCCAGATAGCGCGCCTCAGACAGCAGGCCTTCTTCAGCCAGACGGTCGAGGGCGGCTTCGATCAGCTCATCTGCCGCCCCACGGCTGCGCAACTTGCGGGTCAACTCGACCCGGCCGTGCTCGCGCCGCGCCAACAGATCCATGGCCGCCCGCCGCACCGCGACGGGGTTATCCAGAACGCTGGACATGGGACCGTGGATCAGGCGTCGGCCAGGTCATCGGCCGTGGAGTTGGCCTTGACCGTCGGGCTGACCACCAGCAGTTTCTCGCGAATCAGGCCTTCGACGGTGCGTGCCACTTCCGGGTTGTCTTCCAGGTACTTGGCCGAATTGGCCTTGCCCTGACCGATCTTGTTGCCCTGGTAGCTGTACCAGGCACCGGATTTCTCCAGCAGACCGAGCTGTACGCCGAGGTCGATGATCTCGCCGTTGCGGTAGATGCCCTTGCCGTAAAGAATCTGGAACTCGGCCTGGCGGAATGGCGGTGCCACCTTGTTCTTCACCACTTTGACCCGGGTTTCGCTGCCCACCACTTCGTCGCCTTCCTTCACCGCGCCGGTACGGCGGATGTCCAGGCGGACCGAGGCGTAGAACTTCAGCGCGTTACCACCGGTAGTGGTTTCCGGGCTGCCGAACATCACACCGATCTTCATGCGGATCTGGTTGATAAAGATCACCAGGCAGTTGGCGTTCTTGATGTTGCCGGTGATCTTGCGCAGCGCCTGGCTCATCAGGCGGGCCTGCAGGCCGACGTGCATATCGCCCATCTCGCCTTCGATCTCCGCCTTCGGCACCAGGGCCGCCACGGAGTCGATCACGATCACGTCGATGGCGTTGGAGCGCACCAGCATGTCGGTGATCTCCAGGGCCTGCTCGCCGGTATCCGGCTGCGACACCAGCAGGTCGTCGACGTTGACGCCGAGCTTGCCGGCGTATTCGGGATCGAGCGCATGCTCGGCATCGACGAAGGCGCAGGTGGCACCGAGCTTCTGTGCTTCGGCGATCACCGACAGGGTCAGGGTGGTTTTACCGGAAGACTCGGGGCCGTAGATCTCGACGATACGGCCTTTCGGCAGACCGCCAATGCCCAGGGCGATGTCCAGGCCGAGAGAGCCGGTGGAGATGGCCGGAATCGCCTGGCGATCGTGATCGCCCATGCGCATGACCGCACCTTTGCCGAATTGCTTTTCAATCTGGCCCAGGGCTGCCGCCAAGGCGCGCTTCTTATTCTCGTCCATTTAAGTCCTCACGTAATCAAGAAGGGCCAGCTAGCGGCCACCAACAACTGTATAAGTAGACAGTATTATTCCACAGGGCAAGTCGCCCGCCTACCCCGCGTTTGGATTTTCTTGCGCAAGCAGGCGCAACAGCCCAGCCAGTGCGGCCTCGACCGCTTGTCGGCGAACCTCGCTGCGATCCCCGGCGAACTGGCGGCGCACACTGAGCAGACGCTCGCCGTCGCCCCAGGCCAGCCATACGGTGCCCACCGGCTTGTCGGGCGAGCCGCCATCCGGCCCGGCCACACCGCTGACCGCCACCGCATAACGCGCCCCGCTATGAGCCTGGGCTCCACGCACCATGGCCTCGACCACCTCCTGACTCACCGCCCCGACCGTGGCGAACAGCGACTCGGGCACATTCAGCTGTTTGCTCTTCTGCGTATTGGAGTAAGTGACGTAACCGGCCTCGAACCACGCCGAGCTACCGGGAATCCGGGTAATCGCCTCGGCAATGCCGCCACCGGTGCAGGACTCGGCGGTCGTCACCTGAGCCTTGGCGGCAATCAGTTGCGCGCCCAGGTCGGCCGCCAGTTGGGTCAGGGCATATTCATTGGCAGTCATCTGCACTCCGGGGTTAAAGCCAGCCAGGCCGATACCGTACACTAGGCGCTTTTGCGATTCAGCCGGACAGTTAAAACGATGAGCCAAAGCGACCTCAGTTCTCACACGCCCATGATGCAGCAATATTGGAGGCTGAAGAATCAGCACCCGGATCAGCTGATGTTCTACCGCATGGGCGACTTCTACGAGATCTTCTACGAGGACGCGAAAAAGGCCGCCAAGCTGCTGGATATCACCCTGACGGCCCGCGGCCAGTCGGCCGGCCAGGCGATTCCCATGTGCGGGATTCCCTACCACTCGCTGGAGGGCTACCTGGCCAAACTGGTCAAGCTCGGCGAGTCGGTGGTGATCTGCGAGCAGATCGGCGATCCGGCCACCAGCAAAGGCCCGGTAGAACGCCAGGTGGTGCGCATCATCACCCCCGGCACCGTCAGCGACGAAGCCCTGCTCGACGAACGCCGCGACAACCTGCTGGCGGCGGTACTCGGCGACGAACGTTTGTTCGGCCTGGCCGTGCTGGATATCACCAGCGGCCGCTTCAGCGTGCTGGAAATCAACGGCTGGGAGAATCTGCTGGCCGAGCTGGAACGCCTCAATCCGGTTGAACTGCTGATTCCCGATGACTGGCCGCAGGACCTGCCCGCCGAGAAGCGCCGCGGTGCACGCCGTCGTGCGCCCTGGGACTTCGAACGCGATACGGCGCACAAGAGCCTGTGCCAGCAATTCGGCACTCAGGATCTCAAGGGCTTCGGCTGCGAGAACCTGAGCCTGGCCATCGGCGCGGCCGGCTGCCTGCTGGCTTATGCCAAGGAAACCCAGCGCACCGCCCTGCCGCATCTGCGCAGCCTGCGCCACGAGCGCCTGGACGATACGGTGATCCTCGACGGGGCCAGCCGACGCAATCTGGAGCTGGATATCAACCTGGCCGGCGGTCGCGACAACACCCTGCAATCGGTGGTCGACCGTTGCCAGACCGCGATGGGCAGCCGTCTGCTCAGCCGCTGGCTGAATCGGCCGCTGCGTGACCGGACCATTCTGGAAGCACGCCAGGAGTCGATTGCCTGCCTGCTGGAGCGCTACCGCTTCGAAACCCTGCAGCCGCAGCTCAAGGAAATCGGCGACCTGGAGCGTATCCTCGCGCGGATCGGTCTGCGCAATGCACGGCCGCGGGATCTGGCACGCCTGCGCGACGCCCTGGCCGCCTTGCCCACGCTGCAGATGGCCATGGCCAATCTGGAAGCGCCGCACCTGGCCGACCTGGCGGGCATCGTCAGTACTTACCCGGAACTGGCCGACCTGCTGGCCCGCGCCATTATCGATAACCCGCCGGCGGTGATCCGCGATGGCGGCGTGCTCAAGACCGGCTACGACGCCGAGCTGGATGAGCTGCAATCGCTCAGCGAGAACGCCGGCCAGTACCTGATGGACCTGGAAACCCGCGAGAAGGCCCGTACCGGCCTGGCCAACCTCAAGGTCGGCTACAACCGTGTGCACGGCTACTTTATCGAGCTGCCGAGCAAGCAGGCCGAGTCGGCTCCGGCCGACTATATCCGCCGACAGACCCTGAAAGGCGCGGAACGCTTTATCACGCCAGAGCTCAAGGAATTCGAAGACAAGGCGCTGTCGGCCAAGAGCCGCGCCCTGGCCCGGGAGAAGATGCTCTATGACGAGCTGCTGGAGCGTCTGATCAGTCATCTGGGGCCATTGCAGGACAGCGCCTCGGCCCTGGCCGAA
This sequence comes from Pseudomonas sp. EA_105y_Pfl2_R69, assembly GCF_963970915.1. Taxonomy (NCBI): domain Bacteria; kingdom Pseudomonadati; phylum Pseudomonadota; class Gammaproteobacteria; order Pseudomonadales; family Pseudomonadaceae; genus Pseudomonas; species Pseudomonas sp. EA_105y_Pfl2_R69. The sequence goes on from NZ_CAXAOO010000004.1 coordinate 280,669, forward strand.
CTGGACGTGCTGAGCAACCTGGCTGAGCGTGCGCTGAATCTGGACCTCAATCGCCCGTGCTTTGTCGACGAGCCCTGCATGCGCATCGACCAGGGCCGTCACCCGGTGGTCGAGCAGGTGCTGACCACGCCGTTTGTGGCCAATGACCTGAGCCTGGACGATGACACCCGCATGCTGATCATCACCGGGCCGAACATGGGCGGTAAATCCACCTATATGCGCCAGACCGCCTTGATCGTGCTGCTGGCCCATATCGGCAGTTTCGTACCGGCGAAAAGCTGCGAGCTGTCCCTGGTCGACCGCATCTTTACCCGTATCGGCTCGAGCGACGACCTGGCCGGTGGCCGCTCGACCTTTATGGTGGAAATGAGCGAAACCGCCAATATCCTGCACAACGCCACAGAACGCAGCCTGGTGCTGATGGACGAAGTCGGCCGCGGCACCAGCACCTTCGACGGCCTGTCGCTGGCCTGGGCCGCCGCCGAACAGCTAGCCAAGCTGCGCGCCTACAGCCTGTTCGCCACTCACTACTTTGAATTGACCGTGCTGCCGGAAAGCCAGCCGCTGGTGGCCAACGTGCACCTCAACGCCACCGAGCACAATGAACGCATCGTGTTCCTCCACCACGTGCTGCCTGGCCCCGCCAGCCAGAGCTATGGCCTGGCCGTGGCACAACTGGCGGGCGTGCCGAATGAGGTGATTCTGCGTGCCCGTGAGCACCTGGCGCGCCTGGAAACCACCAGCCTGCCCCACGAACTACCGCCGACGCAGCCCGGCCAGACGGCCGCACCGATGCAAAGCGATATGTTCGCCAGCCTGCCACACCCCCTGCAGGAGGAATTACGCAAGATCAACCCGGATGATCTGACTCCGCGCAAAGCGCTGGAACTGTTATATACATGGAAGACACGCTTCTAACGCTTACCCGCGCGAACTGTTAGAATCGCGCGCATTTTTACCATTGCCCGACTTAAAGCCTGAGCCGTGGCCACTAACCCCAGCCTGCTAAAGCCCGCATAGAACGGTGCAGGCTGGCGCCCGAGGAGAGAATCAGAAATGACCTTCGTTGTTACCGACAACTGCGTGAAATGCAAATACACCGACTGCGTGGAAGTCTGCCCGGTGGACTGCTTCTACGAAGGCCCGAACTTCCTGGTGATCCACCCGGACGAGTGCATCGACTGCGCACTCTGCGAGCCCGAGTGCCCGGCACAGGCCATCTTCTCCGAAGACGAAGTGCCGGAAGATCAACAGGAATATATCGAGCTCAATGCCGACCTGGCGGAAATCTGGCCGAATATCACCGAGAAGAAAGAGTCCCTGCCCGACGCCGAAGAGTGGGATGGCGTGAAGGACAAGCTGCAATATCTGGAGCGCTAGTACTCGTCTGCCTGACACAGACTAAAAAACCCGCCTTGTGCGGGTTTTTACTTTTCTGCAGACAAAAAAAGGGGCGGCTCGCGCCGCCCACTCTTTTGTCCCTATTCCATCTATTTCCCAACTCATCATCCTGATGAATCGCATCTTGCGAGGTTCCTGACCATCGTCCTGACAGCCTGTGCTTGTCCCTAAGCACAGTTGCAATACTAGCCGCTTCCGCCGTCATCACAAGCCAGGGGAAACGTCAGACGGACACAGCAGACCAGGTAGACGTTAAAATTAAATACATATAAATCAATATCTTACATATAGATAACAGCACAGAAAGCCTTTATCTGGCCCATCCTTCCACCAATGGCTTACACCCCGTGTAAGCAATGACTTACATAAGCGCGCATAAAAAACCCGGCCTAGGCCGGGTTCGGTGTTGGGTCCAACCTTTACTGGAACAGCGAGTCACTCGACAAGCCATTCTTTTCCAGAATTTCGCGCAGACGCTTGAGCGCTTCGACCTGGATCTGCCGCACCCGCTCGCGGGTCAGGCCAATTTCCTGGCCGACCTCTTCCAGGGTGCAACTTTCGTGACCGCGCAGACCAAAGCGACGGATCACCACTTCCCGCTGCTTGTCGGTCAGTTCGGACAGCCACTGGTCGATGCTTTGCGACAGGTCATCATCCTGCAGCAACTCGCAGGGATCGGTCGGACGGTCATCGGTCAGGGTATCGAGCAGGGTCTTGTCCGAGTCCTGGCCCAGGGACACATCCACCGAAGACACCCGCTCATTCAGGCCGAGCATGCGCTTGACCTCACCCACGGGTTTTTCCAGCAGGTTGGCGATTTCTTCTGCCGACGGCTCATGGTCGAGCTTCTGGGTCAGCTCGCGCGCGGCACGCAGGTAGACGTTAAGTTCCTTGACCACATGAATGGGCAAACGGATGGTGCGGGTCTGATTCATGATCGCCCGCTCAATGGTCTGACGGATCCACCAGGTGGCATAGGTGGAGAAACGGAAACCGCGCTCGGGATCAAACTTTTCCACCGCCCGAATCAGCCCGAGGTTGCCCTCTTCGATCAGGTCCAGCAGGGACAGGCCGCGATTGACATAGCGCCGGGCAATTTTAACCACCAGACGCAGGTTGCTTTCGATCATGCGTTTGCGCCCAGCCGGGTCGCCCTTCTGCGCCAGGCGCGCGAAGAACACTTCCTCTTCAGGAGTCAGCAGGGGGGAAAAACCGATTTCGTTGAGGTACAGCTGAGTGGCGTCTAGCGCCCGGGTGTAATCGATGTACTTATGTTGCTTGCTGCTGGCCGTGGATGCTTTCGCTTTGCCGCGAGCAAGTGGCGCTTGCGCCTCATCATTAGAATCATCGTCAAGGACAATAGCAGGCTCCATCAGGAGCACTTCATCATCGACGTCAAACTCCGGCGCTTCTTTTTTAGTGAGAGCCATTTTTGTTATCCCTTGCTGAGTTCGACAGCAAGCTCGACGCTACCGGATCCCTGGCCGCACCCGAGCCTGTCCCTCCCACGCGATGGACAGGCTGGCGAAGATCAACGACGTGGCAGGTATTGCAATGGATCTACAGGCTTACCCTGACGGCGAATCTCGAAATGAAGCTTCACCCGGTCGGTTCCTGTGGAACCCATCTCGGCAATTGTCTGCCCGGCCTTGACCTTTTGCCCCTCCTGCACCAACAGCCTGCGGTTGTGTCCGTAGGCGCTCACGTAGGTATCGCTATGCTTGATGATCACTAACTCGCCGTAGCCCCGTAAACCACTCCCGGCGTAGACCACTGAACCATCAGACGCAGCAAAAACAGGCTGGCCCAATTCTCCGGCGATATCAATTCCTTTATTCAAACTACCGTTTGAGGAAAAACGCCCGATAACCGCACCGCTCGTCGGCCAGGCCCAGCCGCCTGCGGAGCGCTGTACCGGCTGTATCGGCGTGGTCGCCTGCACGACCTTGGCCGGCTTCTGGACCGTGGCCGGCGCACGCGCTGGCGCGGTCTGGGTAGAGATAATTGGCGGGCGCACCGGCACCGGAGTCGCAACCGGTGCGGCGGCAACCACCGGCGCACGGCGGGCCGGTTGACCATCGAAACGAATCACTTGCCCGACCCGAATCAGGTAAGGCGCGACAATACCATTGCGGGCGGCCAGGGCTTTCCAGTCCCAACCGAAACGAAAGGCGATGGAGTACAGGGTATCGCCGCGCTGCACCCGATACTGCCCCTGGGTCACGGGCTGGCGCTGTGCGACGGCGCGGTTGTTCCGATCGACCACCTGCACCCCACCCGGGGGCGGGCTGGCGCAGGCGCTGAGCAACGCGCCAAATACCAGACCAGCCAGCAGGTACCGGGTGCTGCTGTAGCTAATCCGCAACTGAATGGCTGTGAAACTCACCCGCTTCTCCCTTATCGGCTACTGGCGTCTTGTGACTGGCGCGTATTGTGCCGCAATTATTTGCCGCAACCACTGCTTTGCTGATCACGTCCAGCCACCCATTCCAGACCCAGTACCAAGAATACGCCGCCAACGGCCAGCAGAATGGCCAGCAGCAGCTGCGGGTCCTGGCCGCTGATCTCGGCAAAGCGCTCCGGCAACAGATTGCTCTGCAGCAACGGCAGCTGCTCGCCATGCCGGTCGGTACGCCAGGTCAGGGTTTCCTTCCAGGGCCAGATCTTGTTCAACGAGCCGAGCATCAGGCCGGTGAGAAAGGCTAGACTCAGGTCGCGCCAGCGCACCAGCAACCAGCGCAGCAGGTTGGCGAAGCTGACCAGGCCGACCAGGCAACCAGCGGCGAACACCGCCAGCAGGGTCAGATCTAAGCCCTTCACCGCCCCCAGCACCACCGAGTAGAGGCCCAGCAGCACCAGAATAAAGCTACCGGATATCCCCGGCAGGATCATCGCGCAGATGGCGATGGCCCCGGCGATAAACAGGCTGAACGGATCGCTGCCCAGCTGTACCGGCGAGGCCACGGTAATCCAGTAGGCAAAGCCACCACCGAGGGCGAAGCTCAGTGCCCGGCTCCAGTTCCAGCGCTGGATCTCCCGCGCCACCAGGTGCGCAGACACCAGAATCAGACCGAAGAAGAACGACCACACCGGTATGGGATGTTCGGCCAGCAAGTAGGTGATCAGCCGCGCCAGGCTCAGCACGCTGGTCATGATGCCCAGCAGTAATACCAGCAAAAAGGTGGCATTGGCCGCCCGCCAGGCGTCGGCAATACGCCCACGCAGCAGCAGCATGGCGGCGACCGGGATGCTGGCGATGGAACGCAGCAGTTCATCATAGATACCGGTAATAAAGGCGACGGTGCCGCCGGATACGCCGGGCACCACATCGGCCGCGCCCATGGCGATGCCTTTGGCGTAGAGCAGGAAATACTTCTTCATGGGTTCATCCGTAAACAATCGAATCAGGCCAGGGGCCCGTTGAGCAAGGGCACAAAACGCACCGCATCCAGTACATGACGCGAGAAGCCCTGCTCTTCACGCACGATCAGCAACAGCTCCTGCACATCGCCCGCCCCCACCGGAATCACCAGACGTCCGCCCGGAGCCAGCTGATCCAGCAGGGCCTGGGGCACATTGGCCGCCGCCGCCGTGACGATAATCCCGTTGTACGGGCCCAGGGCATTCCAACCCTCCCAGCCATCGCCCCAGCGAAACACCACATTGCGCAAGTTCAACTGCGCCAGTCGTTCCTTGGCTTTGTCCTGCAGGCCCTGAATACGCTCGACACTGAATACCCGCTCGACCAACTGGGCCAGAATCGCGGTCTGGTAACCCGAGCCGGTGCCAATCTCCAGCACCTTGTCCAGTGGCCCTGCCGCCAGCAGCAACTCGCTCATGCGCGCAACGATATAAGGCTGCGAGATGGTCTGGTTGTTGCCAATCGGCAGCGCGGTGTCTTCATAGGCGCGATGGGCCAGGGCCTCATCGACAAACAAGTGGCGCGGCGTGCGGCGAATGGCTTCCAGCACATGGGCGTTGGACAGGCCCTCTTCGTACAGGCGCTGGATCAAACGCTCGCGGGTGCGCTGCGAAGTCATGCCGATACCACGGTGCAAATCGTCCTGCTCACGTCTGATCACAGTAGACCCTCCAGCCAAGGTTGCAGGCTGTTGAGGCCATCCTGAAAAGTGCGATCGAGCTGCAGGGGCGTGACCGACACATAGCCCTGCATCACCGCATGGAAGTCCGTGCCCGGGCCGCCGTCTTCGGCATCCCCGGCCACCGAGATCCAGTAACCTTCCTTGCCCCGTGGGTTGACCACCTTGACCGGCGCGGCCGCGCGGGCGCGATGGCCCAGGCGGGTCAGCTGGATACCACGGATATGCTCCAGCGGCAGGTTGGGGATATTGACGTTGAGCACGGTGCGCGGCGGCAGGTCGAGCTGCTCGTGGGCCTCGACCAGCTTGCGGGCGAAATAGGCGGCAGTGGGCAAGTTGTCCGGCTGGCGCGACAACAGCGAGAAGGCAAAGGCCGGACGCGTCAGGAAACGTCCCTCCAGGGCCGCGGCCACGGTGCCGGAATAGAGCACGTCATCGCCCAGATTGGCCCCCAGATTGATACCCGCCACCACCAGATCGGCCACCTCGGGCAGCAATCCGTTCAGGCCCAGGTGCACGCAATCGGTGGGCGTGCCGTTGAGGCTGATAAAACCATTGGGCAAGGTGCAGGGGTGCAGCGGACGATCGAGAGTCAGCGAACTGCTGGCACCGCTCTTGTCCTGGTCCGGGGCAATCACCGCACACTCGGCATAGTCGGCGAGCGCAGCATAGAGTGCAGCAAGGCCGGGGGCGGCCACGCCGTCATCATTAGAAATCAGAATACGCATGGGTTGTCCGTCTGCCCTGCCGGCAACAGATCGACGAGCTCACGCACCAATACGGTGGCGAAGCATCCAGCCGGCAGGACGAATTCCAGTTGCAGAATGTCAGGCTCGGGATAATGCCACGACAGGCCGCCAATGGGGAGGCGCAGGATGCGCCGTTCGTGCGTCATGCCCGCATCTGCCAACCAGTCGACCAAGGCATGCTCAGCCTCGGTGACCTGTTGCTCAAGACCTTGGGCCACCCCGGCGGCCGTGGACACCCCCGCCCCCCACAGCGGTCCGGTGGGATGCAGGTCGAGAATCGCCAGGCGCGGATCGCTGCATTCGGCCTCGCCGGCGGGGAAAAAGCTGCGGCTGTCGGTAAAGGCCAGCAGGTCGCCCGGCAGCGCCTGATTCCAGTTGCCAGCTGCTACCCGCGCGGCCAGCACCTGGTTGAACAGGTAACTGCGCGCTGCCGAAAGCACCCGCGAACGCACATTGCGCTTGTCCGGCAGGCTCTTGTTCGCGGCGAAATGCCGGGCATGGGCAACATTGCCGCCCTCATGACCGAAGCGCTGCAAGCCGTAATAGTTGGGGATGCCCTGGGCGGCGATCTGCGTCAGGCGCTGATCCAGCGCCTCGCGATCCGCCATCAGCTGAGTCAGGCGCAGGGTAAAACCGTTGGCCGCATGGGCACCGCGCTGCAACTTACGGCTATGGCGCAGCTGCTTGAGGATACGCAGGCTGGCATCTTCCGCGGCGCTCAGGTCGGGATCGGCCTTGCCCGGCAGGTGCAGGCTGAACCACTGCCGGGTCAGCGCCTGGCGATCCTTGAGCCCGGCATAGCTGATCATCCGCAGCGGCACGCCGGCGGCGCGGGCGATGCGCTTGGCGGCCTCTTCGGTGTTCAGCTCGCGCTTTTCCACCCATAACCAGAGGTGCTCGCCCTCACCAGCAAGGGGAATATCCAGCACTTCGTCGACCTGGAAATCTTCCGCCACGGCCTTGAGCAGCGCAGTGCCACAGGGCGTGCCATGGGCACGCGGGCCTAACAGCTCAAGCTCGTTCATTGCGCCACCAGCAGTGCCACGGCATGCACCGCGATGCCTTCTTCGCGGCCGGTAAAGCCGAGTTTCTCGGTGGTGGTGGCCTTGACGTTGACCTGATCCAGGCTCACCTGCAGGTCTTCGGCAATCAGCGCGCGCATGCTGTCGATATGCGCGGCCATCTTCGGGGCCTGGGCGACTATGCTGGCGTCGACATTACCCACCCGCCAGCCCTTGGCCTGCAGCAACCCCAGCACATGGCGCAGCAGCACGCGGCTGTCCGCGCCCTTGAAGGTCGGGTCGGTATCGGGGAAATGTTTGCCGATATCGCCCAGGGCCGCCGCGCCGAGCAAGGCGTCGGCGAGTGCGTGCAGCAGCACGTCGCCGTCGGAATGGGCGATCAAGCCGAAGCGATGGGGAATCCGCACGCCGCCGAGGGTGATGAACTCGCCCTCGCCGAAACGGTGCACGTCGTAGCCGTGGCCAATACGCATAAAGAACAACGCCCTGAAAAAGTCAGGGCGTGATTCTAACCGTTTTGGCCGGCTGCCCGGATGAAATCCGGGAGACGAATTTCCCGGATTTCATCCGGGCTACGCCTGGTGCAATGCCGCCGCATGATGACGCAGGTGGTCATCGATAAAGCTGGCGATAAAGTAGTAGCTATGATCGTAGCCCGGCTGCAGGCGCAGGGTCAGCGGATGCCCCGCCGCCTGGGCGGCGCTCTTCAGCGCCTCGGGTTTGAGCTGAGTCTCGAGAAAGTCGTCGCGATCGCCCTGGTCGACCAGGATCGGCAACTTCTCCGTCGCCTCCGCCAGCAAGGCGCAGGCATCCCACTCGCGCCAGCGCGAACGCTCCTCGCCCAGGTAGCGGGAAAAGGCCTTCTCGCCCCAGGGGCAATTCATCGGGTTGCCGATCGGCGCGAAGGCCGACAGCGACTGATAGCGCCCCGGGTTGCGCAGGGCGCAGACCAGCGCACCATGGCCGCCCATGGAGTGACCGCTGATGCCGCGCTTGGCGGAGACCGGGAAATTCGCCTCGATCAGCGCCGGCAGCTCCTCAACCACATAGTCGTACATGCGGTAGTTGCGCGCCCAGGGCTGCTGGGTGGCATTGAGGTAAAAGCCGGCCCCCAGCCCGAAATCCCAGGCCTGCTCCGGGTCATCCGGCACATCCGCGCCGCGCGGGCTGGTGTCCGGCGCGACGATGATCAGCCCCAGCTCGGCGGCCAGCTTGTGCGCGCCGGCCTTCTGCATAAAGTTCTCGTCGGTGCAGGTCAGGCCGCTCAGCCAGTACAGCACTGGCAGTTTCGCACCCTGCTCAGCCTGCGGCGGCAGGTACACGGCAAACACCATATCGCAGCCCAGCACCGCCGAACGATGACGGTAGCGTTTGTGCCATCCGCCGGCACTCTTCTGGCAGGAAATATTTTCCAAGGTCATGAGGCCTCCATTGGGCGGCCATGCAGCCGCCCAGCGTAATCAGAAGTGGATGACGGTACGGATGCTCTTGCCTTCATGCATCAGCTCGAACGCCTGGTTGATGTCGTCCAGTGGCATGTTGTGGGTGATAAAGGTGTCCAAGGGGATTTCGCCCGTCTGCGCCTTCGCCACATAGCTTGGCAGCTCGGTGCGGCCCTTGACGCCGCCGAAGGCGCTGCCGCGCCAGACCCGCCCGGTGACCAGCTGGAACGGCCGGGTGCTGATTTCCTGGCCGGCACCGGCCACGCCGATGATGGTCGACTCGCCCCAACCCTTGTGGCAGCACTCCAGCGCCGCGCGCATCAGCTGCACATTGCCGACGCACTCGAAGCTGTAATCCACGCCGCCATCGGTCATCTCGACTATGACCTCCTGGATCGGCTTGGCGAACTCCTTGGGATTGATAAAGTCGGTGGCCCCCAGCTCGCGGGCGATATCGAACTTGGACGGGTTGATATCGACTGCGATGATGCGCCCGGCCTTGGCCATCTTCGCGCCGATGATCGCCGCCAGCCCGATGCCGCCCAGACCGAAGATGGCCACGCTGGCACCCTCTTCCACCTTGGCGGTGTTGAGTACGGCACCGATACCGGTGGTCACGCCGCAGCCGAGCAGGCAGACCTTTTCCAGCGGCGCTTCCTTAGGGATCTTGGCCAGGGAGACTTCCGGCAGCACGGTGTATTCGGAGAAGGTCGAGCAGCCCATATAGTGGTAGATCGGCTCACCTTGGTAGCTGAAGCGCGTGGTGCCGTCCGGCATCAGGCCCTTGCCCTGGGTGGCGCGCACCGAGCTGCACAGATTGGTCTTGTTGGATTTGCAGAATTTGCACTCGCCGCATTCGGCGGTATACAGCGGGATCACATGGTCGCCGACAGCCAGGGAGGTCACGCCCTCGCCGATGGCTTCGACTATGCCGCCGCCTTCGTGGCCGAGAATGCAGGGGAACACGCCTTCGCTGTCCTCGCCGGAGAGGGTGTAGGCATCCGTGTGGCACACGCCGGTGGCGACTATGCGCACCAGCACTTCGCCGGCCTTGGGCGGCGCGACATCCACCTCGACGATCTGCAGCGGTTGATTGGGTGCAAAGGCTACGGCAGCACGGGACTTGATCATGATCGCTCTCCAGCGGATTCAACGGTGGCGCAGAGTGTAGATCAGTGCCTAGCGATAGATAATCAAGCAAAAGGCAAAACATTATTGCTACACAGGGATAATCAATCGCCGACTGATTTAGAATCCCTCGATCGCCAGGCAGCAGCCATTCCCTATGGCTTGCTGCACTTCCCACATCCATGTGGGTCGCAAACTGGCCCCTGACTAAGGAACAGAACGATGAATCGCTGGGAAGGCCTGGATGAATTCGTTGCCGTGGCCGAGTGCGGCCAGTTCAGCGCCGCGGCCGAGCGCCTGGGTCTGTCGTCCTCCCACGTCAGCCGGCAGATCGCCCGCCTGGAGGAACGCCTGCAGACCCGCCTGTTCTACCGCAGCACCCGGCGGGTGGTGCTGACCGAGGCAGGGCAGACCTTTCTGCAACATTGCCAGCGCCTGCAGGATGCCCGCGAGGAAGCGCTGCGTGCGGTCGGCGACCTGAGCAGCGAGCCCAAGGGCTTGCTGCGCATGACCTGCGCCGTGGCCTATGGCGAACGCTTTATCGTGCCCCTGGTGACCGAATTCATGACCCGGCACCCGCAGTTGCGGGTGGATATCGAGTTGAGCAACCGCACCCTCGATATGCTGCACGAAGGGCTCGACCTGGCCATTCGCCTGGGCCGCCTGCAGGACTCGCGCCTGGTGGCCACCCGTCTGGCACCGCGACAGATGTACCTGTGCGCGGCCCCCGCCTACCTGCAGCGCTACGGCCGCCCGCATTCGCTGTCGGAACTGGGCCGGCACAACTGCCTGGTCGGCAGCACGGAGGTCTGGAGCTTTCAGATCAACGGCCAGGAGTCGAGCCAGCGGGTACAGGGCAACTGGCGCTGCAACAGTGGCCAGGCGGTGCTGGACGCCGCCCTGCGCGGCCTTGGGTTGTGTCAGTTACCGGACTACTATGTGCTGGAGCACTTGCGCAGCGGTGCCCTGGTGTCCCTGCTGGACAATCAGCAACCACCCGATACCGCGGTGTGGGCGCTGTACCCGCAACAACGCCACCTGTCGCCCAAGGTGCGGCAACTGGTCGATTACCTCAAACAGGGCCTGGCGCAACGCAACGAGTACTGCCAGCAACAGAATGTCACAGCCACGCGAGGAACATCGTCAGCCTGAACACGTCCCAGGACTGGGAGCTCACCCTTCTCATTCGCCGTCCGCACAAGGGGAAACGTCATGCAAGTACTGGTCAACAGCGACAACCATATCGAAGCCTCACTCGACTTTATGACCACCATCGGCAAGCGCGTGGAGGACAGGATCAAGCGCTTCGAGGAACACCTGACCCGCGTGGAGGTTCACCTGAGCGATGAGAACGCCCACAAGGGCGGCACACTGGACAAACGCTGCCTGATCGAAGCCCGGCAGAAAGGCCGCGATCCGATTTCGGTTTCGCACAACGCCGACCACCTGGAGAAGGCCATCGAGGGTGCCATCCACAAACTCAGCACGGTACTGGAACGCGACATCAGCAAGACCAGAACCCACTGACAATTAGAGGTTTAGCCGCTCGCCGTGGGCGGCTTGCAGGCCGTTGAAAATGTAGGCGAGGCAGGCAAGACAAGGCAAAAACGGCCGAGGAAGCGGAGTTTACTGGTTGTAAATGAGCATTCCGAGGCCGTTTTTAACGCAGTATTGCCAACGTAGGTAGTGTTTCAACGGCCTGCTAGACGCGCCACAAGCGACGCAAGCCTAGCAGGTCTTCGGGGCGCGTCACCTTGAGGTTGTCCCCCCGCCCCTCGATCAGGCGCGGCGCATGCCCCGCCCACTCCATGGCCGAGGCCTCATCGGTAATCGCCACGCCCGCCAGCAAGGCATCCGCCAGGGCCCGCTGCAATTCGCCCAGGCGAAACATCTGCGGCGTATAAGCCTGCCAGATCGTCACCCGGTCGACGGTTTCCCGCACCCGTCCATCCGGCCCCGCACGCTTGAGGGTGTCGCGCGCCGGCACCGCGAGCAGACCGCCCACCGCATCACCGGCCAGCTCCGCGAGCAGCAGGTCCAGGTCCGAACGAGCCAGATTGGGCCGCGCGGCATCGTGCACCAGTACCCAGTCGTCGTCCCGCGCGCCCAGCTCGCTCAGCCGCAGCAGGCCGTTAAGCACCGAGTCGGCGCGCTCACGGCCACCTTCGGCGCGTTGCAGGCGTGGTTCAGCGGCGCAGGCCAGATGCGGCCAGTAGGGATCGTCGAGCGCCAGGCTGACCACCACCCCGAGCAACTGCGGATGGTCGAGAAAGCACGCCAGGCTGTGTTCAATAATGGTCTTGCCGGCCACTTCCAGGTATTGCTTGGGCCGGTCGGCCGCCATCCGACTGCCGACGCCGGCTGCCGGGATAAGGGCCCAGAAAGGAGGTAATTCGGCGGTATTCATTCGGCCAGCTGATAGAGGGTTTCGCCCTCTTTGAGCATCCCCAGCTCATGGCGGGCGCGCTCCTCGACGGTTTCCATGCCGCTTTTCAGCTCCAGCACTTCCGCTTCGAGAATACGATTGCGCTCCTGCAGCTGCTCGTTTTCGCCCCGCTGCTCGGCAATCTGCTGCTTCAACTGGGTAGCCTGGGCCAGGCTGCCATCGCCCACCCACAGACGGTACTGCAGGCCAGCCAGCAGCAGAATCAGAACAAGCAACAACCAATAGGGACTACGCATGACAGGAAAAGCATCCGGACGAAAAAGGGGCGACTCGCGCCGCCCCTCTTTTACCACGACTGAGCTCAACCACGGAACTCGGCGCGGCCACGATAAGCCGCCTTGCCGGCCAGCTGCTCTTCGATGCGCAGCAGCTGGTTGTACTTCGACACGCGGTCGGAACGGCACAGCGAACCGGTCTTGATCTGGCCGGCGGCAGTACCTACGGCCAGATCGGCGATGGTGCTGTCTTCGGTTTCGCCGCTGCGGTGCGAGATTACGGCGGTGTAACCGGCGGCCTTGGCCATCTGGATGGCTTCCAGGGTCTCGGTCAAAGTGCCGATCTGATTGAACTTGATCAGGATCGAGTTGCCGATCGACTCGTCGATGCCGCGCTTGAGGATTTTGGTATTGGTTACAAACAGGTCGTCGCCAACCAGCTGCACCTTGTTGCCGATCTTGTCGGTCAGAATCTTCCAGCCCGCCCAATCGGACTCGTCCAGGCCGTCTTCGATGGAGATGATCGGGAAACGCTCAGTCAGGCCCTTGAGGTACTCGGCAAAACCTTCAGCGTCGAATACTTTGCCTTCGCCAGCCAGATCGTACTTACCGTCTTCGTAGAACTCACTGGCGGCGCAATCCAGGGCCAGGGTGACGTCCTCGCCCAGCTTGTAGCCGGCGTTGGCCACAGCTTCAGCGATAGCCGCCAGAGCGTCTTCGTTGGAAGCCAGGTTTGGTGCAAAACCACCTTCATCACCGACCGAGGTGCTCAGACCACGGGCTTTCAGCACGGCTTTGAGGTGATGGAAAATCTCGGTACCCATGCGCAGTGCGTCGGCGAAAGTCTTCGCGCCCACCGGCTGGACCATGAATTCCTGGATATCGACGTTGTTATCGGCGTGCTCGCCGCCGTTGATGATGTTCATCATCGGCACCGGCATCGAGTAAACGCCCGGAGTGCCGTTCAGATCGGCGATATGCGCATACAGCGGCACGCCCTTGGCCTGAGCGGCAGCCTTGGCCGCGGCCAGGGATACGGCAAGGATGGCGTTGGCACCCAGGGTGGCTTTGTTTTCGGTACCGTCGAGGGCGATCATCGCCAGGTCGAGGGCTTTCTGGTCGGTGGCATCCTTACCCAGCAGCAGGTCGCGGATCGGACCATTGATATTGGCCACGGCCTTGAGCACGCCCTTGCCCATGTAACGGCTCTTGTCGCCATCACGCAATTCCAGCGCTTCACGCGAACCGGTGGAGGCACCCGACGGCGCGCAGGCGCTGCCAATGATGCCGCTGTCGAGAATTACATCGGCTTCCACGGTCGGGTTACCACGGGAATCGAGAACCTCACGGCCTTTGATGTCAACGATCTTTGCCATTGCGTGTAGCACTCCAAAAAATTGACGAAAAGGGTAGTACCGAGCTGCACACTCATTGCGCGCCGGAGGAGACTCCGGCGCGCAACATGTACCGACTATTTAGTCAGATTGTATACAAAAGGCACTTTACCGCAGAATTGCCGTTTCAGGCAGTCTCAATCGGCGCAAAACTCTTGATCAGGTCATCCAGCTGCTTGAGCTGAGTGAGGAACGGCTCCAGCTTGTCCAGACGCAGGGCACAAGGGCCATCGCACTTGGCGTTGTCCGGGTCCGGGTGGGCTTCGAGGAACAAGCCGGCCAGGCCCTGGCTCATGCCCGCCTTGGCCAGATCGGTAACCTGGGCGCGACGACCACCGGCCGAATCGGCGCGACCGCCCGGCATCTGCAGGGCGTGAGTCACGTCGAAGAACACCGGGTAGTGGGTCTGCTTCATGATGCCGAAGCCGAGCATGTCCACCACCAGGTTGTTGTAGCCAAAGGAGCTGCCACGCTCGCAGAGGATCAGCTGATCGTTGCCGGCTTCGACACACTTGGCCAGGATATGTTTCATCTCCTGGGGTGCGAGAAACTGGGCCTTCTTGATATTGATCACCGCGCCGGTCTTGGCCATGGCCACCACCAGGTCGGTCTGCCGCGAGAGGAAGGCCGGCAACTGGATGATGTCGCAGACATCGGCCACCGGCTGCGCCTGATGCGGCTCATGCACGTCGGTGATCACCGGCACGCCGAAAGTCTTCTTGATCTCTTCGAAGACCTTCATGCCCTCTTCCAGACCCGGGCCGCGGAAGGAGGTCACCGAGGAACGGTTGGCCTTGTCGAAGCTGGCCTTGAACACATAGGGAATGCCGAGCTTGTCGGTGACCCGCACGTATTCTTCACAGGCACGCATGGCCAGGTCGCGGGACTCGATTACATTGATCCCACCGAACAGCACGAAGGGCTTGTCGTTGGCGATCTCGATATTGCCGACCTTGATGATCTTCTGGGTCATGTCCTTATGCCTTCTTCGCGTGCTGCGCCAGGGCGGCGCTGACGAAACCGCTGAACAACGGGTGACCGTCGCGCGGTGTCGAGGTGAACTCGGGGTGGAACTGGCAGGCCACGAACCACGGATGATCCGGTGCTTCCACCACTTCGACCAGCGCGCCGTCGCCGGAGCGGCCGGTGACCTTGAGGCCTGCCTCGAGCAGCTGCGGCAACAGGTTGTTGTTCACTTCGTAACGATGACGATGACGCTCGACAATCACATCCTTGCCGTAGCACTGATGCACCTGCGAACCGCTCTGCAGCTGGCAGTCCTGGGCCCCCAGGCGCATGGTGCCGCCCAGATCGGAGGCGTCGGTACGCTGCTCAGTCACGCCGGTAGCGTCCTGCCATTCGGTGATCAGACCGACCACAGGATGCTGGCTGCTGGTATCGAACTCGGTGGAGTTGGCGTCGCTCCAGCCCAGCACGTTGCGGGCAAACTCGATAACTGCCACCTGCATGCCGAGGCAGATACCCAGGTAGGGAATCTTGTTCTCACGGGCGTACTGCACGGTCTTGATCTTGCCTTCCACGCCACGCAGACCGAAGCCGCCCGGCACCAGAATGGCGTCAACGCCTTCAAGCAACGCGGTGCCTTTGTTTTCGATGTCTTCGGAGTCGATATAACGCAGATTGACCTTGGTGCGGTTCTGGATGCCGGCGTGGCTCATCGCTTCGATCAGCGACTTGTAGGCATCCAGCAGCTCCATGTACTTGCCGACCATGGCGATGGTGACTTCATGCTCCGGATTCAGCTTGGCGTCGACCACCCGCTCCCACTCGGACAGATCGGCACCGCCGCACTCCAGGCCGAAACGCTCGACGACGAAATCATCCAGCCCCTGGGCATGCAGCACACCCGGGATCTTGTAGATGGTGTCGACGTCTTCCAGGGAAATCACCGCACGCTCCTCGACGTTGGTGAACAGCGCGATCTTGCGCCGCGACGACACATCGATCGGGTGGTCGGAACGGCAGATCAGCACGTCCGGCTGCAGACCGATGGAACGCAGCTCCTTCACCGAATGCTGGGTCGGCTTGGTCTTGGTTTCGCCGGCGGTGGCGATATAGGGCACCAGGGTCAGGTGCATCAGCATGGCGCGCTTGGCACCCACTTCCACCCGCAGCTGGCGGATGGCTTCGAGGAACGGCTGCGACTCGATATCGCCCACCGTACCGCCGATCTCGACCATGGCCACGTCGGCGTCGCCGGCACCCTTGATGATGCGGCGCTTGATCTCGTCGGTGATGTGCGGAATGACCTGAATGGTCGCGCCCAGATAATCACCACGGCGCTCGCGGCGCAGCACGTCTTCGTAGACGCGGCCGGTGGTGAAGTTGTTGTTCTGGGTCATGGTGGTGCGGATAAACCGCTCGTAGTGGCCCAGGTCGAGGTCAGTCTCGGCACCGTCGTGAGTGACGAACACCTCACCGTGCTGGAACGGGCTCATGGTGCCCGGATCGACGTTGATATAGGGATCCAGCTTGAGCATGGTGACCTTCAGGCCCCGCGCCTCCAGGATAGCCGCCAATGAAGCCGAGGCGATGCCTTTCCCCAATGAAGAAACAACACCACCCGTGACGAATATGTAGCGCGTCATGAAAAACCCTAGAAGTCTGCGTTTAAGCGGTCAGTGCCGCCGGGGAAAGCGAAGGAATACCGAAGCGACCAATTGCAATACAGCGCAATCAGCTAGCCCTGCCGATTCCCAGGGGAGTCGACAAAAGCGCTAGTAAGACGGGAGCGTAGTCTACCGGAAAGGCCTTAGCAGCTCAAACCTTGATCACTCGTCGGCGGCTGCCAATGCAATTGCCAGCTACCGTCGACTGAGCCCTGGACACCCGACAGGTTGGCGACCGCCACCACCTGGTTATCCAAACGCAGCAGTGGCAGGCGATCACGGACAAAAGCTGGTACGCGCAGCTCATTGAACAGACGCTTGAGATCGCGATGTCCGCGCCCCGGCAAGAAAACCCGCTCGCCGCCCTGGCGATACCCCAGCTGCCAGCTGCCCGTCGGCAGCATGCCGTCAATGCGCACCTGCCCATTCCCTGGCAAGACCACCTGCTGATTACCTTGCACCACCGCATTCACCGGCACCGGCGAGCGCAGCCAGTCACCGGCCAACCACCACAGCCGCTCATCACTGCGGCGCAGCTCCCCCGCCGCCAGCCGCCAGACCGGCGCAGCATCCACGGCCGCATCGCGCAACGCCCGCCAACCGGCCCAATGCTCGCTATCGGGCATCGCCGTCAACGGCCGCAGCCAGTAACGCAGGGCATTGCGCTGGCGCGGCTCACTCAACCCGCGCAACGCAGGCAGCGCCAGGCTCGGCAAACCCAGCCAGGCAAACTCGCCCGGCACCTCGGCGGCCGCCACGTCCTGCTGCGCCAGCTCATCGAGCAATTGCCCCGCCTCGCTCAGGTGCGCGGCGCTACGGGCCATATTCGCCGAGGCCTGCGGCCAGCGACTGAGCAGTGCAGGCAGCACCTGACGGCGCAGGTAATTGCGCGAGAAGCGCTCATCGGTATTTGACGGGTCATCCACCCAGGCCAACCCATGCTCGCCGGCATAGGCCAACAGCTCAGCGCGCGAGCAGTCCAACAGCGGCCGAACCAGCTGCCCCGCACCCAGCGCACGACTCGCCGGCATGGCCGCCAAACCCTGCACTCCGGCACCGCGCAGCAGACGGAATAACAGGGTTTCCGCCTGATCGTCGCGATGCTGCGCGGCCAGCAGCACCTCATCGCGGCCCAGACGCGCAGCAAAAGCCGCATAGCGGGCAGCGCGCGCCGCACACTCAAGACTGGCCCCTAGGACCACCTGAACATGCTCAACCTGCAGTGGTACGGACAAAGCCGAGCACAGCTCACGGCAATGCGCCGGCCAGGCATCGGCCGCAGCCTGTAGGCCGTGATGGATATGAATAGCGGTAAGTGGCGGCAACGCCTCGCGCTGCGCAAGGCTGGCCAGCAGATGCAGCAGCACCGTGGAATCCAGCCCGCCGGACAGGGCAACACACCAGCCCGGGGCACCGAGCCAGGGCTGCAGGGCATCACGCAGACGAATATGCAAAGGAGTCATCGGCCAAGCTTAAAACAACAACGGGCCCGAAGGCCCGTTGTATGCGCAGCTGCCCGGCAATCAGGCAATCCCGTAGCTCATCAGGCGCTCGTAACGACGCGCCAGCAACTCGGTAGAGTCGAAGGTCTTCAGGGTATCCAGCTGAGCCCGCAGCGCCTGGCGCACCGATTCCGCGGCAGCGGCCGGGTCATTGTGGGCACCACCGAGCGGCTCGTCGATCACCTGATCGACAATGCCCAAGCCCTTCAGGCGCTCGGCGGTAATGCCCATGGCCTCGGCCGCATCGGGTGCCTTGTCTGCGGTCTTCCACAGGATCGAGGCACAGCCTTCCGGCGAGATCACCGAATAAGTGGAGTACTGCAGCATGTTCAGCTGATCGCAGACGCCGATGGCCAGCGC
The DNA here is from genome assembly GCF_963970915.1 of Pseudomonas sp. EA_105y_Pfl2_R69. Lineage (NCBI taxonomy): Bacteria > Pseudomonadati > Pseudomonadota > Gammaproteobacteria > Pseudomonadales > Pseudomonadaceae > Pseudomonas > Pseudomonas sp. EA_105y_Pfl2_R69. The sequence continues at coordinate 299,058 of NZ_CAXAOO010000004.1, forward strand.
ACCGCCGGAACCGCCTTCGCCGATCACGGTGGCGATGATCGGGGTTTTCAGCCGCGCCATCACCCGCAGGTTCCAGGCAATCGCCTCGCTCTGCCCACGCTCTTCGGCGTCGATACCCGGATAGGCACCGGGGGTGTCGATAAAGGTCAGGATCGGCATCTGGAAGCGTTCGGCCATTTCCATCAGGCGGCAGGCCTTGCGATAGCCCTCGGGGCGTGGCATGCCGAAGTTGCGGCGCACCTTCTCGCGCACCTCGCGGCCCTTCTGATGGCCGATCACCATCACCGGCTCGCCATCCAGACGTGCCACACCGCCGACAATCGCCGCATCATCGGAGAAATGCCGATCGCCGTGCAGTTCGTCGAACTCGGTGAAGATGTGCTGCAGGTAATCCAGGGTATAGGGACGGCGCGGATGACGCGCCAGCTTGGCGATCTGCCAGCTGGTCAGATTGCCGAAAATGCTTTCGGTCAGGGAGTTGCTCTTGTCCTGCAGACGCGCAATCTCGTCGCTGATATTGATCGAGTTGTCGCTACCGACCAGGCGAAGCTCTTCGATCTTGGCTTGCAGGTCGGCGATCGGCTGTTCGAAATCGAGAAAATTCGGGTTCATAGTCATCCGTCTTGCGTCGACGGCCAAGTGGCCGGGGAGCTGTATCCGTTTCGCGCCCTACCTTATAGCAGCAGGCGCATTCAGGTCGACACCAGGCTGCACATAAATCGGCAGCACCTCAGCGGTATCGTCACTGACAAGCGGGGCCGGGGCCCCGCAAATCAGCGGTAGTGCAGAAAGACGTTGTCGCGGCCGAACTGGTCACGCAATGTCTGAATCAGGCTGTCCGCCGGCTCGATCCGCCAGCTCTCGCCAAACTGCAGCTGGGCCTTGGCATCCGCACCACTGTAGTCGACGGTGATCGGACAGGCGCCGCGATGACGCCCGCAGAGCTCGGCCAGCCAGCGCAGTCGGTCGCCCTTCAGCGCGTCGCTGGCGACCCGCAAGCGCAGGCTGTCGGCCAGCCCGGTACGCGCATCTTCCAGGCTCATCACCCGCTTGGCGCGCAGACGCAGGCCGCCGGAAAAATCGTCGTTGCTCACCTCGCCTTCCACCACCACCAGGGCATCGGTCTGCAACAGGGCCTGGGCGCTGTTGAAGGCTTCGGCAAACAGCGAGGCCTCGATCCGTCCGGAACGGTCATCGAGGGTGATAAAGCCCATCTTGTCGCCCTTCTTGTTCTTCATCACCCGCAGGTTGATCACCAGGCCGGCGACCGTCTGGTCACCACGGGCCGGTTTGAGGTCGACGATGCGCTGACGGGCGAAACGGCGCACTTCGCCCTCGTATTCGTCGATCGGGTGGCCGGTGAGGTACAGGCCCAGGGTGTCCTTCTCGCCCTTGAGGCGCTCCTTGAGCGACAGCTCGCGGGCACGCAGGTGATTGGCGTAGACATCGGCCTCGGCATCTGCAAAGACCCCGCCAAACAGGTCCATATGGCCGCTGTCGTGGCTGCGCGCGGTCTGCTCGGCCGCCTGCACCGCCTCTTCCATGGCCGCCAGCAACACCGCACGGTTGCGGTCGATATTGGCCTTGTAGGCTTTCAGTTCTTCATGGAAATGCGGGCCCAGGCGGTCCAGCGCACCGCTGCGAATCAGCGCTTCGAGGGTGCGTTTATTGATCCGCTTGAGGTCGACCCGCGAGCAGAAGTCGAACAGATCCTTGAACGGTCCTTCCTCGCGCGCCTCGACGATGGCCTCCACCGGGCCTTCGCCGACGCCCTTGATCGCGCCCAGGCCGTAGACGATCCAGCCGCCGTCGTTGACCGTGAATTTGAACTCGGAGATGTTCACATCCGGCGCATCGAGGCGCAGCTTCATGCTGCGGCACTCCTCGATCAGGGTGACCACCTTGTCGGTGTTGTGCATATCCGCCGACAGCACTGCGGCCATAAAGGCTGCCGAGTGGTGCGCCTTGAGCCAGGCCGTCTGATACGAGAGCAAGCCATACGCAGCAGAGTGGGACTTGTTGAAGCCGTAACCGGCGAACTTTTCTACCAGATCGAAGATGTTGCCCGCCAAGTTCGCATCGATACCATTGCTGGTGCAGCCTTCGATAAAGCCGCCACGTTGCTTGGCCATCTCCTCAGGCTTCTTCTTACCCATGGCGCGGCGCAGCATGTCCGCACCACCCAAGGTGTAACCCGCCATCACCTGGGCAATCTGCATCACCTGTTCCTGGTACAGGATGATGCCGTAAGTGGGCTTGAGTACCGGCTCCAGGCCCGCGTACTGATAGTCCTGGTGCGGGTAGGAAATCGGCTCGCGGCCGTGCTTACGGTTGATAAAGTCGTCGACCATGCCCGACTGCAGCGGACCGGGGCGGAACAGCGCCACCAGGGCGATCATGTCTTCCAGGCAGTCCGGCTTGAGCTTCTTGATCAGCTCCTTCATGCCACGCGATTCAAGCTGGAATACCGCGGTGGTCTCGGCCTTCTGCAGCATGCTGAAGGTCGGCTTGTCATCCAGCGGAATAAAGTCGATGTTCAGGTCGGGCAAGCCTTGCTTGGCCTGCTCGCGGTTGATGGTCTCCATCGCCCACTTGATGATGGTCAGGGTGCGCAGGCCGAGGAAGTCGAACTTGACCAGACCCGCGGACTCGACGTCGTCCTTGTCGAACTGGGTCACCAGGCCACCACCCTCGTCGTCACAGGCGATCGGCGAGAAGTCGGTGAGTTTGGTCGGCGCGATGACCACGCCGCCGGCGTGCTTGCCGGTGCCGCGGCAGATACCTTCGAGTTTGCGCGACATTTCCCAGATTTCCCGGGCGTCCTCATCGACCTTGAGGAAATCGCGCAGCGACTCCTCCATCTCGTAGGCCTTCTCCAGGGTCATGCCGACTTCGAAGGGGATCATCTTCGACAGGCGATCGGCCAGGCCGTAGGACTTGCCCTGAGCCCGCGCCACGTCGCGCACCACCGCCTTGGCCGCCATGGTGCCGAAAGTGATGATCTGGCTGACCGCATTGCGCCCGTATTTCTCGGCCACGTAGTCGATGACCCGGTCGCGACCATCCATGCAGAAGTCGACGTCGAAGTCGGGCATCGATACCCGTTCCGGGTTGAGAAAGCGTTCGAACAGCAGGTCATAGGCCAGCGGGTCGAGGTCGGTGATCTTCTGCACGTAGGCCACCAGCGAACCGGCACCCGACCCACGGCCGGGGCCGACCGGCACGCCGTTGTTCTTCGCCCACTTGATAAAGTCCATTACGATCAGGAAGTAACCGGGGAAGCCCATCTGGATGATGATATCCAGCTCGAAATTCAACCGGTCGATATACACCTGCTTCTTCGCGTCGTAATCCGGGGTGTCCTTGGGCAGCAGCACCTCCAGGCGCTCATCCAGGCCGTCGAAGGACACCTTACGGAAATACTCGTCCATGGTCATGCCAGCCGGCACCGGGAAATCAGGCAGGAAGTACTTGCCCAGCTGCACTTCGATGTTGCAGCGCTTGGCGATCTCGAGGGTGTTTTCCAGCGCCTCCGGCAGGTCGCTGAACAGCTCGGCCATTTCCTCCGGGGTCTTCAGGTACTGCTGGTCGGAATAGGTGCGCGGCCGGCGCGGGTCATCCAGGCTGCGGCCCTCGCCGATGCATACACGGGTTTCGTGGGCGGCGAAGTCGTCCTGCTTGATAAAGCGCACATCGTTGGTAGCCACCAGTGGCGCACCGACCTTATCGGCCAAAGCGACGGCGGCGTGCAGGTGTTCTTCATCATTGACCCGATTGGTGCGCTGCACTTCCAGATAGAAGCGCTCGGGGAACACCGCCATCCATTCGCGCAGCAGGGCTTCGGCAAGCGCCGGCTCGTCGTTAAGCAGGGCATGGCCGACCTCGCCCTCCTTGGCCCCGGACAGGGCGATCAGCCCCTCGGCGGCAGCCTTGACCCAGTCGCGCTGGATAATCACCAGGTCGTTGCTCTGCCCTTCGCTCCAGCCGCGGGACACCAGTTCGGTGAGATTGCGATAGCCCTTGGGGTTCATCGCCAGCAGGGTTAGGCGCGAAAGCGGGCCGTCTTCCTCGGCGCTGGCCAGCCAGATATCGGCTCCGCAGATCGGCTTGATGCCGCCGCCCATGGCCGCCTTGTAGAACTTCACCAGCGAGCACATGTTGCTCATGTCGGTGACCGCCACCGCCGGCATGCCGGCCGCCGCCACCACCTTGACCAGCGGCTTGACCCGCACCAGGCCGTCGACCAGGGAAAACTCGGTATGCAGGCGTAGGTGGACGAACGAAGCAGTCATGACAGTCCTATATCAAACACAAAAACGACAGGGAGGGGATTGTACAGCCAAGGCAGCGGCAGGCTACAGGCTGCAAGCCGAAAGCGATGGCAGGCGTATCAGTCCGCCAGCAAGGCGCGTACCGGGCCAAAGGAGCGCCGATGAATCGGCGTCGGCCCCAGGCGGCGCAGGGCCTCCAGGTGCACCGAGGTGGGATAGCCCTTATGCCCGGCAATGCCGTAGCCGGGGTACTGCGCATCGAGCTGCTGCATTTCCCGATCGCGGCTGACCTTGGCCAGGATCGATGCGGCGGCAATCGCCGGCACCTGGCTGTCGCCCTTGACCACCGCAGCACTGGGCACCTGCAGGACAGGGCAGCGATTGCCGTCGATCAGCGCCAGCCTGGGCGTGATGCTCAGGCCTTCCACCGCCCGCTGCATGGCCAGCATGGTGGCGTGGAGAATATTCAGGCGGTCGATTTCTTCCACTTCGGCACGGGCGATGCACCAGGCCAGGGCCTTCTCGCGGATTTCGTCGAAGAGTTTTTCGCGGCGCGCCTCGCTGAGCTTCTTCGAGTCGTTCAGGCCGAGGATCGGTCGCGACGGATCGAGGATCACCGCCGCCGTCACCACCGCACCACAGAGCGGGCCACGGCCGACTTCGTCGACACCGGCCACCAGTTCCTGCACCAGGGTGAAATCCAATCCCAATTGCATCAGTTGCGCCCCAGCAACTGCAGCACGGCCTCGGCGGCCTGCACCGAGGCATCGCGACGCAGGGCCCGGTGAATCACATCGAAGCCTTCGGTCTGCACCTCGCCGCCATTGAGCAAGGGGGCCAGCAACTGCGCCAGGGCTTCAGGGGTGGCCGCATCCTGAATCATCTCGGGCACCAGCAAACGCTCGGCCAGCAGATTGGGCAGCGAGATATAGGCGCTGCTGACCAGGCGCTTGAGAATCCGGTAGGTCATGGGCGCAACCTTGTAGGCCACCACCATCGGCCGCTTGTACAGCAGCGCTTCCAGGGTCGCGGTGCCCGAAGCGATCAGGACCGCGTCACAGGCTGCCAGGGCCTCATGGGAACGACCATCGAGCAGGGTCAGTGGCAGATCGCGACCGACCAGCATCTGCTCCAGCTGCACACGCCGCTGAGGGCTGGCGCAGGGCAGGACGAAACGAATGCCTGGACGCAGGGTGCGCAAACGTACCGCCGCATCGAGAAACAGACTCCCCAGGCGCGCCACTTCGCCACCCCGGCTGCCCGGCATCAAGGCCACCACGGCGCTGTCCTGGGGCAGGTCGAGCGCCTCGCGGGCGGCGACGCGGTCGGCCATGAGCGGAATCGTATCGGCCAGGGGGTGGCCAACGAAGCGCACCGGCACCTGATGGGCATCGTAGAACTGCGCCTCGAACGGAAACAGGCAGAGCATCAGGTCGCAGGCTTCGCGGATCTTCAGCACGCGCTTCTGCCGCCAGGCCCAGACCGAAGGGCTGACATAGTGCACGGTCTTGATCCCGGCCCGGCGCAGCTTGAGCTCCAGGCCCAGATTGAAATCCGGTGCATCGATGCCGATAAACACATCGGGCCTGGCCGCGATCAGGGTCTTGACCAGCTTGCGCCGACGCGCCAGCAATTCGGGCAACCGCCCCAGCACCTCGACCAGGCCCATCACCGACAGGCGCTCCATGGGGAAATAGGGATTCAGGCCCTGGGCCTGCATCAGCGGCCCACCGACGCCGATAAACTCCACCTGGGGATAGCGGGCCTTGAGCGCCTGCATCAACCCGGCACCGAGAATATCGCCGGAAGCCTCGCCAGCCACCAGCGCGACACGTATTAGAGCCGCCATGAGTTAGCGGGTAATGCCGCGTTGGGAAGCCAGGATCGAGTCGCGGAACACCGCGACTTCAGGAAACTGTTGGGCAGACTCGGCCAGTTCGGCCAATGCCGCTTCGATGGTCAGGCCCTGGCGATACACTGTCTTGTAGGCGCGACGCAGGGCGGCGATCGCCTCGACACTGAAGCCACGACGGCGCATGCCTTCGAAATTCATGCTGCGCGCCTCGGCCGGGTTGCCGGAAACCGTGACATAGGCCGGCACATCCTTGCCAATCGCGGTGCCCATACCGGCGAAGCTGTGCGCGCCGATATGGCAGAACTGATGCACCAGGGTGTAGCCGGACAGGATCGCCCAGTCGCCAATATGCACATGGCCGGCCAACGCGACATTGTTGACCAGGATGCAGTGGTTGCCGATCACGCTGTCATGGCCGACATGGGCATAGGCCATGATCAGATTGTGATCGCCCACGGTGGTCTCGTCGCGATCCTGGATGGTGCCCCGGTGCATGGTCACACCTTCGCGGATGATGTTGTGATCGCCAATCACCAGACGCGTCGGCTCGCCCTTGTACTTGCGGTCAGGGGTATCCTCGCCGAGCGAGGAAAACTGATAGACGCGGTTGTGCTTACCAATTCTGGTCGGCCCTTTGATGATCACATTAGGCCCAAGCACGCTACCCTCACCAATTTCCACATCAGGCCCGATAATCGACCAAGGGCCGACGACGACGTCGTCGGCCAGCTTGGCACTGGGATCGATAATGGCGCGAGGGTCAATCAAACTCATAGTTTGCGTTCCGCACAGATGATTTCAGCCGAACAGACTTCTTTGCCGTCGACACTGGCCTTGCACTCGAACTTCCAGATGCTGCGCTTGCTGCTCAGGTAACGGGCTTCGAGAATCAGCTGATCGCCCGGTACCACCGGCTGGCGGAAGCGTAGCTTGTCCGAGCCGACAAAGTAATACAGGGTGCCATCGGAAGGCTTCACATCCATCATCTTGAAGCCCAGGATACCGGCGGCCTGGGCCATGGCCTCGATGATCAGCACGCCCGGCATGATCGGATGCTCAGGAAAATGCCCGTTGAAAAACGGCTCATTGATGCTGACATTCTTATAGGCACGAATGCACTTGCCCTCTACATCCAGCTCCGCCACCCGATCCACCAGCAGGAAGGGGTAACGATGCGGCAGGTATTCGCGAATTTCGTTGATGTCCATCATTTCCAGAGAAGCCTGTAAGAGAAGAAGAAGAAACCGGCAAACGCCGGCTCAGGCATCAGATGAAGAGTCTGCGCCCGAGGTCACGGCGGCCAGCTGCTTTTCCATTTGCTGCAGGCGACGCGCCATGTCATCCAGCTGCCTGATGCGCGCAGCGCTCTTGCGCCATTCGGCGGCCGGCTGCATGGCCGTACCGGAAGAATAGGAGCCCGGCTCGGTGATCGAACGGGTCACCATGGTCATGCCGGTGACAAACACGTTGTCGCACACCTCGATATGCCCAACCATGCCCACACCACCAGCAATCATGCAGTTCTTGCCGATCTTGGTGCTGCCGGAAATACCCGCGCAACCGGCCATGGCAGTGTTGTCGCCGATCTGCACGTTGTGCGCGATCATGATCTGGTTATCCAGCTTGACTCCGTTGCCGATCAGGGTGTCGGCCAAAGCGCCGCGGTCGATGGTGGTGTTGGCCCCGATTTCGACATCGTCGCCAATGCTCACGCCACCGATCTGGGCAATCTTCTGCCAGACGCCTTTCTCGTTGGCGAAGCCGAAGCCTTCGCCACCGATGACCGCACCCGACTGGATGACCACCCGCTTGCCGATCTGCACGTCGTGATACAGGGTGACCCGCGGAGCCAGCCAACCGCCCTCACCGATCGACGAGCGCGCGCCGACCACACAATGGGGGCCAACCGTCACGCCCGCTGCGATCTGCGCGCCACTCTCGACCACCGCATAGGCACCAATACTGGCGCTGCCATCGACCCGTGCGTCAGCTGCAACCACGGCTGTCGGATGCACCCCCGGCAAGGCCCGGGGCTTGCGATCGAACAGGTGGGAAAGCTGGGCATAGGCCAGATAGGGATTGGCCACGACCAGGGCATTGCCGGCATAGCCTGCGGCATCGGCGGCGGTCAGCAGCACCCCACCGGCCCGACAGTCGTTGAGAAACTTACGGTACTGCGGATTGGCCAGAAAGCTCAGCTGATCGGGACCGGCTTCCTGCAAGGTGGCCAGGCCCGCGATCAGGGTATCGGCCGCGCCACTGACGCTGGCACCCAGCCGCTCGGCCAACTGGCCGAGGGTATACACGGTAGCACTCATGATCAGCGCAGCTGATTCATGCGCTCGATGACTTGGCGGGTGATGTCGAACTGAGGTTTGACATCGATCACCGCGCCGCGCTCGAGCACTAGGTCGAAGCTACCTTTTTTGATCACTTCTTCCACCGCCTTGTCCAGGTTCGGCTTGAGCTTCTTGAGCATCTCGCGGTCGGCAACGGCCTTGGCTTCGTTCAGCTCCTTGGACTGGAACTGGAAGTCACGGGCTTTCTGCTTGAATTCGAGTTCCAGACGCTCGCGCTCGGCGGTCTGCATCTTGTCGCCGTCCTTGACCAGGCGATCCTGAATGCGCTTGGCATCGCTTTCCAGGGTCTTGAGCTTGTTCAACTGCGGGCCGAACTTCTTCTCGGCATCCACGGCATAACGCTTGGCCGCGTCGGATTCGAGCAGCGCCATCTGATAATTCAGTACCGCCACTTTCATCTGGGCAAAGGCCGGAGTTGCCAGCAGGGCAACGCTTAACAGAACCAGTTGAGTCAACTTACGCACGATGCAACTCCTGCAAAAACTGTGGGTGTTCGATGATCAGACCTAGAAGGTCTGACCGAGAGAAAACTGGAAAACCTGGGTATCGGCATCGTCCGGCTTGACGATCGGCATGGCCAAGCTGAAGCTCAGGGGGCCCAGGGCGGTAATCCAGGTCAGGCCAACGCCCACGGAACTGGCCAGCTCGCCTGGATCGATATCGTTGCAGCTGGTCTGGGTGCTGCCGCAGCTGGTGTCGAACACATTACCCACGTCCCAGAACAGGGCGGTACGCAGGGAGCGCTGGTCCTTGACGAAGGGCATGGGGAACAGCAACTCGACGCCACCCTGCACCAGTACGTTACCACCGAACGGCAACGGATCATCATCGGGGTCATTCTCGGTGCCCTCATTGCCCGTCACAGCCTCACCACGGCTCGGCGTACTGCGCGGGCCCAGGCTGTTGTCCTTGAAGCCACGCACCGAGCCGAAACCGCCGGCATAGTAGTTCTCGTAGAACGGCAGCTCACTGGTGGAGCCATAGCTTTCGCCGTAGCCCAGCTGAGTGTGCAGGCGCAGGGTATAGGTATCAGTCAACGGCTTGAAGATCTGCCCGCGGTAATCGACCTTGAAGAACGACAGGTCGCTGCCCGGCACAGTGGTTTCAAACACCAGGCTCTGCGAGTGGCCACGATTGGCCAGCACGCCGCGGTTGAGGGTCGACTCGGACCAGCCGATCGACGCCTTGAGGTTCAGGTAGCTGTCGCCCTCTTCTTCCATAAAGTCGAAGATCTCGTCGACGGTGTACACCCCGGTGCTGATGCTGTCGCTCTGAATGGTCAGGCCATAGGTCAGGCGCGAGGTATCGCTGATCGGGTAACCGATGCTGACGCCGGCACCGTAGCTGTCCACCGCATAACTGGACACATCGGTGTTCAGCTCGTCGTAGTCGGTCTCACGGAAGAAGGCGTTGTAACCCAGGCTGACACCGTCCGGCGTCCAGTAGGGATTGACGAAGCCAAAGTTGTAGCTGCTCTGGTATTCGCTGCGGTTCAAGCCAAGGCTGACCCGGTTACCGGTACCCAGGAAGTTGCTCTGGCTGATCGAGCCGCCGAGGATCAAGCCGGCGTTCTGGGCGAAACCGACGCTGGCGGTGATGGAACCGGAGGCCTGCTCCTCGACGCTGTAGTTGACGTCGATCTGGTCATCGGTACCCGGCACCTGCGGGGTTTCGACGTTGACTTCCTTGAAGTAGCCGAGGCGCTCCAGGCGCACCTTGGACTGATCGATCAGGTAGGTCGAAGCCCAGCCGCCTTCCATCTGGCGCATTTCACGACGCAGCACCGAGTCTTCCGACTTGGTGTTGCCGCGGAAGTTGATGCGGTTGACGTAGGCGCGCTTGCCCGGGTCGACCACAAAGGTAATGGACACGGTGCCGTCGTCGTTGGCCACCGGCACGCCGTTGACGTTGGCGAAGGTATAGCCTTCGTTACCCAGACGGCGGGTGATCAGCTCGGAAGTGGTGGTCATGACCTTGCGCGAGAACACCTGGCCTTCCTTGACCAGCAGCAAGGCACGCACGTCGTCTTCGAGATTCTTCAGATCGCCGCTAAGGGTGACGTCACGCACGCTGTATTTTTCGCCTTCGTCGACGTTGACGGTGACGTAGACATGTTTCTTGTCCGGGGTGATGGACACCTGGGTCGAGCTGATATCCATATTGATATAGCCGCGATCGAGGTAATAGGAGCGCAGGCGCTCCAGGTCGCCGGAAAGCTTTTCCCGGGCGTACTTGTCGTCGTTACGGAAGAAGGACAGCCAGTTGGTGGTCTTCAGCTCGAACAGGTCGATCAGGTCCTCGTCGGAGAAGACCGTGTTACCCACCACGTTGATGTGCTGGATGGCCGCGACCGAGCCTTCGTTGATATTGATTTTCAGCGCCACGCGGTTACGCGGCTGCGGAATCACTTCGGCTTCGATCTCGGCGGAGTAGCGGCCCTGGGCCACATACTGACGCTGCAGCTCGTTACGCACGCCTTCCAGGGTGGCCCGCTGGAAGATCTCGCCCTCGGCCAAACCCGACTGATTCAGACCCTTGAGCAGGTCTTCGCTGCTGATCGCCTTGTTGCCATCGATTTCGATACTGGAAATCGAAGGGCGCTCGACCACGCTGATAACCAGCACATCGCCGTCGCGACCCAATTGGATATCCTGAAAGAAACCGGTCTTGAACAGTTCCCGGGTGGCGTCCACCAGGGAACGATCGTCCGCTTCTGCGCCGACATTCAGCGGCAAGGCCCCGAATACGCTGCCCGCGGAAACCCGCTGCAGGCCGGTGACGCGAATATCGGAAATGGTGAAGGACTCGGCGTGAACTTCGGTGATCATCAGTGCGGCAAGCACCGCAGGTAGCAGCAGACGTTTCATGAAGTCCTTTCTTATTCCAACTGACAATAAAAAATCTGCCGCTAAGTGCGACAGATTTGTAATTCAGTAGCGGTTACAGCCGGCTCAGATCGTTTACCAGGGCCAGCAACATCACCCCGATGATCAAACTGATACCAATCTGCATCCCCCAACCCTGTATCCGTTCGGACAGCGGACGACCACGCACCCACTCGACCAGATAAAAAAGCAGATGCCCCCCATCCAGAACCGGGATGGGCAACAGATTGAGAACCCCCAGACTTATGCTCAGGTAGGCCAGGAAGGTAAGAAAGTCCCCAACCCCCGACTCAGCAGAAGCGCCCGCCACTTTAGCAATGGTTATCGGCCCGCTCAAGTTTTTTACCGAGAGCTCGCCAAACAGCATTTTCTTCAATGAATCAAGGGTCAGAACGCTCATGCTCCAGGTGCGTTTGGCCCCTTCGAACACCGCATCTACAGGGCCATAGCTTACCTGACGGAGCATCTCGGGAGGCCACTCGATGCCCTGCACCCCAGCTCCCAGATAACCGGTACGGGCCTCACCCTCACCCCGCGCCGCCAGCGCCAGGGTCTTCTCCAGACGCTGCCCCTCGCGCTCGACCAGCACGGCCACGGTTTTGCCCGGCAGGCCGCGCACCCGATCGACCAACTGCTGCCAATCCTGCAGAGCCTGACCGTTCAGCTCCAGCAGGCGGTCGCCTACCTGCAGGCCGGCGGCCGCAGCGGGGCCTTCAGGGTCGAGCTGTGCCAGCACCGGCTCAAGCGCCGGACGCCATGGACGGATACCCAGGGCGGCAATCGGATCGGGCTCATCGACGCCGCGCAACCAGTTATCCAGGGCGATCTGCCGCGGACTGTCGGCAGTCGAGCCCGGCTCGCGCACCGCCAGACTCAGGCTGCCGCTCTCGCCAAGACGACGTACCAACTGGAGATTGACCGCCGACCAGCCCAGGGTCGGCTGCCCGTTGACTGCGACTATTTCCTGGCCGGCCTGCAAACCGGCCACCTCGGCCAGGCTGCCAACCTCGACTGCACCGATCACCGGGCGCACCTGCTGGCTGCCGAGCATCGCTACCAGCCAGAAGAACACCAAGGCCAGAAGGAAATTGGCCGCCGGCCCCGCCGCGACGATGGCGATACGCTGGCGCACCGGTTTGCGATTGAACGACTGCTCCAGCTGCTCGGGCAGCACATCGCCCTCGCGCTCGTCGAGCATTTTCACGTAGCCGCCCAGCGGGATGGCGGCGATCACGAACTCGGTGCCCCGGCGATCATGCCAGCGCAGTAAAGGCGTGCCGAAACCCACGGAAAAGCGCAGGACCTTGACCCCGCAGCGACGGGCGACCCAGAAATGGCCGAACTCATGGAACGTCACCAGCACCCCCAGCGCAACCAGGGTACCGACAATCATATAAAGCGCACTCATCAAACTTCTCCGCGGCCACTGCCGCCCACGCATTGTTGCGCCAGGCTGCGCGCCCGCTTATCTGCGGCCAACACCGTATCCAGGTTTTCGACCGCCCGGACGGCTTCGGCGTTCAGTACGCTTTCGATGATACGCGCGATTTCCGGGAAGCGGATGCGCCGCTCGAGAAAGGCCGCCACCGCCACTTCGTTGGCCGCATTGAGCATGGCTGGCGCGGTCCCGCCCGCCTCTGCCGCCTGTCGCGCCAGGCGCAGACAGGGAAAACGCTGCTCGTCGGGGGCCTGGAAATCCAGGCGCGCGACGGCAAACAGATCCAGCGGCGCGACCCCCGAGTCGATGCGCTCCGGCCAGGCCAGGGCATGACTGATGGGGGTGCGCATATCCGGGTTGCCCAGCTGCGCCAGCACCGAGCCGTCGACATAATCGACCAGCGAATGGATCACGCTCTGCGGGTGCACCACCACCTCGATCTGCGCGGGCCTGGCATCGAACAGCCAGCAGGCCTCGATCAGCTCCAGGCCCTTGTTCATCATGCTCGCCGAGTCCACCGAGATCTTGCGCCCCATCGACCAGTTGGGATGGGCGCAGGCCTGCTCGGGCGTCACGTCCTGCAACTGCTCCAGCGGCATCTCGCGGAAAGGACCGCCGGACGCGGTCAGCAGCACCCGTCTGACGCCGACCTGCTGCAGGCCGCGGGCATAGTCGCCGGGCAGGCACTGGAAGATCGCATTGTGCTCACTGTCGATGGGCAGCAACACGGCACCGCTGCGCTTGACCGCCTGCATAAACAGCGCGCCGGACATCACCAGGGCTTCTTTATTGGCCAGCAGGACCTTCTTGCCCGCCTCCACCGCCGCCAGCGTCGGCGGCAGACCGGCCGCACCGACAATCGCCGCCATCACCGTATCCACTTCGGGGTGGGCGGCAACCCGGCACAGCCCCTCGGGGCCGTGCAGCACTTCAGTGGCCAGACCCGCGGCCCGCAGGTCACTCTGCAGCCGCCGCGCGGCATCGGCCTCGGGCACCACGGCAAAGCGCGGACGGTAGAGCAGGCACAGGGCCTCAAGCTCGGCCAGACGGCTAAAGCCGGAAAGGGCGAAGACCTGGTAACGCGCCGGGTGACGAGCGATCACATCCAGGGTACTCAGACCGATAGAACCGGTTGCCCCGAGCACGGTGACCTGCTGCAGAAGACTCACAGGCTGCCCCAGCCAGCCAGCCAGAGCAGCGCGGCAAACAGCGGAATTGCCGCGGTCAGGCTGTCGATGCGGTCGAGCACGCCGCCATGGCCAGGCAACAGGTTGCTGCTGTCCTTCACCCCGACCTGACGCTTGAACATGCTTTCGGTCAGGTCACCGACCACCGAGACCAGCACCACCACGGCGGTGCCGACCAGGGCCAGGAGCAGGTCGAAGCCCGACCAGCCGCGATAGAGGCCCACCAGCAGGCAAATCAGCAGAGTGGCCAGCAAGCCGCCAAACACCCCCTCCCAGCTCTTGCCGGGACTGACCCGCGGGGCCAGCTTGCGCTTGCCGAAACGTCTGCCGGAGAAATAGGCACCGATATCCGCGCCCCACACCAGCACCATCACCGCCAGAATCAGCCAATTCGCCTCAGGCCACTGTTTGAACAGCACCAGGCCCTGCCAGGCCGGCAACAGAATCAGCAAGCCGATAGACAAGCGAATCGCCGGGCCTTCCCAATACCGACTACTGCCCGGATAACCGAGCACCAGCAAGGTAGCCAGCCCCCACCAGGCGACCCCCACCAGCAATACCCAGGGAGCCAAGACCGGCAACAGATACAGCCCGAGCAGCAGCAGCGCCACGCCGGCGGCATAGGCTACTCGAGCCGATTGCGCGGCAAAGCCGGCCAGGCGCGCCCATTCCCACCCCCCCAGGCTGACCACCGCCCCGATAAACAGGGCGAACCAGCCACCATCGAGCAGGAAAAAGCCACCCAAGGCGAAAGGCAACAGTACCAGCGCCGTGATAATTCGTTGCTTGAGCATTAACTACGCGCCTCGGCAGCCAGCTGCTCGCTGGTCTTACCAAAGCGACGCTGACGGCTAGCAAAATTGGCCAGGGCTTTACGCATGGCTTCGTGTTTGAAATCCGGCCAGAACAGGTCGGAGAAATACAGCTCGGTGTAAGCCAGCTGCCAGAGCAGGAAGTTGCTGATGCGATGCTCACCACCAGTGCGGATGCACAGGTCCGGCAACGGCAAATCGCCGGTTACCAGGCAGCTCTGCAACAGCTCAGGGGTGATATCTTCGGGCCGCAGGTGGCCGCCCTGCACTTCCCGCGCCAGCCGCTGGGCGGCCTGGGCGATGTCCCATTGACCGCCATAATTGGCCGCCACCTGCAGGACGAAGCGCTTGTCGCCAGCGGTCTGCGCCTCGGCCTCACGCATGGCCGCCTGCAACTCGGGATGAAAGCGCGAGCGGTCGCCGATAATGCGCAGGCTAATGTCATTGTCATTGAGGCGCCTGGCCTCGCGGCGCAGCGCAGCGAGAAACAGCTCCATCAACGCACTGACTTCCTCGGCCGGGCGCTGCCAGTTCTCGCTGGAAAAGGCGAACAGGGTCAACACCTCGACCCCGGCCTCGGCACACACCTCGATCACCGCACGCACCGCATCGACACCGGCCTTATGCCCGGCGACACCGGGCAGCAGACGCTTCTTGGCCCAGCGATTATTGCCGTCCATGATGATCGCCACATGCCGCGGCACAGCGACCCGGTTACCGTCTTTGGTCTTGTCCATGACGATACCCTGGCCGTTAAACGGCCATCAGATCCGCTTCTTTCTGCTTCACAGCCACTTCGATCTCGGCCACGAACTTGTCGGTCAGCTTCTGGATATCGTCGGCGGCGCGACGCTCTTCGTCTTCGCTGATTTCCTTCTCCTTGACCAGGTCTTTCAACTGGCTCAGGGCATCGCGACGGATATTGCGCACGGCGACACGACCATCTTCGGCGGCATCGCGGGCCTGCTTGGTGAAGCCCTTGCGGGTTTCCTCGGTCAGGGCCGGCATGGAGATCAGCAGCAACTCACCCAGGTTGGTCGGGTTGAAGCCCAGCCCGGAGCTCTGGATCGCCTTGTCGACGGCGGCCAGCATATTGCGCTCGAAGGCCACAACCTGCAGGGTGCGCGAATCCTTGACGGTGACGTTGGCGACCTGATTCAGCGGGGTGTCCGAGCCGTAATAAGGCACCATCACACCACCGAGAATGCTCGGGTGAGCCTGGCCGGTACGGATACGGCTGAATGCGTTAATCAGCGATTCCAGGCTTTTTTGCATGCGCGCTTGGGCGTCTTGCTTGATCGCGTTGATCATTCTTTGTCTTCCTCAATCAGAGTGCCTTCGGCACCACCCACTACAACATTCAGCAGGGCACCGGGCTTGTTCATATTGAAAACCCGCAGTGGCATATTATGGTCGCGGCACAGGCAGATTGCCGTCAGGTCCATGACACCCAACTTGCGGTCGAGCACTTCATCGTAGGTCAGACGGTCGAACTTCTCGGCATGCGGATCCTTGAACGGATCGGCAGTGTACACACCGTCCACCTTGGTTGCTTTGAGCACCACATCGGCGTCGATCTCGATGGCGCGCAGACAGGCAGCCGAATCGGTGGTGAAGAACGGATTGCCAGTGCCAGCGGCGAAAATCACCACCTCACCGGTTTTCAGATGACGCAGCGCCTTGCGCCGGTCGTAGTGGTCGGTCACCCCGACCATGGAAATCGCCGACATGACGATGGCCGGAATATTCGAACGCTCCAGTGCATCGCGCATGGCCAGGGCGTTCATCACCGTGGCCAGCATGCCCATGTGGTCGCCGGTCACCCGATCCATGCCGGCCGCGGAGAGCGCCGCACCGCGGAACAGGTTGCCACCACCGATCACCAGACCGACCTGAACGCCGATACCGACCAGCTGACCGACCTCCAGCGCCATGCGATCGAGCACCTTGGGGTCGATACCGAAGTCCTCCGACCCCATCAGGGCTTCGCCGCTAAGTTTGAGCAGAATGCGCTTATAGCGCGGTTGACGACCACTCACCTGCTGAGCCATTACCAGTCTCTCCTGCGGCGTTAGAATTCTCTGCGACCCCAAGGGCCGCTATTATCGAGCGCTTCGAAGCGCCCTGAGCGGTTGGCAGCAGAGCCCAATCCACCCGTTACAGCCACCCCCCTGATTTGACAAAGAGGCCGCGCGCGTTAGCGGGCAGCCTCTTCGGGGCGACAGCGGTAGCTGTCTTACTGCTTGCTGGCAGCCAGCTGGGCAGCAACTTCTTCAGCGAAGTTGTCGACCGGCTTCTCGATGCCTTCGCCTACCTGGAAGCGGGTGAAGGAAACGATTTCGGCACCGGCTTTCTTGGCCAGCGCACCGACCTTGATTTCCGGATCCTTGACGAAGGCCTGCTCAACCAGACTGGCTTCAGCGAGGAACTTCTGGATACGACCACCCACCATCTTCTCGACGATTTCGGCCGGCTTGCCCTTGATCTTGTCTTCGTTGAGACTCATGAACACGGCTTTTTCGCGCTCGATGGCGTCAGCGGAAACTTCCGAAGCCAGCAGGAACTCAGGGTTGCTCGCCGCTACGTGCATGGCGATGTCCTTGGCCAGATCGGCGTCGCCGCCTTTCAGGACAACCACAACACCGATCTTGTTGCCGTGCAGGTAGGCATTGACCACATCGCCTTCAACGCGCGCCAGACGACGAATATTGACGTTCTCGCCAACCTTGGCTACCAGAGCTTCACGGGCAGCTTCCTGAGCGGCGATCAGCGGGGCTGCGTCGGTCAGTTGGTCGGCGAAGGCTTTTTCGATGCTGCTGGTCACGAAGTTCTTGAAGTCGTCCTGCAGAGCCAGGAAGTCGGTCTGCGAGTTGACTTCGAGGATAACGGCCGACTTGCCGTCTTCAGCAACCTTGACCGCGATAGCACCTTCGGCAGCCACGTTGCCGGCTTTCTTGGCAGCTTTGATCGCGCCGGAAGCCCGCATGTCGTCGATGGCTTTTTCGATGTCGCCGCCGGCCTTGGTCAAGGCCTTCTTGCAATCCATCATGCCTTCGCCAGTACGCTCACGCAGTTCTTTAACCAACGCTGCAGTAATTTCTGCCATTTCAAAATCCTCTGGATAGGTTGTTAACCATTCCACCCGCCAAAAACGGGCGCTCAATTCGTAACGCATTGCCGACAATGACCAGAAACAATTGCAACTGCACGTCGGCGATGGTTTTCAAGGTGGCAAAAAGGGGGCCAAGCCCCCTTTTTGCGAACTAAGCAAACGCTATAAGCGTTTTACTTAGCCTTCAGCAGCTTCTGCGGCCGGGGCTTGCTCGACGAATTCGTCGGTGCCGCCGTTAGCGTTGGTGCGACCACGGATTACCGAGTCAGCCATGGCACCCATGTACAGCTGGATGGCGCGGATGGCGTCATCGTTACCTGGAATGATGTAGTCAACGCCTTCCGGGCTGCTGTTGGTATCGACGATGCCGATAACTGGGATGCCCAGCTTGTTGGCTTCGGTGATAGCAATGCGCTCGTGGTCAACGTCGATCACGAACAGAGCGTCTGGCAGACCGCCCATGTCCTTGATACCACCCAGGCTGCGATCCAGTTTTTCCAGATCACGAGTGCGCATCAGGGCTTCTTTCTTGGTCAGCTTGGTGAAAGTGCCGTCCTGGGACTGAACTTCCAGATCACGCAGACGCTTGATCGAGGCGCGGATGGTCTTGTAGTTGGTCAGCATGCCGCCCAACCAGCGATGATCGACGTACGGCGAACCGCAACGTGCTGCTTCTTCAGCAACGATCTTGCCAGCGGAACGCTTGGTGCCGACGAACAGAATCTTGTTTTTGCCCGAGGCCAGCTTTTCAACGAAGGACAGCGCGTCGTTGAACATCGGCAGGGTTTTTTCAAGGTTGATGATGTGGATCTTGTTGCGCGCGCCGAAAATGTACTTGCCCATTTTCGGGTTCCAGTAACGGGTCTGGTGGCCGAAGTGCACACCGGCCTTCAGCATATCGCGCATATTGACTTGGGACATGATAGTTCCTTGATAAGTCGGGTTAGGCCTCCACGTATCCCGATTTCCAACCGTGCGAACTCGCCGCAAGGCACCCAGGAAACCGTGTCGATACGTGTGTGGGTTTAAGCTTTCGGGCACACAGCCCGTAAAGCGGCGCGTTTTATACCATAAAGGGCCGCAGCAAGCTACAGGCTTCATACACCGAGTCGCCAAGCACTCTGCTTGCGGCTTATGGCTTGCGCCTTGAAGCTGCTAAGATAACGCCCTTTCTGTTCGCGTTCGAGAGCCGCATATGACCGTCACCATCAAAACGCCCGCCGAAATCGAGAAAATGCGCGTAGCCGGTCGCCTGGCTGCCGAAGTTCTGGAAATGATCGGCGAGCACGTCAAACCCGGCGTCACCACCGAAGAACTCGATCGCATCTGCCACGACTATATCGTCAACGTGCAGCAGGCCATTCCCGCACCGCTCAACTATAAAGGCTTCCCCAAGTCGATCTGCACCTCGGTCAACCACGTGGTCTGCCACGGCATCCCCAACGAGAAGCCGCTGAAGGAAGGCGACGTGCTCAATATCGACGTGACCGTGATCAAGGACGGCTATCACGGCGACACCAGCAAGATGTTTATGGTCGGCAAGGTGCCGGAGTGGGCTGAGCGCCTGGCCAAGATCACCCAGGAGTGCATGTACAAGGGCATCGAACTGGTCAAGCCTGGTACCCGCCTGGGCGATATCGGCGAGGTGATCCAGAAGCACGCCGAGAAAAACGGTTTCTCCGTGGTGCGCGAATACTGCGGCCATGGCATTGGCGCGGTATTCCATGAAGAGCCTCAGGTGCTGCATTACGGCCGCGCCGGCACCGGTATGGAACTGCAGGAAGGCATGTGCTTCACCATCGAGCCGATGATCAATCAGGGCCGCGCGGAAACCCGCACCCTGGGTGACGGCTGGACCGCCATCACCAAGGACCGCAAGCTCTCCGCCCAGTGGGAGCACACCATCCTGGTGACCGCCGACGGTTACGAGATCTTTACCCTGCGCAGCGATGACAGCATCCCGCGCACCTCGGCCTGAGAACCTACTCAGAGTCTGCTGCGCGTCGGCCCTGCTGCGTTAAAAACAGACTCGGGTGCGAGCCCAGTCGGAATGCTCATGTACAAAAGTACACTCCGCTTCCTCGCCTGTTTTTGCCTTGCATGGCTCTAGCTCGCGCGACTTTGAACAGGTTCTGGACCAGATATAAGGAAGGCTGTTGCATGCCGCAGGTAGATCCCGAACTGTTCGACCGTGGCCAGTTCCAGGCGGAGCTGGCGCTCAAGTCCAGCCCCATCGCCGCGTTCAAGAAGGCCATTCGCCGCGCCCACGACGCCCTCGATGCGCGCTTCAAGGCCGGCCGCGACGTGCGCCGCCTGGTCGAGGATCGCGCCTGGTTCGTCGACCAGATCCTGCGCGAAGCCTGGGATCGCCTGTCCTGGAGCGCGGATGCCGATATTGCCCTGCTGGCAGTGGGCGGCTACGGCCGCGGCGAACTGCACCCCTATTCGGATATCGACCTGCTGATCCTGCTGGACAGCAATGATCACGAAACCTTCCGCGAGCCGATCGAACGTTTCCTCACCCTGCTCTGGGACATCGGCCTGGAAGTGGGGCAAAGCGTGCGCTCGGTGGATGAATGCGCCGAGGAGGCCCGCGCCGACCTGACGGTGGTCACCAACCTGATGGAAAGCCGCACCATCGCCGGCCCCGAGCACCTGCGCCAACGCATGCAGGCGGTCACCAGCACCGAACAGATGTGGCCGAGCAAGCACTTCTACCTGGCCAAGCACGAAGAACAGCGCGCCCGCCACGGCAAATACAACGACACCGAATACAACCTGGAGCCCAACGTCAAAGGCTCGCCGGGCGGCCTGCGCGACATCCAGACCATCCTCTGGATCGCCCGCCGCCACTCCGGCACCCTCAACCTGCACGCCATGGTCAGCCAGAGCTTCCTGCTGGAAAGCGAATACGCCCTGCTCGCCGCCAGCCAGGAGTTCCTCTGGAAGGTACGCTACGCCCTGCACATGCTCGCCGGCCGCGCCGAAGACCGCCTGCTGTTCGACCATCAGAGCCGGGTCGCGGCCCTGCTCGGCTTCGAGGATAACGACCCCAAGCGCGGCATCGAACGCTTTATGCAGAAGTACTACCGCGTGGTCATGGCTATCGCCGAGCTGAGCGACCTGATCAACCAGCACTTCGAGGAGCAGATCCTGCGCGCCGGCGAAGTCGGCCCGGCCAGCCAGCTCAACAGTCGCTTCCAGCTGCGTGACGGCTATATCGAAGTCACCCACCCGAACGTATTCAAGCGCACCCCGTTCGCCATCATGGAAGTCTTCGTGCTGATGGCCCAGCACCCCGAGATCAAGGGCGTGTGCGCCGACAGCATTCGTCTGCTGCGCGAGCACCGACACCTGATCGACGACGATTTCCGCCGCGATATCCGCAACACCAGCCTGTTTATCGAGCTGTTCAAGAGCCCCCAGGGCATCCACCGCAACCTGCGGCGGATGAACCGCTACGGCATCCTCGGCCGCTACCTGCCGGAATTCGGCCATATCGTCGGGCAGATGCAGCATGACCTGTTCCACATCTATACGGTCGACGCCCACACCCTCAACCTGATCAAGCACCTGCGCAAGTTCAAGTGGCCCGAGCTGGCGGAGAAATTCCCCCTGGCCAGCGAGCTGATGGAGACCCTGCCCAAACCCGAGCTGATCTACCTGGCCGGGCTCTACCACGATATCGGCAAGGGCCGCGGTGGCGATCACTCGGAACTCGGCGCGGTGGATGCCGAAGTCTTCTGCGCCCGCCATCAGCTGCCCAACTGGGACTCCAAACTGATCGTCTGGCTGGTTCAGCACCACCTGGTGATGTCCACCACGGCGCAGCGCAAGGACCTCTCCGACCCCCAGGTGATCTTCGATTTCGCCCGCCTGGTTGGCGACCAGACCCGCCTGGACTACCTCTACGTGCTGACCGTGGCCGATATCAACGCCACCAACCCCAGCCTGTGGAACTCCTGGCGCGCCAGTCTGATGCGCCAGCTGTATACCGAGACCAAGCGTGCCCTGCGCCGCGGCCTGGAGAACCCGCTGGACCGTGAAGAGCAGATCCGCCTGACCCAGAGCAGCGCCCTGGACATCCTGGTGCGCGGCGGCCTCGACCCGGACGAAGCCGAGCAACTCTGGTCGCAACTGGGCGACGACTACTTCCTGCGCCACAGCGCAGAGGATGTGGCCTGGCACAGCGACGCCATCCTCCAGCACCCGGAGGACGGCGAGCCACTGGTGCTGATCAAGGAAACCACCCAGCGCGAGTTCGAGGGCGGCACGCAGATCTTTATCTACGCCCCGGACCAGCACGATTTCTTCGCCGTGACGGTGGCGGCCATGGCCCAACTCAACCTGAACATCCACGACGCGCGGATTCTCACCTCCACCAGCCAGTTCACCCTCGACACCTATATCGTGCTCGAAGCGGACGGCAGCTCGATCGGCAACAACCCGGCGCGGATCAAGCAGATCCGCCAGGGCCTGATCGACGCCCTGAAGAACCCCGACGACTACCCGACCATCATCCAGCGCCGGGTCGCCCGTCAGCTCAAGCACTTTGCCTTTGCCCCCCAGGTGACCATCCACAACGACGCCCAGCGCCCGGTGACCATCCTCGAGCTGACCGCCCCGGACCGCCCCGGCTTGCTGGCGCGGATCGGGCGGATCTTCCTCGACTTCGACCTGTCGCTGCAGAACGCCAAGATCGCCACCCTGGGCGAACGGGTCGAAGACGTGTTCTTCGTCACCGATGCCGACAACCAGCCGCTGTCCGACCCGGAGCTCTGCACCCGCCTGCAGGAAGCCATAGTGCTGCAGCTGTCGGATGACCCCGGCAAGAAAACCGAAAGCCAGCCCATTACCTTCTGATCACCGCAGCTTGACGCGACAAGCGGCGGGCCGGCCATCACCGGCAGCCGCGCGCAGTACAGGAACCCAACATGAATAACGCCCTGCAGCAGTTACAGCCCTACCCCTTCGAGAAGCTTCGCGCCCTGCTCGGCAGCGTCCAGGCGGCGGACAAGTCGCCCATCGCCCTGTCGATCGGCGAACCCAAGCACCGTTCGCCGGCCTTCGTCGCCGAAGCCCTGGCCGCCAACCTCGATCAGCTGGCGGTGTACCCAACCACCCTGGGTATTGCGGCGCTGCGCGAAGCCATCGCCAACTGGTGCGGCCGCCGCTTCGGCCTGCCGGCCGGGGCGCTCGACCCGGCGCGCCATGTGCTGCCGGTCAACGGCACCCGCGAGGCGCTGTTCGCCTTTACCCAGGCGGTGGTGCAACGTGACGTCGACGGCCTGGTGGTCAGTCCCAACCCCTTCTATCAGATCTACGAAGGCGCAGCGCTGCTCGCCGGCGCACAGCCGCATTACTTGCCTTGCCTGGAACAACATGGCTTCAACCCGGATTTCGACGCGGTCGGCGACGACGTCTGGCAGCGCTGTCAGATCCTCTTTCTCTGCTCGCCGGGCAACCCCACCGGCGCGCTGATCCCGCTGCCGACGCTGAAGAAGCTGATCGCCCTGGCCGACAAGTTCGACTTCGTGATCGCCGCCGACGAGTGCTACAGCGAGCTGTATTTCGATGAGGCCAACCCGCCCGCCGGCCTGCTGAGCGCCTGCGCCGAACTGGGCCGCAATGATTTCAAACGCTGCGTGGTGTTCCACAGCCTGTCCAAGCGCTCCAACCTGCCGGGCCTGCGCTCGGGCTTTGTCGCCGGCGACGCCGACATTCTGAAATCTTTCCTGCTGTACCGTACCTACCACGGCTGCGCCATGCCGGTACAAACCCAACTGGCCAGCCTCAAAGCCTGGAACGATGAGGCCCACGTCAAAGCCAACCGCGACCTGTACCGCGAGAAGTTCGACGCGGTGCTGGCGATTCTCGACGGCGTGCTCGATGTACAGCGCCCCGATGGCGGCTTCTATCTGTGGGCCAGAACGCCGATAGACGATGAAACATTTACCCGCGAGCTGTTTGCCCGCGAGCATGTCACCGTGGTGCCCGGCTCCTACCTGTCGCGCAGCGTGAATGGCGAGAACCCCGGTGCCGGCCGCGTGCGCATGGCCCTGGTCGCGCCGCTGGCCGAATGCGTGGCCGCAGCCGAACGTATCCGCAACTTTGTGAAGGGCCTCTGAGCATGAGCAAAACCCTGTTTGGAATAAAAGCCTGCGACACCATGAAAAAAGCCCGCACCTGGCTCGACGAGCACGGGGTAAGCTACGCCTTTCATGATTACAAGACCGCTGGTATCGACCGTGAGAACCTGGAGAAGTGGTGCAACGAACATGGCTGGGAGATCATTCTCAACCGTGCCGGCACCACCTTCCGCAAACTGGACGAGGCGCAAAAAGCCGACCTCGACCAGAACAAGGCGATCGAGCTGATGCTCGCCCAGCCATCGATGATCAAGCGCCCGGTGCTGGATCTCGGCAACAAGACCCTGGTTGGCTTCAAGGCCGACCGTTATGCCGCCGAACTGGTTTGAACCAGCCGGCCCACACGAATTTGCGGTAAGGAAAACAGCATGAACACAACCCTCTTCAGCCTGGCCTTTGGCGTTGGCACCCAGAACCGCCAGAGCAACTGGTTGGAAGTCTTCTACGCCCAGCCACTGCTCAACCCCTCCAGTGAGCTGGTCGCCAAAGTAATCGAAAAAATCGACTACCAGGGTGGCAACCACGCCATCATGATCAGCAATAACCAGGCCGGCGAGCTGGCAGAAGCGCTGAAACAGGTTGATCCCGCGCAGTCTGCTTTGCTCACGCGCCTGGCCGAAAGCCAGAAGCCTCTGGTGGTCACCCTGCTCGCCGAAGACAGCGCGTTGACCAGCACCCCTGAGGCCTACCTCAAGCTGCACCTGCTGTCGCATCGCCTGGTCAAGCCGCATGGCTTGAACCTCACCGGGATCTTCCCGCTGCTGCCTAACGTGGCCTGGACCAGCCAGGGCGCGGTCGACCTCGCCGAGCTGGCCGAACGTCAGCTGGAAGCGCGCCTGAAAGGCGAGTTGCTGGAAGTGTTCTCGGTGGACAAGTTCCCGAAAATGACCGACTACGTGGTGCCAGGCGGCGTGCGTATCGCCGACAGCGCGCGTATCCGCCTGGGTGCTTATGTGGGTGAAGGCACCACGGTGATGCACGAAGGTTTCGTCAATTTCAACGCTGGCACCGCCGGCCCGGGCATGATCGAAGGCCGCGTTTCCGCTGGGGTGTTCGTCGGCAAGGGCTCGGACCTGGGCGGCGGCTGCTCGACCATGGGCACCCTGTCCGGCGGCGGCAATATCGTGATTTCCGTTGGTGAAGGCTGCCTGATCGGGGCCAACGCCGGTATCGGCATCCCCCTGGGCGACCGCAACACCGTGGAATCCGGCCTGTATATCACCGCTGGGACCAAGGTGGCGCTGCTGGATGCCGACAACCAGCTGGTCAAGGTGCTCAAGGCCCGCGAACTGGCCGGCCAGCCCGACCTGCTGTTCCGCCGCAATTCGCAAACCGGCGCGGTGGAGTGCAAGACCCACAAGTCGGCGATCGAGCTGAACGAAGCCCTGCACGCCCATAACTGATCCCAGAGAAGCCTGACCGTAGGGTGCGCCGTGCGCACCGAGCGTTTCACGTTCTCTGGTGTGCATATCGCAGCCTACGTGCTCTTGTAGGATGGGTTGAGCATCGCGATACCCATCACGCTCATTATGGGTATCGCTGCGCTCAACCCATCCTACGGTCTCGATTGCCTGCCCATGCCTAACCATTCCCCCTGGCGCGCCGATTTCCCCGGCATTCTGGCCCTCGAGGCCGAAGGCCAGACCTATCTGGACAGCGCCGCCACCGCGCAAAAACCCCAGGCCATGCTCGATGCCCTGCTCGGCTATTACGCCGGCGGCGCAGCCAATGTGCACCGTGCCCAACACCTGCCCGGCGAACGCGCCACCCGCGCCTTCGAAGCTACCCGGGAGAAGGCCGCGCAATGGCTGAATGCGCCCGACGCAGAGCAGATCGTCTTTACCCGCAGCGCCACCGAAGCCTTCAACCTGCTGGCTTACGGCCTGGAGCAACGCTTTCAGCCCGGTGACGAAATCGTTATCAGCGCCTTGGAACACCACGCCAATCTACTGCCCTGGCAGCAACTGGCGCTGCGCCGCCAGCTCAAGCTGGTGGTGTTGCCGCTGGACAGCCATGGCCTGATCGATCTCACCCACGCCGCGCAGCTGATCGGCCCGCGCACCCGCCTGCTGGCAGTCAGCCAGCTGTCCAATGTGCTCGGTTGCTGGCAGCCGCTGCAACAGTTGCTCGCACTGGCGCAGGCCCGGGGCGCGCTGACCCTGGTCGACGGCACTCAGGGTGTGGTGCATGGCCGCCATGATGTCCAGGCGCTGGGCTGCGACTTTTATATCGGCTCCAGCCACAAACTCTACGGCCCGGACGGCGTCGGCCTGCTCTACGGCCGTCCACAGGCCCTGGAGCAGCTGGCGCACTGGCAGTTTGGCGGCGAGATGCTGCTGCACACCGACTACGCCAGCGCCAGCTTTCGCCCCGCGCCCTTGGGCTTCGAGGCCGGCACGCCGCCGATAGCCTCGGTGATCGCCCTGGGGGCCAGCCTGGATTATCTGAGCAGCCTCGACGCCAGCGCCGTCAGCACCCACGAAGCGGCCCTGCATACCGAGCTGCTGGCCGGGCTGCAGCAGCGTCAGGGTGTGCGCCTGCTCGGCACGCCCAATGTCGCCCTGGTCAGCTTTGTGGTCGACGGCGTGCACCACGCCGACCTCGCTCACCTGCTGACCGAGCAGGGTATCGCCGTACGCGCCGGCCATCACTGCGCCATGCCGCTGCTCCACGGTCTGGGGCTAAGCGGAGCGATTCGCGTGTCCCTGGGGTTCTATAACGATTCGGCCGATCTGCAGCGCTTCTTCGCCGCCCTGGATCAGGCCCTGGAATTGCTGCAATGATCCTGCCGGCCAATGCCCAGCAGGCCCTCGAGGCCTTCGGCCAATGCCCCGGCTGGGAACAGCGCGCACGTCTGCTGATGCAATGGGGCGACCAGCTCGCCCCGCTCAATGATGCAGAGCGCTGTGCAGCCAATCGGGTACAGGGTTGTGAAAGCCAGGTCTGGCTGCTGGCCGAGCGCGACGGCGCACACTGGCAGTTCCGCGCCAGCAGTGATGCACGCCTGCTCCGCGGCCTGCTGGCGCTGCTGCTGGCACGGACCAATGGCCTGACCCAGACCGAACTGGCACAGCTGGATCTGCCCGCCTGGTTTACCCAGCTCGGCCTGGCGCGCCACCTGTCGCCCTCACGCAGCAATGGCCTGCAGGCCGTGCTGGCGCGTATGCAGCAACTGCTGGCTGCGGCCGATCAGGGTTCAAGCGCCCACTGATCGGCATTGCCGGAATACAGGGCCTGCTGCAGACGCGCAATCTCGCCACTCTCGACCAGGCGGCGCAAACCCGCATTGAACACCTCACGCAACCGAGCGGCCCGGGCATCGCTTTTGCGAAACAGCAGGTGCAGCGGTTCGCTATTCAATAACCGTGGGTGATGGGTAATGGCCGCTCGCGTCTCGGGGCTGAACCGCCGTCGCAACATGGCGTAACCCACAGCTCGATCCTGCGGATGAAAATCCACACGCCCCAGCTCCAGCAGGCGAAAACCGGTGTCTTCCTTGCTACTTTGCTGCACCTGCAGCTGCCCACTCTGCACCGCCGTATCGAACTGCGAGCCATAGGAATAACCCAGGGTGGTGGCGATCTGGAAAGACTTGAGATCGTCGATACGCGCCCAGTTCAGCTGCTGACCAGTGCGCTGGAACAGCACAATCTGGCCCTGCACCACGGGGTCACTGCACTCACTGATACGCCGCCGCTGGGCGGAGCAGGAATACGGCATCACCGCATCCAGATTGCCCTGCTCGAGCATCAACAGGTTGCGATCCCAGGGGTAGTAGACGAACTCGACCCCATACCCCGCCGCCTTGAAGATATCGCGCACCAAGCGTGACAACGCGCCGCCATCCTCGCGCTGCTGGTCGACATAGGGTGCCCAGTCACCGGTGCCCACCCGCACCACCGGATGGGCATGGGCACTCAGGCAGGCACAAAGCGCTGCAAGCAGCAGCACGTAACGCGGGGCATGGCCGAACAGATGACGCAGCAGGGGCAACACAACACACCTCAATTAAGCGGAAAACAGCATATCCCTGCCGAACAGCGACCCGGGCGGGTCATTCCTGCAGATTAGCCAAGGCTCGCCACGATGCATCAGGCAAGCGACTGCCGCTCCGCTGGCCGCCGCGTACCGGCGACCAATTTATCGACGATGCGCGCGGCAGCCACCATGCCAAAGGTCGCGGTCACCATCATCACCGCGCCGAAACCGCCGGCGCAGTCGAGCTTGACCCCCTCGCCGACAAAGCCCTTGTACTGGCACACCGTGCCATCGGGCTTGGGGTAGCGCAGCTGCTCGCTGGAATACACACAGGGCACGCTGTAATTGCGCCCCGGGGTACGCGAAAAGCCATAGTCGCGGCGCAGGGTGGAACGCACCTTGGAGGCCAGCGGGTCGTTCCAGGTCTTGTTCAGATCGCCGACCTGAATCTGCGTCGGGTCGATCTGCCCGCCCGCGCCGCCAGTGGTGATCACCTGGATCTTGCGCCGTTTGCACCAGGAAATCAGCGCGGCCTTGGCGTTGACGCTGTCGATGCAGTCGATCACCGCATCCAGTTGCTCGGTGATGTACTCGGCCATGGTTTCACGGGTGACGAAATCCGCCACCGCATGCACCACGCAGGCTGGGTTGATGCCGCGGATGCGCGCCGCCATCACCTCGACCTTGGGCTGGCCGACCGTGCTGTCGAGCGCATGCAGCTGGCGATTGCTGTTGCTGACGCAGACATCGTCCAGATCGAACAGGGAAATCTCGCCCACCCCGGAACGCGCCAGGGCTTCGGCCGCCCAGGAGCCGACGCCGCCAATACCGACCACCGCCACATGCGCAGCCGCCAGCCGCTCGGCACCTTCGCGGCCATACAGGCGGGCGATCCCCGCAAAGCGTTGTTCGTCGACAGGCATCTTCTCTCCTCGCTACCCCGCACCCGGGGCGGCGCATTATAGGAAGCCGCAGGCCACGACCCAAGCACTGTCTTGCCTGGCCCATGGCCAGCAGACCAATGGCGCGGCCGCGATCCGGCGAAACAGCCTGGCGACGGCCCATTGCGAGCAATTTGCTTTAAGATGACGGCCTTTCCGCCTGATGCCGCCTTGGAGCCGCAATGACCGCCATCGCCCCGACCCTCTCCCCGACCCTGGAGCTTGCCTGCGAGCTGATTCGTCGCCCCTCCGTCACGCCCCTCGACGAAGGCTGTCAGGAGCTGATGACGCGCCGTCTGGCTGCCTGCGGCTTCGCGATCGAACCGATGCGGATCGAGGAAGTGGACAATTTCTGGGCCAGCCACGGCAGCGACGAGGGCCCGGTGCTGTGCTTCGCCGGGCACACCGACGTGGTTCCCACCGGCCCGCTGCAGGCCTGGCAGCACCAACCGTTCGACGCCCTGATCGATGAGGCGGGCATGCTCTGCGGCCGTGGCGCGGCCGACATGAAGGGCAGCCTGGCGTCGATGATCATCGCCGTTGAGCGCTTCGTCGCCGAATATCCGAACCACAAGGGCCGTATCGCCTTCCTGATCACCAGCGACGAAGAAGGCCCGGCCCATCATGGCACCAAGGCCGTGATCGAACGCCTCGGCGCGCGGCGCGAGCGCCTGGACTGGTGCATAGTCGGCGAACCCTCGAGCACCTCGCTGGTCGGCGACGTGGTGAAGAATGGCCGCCGCGGCTCCCTCGGCTGCACCCTCAGCGTGCGCGGCGTGCAGGGCCATGTGGCCTACCCGCACCTGGCCAAGAACCCCATTCATCTGGCCGCCCCGGCCCTGGCCGAACTGGCTGCCGAACACTGGGACGATGGCAATGCCTTCTTCCCGCCGACCAGCTTCCAGATTTCCAACCTCAACGCCGGCACCGGGGCGACCAACGTGATCCCCGGCGAGCTGAAGACGGTGTTCAACTTCCGCTTCTCCACCGAATCCACGGTCGAAGGCCTGCAGAAGCGCGTCGAAGCCATTCTCGACAAGCACGGCCTGGACTATCACCTGGAATGGGCGCTGTCCGGCCTGCCCTTCCTCACCGAACCCGGGGCCCTGCTCGACGCCGTGGCCGCCAGCATCAAGACGGTCACCGGCCGCGACACCCAGCCTTCGACCAGCGGCGGCACGTCCGACGGGCGCTTTATCGCCACCCTCGGCACCCAGGTGGTGGAACTCGGCCCGGTCAACGCCACCATTCACCAGATCAACGAGCGGGTACTGGCCAGTGACCTGGATGTGCTGACCGAAATCTATTACCAGACCCTGGTCAAACTCCTCGCATGAGTCTCACCTGCCCCATCTGCCAGGGTGCGCTGAGCGCCGTCGACAACAGCGTGGTCTGCCCGGCCGGCCATCGCTTCGACCGCGCGCGCCAGGGTTACCTGAACCTGCTGCCGGTGCAGCACAAGAACAGCCGCGACCCCGGCGACAACGCCGCCATGGTCGAGGCGCGCCGGCGCTTTCTCGACGGCGGCCATTACGCACCGCTGGCAGAGCGCCTGGCGCAACTGGCGGCCGGCTACAACCCCGCGCGCTGGCTGGATATCGGCTGCGGCGAAGGCTATTACACCGCTCAGCTCGCCGCCGCCCTGCCCCAGGCCGACGGCTATGCCCTGGATATTTCCCGCGAAGCGGTCAAGCGGGCCTGCAGGCGTGCGCCGCAGCTGAGCTGGCTGGTGGCGAGCATGGCCCGGGTACCGCTGGCCGACGCCAGCTGCCAGCTGCTCGCCAGCGTGTTCAGCCCCCTCGACTGGCAGGAAGCCAGACGCCTGCTCGCCCCCGGCGGCGGCCTGCTGCGCATGGGGCCGACCCGCGAACACCTGATGCAGCTGCGGCAGAAACTCTATGACGAGGTGCGCGACTATGACGATCAGAAACACCTGGAGCTGATCCCCGACGGCATGCGCCTGGCCCATAGCGAAACCCTGAGTTTCAACCTGCAACTGGACAGCAGCCAGGCCCGCGCCGACCTGCTGGCCATGACCCCGCACGGCTGGCGCGCCAGCGCCGAGAAGCGCGCGGCGGTGATCGCCGAACCCTGCGCAGTGACCGTTGCCATCCGCTACGACTGGATCGAGAGAATATGACCATGCGCCAACCGGATATCGAGATCTACCTGAAAGACGCCGATCACACTGCCATCGGCGAATGGCTGAGCCAGGCCCTGGGCAGCTGCACGCCCTGGCAACAGAAGGGCCAGACCTACAAATGCCTGGCCGGCACCGTACCCGTGACCTGGCTGCCGAAAGCCGTGGGCAAGTGGCACAGCCTGTACCTGGAAAGCGCCGCCACGCCCTGGGCCGACGACCTGGCCTGCGCCCAGGCCGCCTTCGCCGCCCTCAATGTGGAAGTACGCTGTGCACCCGGCGGCTGGCAGGAAGAAGAAAGCGACGAACAGGCCGACCGCTGGATGCGTATCAGCGCCGATGGGGTGGAGGAAATCACCTGGCGTACGGGTTAAAACCCGCGAACTCGGCTTATCGAGCTTTTCAGGACGGCGAGAGCACAACCCCCGTTTATCATGCCTATTGCTGCATGTACATGAGGAGTGGTTTTCGCCCCTCACGGGCGAGTTACTTTCTCTTTGCTTGTGCAAAGAGAAAGTAACTAAAGAGAAAGCACACCCGACATACGGGTCTGGCTACGCCAGACGTCCCTCCTTCCGGCGTCGCTCCGGGGGCCGGCGTACAAGGGCCGTCCATGACCCTTTACGCCTCTCGCCGCATCCTTGCGGCTCGTCCCCCTACACAACACCTCCACTCGGCCTTCTGACGGGACCCAGGTCGCGCGCCTGCAAACCTTTTTACAAGGCTTCAGACTTCCAGCATTGAGCTTTTGCTCCTTCACAACGAACGTCCAGACAACGCCAAGCCCCCTTCAGGAGGCCGAAAGGAATCGTTGTGCAAGGGGTTGCCGCGATGGGCCAGGGATGGCCCTTCGCGGCGGGCCCCTGGAACGACGATGGAGCGAGGGAACCTCGGCGCAGCCGGGGCCGGATGATGGGGTGGCCTTCTTTTTGGTTACTTTTTCTTGGCCAAGCAAGAAAAAGTGACTCGCCCGTGAGGGGCGAAACCATGACTCAAGTTCAACACATAAATAATACGAACACAGAACCTAGAAACCATGCCAAAAGAGAGCAGTCCCCTAAAACAACAAAACCCCGCCGAGGCGGGGTTTTGTTTGAACCGGGCGCTTACTTCTTGCCCAGTTTCTTCAGCTCTTCGTCACGCAGTTCGCGGCGCAGGATCTTGCCAACATTGGTAGTCGGCAGCACGTCGCGGAACTCGACGGCCCTAGGCACCTTGTAACCGGTGACGTTGGCGCGCATATGTTCCATGACCTGCTCTTTGGTCAGGGTTTCACCCGGCTTGACCACCACGAAGATCTTGATCGCCTCACCCGACTTCTCGTCCGGCACCCCGATGGCCGCACACTGCAGCACGCCCGGCAGGGTCGCCAGCACGTCTTCCAGTTCGTTGGGGTAGACGTTGAAGCCGGACACCAGAATCATGTCCTTCTTGCGGTCGACGATGCGCATGTAACCGTCTTCCTGGATCACCGCGATATCGCCGGTCTTCAACCAGCCTTCGGCGTCGAGGATTTCGTCGGTGGCTTCCTGGCGCTGCCAGTAGCCCTTCATCACCTGCGGGCCCTTGACGCACAGCTCGCCAATCGAACCCAGGGGCTGCTCGACGCCTTCATCGTCGATCACCTTGCACAGGGTCGACGGCACCGGAATGCCGATGGTGCCGATCTGGATATTGCTGAACGGGTTGACCGAGGCCACCGGGCTGGTTTCGGTCATGCCGAAGCCTTCGCAGATCGAGCAGCCGGTCACCTGTTTCCAGCGCTCGGCGGTCGCCAGTTGCAGCGCCATACCGCCGGAGAAGGTGGCCTTCAGGGTGGAGAAGTCCAGCTTGCGGAAGTCCTCGTTGTTGCACAGGGCAACGAACAGGGTATTAAGGCCGACAAAACCGGTGAACCGGTACTTGGCCAGGTCCTTGGTCATGGCCGGCAGATCACGCGGATTGGTGATCAGCACGTTGTGCCCGCCAATCAGCATCATCGCCATGCAATGGAAGGTGAAGGCGTAGATGTGGTACAGCGGCAGCGGCGCGATCAGCACTTCGCTGCCTTCGCTCATTTCCGCGCCCATCAGCGCCTTGACCTGGAGCATGTTGGCGATCAGGTTGCGGTGGGTCAGCATCGCGCCCTTGGCCACCCCGGTGGTGCCGCCGGTGTATTGCAGCACGGCGATTTCAGCGCTGTTCGGCGCGACGTCCTTGACGGTCTGGCCACGGCCCTTGGCCAGGGCGGCGGTGAGCTTGATGGACTGCGGCAGGTTGTAGGCCGGCACCATCTTCTTCACGTGCTTGACCACGCTGTTGACCAGCAGACGCTTGAGCGGCGGCAACATATCGCCGACCTCGGTGATGATCACCGTCTTGATTCCGGTTTTCGGCAGCACCTGCTCGGCCAGGTGGGCCATATTGGCCAGGCTGACCAGGGCCTTGGCACCGGAGTCGTTGAATTGGTGTTCCATTTCCCGGGCGGTGTACAGCGGATTGGTGTTGACCACTACCAGGCCGGCACGCAGGGCACCGAAGACCACCACCGGGTATTGCAGGACGTTGGGCAGCTGCACGGCAATGCGGTCGCCGGGCTGCAGGTCGGTGTGCTGCTGCAGGTAGGCGGCAAAGGTGCCGGACAACTCGTACAGCTCGCCATAGGTAAGGGTCTTACCCATATTGCTGAAGGCTGGCTTGTCGGCGAAGCGCTGGCAGGACTCTTTCAGTACCGCCTGAATATTCGGGTACTGGTCAGGATTGATTTCGGAAGCGATCCCGGCAGGATACTTATCCTTCCAAAAATTCTCGGTCATGGAAGCCCACTCCTCAGCAACAGCTTGATCTTCACCGCATAAGGCGGCTGTTTATTGTATGTTCGCCCGCTTTGGCCCACTCCATGGAGCAAAAAGCCGCCCGAGGGTAGCAGCTTTACCAGGGAGCGACCAGCGACAGGCTACGCAGTCACAAAAAAACCGGATCACTTGATCCGGTCATTTATCTCGGCCTGCCGCCAAGCCCGAGGGCTAGGCGATATCGCGCAGTTCGCGGCGGAGAATCTTGCCCACCGGCGTCATCGGCAGCGCATCGCGAAAGACGATGTGCTTGGGTACCTTGTAGCCGGTGAAGTTCTCCTTGCAGTAGGCCTTCAGCTCCTCCGCAGTCACCCCACCCTCACGGGCCACCACGAACAGCTTGACCGCCTCGCCGGACCTCTCGTCCGGCACGCCGATGGCGGCGCAGCTGGCCACCTGCGGATGGCCCATGACCACATCCTCGATCTCGTTGGGGTACACGTTGAAGCCGGAGACGATGATCATGTCCTTCTTGCGGTCGACGATGCGCACAAAGCCGTCCGCATCGATCACCGCCACATCGCCGGTCTTGAACCAGCCCTCGGCGTCCAGCACCTCGGCGGTGGCCTCTTCGCGGTTCCAGTAGCCCTTCATCACCTGGGGGCCCTTGATGCACAACTCGCCACGTTCGCCCAACGGCTGCTCGACGCCGTCGTCGTCGATCACCTTGAAGCCGGTACCCGGCACCGGGATGCCCACGGTACCCAGGCGCGCCTGGTCGCCATAGGGATTGGTGCTGGCCACCGGCGAGGTTTCGGTCAGGCCATAGCCTTCGACCACGGTGCAGCTGGTCATGGCCTGCCAGCGCTCGGCCGTGGCCTTGACCAGGGCGGTGCCGCCGGAGTTGGTGACCTTGAGCCTGGAGAAATCCAGGTGTTTGAAGTCCGGGTTGTCCATCAGCGCGACAAACAGCGTATTGAGGCCCAGCAGCGCGGAAAACTGCCACTTGCCCAGCTCCTTGACGAAGCCGGGGATATCCCGCGGGTTGGTGATCAGCACGTTGTGGTTGCCGTTGACCATCATGCACATGCAGTTCGCGGTGAAGGCATAGATATGGTAGAGCGGCAGCGGCGCGATCATGATCTCCTGGCCCTGCTTCATCAGCGGGCTGCCATCCGGCCCCAGCTGCGACAGGCAGGCATCGACCTGCAACATATTGGCCACCAGATTGCCATGGGTCAGCATCGCCCCCTTGGCCACCCCGGTGGTGCCACCGGTGTACTGCAGCACGGCGACGTCGTCCTGGCCGACCTTGACCGGTTTGAGCCCATGCCCTTGCCCCTGCTTGAGCGCGTCCTTGAACGCTACCGCCTGCGGCAGATGGTACTCGGGCACCATCTTCTTGACCTTCTTCACCAGGGTGTTGACCAGCCAGCCCTTGAGGCTCGGCAGCAGGTCGCCCATCCTGGCTTCGATCAGGTAATCGATCTCGGTATCCGGCAGCACATCCTGCACCAGCTTGCCGAACATGTTCAAGTAGACCAGGGCGCGCACCCCGGCGTCCTTGAACTGATGACGCATCTCGCGGGCGGTGTACAGCGGATTGGTGTTGACCACGATCAGCCCGGCACGCATGGCCCCGAACACGGCAATCGGGTACTGCAGCACGTTGGGCATCTGCACCGCGATGCGCTCGCCGGGCTGCAGGTCGGTGTGCTTCTGCAGGTAGGCGGCAAAGGCCGCGGACAGACGATCCAGCTCGGCGTAGGTCAGGGTCACCCCCAGGTTGCTGAAGGCCGGTCGGTCGGCGAACTTCTTGCATGAACGCTCGAAGACCTCCAGCACCGACTTGTAGGCCCCCAGATCGATCTCGTTGGGTACCCCGGCCGGGCGTTTGTCGCTCCAGAAATCAGGCTGCATTTATTTTTATCCTCTTGCCCTGAAATGATCCTATCCGCGCAGCGGAGTTGCCTGGAAAGTAACAGCTAACCTCAGGCGGGCAAATAGTCAGAACGCGTCATTGACGAGCTGAATCTTGCCGCTCACCCTGAGCACTATCCGGGCCCATCGCCCATTACCCTCCAGCACAGGCACCCAGCCGACCCGCCATGCCGATTCTTCTGTTCGTTGCCCTGTGTCTGCTGCTGTGCGGCAACCCGAGCCATGCGCAATCGCTGCGCCTGGCCACCCTGGAATACCCGCCCTACAGCTCCGAGCACCTGCGCAACGGTGGCAGCATAGTCGAACTGACCCGCCGCGCCTTTGCCGTGCAGGGTTATACGGCGCA
The DNA here is from genome assembly GCF_963970915.1 of Pseudomonas sp. EA_105y_Pfl2_R69. Taxonomy (NCBI): domain Bacteria; kingdom Pseudomonadati; phylum Pseudomonadota; class Gammaproteobacteria; order Pseudomonadales; family Pseudomonadaceae; genus Pseudomonas; species Pseudomonas sp. EA_105y_Pfl2_R69. The sequence goes on from NZ_CAXAOO010000004.1 coordinate 335,247, forward strand.
GATCGATTTTCTGCCCTGGGCCCGGGTGCGCGTCGCCCTGCGCCAGGGCCACTACCAGGGAGCCCTGGCGCTGTGGCCCAGGGAAATTCAGGAAGAGCGCCTGATCGCCTCCCGGCCACTGTTCTACAGCGCGCTGGGCCTGTTCGTGCGGCGCGACTACGCCCTGAACCTCGAACACCTGGGGCAACTGCGCGGCAAAACCCTGGGCATAGTCCGCGGCTACGGCTACCCCCAGCGCATTCTCGCTGCCGGGCTGGTTCTGGAAGAGGCGGTGGACGACATCAGCAACCTGCGCAAACTGCGGGCCGGACGCTTCGATCAGGTACTCCTGGAGCGCCGGGTCGGCGAACACCTGGTGGCCCGGGACCCGCAACTGCGGGGGCAGCTGGTGTGGCAAGGCACGGTGCTGGAGCGGATCCCGCTGCTGGTGGGCTTCACCCCCAGCCGCCCGGGCCAGCCCGACTGGATCAGGATCTACGAACAGGGCCTGCGCGAGCTGCACGCCAGCGGCGAGTACAGGCGCATACTGCGCCGGCACAATAACTGACGAGCGCCAGGCTTTGCGGCAGGCCGCGCGCGGTGCACAATGCGCGGCACTTGCAGGCTTCACAGGCCGTCGAAAGACCCGGGCGCGGCAGGCGAGACAAGGCAAAAGTGGCGCAATGCGCGGCATGCCCAGCGCATAGCGGCAGTCCGAGGCCATTTTTAACGCGGTAACGGCAACACAGGCAGCAACAACGGCCTGTTAAGGGATTCGCCATGCTCCACGAAACGTTCTGGCTGACCAGCACAGATGCAGCGCCGATTTATGTCAATCGCTGGTACGCCGCCCAGCCGCCCCGGGCGGTGCTGATGGTGGCCCACGGCATGGCCGAACATAGCGGCCGTTATGGGCGTTTTGCCGAGGCCCTGGTGGCAGCGGGGTTCGAGGTCTATGCCCATGACCAGCGCGGCCATGGCAAAACCGCCGAACACGGCCTGCTCGGCCAGTACGCCGAACAGGACGGCTGGAACCTGGTGGTGGGCGACCTGGCCCGGCTCAACCACCATATCCGCCAGCAGCATCCGCACACGCCGATCTTCCTGCTCGGCCATAGCATGGGCAGCTATATCGCCCAGGCCTACCTGATGCAGCACAGTTGCAGCCTGCAGGGCGCGATTCTCTCCGGCTCCAACTACCAGCCCGCGGCGCTGTACCGTATCGCCGAACTGCTGGCCCGCTTCGAGCGCTGGCGGCAGGGCCCCAGCGGGCGCAGCGGCCTGCTCGAATTCGCCACCTTCGGCTCATTCAACAAGCGCTTCAAGCCCAACCGCAGCGAATTCGACTGGCTCAGCCGCGACCCGGCCGAAGTCGACAAGTATGTGGCCGACCCGCTCTGCGGCTTCCGTTGCGTCAATCAGCTGTGGATCGACCTGTTCGGCGGCCTGCAACAGATCACCCCGCGGGACAACCTCGCGCAGATCGACATCAGCCTGCCCCTGCTGGTGATCGGCGGAGCCTGTGACCCGGTCAGCGACGGCAAGCGCCAGGCCGATCTGGCCAACGCCCTGCGCGCCGCCGGCAACTCCCGTGTGCAATTACAACTCTACCCGGATGCCCGTCATGAACTGCTCAACGAGAGCAACCGTGCCGAAGTCACCGCCTACATCATCGACTGGCTGCAGCAGGCCCTAGACCAGCCGCGCCAGTGTCACCAACCGAGCCAAGAGAGTCATTCATGAGCCAAAGCAGCAATACCCCCTACGACGCCCTCGAAGTCGGCCAGACCGCCAGCTACAGCAAGAAGGTCGAAGAACGCGATATCCAGCTGTTTGCCGAAGTGTCCGGCGACCATAACCCGGTCCACCTGGATGCCGACTACGCCGCCACCACCATGTTCAAGGAGCGTATCGCCCACGGTATGTTCAGCGGTGCCCTGATCAGCGCCGCAGTGGCCTGCGAGCTGCCTGGCCCGGGCACCATCTACCTCGGCCAGAGCATGCGTTTCACCCTGCCGGTGAAACTCGGCGATACCCTGACCGTGCGCCTGGAAATCCTGGAAAAACTGCCGAAATTCCGCGTGCGCGTGGCCACCCGGGTGTTCAACCAGAACGATGAACTGGTGGTCGACGGCGAAGCGGAAATCCTCGCCCCGCGCAAGGCACAGACCGTCGAACTGACCCAACTGCCGCCCATCACCATCGGCTAAGAACTTGCCTCGGATCTGCTGCGCGTCGGCCCTGCTGCGTTAAAAACAGGCTCGGTAAGCCACTTGTGGCTAACGCGCTTTAGCGCGGCCCGGAGGGCGAGTGAAACGAGTTATGCTCATGTACAAAAGTACACTCGCGTGCGAGCCCAGTCCGCTTCCTCGCCGTTTTAACCAGCCGGAGGCTGTTACTAACGTAGCGCCTTGCAGGACTCTAGCTCGCGAGATCCGAAACAAGTTCTAAGCTTGCTGTCTCAGGTCACCGCCGCCGACTGCGGCGGTGCACTCCCCTACTACGCAATCGCGCCCGGGCAATCCGTTTCGGCGCATCTGGAGATTCTTATGTCCCTGTCCATGTACCAAGCGTCCATCCCGGTGTTTACCCGCCAGCTCAACAACCTCTCGACCATCCTCGGCATCGCCGCGGCCCACGCCGAAGACAAGAAGATCGAGCAGAGCGTATTCCTCAACGCCCGCCTGGCACCCGATATGTTCCCCCTCAGCCGCCAGGTGCAGATCGCCTGCGACGGAGCCAAGGCCGGCACCGCCCTATTGGCCGAAGTTGAAGCACCGAGCATGGCCGACGACGAAACCAGCTTCGCCGAACTGCAGGCGCGCATCGCCAAGACCCTGACCTTCCTCAACAGCCTGAGCGCCGCACAGCTCGACGGCAGCGCAGCACGCACCGTCACCCTCAAGCGCCGCGACAAGGAAACCCACTTCCAGGGCCAGGCCTTCCTGCTCGACCACGTGCTGCCGAACTTCTACTTCCACCTCACCACCGCCTACGCCATCCTGCGCCATAACGGCGTGGCCATCGGCAAGCGCGACTTCCTCGGCACCCGCTGAGCACGGCCCACCTTAGAGTCTGCTCGCGATCTCTTCGCAAGAGCCATACAGGACGCTCCGTTAGTAAGCGCCTGTGGTAGCAGATCGTGAACAGGCTCTTAGGCAAACACACTGACCGTCTGCCGACTCAGCACACAGGCCCGCCCCTGCCTGTCCCACAGGGTCGCGTCGATATGGCTGTAACCGTTGGCCGAACTTTGAATCGCCGCCCGGTATTGCCACCAGTCGTTGCCGCTGCAGTCCTGCGGCACCTGCACAACGCTCAAGGTCCAGGTAAGTGAGCTACCGCTGGCGGGTTTCTTCAACAGGCTGAACACCGCCGGTGGCCAGGCGTCCATCAGGGCCAGCAGTGTGGCCGGGCAAACCCTTGCCGACGAGGCCTCGCGCAGACGGATCCAACCGCCCATTTCGTGCTGCTGCGCACCCATAAAGGGCATCTTGCCCAGGGTGTAGCGGTAGTCGAAATACTGGGTGAAATCCGGCGTCAGGCCGGAGATAAAGGGGAAGGCCTGCACCTCATCCGGCCCGAGATAGGTCGGCGCTGCGGCGTGCTCCACCTGCACCACGGATTCGCGATCACTGCCGAAGCTGGCCAACATCACCGCGCATACCTGTTCATGCTGGATAGCCGTAGCCTGCACCTGGATCGCCGCCTTGCCTTCGCGCAGCAGGCGCACTTGCATCTCCAGCGGCCCGGGTGCCACCGGAGCGACGAAGGACAGCGACAGCGAACGCAGTGGCCGCTGGATGCCGATTTCGACCTCTACCCTCTGCAGCATCACTGCCGCCACCAGCCCGCCGAAGGTCGCCCGCCCCTGCCCCCATTTTTCCGGAATATCCAGGCTCTGCCCGGCGCTATCGCGTACCGCCACCATCACATCGTTGAAATCCATAGGAACACCTCCACTCCATTGTTCAAGTGCAGCCCGGCCTCATACCAGCGGCTGCTGGCCAGCCAATTGCTCATCGAGAAAACCAATCACCTGCTGCGCATAAGCCTCGGGCTCGGCGGCGTAGGCGTGGGTATGCTGCGCCTGCGGCACCTGCCAGAAGTGCGTCGAGGTCCGCCTGCGCAGCGCCTGCCAGAGCAACTGGCCGTCACGTACCGGGGTAAAGACATCGGCCTCGCCATAGATCAGCAGCAGCGCCGGGCTGCCGCGCAGATGTTCGGCGGCATGCAGGGGGCGCAAGCGCCGCTCCCCTGCGGGATAGACCAGCCTGGACAGCAGGATGCCCAAACGGGGAATGGGGTAGCGCGACCAGAAATGCAGCAAAGTCGGGAAAGCGGCCTCCAGTACCGCCGCCTTGAAGGGATGCGCCGCATCGGTCATGGCGCACAGGCTCATGGCTGCGCCCATGGACGCACCCAGCACCGCCACCGGCAAATGCGGGTATTCAGCCTGCAGAGCTTGGCCAACCGCCAGCACATCCAGATGAAAGTCCATGGTGCTGGAGCTGCTTTCGCCAAACCCATTCAGGTCAAACAGCATCACGTGGTAGCCGGCCTGACGCAGCAATTCAGCGTGACCATGTTTCATCCAAAAACCTTTGGCCACTACGCCCATTGGATGACACATCAGCACCGCGCCCTTGACGTGTTCACCATGAGCCTTGGCCAACAGCGCACTGAGCGTCGCCCCGGAACCGCTTGAGACCCGCAATGGCTGCCACTGCTCCGGCGCAGCCTCTGCCGGCCAACGCCAGGGACGAACAAAACGCCCGAAGAAGGGTTTCTTGAACAGCCGGTATGCCGCGTGCTTCATGCAGGTAACTCCCTCGAATTATTTGCTATCGTGCCGGACACACAGGCTACCCAGCCGCCTGAGCGGCAACCATGGCGAGAAATGCCAAATAACATGCGAGTTTCGCGACGCAGGAAAGACCCGGAGCGCCCCCTGAAATGAATGTCACCCTGTTAATGGCGAATCAGTGTTCTTCCACCAGCGTGGCCGCTGCCCTGGAGTTCTTCGAGACCGCCAACGTGCTCCACCATTACTCGCTTGATAAGCACGCGCGGCAGCAAGCCAACGGCGCGCCGCTGTTTCGCCTACAAACAGCATCGATGGATGGCCAAGCAGTGGCTTGCACTGGCGGATTACGCCTGACACCAGACCTTGCCGCGGCGGATATCCACAGCACCGAACTGATCGTGGTGCCGGGCTTTATGTTCAATATTCTTGGCGTGCTGCCGCAGCTGAGCGGCATGATCGAGTGGTTGCGCCAGCAGCATCAGCAGGGCAGCTATATCGCCAGCCTGTGCACCGGGGCCTTTGTCACCGCCCAGGCCGGCTTGCTCGACGGTCGCAGTGCCACCACCCACTGGGCCTTTAGCGAACAGTTCGCCAGGCGCTTTCCCCAGGTCAGGCTGCACCCCGAACGCACAGTGACCGATGACGGCCAACTGCTGTGCTCAGGCGGCTCCACCAGCAGCAGCGACCTGTTGCTGCACCTGATCCGCAAGTTCGCCTCACCGCAACTGGCCGCCGAATGCGCCAAAAAGCTGCTGGTGGATGCGGTCGCCCGCAGCCAGACGCCCTACGCCAGCACCACCTTCAAGAAGAGCCATACAGACGCCGAGATTCTCAGGATTCAGATCTGGCTGGAGAACCACCTGAGCAGCCCGATCCTGCTGGAGCAGGTGGCCGAAGGCTTTGGTCTGAGCATGCGTAACCTGATACGCCGCTTCAAGGACGCCACCGAGCAAACGCCCATGCAATACCTGCAGGAACTGCGCATCGAAAAAGCCAAGCTCCTGCTGGAAAGCAGCCAGGCCGCCTTTGACCAGATCACCCTGCAAGTGGGCTACGAAGATGGCAACTCTTTCCGCCGCCTGTTCAAACAAAGAGTCGGCTTAGCCCCCAGTGCTTATCGCAAACGCTTTGCCAGCCTGCGCCAGTGAACCCAGCCAGCCGTTACAGCCGCGCCCACTGCCCGTCCTCGCGATGGGCCTGCAGGTGCGGCAGTACCGCCGCCAGCAGGGGTTCCTTGAAGGCCTCCTGAAAACGATGGGCCAGGCCCGGGATCAGCCTCAGCTCGCTGCCCTTGATATGCGCCGCCACATGCACGCCGTGCATCGCCGGCAACAGCGGGTCGGCGGTGCCGTGCACCACCAGGGTCGGTACGCGCAGGCCATTGAGCAGTTCGACCCGACTCGCCTCGGCCAGAATCGCCAGCAATTGCCGCTGCACCCCCTCCGGGTTGAATGCCCGGTCGTAGGCGATCCGTGCCTGCTCCAGCAACAGTTCGCGGTCGTCGCTCACCGTCGGGCTACCCAGGGCCGCCAGCAGGTCGGCCTGTTGCTCCAGGGCCAGCGCGCGATTGGTCGCCTCGCGCTTGGCCAGCAGCGTCAGCAGGGCCGCGCTGGGGGCAGGCAGGCCCTGGGCACCGGAGCTGGTCATGATCAGGGTCAGGCTCTGCACCCGCTGCGGGGCCAGGGCGGCCAGGTGCTGGGCAATCATCCCGCCCATGCTCGCGCCCAGCACATGGAAGCGTCGGATACCCAGGCCATCCATCAGGCCCAGGGCATCCCCGGCCATATCGCGCAGGCTGTAGGGGGCGGCAACCGACAGCCCGAGGCGATAACGCAGCGCCTCATAGGACAGGTTGACCGAGGGCGCGGCCTGGTTCCAGCTGCTCAGACCGACGTCGCGGTTATCGAAGCGGATCACCCGGAAGCCTTGCTGGCACAGGCGCACCACCACCTCGTCCGGCCAGTGGATCAGCTGGCCGCCCAGGCCCATGATCAGCAGCAGCGCCGGGTCGCGCTCGCGGCCGATGGCCTGGTAGGCCAGACGCACCTCGCCCAGCGCAACCTGCCCGCTTGGCTGCTGGAGAGCACAACGATTCGCCGCAAAGGAAGGCAGGCCGCACAGCAGTGCAACCAGGAACACAAGAACACGCATGCAAACACCAGAACGCAGAACCCCATTGAGACGCGAGTTTGCTGACATTCGCTCGAGCGCGCTGCCACACAAGCATGACAGTTTGATGAAGGGGGACGAGCGGTCTCCTTGTAGCCACACCAGAGGTGCCACTTAAAACGGCGGCCGCAGGCCCCTTCCACCGCTGGTCAGAGCCGTGGGAGGGGCTTTAGCCGCGACAGAACGCAGATCAGGCCAGTTCGCTACGCAGCTGGCGGGCGGCGGCGACCATATTGACCAGCGCCGCCTCGGTCTCGGGCCAGGCGCGGGTCTTCAGGCCGCAGTCGGGGTTGACCCACAGGCGTTCGACGGGAATCCGCCGCGCCGCCTTGCGCAGCAACCCCACCATCTCGGCACTGTCCGGCACCCGCGGCGAGTGGATGTCGTAGACCCCGGGGCCGATGTCGTTGGGGTAATCGAACGCCTCGAAGGCCTCAAGCAGTTCCATGTCCGAGCGCGAGGTCTCGATGGTGATCACATCGGCGTCCATGGCGGCGATGGAATCGATCACGTCGTTGAACTCGCTGTAGCACATATGGGTGTGGATCTGGGTTTCATCGCGCACACCCGAGGCGCACAGACGGAAGGCCTCGGTGGCCCAATCCAGATAACCCGGCCATTGCGCCTGACGCAGCGGCAGGCCTTCGCGGAACGCCGCTTCATCGATCTGCACGATCTTGATCCCGACCGCTTCCAAATCCTGCACCTCGTCGCGGATGGCCAGGGCCAGCTGGCGCGCCTGCACCTCGCGGCTGACATCCTCGCGCGAGAAGGACCACATCAGCATGGTCACAGGCCCCGTCAGCATGCCCTTCATCACCTTGCGAGTGAGACTCTGGGCGTACTTGATCCACTCCACCGTCATGGCCTTGGGCCGGCTCAGGTCGCCATAGATCAGCGCTGGCTTGACGCAGCGCGAGCCATAGCTCTGCACCCAACCGAAGCGAGTAAAGGCGTAGCCGTCCAGTTGCTCGGCGAAGTACTCGACCATGTCATTGCGCTCGGCCTCACCGTGCACCAGCACATCCAGGCCGAGGTTTTCCTGCACTTCGACGGCGTGGCGAATCTCGCTGTGCATGGCCTCTGTGTAGTCACCCACTGACAGTTTGCCGGCCTTGAATGACTGGCGCGCCAGACGGATCGAGGCGGTCTGCGGGAACGAGCCAATGGTAGTGGTCGGGAACGCCGGCAACTGCAGACGTGAACGTTGCTGTTCGATACGCGTGGCAAACGGCGACTGTCGCTGGCTGTCGGCGGCGCTAATGGCCGCCAGACGCGCCTGCACGGCCGGTTTGTGGATACGTGGCGACTGCGCGCGACTGGCCTGCACGGCGCGGCTTTCCGCCAGTGCGGCCTGCACCTGGACGTTCTGCGGGTCATTCAGGGCCGTCGTCAGCAACGCGACTTCCTCGCACTTCTGTACGGCGAAGGCCAGCCAGCTTTTCAGCTCATCATCCAGTGTGTCTTCACGATTCAGATCCACCGGGCTGTGCAGCAGCGAGCAACTCGGTGCCACCCACAGGCGCTCGCCCAGCCGCTCCTGGGCCTGTTGCAGGATATCCAGGGCCTGGTGCAGATCCGTGCGCCAGACATTGCGGCCGTTAACTACGCCCAACGACAGCACCTTGTAGGCCGGCAAGCGATCAAGGATGCTCGGGAACTGCTCCGGAGCGCGCACCAGGTCGATATGCAGACCATCCACCGGCAGGCTGGCGGCCAGACCGAGGTTGTCTTCAAGGCCGGCGAAATAGGTGGCGATCAGCTTCTTGCCCGGCTCACGCTGCAACAGGTTGTAGGCGCGCTCGAAGGCATTTTTCCAGTCTTGCGGCAAATCCAGCACCAGAATCGGCTCATCGATCTGCACCCACTCCACACCCTGGGCGGCCAGGCGCTGGAGGATTTCGCCGTAGACCGGCAGCAGACGCTCCAGCAGTTCAAGCCGGTCAAAATCGCTGCCCTTGGCCTTGCCCAGCCACAGATAGGTCAGCGGGCCGATCAGCACCGGTTTGACCTTGTGGCCCAGGGCCTGGGCTTCCTCTACCTCGTCAAACAATTGCTCCCAGCTCAGCTGGAACTGCTGATCGGCGGTGAACTCCGGCACCAGGTAGTGGTAGTTGGTATCAAACCACTTGGTCATCTCTTGGGCGTGGGCACCACCGCAACAGGCGTTCTGGCTGACGCCGCGCGCCATGCCAAACAGAGTATCCAGGGTCGGTTTGCCGTCTGCCGGGCGGAAGCGCTCGGGGATCACGCCGAAGGTCAGCGAGTGGCTCAGCACCTGGTCGTACCAGGCGAAATCACCGACCGGCAGCAACTCGATGCCGGCGTCCTTCTGCAACTGCCAGTGGGTGGCGCGCAACTCGCGGCCGACGGCACGCAGGCCGGCTTCGTCCAGTTCGCCCTTCCAGTGGGCCTCCAGGGCTTTTTTCAATTCGCGGTCGCCACCGATGCGGGGGAAACCAAGGGAATGGGCCAGGGCCATGTCGTAACGCTCCATAGATCAACAAGATGGGGGACATTCTCAACAACCCCGCTTCGTGAGACAAACTCAACATATTCGTCTTGATCTATAGTTCTACTCATGTAGGGTGGATGACGTTGTTTTCATCCACCACTTGAACAGACACCTCAATGGTGGATGGGTGAAGCGTCATCTACGCGCCCCGATCCACCCTACCCCGAGGCCCCCCATGCTCGAACTCCGCCACTTGAAAACCCTGCACGCCCTGCGCGAAAGTGAAAGCCTGGTGGACGCCGCCGAGCGTCTGCACCTGACCCAGTCGGCGCTGTCGCACCAGTTCAAGGAGCTGGAGGAACGCCTGGGCATGCCGCTGTTCGTGCGCAAGACCAAGCCGGTGCGCTTTACCAGCGCCGGCCTGCGCCTGCTGCAGCTGACCGATGCGGTGCTGCCCCTGCTGCGCAGTGCCGAACGCGACCTGGCGCGCCTGGCCGGCGGCACCGCCGGACGTCTGCATATGGCCATCGAGTGCCACAGCTGCTTCCAGTGGCTGATGCCGACCATCGACCAGTTCCGCGACGCCTGGCCGGAGGTGGAGCTGGACCTGGCCTCGGGCTTCTCCTTCGCCCCGCTGCCGGCCCTGGCCCGTGGCGACCTGGACCTGGTGGTGACCTCGGACCCGCTGGAGCTGGCCGGGATCACCTATGTGCCGCTGTTCACCTACGAGGCGATGCTCGCGGTGGCCAACCAGCACCCGTTGGCCAGCAAGCCGTTTATCCAGCCCGAAGACCTTGCCACGGAAACTCTGATCACCTACCCGGTGGAGCGCGACCGCCTGGACATCTTCACCCGCTTCCTCGAACCCGCCGACGTCGAGCCGGCCCAGGTACGCACCTCGGAGCTGACGGTGATGATGATGCAACTGGTGGCCAGCGGTCGCGGCGTCTGCGGCCTGCCCAACTGGGCGCTGCACGAATACAGCTCGCGCGGTTATGTCACGGCCAAACGCCTGGGCGACAAGGGCCTGTTCGCCACCCTGTATGCCGGCATCCGCAGCGACATGCTCGACTCGCCGTTCATGCGCGACTTCCTGCTCACCGCCAAGGACACCTCCTTCGCCAATCTGGAAGGGGTCAGTGTGGCGCGCTAAAGGGCCACACCACCCCCTAGGGTGCGCCGCGCGCACCAGCGGCCGCCGCCGTGCATTGGCATAATGCCCATCGCAAAGATCGCGGCCACGCCGGTGCGCAGGCATCCCCTCTCTGGCTCGGATGCCGGCGCGCCCTGGGTAAAAAACGCTCGCTACAGCCATGATCTGGATCAATTGCGCCGGAGCGCCCCTGCGCTTTAATCAAAGTGACAACAGCCAAACAGACGCGGAAACCGAATCCCATGATCCAGGCGATGCGCAGCCGCCACAGAGCACTCAGCAGACATCTGCTGGCGCTCTGGTGCGTGCTGCTTATCGCCTGTTCCTTTGCCCATATTCAGGTCGCCAGCGCTCACGCCCACGACGATGCCGGGATTGCCACCTACGGCAGCCACGAGCATAGCGCCCAGGATCAGGGCGCAACGGAAACCTGCAGCGCCGTGCAAAACGCGCCGCTCAACCAGCAACTGCTCACGCTCCTGGGATTGACCGCCCTGTTCGCCCTGGCCGGCCGCCTTGGCCTGCTCAGCGACCTGCTGCGGCGCATCGGCAGCGTGCAGGTCGTCCCGTTATTCTGTCCCGGCCTACCCGCGCCCATTCGCAAGCGGCTGCATCGCTATAACGAGTAGCGCCACTCTCCCCCGCTATAACCCGCAGCCGCACTGCACCGGCCCCACGCCGTGCATAGCGCTGCATTCCCCGGTTTTTGGAGAGTGCCTCATGTCCCATACCCCTCATCGCGCCTCAGCAGCCAACAACCCCTGGCGTTTCTGGCCGGCACTGGCGGTCTTCGCCGCCATCGCCCTGTTTCTCCTCTGGGAAGAGCACCAGGCCCATCTACTCGGGATTCTGCCCTACCTGATCCTGCTGCTCTGCCCATTGCTGCATCTGTTTATGCGTCGCGGCCATGGTCGGGACAAAGACGGCCCCCACGACCACCACTGACCGGGAGGCACAGCATATGCAACAGACAGCCTCGGCCTATGGCCTCTGGGGCCTGGTGATCGTCAACTCGCTGATGTTCATCATCTTCGCCTTCAACTTCTTCAAGCCCAGCAGCCCACGGGACTGGCCTACCTTCGCGGCCGTCGTGCTGATCATGCTGGGCTTTCTGCTGCAGTGGCCCACCTTGCTGACCCTGCTGATGTTCCCGGTGCTGGTGCTGATGTACGTGCACCTGGCGCGCCAGGAAGAGCGCTGGGCCGAAGCCAGCTTCGCTGGCCGCTGGCACGCCTACAGCGCCCGGGCACCAGCCTTTTTCCCGCATCTGGGCACCCCCTCTGTCGGCAAGGAGCAGCAGCCATGAACGCAGTCGAACCCGGACTCAAGCGGCAAAGCGCGGTACTCATAGTGCCCGGCATGGGCAGCGACCACTGCGCCGGTCTGGTCAGCCAGTCGCTCAAGCGCCTGCCGGGTATCGCCGGGCTGAGTACCAGCATCGCCAGCCACAAGGTGCGCATCGAATTCGATGCCGGCCAGACCGACCTGAATGCGCTCAAGCAGGCCGTGGAACAGGCCGGCTATCAGGTGGCCAAGGCGGTGCTGGCCAGCACCGCAGGCGAACCCACAGGGGCCGAAGAGGAAGAGCAGTACCTGCGCGACGCCTGGCGGCGCATGTGGGTCGCCGGCGTACCCACGACCCTGATCATGCTGTTGATGGCCTTGCCCATGGCCGGCGTAGCGGTGCCCGGCTACCTGGCCATCGTGGTGGCGCTCGCCGCCATCCCGGTGTTTATCGCCGGGGCCAGCACCCATGTGTCGGCCTGGAAGGCGCTGCGCAACCGCACCGCCAACATGGATGTACTGATCAGCCTGGGCAGCCTGCCGCCCTACTTTATCGGCCTGGTGGGGTTCTTCTACCCCATGACCTCCTTCGTCGAGATGGCCGCCACCATCACCACCTTTCACCTCATCGGCCGTTACCTGGAGGCCCGCGCCAAGGGTCGTACCTCCCAGGCGATTCGCAAGATGCTCGAGCTGGGGGCCAAGAGTGCGGTGCTGCTGCGCGAGGGCGTCGAGGTGCAGGTGCCGATCGAGGCGGTGGTGGTCGGCGACCTGATGCTGGTACGCCCCGGCGAAAAGGTCCCCAGCGACGGCGAGGTGGTCGAGTGTAACAGCCATATCGACGAGTCCCTGGCCACCGGCGAATCGCTGCCGAAGGAGAAGGGCCCGGGCGATCCGGTGATCGGCGCGACCCTGAACAAGGAAGGCCTGCTCAGAGTGCGTGCGACCAAGGTCGGCCAGGACACCTTCCTCGCCCAGGTGATCGACCTGGTGGAACATGCGCAGAGCTCCAAGGTGCCGATCCAGGAGTTCGCCGACCGCATGACCGGGCGCTTCGTGCCCGTGGTGATCGTCATCAGCCTGCTGAGCCTGGCCGTCTGGCTGATCGCCGGCGAATCCTTGCGCGGCATCCTGGTCTGGGGCGCTGCCTGGCTGCCCTGGGTCGATGCCGAGCTGTCGGCACCGCTGGTGGCGCTGCTGTCGGCGGTCGCGGTGCTGGTGATCGCCTGCCCCTGCGCCCTCGGCCTGGCCACCCCGACCGCGCTGATGGTCGGAGCCGGCCGCGGGGCCGAGCGCGGCATCCTCTACCGCTCCGGCAGCGCCATCCAGATGTTCAAGGACATCAGGGTGATGGTCTTCGACAAGACCGGCACCCTGACCCTGGGCAAGCCGGTGATCACCGACTGCCTGGCCGACGCTGGCGGTGAGGCCAACGAACTGCTGCGCCTGGCCGCCAGCGTCGAGTACGGCTCCGAGCACCCGATCGCCCAGGCCATGGCCGAACGCCTCAAGGAACTGGATCTGGCCCGGGGTGCGCTGAGCGAATTCCAGGCGCTCAACGGCCTGGGCGTGCAGGGCCAGGTGGATGGCCAACTGATCCGGATCGGCAACGCCCGCTGGATGCAGGACTGCCGGGTGGACACCGCCACCCTGGCCGGCCAGCTGGAAACCCTGGAGAACCAGGGCAAGACCGCGCTCTACGTCGCCAGTGGCGAGCAACTGATCGGCGTGATCGCCGTGGCCGACACGCTCAAGGAGGACGCCCGGGCGGCCATCGCCGCACTGCGCGACATGGGCATCCATACCGTCATGCTGACCGGCGACAACCCGCGCGCCGCCGCCCATATCGCCGCCCAGGTGGGCATCGACAGCGTGCACGCCAATGTCCTGCCCAGCGGCAAGGTCGAGGTCATCCGTCAACTACAGGGCGAATACGGCCAGTGGGTGGCCATGGTCGGCGACGGCATCAACGACGCCCCGGCGCTGAAGCAGGCCAATGTCGGCATCGCCATCGGCAGCGGGGCCGACGTGGCCATGGAGGCCGCCGACGTGATCCTTATCGGTGGACGCCTGGGCGGCCTGGTGGAGGCCGCGCAGCTGTCGCGCCTGACCTTCCGCAAGATCGTCGAGAACCTGATCTGGGCCTCGGCCTACAACGTCGCCGCCATCCCCATCGCCGCGGTCGGCCTGCTCCACCCGATGATCGGCGTGATCGCCATGACCGCCAGTTCGCTGTCGGTAATCGCCAATTCCCTACTGCTCAAGAGATCCCCCTTGAGCGTTATCCGCAAGACACCCTAAACCACCCAGGAGAAACACCATGAAAAACGTCACCTACAAGGCCCTGACCACCCTCGCCCTCGCCGGCGCACTGCTGGCCGCCCCGACCTTCGCCGAGGATGCCCATCACCCCGAGCAGCTGGCGCAGAACCAGCAAGACATGCCCATGGGCCAAGGAATGGGGCCAGGCAAGGGCATGATGGACTGGTCGCAGATGCAGGAGATGATGCGGCAGATGCACGGCACCACCAACCCCCAGGAACGCCAGAAGATCCGCAACGAACACCGCCAGGCCATGCGCTCGCAGATGGGCATGATGAATCAGCGCATGCAGCAGAGCCAATGCCCGCTGGCCAAGGATGCGCCCATGCAGCAGCAATGCCTGAAGGACATGCACCAGAACATGCAGAACATGCTGCAGATGATGGAGCAGATGCTGGAAAGCCAGGCCATGCCGAACGGCCAGTGAGCCCAGCTGCACCTGCCGGACGGCCTATCGTTGCAGCCGTGCAGCGGGGCCATCTGGCGGACCGGAGATCGTGCACAGGGACTCGCCACTCGGCGGTTATCCTGCTTTGCGCCGCAACGGCACAAGCCGATTGATTCGTTCTGGGCGGCGCGATTCTAACCACTGGCAAAGCGTGCCGGAGGGACAGCAGCATGAACACTTGGCGGATACCCCTGATACTCGCGAGCCTGACACTGGCCCTGGGGCTGGCCTGGCTGACCCAGGGCACGGGGGTGCTGCGTAACGACAGCACCCGCAACCTCTATATCCCCGAACCACTGACCATGCCCCTGCAGGTTCAGGTGGCGTACAACCCGCAGCACATCTTTTTCCGCTACCGCTGGCCAGCCGAGCGGGCCCATGTCTACCACGACATGCTGCGCTTTGCCGACGGCCAATGGATTCGCCATGGAGCCTCGCGCGCCGGTCCCGACCCCGACGGCACCTATGAGGACCGCGTGACCATGCTGGTGGACGACGGCAGCGTGCCCGAGTTCGGCCGTTACGGCGGCTATATCACGGTCGGTGCCAATGCCCGTTTCTTCACCGATGAGGCCGAACCGGCCGAAGTGGCCGCGCACCCGCACCTAGGCCAGACCCTCGGCGAGTCGGAGGTGCGCAAGTACCTGCCGGCCAGCCGCCACGACAGCGCCGACTGGCGCAGCGTGGTGGATGCCGCTGCCCTGCAGGATCAGCGCCAGGCGGGATATTTTCTCGATCTCTGGCACTGGCGCGCCGGGCGGGCCAATGCCCTGGGCCTGTCGGATGACCAGCTGGTCGCCGAACACCGCCTCTCCGATGGCGGCCGCGGGCCCTACACCAGCAACTGGGATGGCGAGGCCAAACAGCCACTGTGGATGTTCGCCGCGCATATCCGCCCCAGCCACGCCCTGCGCTGGGAAGAGGTGCAGACCGAGCGGGTCGACTTCGATGGCATCTACTACCTGGCCGAGTCCTTCGCCGTGCCCTTCGACCCAGACCATAACTGGCAGAACGGCGATGTTATACCGCGCAACCTGCTGCGCGAAGGCAGCGGCTCGCGCGGCGATATCCGCGTGCACGGCCAGGCGCGCTGGGCCGAGGGCTACTGGGACGTGACCCTGGTGCGCGAGCGCGATACCGGCCAGCCGCTGGAGGACAAGATGTTCCTCGACCAGAGCCGCTACGATGTCGGCTTTGCCGTGCATCGCAACGCCAGCGGCAGCCGCTGGCACTATGTTTCCCACCCCTACAGCCTTGGGCTGGGCCGCACGGCCGATATCCAGGCCGTGGCCTTTACCGGCGAGCAGCCACCCTGGTCGCAAAGCTGGTTCGAAACCACCCTGTTCTACCCCGGCCAGGTGAACTGGCCGCTGCTTAACAGCCGTGCCCACGCAGGCAGCCTCGATATTGCCGAAGGCAAACCGGTGCGCCCACGCCATAGCGAAGAGCAACTCGCCCACTATGGCGTGGAAATGGAATTCAATGACGCCATCATCCGCCAGTGGGGGCTGACCCTGCTGGTCGGCCTGTGGCTTCTGGCGGGGGCACTGATCGGGCTGTGGCCCGCCTTCTCGACCCGCAACTCGGGAGACCGCCCATGACCGGCATACACCATATGCTTGTGCATTTCCCCATCGCTTTCTGGGCCCTGGCCACCCTGCTAGTGTTGCTGGCCGTTCTGGGGCGCGGCCGAGCCGCGCAAATCGCCCAGGCCAGCCTGCTACCGCTGCTGCTATTGAGCCTGCTCGCGGCGGTGGTGGCCATCGTCAGCGGCTTTCTGGTATGGCCCTGGCAGGCCAACCTATACAGCCCGATGGTGCGCAACCATATCCTGATGGCGTTCTGGGCACTGGCGGTGTGGAGCATACTGGCCGCGCTGCTGTGGCGCGCCGGCAAGACGGCGTTCAATGGCAAGCAAGGCTGGACGCTGGTCTTTCTCGCCCTGCTCGGTAGCGGGCTGTTCGCCGTCACCGGCACCCTGGGCGGCCACCTGGCCGGTGCCCCCACCGCCTTCTCCCAGCTGATCGCGGCATTGGGCTGGAAGCTCTACAACACCTTCTACTTGCCTACCTGGGCGCTGCTGCTCCTGGCACTGGTCGGTCTGGGCTGCGCGCTGCTGGGCATGCTGGGCCGTCGCCGCAGCAGCTGAAGCGACTGGCTCAGGCTTCGGGCGACTCGGGAGCAGCCTGCTGCGCTCGGCGAAAAGGGCGCAGCAACTGCCCCAGATAGCTCCTGGGGTAGTCACGCTCGCGCAACCCGACCTCGGCGTTGCCGAGCCGATCGGCGCTGTCGTGGTAGCTGCCCAGTAACCTGTCCCAGATCAGCAGAAATTCGCCGAAATTCACCTGGGCGTCCTCGAAGTCGCGCTTGTGGTGCCAGCGGTGCATCTGCGCCACCGCCAGCAACCGCCGCAGCGGGCCGAGGTCGTAGTCCAGATTGGCGTGCTGGAAGGCCAGGTGCACGGTCAGCAGGGCGAACCAGGTGGCGCTCAGTTCAGCCGGTGCCCCGAGCAATGCCACCAGCAGCAGGCCGGGGCCGGCCAGCAACAGCGCGCTCAGGGGATGCCGACGCTCGCCATTGACCCAGTACAGCCGTTCGGCACTGTGGTGCGGGGCATGCAGCTGCCACAGCCAGGCGAACCTATGGCTGGCGCGATGCATCAGGTACAGGCTGCAATCGATCAGCAGCACCACCAGCAGCAACTGCGCCCACCAGGGCCAATGCCGGGGAAACAGCTCCAGACTCAGCCAGGGGCCGAACAGGCCCAGCAGCAGACTGCCGAGCTGGATCAGGCTGAGGTTGACCAGCAGGTGGATAAAGTCGGTCAGGCTGTCGTCGTGGTCTTCCAGCCAGGCCCGGCGAAAGGGCTGCAGGCGCTCCAGCAGGGCGACCGCCAGCACGGCCAGGGCGACGATCGGCAGGCTCGCCGGCCAGGCGGCAATGTCGCGGTAGAGCAGACTCAGCAACAGGACGGCGCTGCCGCCAAAGATCAGCGGGTAACTGCCCCAGCGGATCAGCAGGGTCAATGGGGTCGGGATTGTGGGCATGACGGGTTCCTCGCAGGTGATTGCAGTCACTGTGCAACCGGCGAGGTCCGGAACGCTTGAACGAAACGGCTAGGTGATGGCCTTGCTGACGATGCGAGAGGCGGTGCACCCTACGCGGCCAGGTGCTTTATGCACGCAGCTGCACCCGGCCCAAGGCCGAGGACGGGTCTAGGCCCAGCAGGCTGCGAAAACTGCGGGAGAAATGCGCGGCATCGGCAAAACCGGCGGCATGGGCCGCGGCCGTGAGGTTATGCCCGCCGCCAACGGCCTGCAGGGCGCGGATCAGGCGGTGCCACTTGCGGTAGCTGCGCAGCGGCAGGCCACTGCTGGCGGTGAACCAGTGGGAGAAACGACTGGGCGACAAATGCACCTGCTGCGCCAGCTGCTGCAGATTGCAGTCGGGATCGTCGAGCAGCGGCAGTAGCCGCAGCAGACGCGGATCGAGGGGTGCTGCGGGCGGCAGTTGCAGGTACAGGTTAAGCGCCTGGCGCAGCTCCGCTGCCGGCATATCCACCTGCTGCAGGGCCTCCAGCAGGACACCCGGATCACCCAGCGCGAGGCGTTGCAGTGGCTCGTTCAGGCGCAAGGCGCGCGCCTCGGCGCAGAACGGATCCAGGTAGATCGACAGCAACCGACTCGCCTCGATGCGGTGCTCCAGCCCGGCGCGGATTGCCACCGCCGGCGCGCACAACTCCCCGCCGGCACTGACAACCCGCACCGGTGCCTCCAGGCCGATAGCCAGTTGCACGGCCATATGCCGATGGCACTGGTTATTGCCGGCCTGGCCGAGGAACAGCCCTACGCCCGGGGTGATCCAGGCCTGACCGACCCAGGCGATATGGGCCTGCGTTCTCATCCCGACACTCCAACGGGCGTTCCGCCCACTTAACCAGGCCTACAGGCTACTCGGACCTTGGCGCTATTACTGCCCCCTCTAACCCAGTGATTTCGCCCTCGGTACCCATGCCCCGAGGCTGCAGCTTGCGGCGACGCATCAATCTATAGGCCGCCGGCAACACGAACAGCGACAGCAGCGGCGCGCTGAGCATGCCGCCGACCATGGGCGCGGCGATGCGGCTCATCACCTCGCTGCCGCTGCCGCCGCCGAGCAGGATCGGCAACAGGCCGGCGATGATCACCGCCACGGTCATGGCCTTGGGCCGCACCCGCTGCACCGCGCCTTCGCGGATCGCCTCGACCAGCGCCTGCTCGCTGCTGTCGCCGGCTGCCTCGCGTTCGGCCCAGGCGTTCTTCAGGTACAGCAGCATGATCACGCCGAATTCCGCCGCGACCCCGGCCAGGGCGATAAAGCCGACCCCGGTGGCCACCGACATGTGATAACCGAGCAGGTAGAGGAACCAGACCCCGCCGGTCAGGGCGAACGGCAGCGTGGCCATGATCAGCAGCGCCTCGCTGAAGCGGCCGAAGCACAGGTAGAGCAGGACGAAGATGATCAGCAGAGTGGCCGGCACCACCAGCTTGAGCCGCGCGTTGGCCCGTTCGAGGAACTCGAACTGCCCCGAATAGCTCAAGCTGATGCCCGGTTGCAGAGTGACCTGCTCGTCGATGGCGGCGCGCAGATCGGCCACCACCGAGGCCAAATCGCGGCCGCGCACATCCACATAGACCCAGCCCGAAGGCCGCGCATTCTCGCTCTTGAGCATCGGCGGGCCGTCGCTGACCCTGATTCGCGCCACCGTGCCCAGGGTGATCTGGCTGCCCCGGGGGGTGTAGATCGGCAACTGCTCGAGCCTGCCCAACGAGTCGCGCCATTCGCGCGGATAACGCACGCTGATGGGGAAGCGCGCCAGGCCTTCGATGGTCTCGCCGACATTCTCGCCGCCGATGGCGCTGGAAACGATCGACTGCACGTCGGCGATATTCAGGCCGTAACGCGCCGCCGCCGCCCGGTCGATATCGACATCGATATAGCGCCCGCCGGTCAGCCGCTCGGCCAGGGCCGAACTGACCCCGGGCACGTCTTTGGCGACCTTCTCGATGGCCTGGGTAGCGGCATCGATCTGCGCCAGGTCGCTGCCGGCGACCTTGACCCCGATCGGGCTCTTGATCCCGGTGGCGAGCATGTCGATGCGGTTGCGGATCGGCGGAATCCAGATATTGGTCAGCCCCGGCACCTGCACCACCCGGTCCAGTTCTTCCACCAATTTTTCCGCGGTCATGCCGGCGCGCCATTGCTCGCGCGGCTTGAACGCGATGGTGGTCTCGAACATTTCCAGCGGCGCCGGGTCGGTAGCGGTCTCGGCGCGGCCGGCCTTGCCGAACACATGGGCGACTTCCGGCACGGTCTTGATCATCCGGTCGGTCTGCTGCAGCAACTGCGCGGCCTTCTGCGCCGACAAGCCGGGCAGCGCCGAAGGCATATACAACAGATCGCCCTCGTCCAGCGGCGGCAGGAACTCGCCGCCCAGTTGCGACAGCGGCCACAGGGTGCTGAGAAACACCAGCGCCGCGACCGCCAGGGTGGCCTTGGGCCGACGCAGCACGGCGTCGAGTGCCGGCTGGTAGAGTCGGATCAGCCAGCGGTTCAGCGGGTTGCGCGCCTCATCGGGAATCCGTCCGCGAATCCAGTAGCCCATCAGCACCGGCACCAGGGTCACCGACAGTCCCGCGGCAGCGGCCATGGCATAGGTCTTGGTGAAGGCCAGCGGGCCGAACAACCGGCCTTCCTGGGCCTGCAGGGTGAACACCGGAATGAACGACAGGGTGATGATCAGCAGGCAGAAGAACAGCGCCGGGCCGACCTCCACCGCCGCATCGGTAATCACTCGCCAGTGCTGGGCGCCCTTGAGCTCCTCGCCGGGATGCTCCTGGCGCCAGGCTTCGATCTTCTTGTGCGCGTTTTCGATCATCACCACCGCGGCGTCGACCATGGCGCCGATGGCGATGGCGATGCCGCCGAGCGACATGATGTTGGCGTTGATGCCCTGCTGCTGCATGACGGTAAAGGCGATCAGCACGCCGACCGGCAAGGACACGATGGCCACCAGCGAGGAACGCAGGTGCCAGAGGAAGGCCGCGCAGACCAGCGCCACCACGATGAACTCCTCCACCAGCTTCTCGCCGAGGTTGCGCACCGCGCGGTCGATCAACTGGCTGCGGTCATAGGTGGTGACGATTTCCACCCCCTCGGGCAGGCTGCTTTTCAGTTCCTCGAGTTTGGCCTTGACCGCGTCGATGGTGCTGCGCGCGTTCTTGCCGCTGCGCAGGATCACCACGCCGCCGACCACCTCGCCCTCGCCATCGAGTTCGGCGATGCCGCGGCGCATCTCCGGGCCCAGCTGGATATGCGCCACCTCGCCGAGGGTCACCGGCACGCCGCCGACATCCAGGCGCAGCGGGATGGCGCGAAAGTCGCTGAGGGTTTGCAGATAACCCGAGGCGCGCACCATGAACTCGGTCTCCGCCAGCTCCAGCACTGCGCCGCCGGTTTCCTGGTTGGCCCGGCCGATGGCCGCCGTCACCTCGGCCTGGGTGATGCCCAGGCTGGCCAGCTTGATCGGGTCGAGTTGCACCTGGTACTGCTTGACCATACCGCCGATGGTCGCCACCTCGGCGACGTTGGCCAGGGTCTTCAGCTCGAACTTGAGAAACCAGTCCTGCAGCGCGCGCAACTGCGCCAGGTCATGCGTGCCGGTGCGGTCGACCAGGGCGTACTGGTAGATCCAGCCGACCCCGGTGGCGTCCGGCCCCAGCGACGGTTTGGCGCTGGCCGGCAAACGGCTCTGGATCTGGCTGAGGTATTCCAGCACCCGCGAACGCGCCCAATAGAGGTCGGTGTCGTCCTCGAACAGCACATAGACGAAGCTGTCGCCGAAGAACGAGTAGCCGCGCACCGTCTTCGCCCCCGGCACCGAGAGCATGGTGGTAGCCAGCGGATAGGTCACCTGGTTCTCGACGATCTGCGGTGCCTGGCCCGGATAGGGCGTGCGGATAATCACCTGCACGTCGGACAAATCCGGCAGCGCATCGATGGGCGTGTTTTGCAGCGACCAGATGCCCCAAGCGGTGGCGAACAGCGTCGCCAGCAGCACCAGGAAACGGTTGGCCACCGACCAGCGGATCAGCGCGGCGATCATGGCTGCGCCTCCTGGCGGCCGTCATGCACGGGTGCCAGGTGCTCGATGCGCTCGATCTGCATGCCCTCGTCGTCGGCGCGCACCCCGACCCGCACCCGGTCGCCGGCTTTGAAACCCTCCAGCAGCGCCGCATCGGCGACCGGGAAGAGCATGCTCATGCCCGGCATGCCCAGGGTCTTGAACGGGCCGTGGGTGAGCATCACCCCATCTGCTTCGATGGCGTCGATCTGTCCCTCGGCCTCGTGCAGTGCCGGCTGCAGCTTGACCTCGGCCGCCGGCGCGCCCAGCTCCTGGGCCAGGATGCCGCGCAGGCTGGCCTCGGAATCGAGCAGGAACTGCCCGGAGGCGACCACCTGCTGGCCCTCCTCCAGCCCCTCGAGGATCTGGGTATTGCCCTCGGCCTCCTGGCCCAGGCGGACTTCCACCGGGCGGTAGCGCCCTTCGCCATCGGCGAGCATCACCAGGGCGCGGCGACCGCTGCGAATCACCGCCTCGCTCGGCACCAACAGCGCATCGTCCTCGGCCGGGCGGGCCAGGCGTACCTGGGCGGTCAGGCCCGGACGCAGGCGGCCATCGGGGTTATCCAGCTCGACCCGTACGCGCAGGGTGCGGCTGTCGAGGTTGGCCTGGGGCAGAATGGCCTCGATGCTGCCGCCGAGCACTTCGCCGGGAAACGCCGGCAGGCGCGCCTCGACCACCTGGCCTTTATCCAGGCCCAGGGCTTCGGCCTCGGGCACCGCCACGTCCAGCCACACACTGCGCAGGCCATTGATGGTCGCCAGGGTGTCACCCGCCATCAGGCTCATGCCCTCGCGCACGTTAAGTTCTTGCAGCACGCCGGAGATGGGGCTGGTCACGGTCCACAGCGCCTGGACCTTGCCGCTGCGCTCGAACTGGGCGATCAGCGCCGCCGGCATGCCGGCCAGACGCAGGCGCTGACGCGCCGCCGCCAGCAGGCCAGGATCGCCGGCATCACGCAGGGCCAGATAGTCCTCCTGAGCGCTGACCCACGCGGGCACCAGCAGGTCGGCCAGTGGCGCGCCGACGACGAGCAGATCCTCCGCGGCGCGAGCGTAGACCCGCTCGACGAAACCGCCCGTACGCGCCTGGACCACGGCGATATCGCGGTTGTTGAAGGTCAGGTTGCCGACCACTTCCAGGCTGTTGGCCAGCGCCCCGCGGGTCACCGGGGCCAGGCGCATGCCGAGGTTCTGGGTGATGCTCGCATCGATGCTGATGGCGGCGCTGTCGCCGCCCTCCTCGGCATAGCGCGGCACCAGCTGCATGTCCATAAAGGGCGACTTGCCCGGCTGGTCGAATTTTTGCTGCGGCACCATCGGGTCGTACCAATACAGCACCTTGCGCTCGTATGCCGTACTGGCCTGCGTTTGCGCGTGAACGGCCTCAGGCCCGAGGCTTATCGATTGCTGGGCGAACCAGTAGCCACCGGCCGCACCTATCCCCAATACCAGCGTCGCCAACAGCGTAGTTTTTACCAGTCGAGCGCTCATTGGCTCACCTCTTCATAAGCGAAATGCAGGCGGGCGCTGGTCAGCGCGCGCGCTTGTTCGAAGTCGATGTGTTTCAGGCGCGCCTCGATCAGCTCGCGCCGGGCGGCGATCACGCTGGCCAGCTCGCCGTTACCGGCTCGATAACCGGCCAGGGTCAGCGCGACCTTTTCCTCGGCCAGCGGCAGCAGCAGTTCCTGGCTGCGGCGCAGTGCGCGGTCGAGGCGCTGGTACTCGGCCAGGTCATCGGCCAACTGCTGCGCATGCTCGCGCTCGGCGGCTTCGCGCTGGGCGTGCAACTGGCTGAGCGTGGCCTTCTTGGCGGCGATCCTGGGGTTCTGCCGGGAGCCCGGGAACAGCGGCAGATCGAAGCTGAACTGCACGCTCATCATGTCGCCGAACGCGTCATCACGTTTCTGGTAGGCCAGCTGCCAGCTCCAGTCGGACTTCTTGTCCGCTTCGGCCTGGCGCACCTCGGCTTGCGCTTGATCGGTCATGGGATCGAACAGCACCAGTTCGGGATGGCGTTGCAGACTGTGCCGATAATGCTCGGCATCCACCGGCCAGTTCGGCAGGCGACCGGTCAGGGGTTCATCGGCGCGCGGGCCGACCCAGCGGCGCAGGGCCGCGCGTTGTTGCGCCCGGCTTTGCTGCAGCTGGTCCTCCTGTTCGGCCAGCAGCGCCGCCTCCTGCTTGGGGCCAACGCTGTCGGCAGGCTGGCCGCGGCCACCGGCCAGGCGCGCGCGCACCGCTTTGACCAGCAGATCGTTTTCGCCATAGAGGGTCTGGAACAGCGCCAGTTTCTCCTCGACGGCGAGCGCCGAGATCCAGGCCAAGGCGGTTTGCCGGCGGACCTTGAGCCGTTCGACCCGCTGCTCCAGGGTCGCGCGCTCGACCCCGGCCTGGGCCACGTCGACCCGGGCTTGGCGCTTGGCGCGGTTGGGCACCTCCTGCATGAGCCCAACCATCTGCATGGTCATCGGCTCGCGGTCGAAGCGGCCACGGTTATCGCCCTCGACCGGCACATTCTGCAGGCCCAGCAACAACTTGGGATCGGGCAGCGCGCCGGCGGGGATGGCCGAATTGCGCAGGGAGTCGACTTGCGCGGCTTGCGCGGCCAGCGAGGGGGCCTCGCGTTCGGCCTGGCGCAAGGCTTCGTCGAGGGTCAGGGCCGCGACCGGCAGGCTGAACAAGGCAGCGGCCAGCGCCCCAGCCAGCAGACGGCCGGGGCAGGAAATAGAACGGTACATACGGGTGATTCCTGTCGATATCGCGCGCTATGGACGCGCAACGACCATCGAGCCGCCTAGGCCACACGATGGGGTTCGAAACGGGACGGGAATCAGGCGCGGGGGGGACGCCAGGGGGCAAGCGAGGGTCGAGACAGGGGTTCGGCCTGGCTATACAACGGGACGGCGGCGGCGGCCGGCAACAGCTTGAGTTTCAATCGGTAACCGTCGGCCAGGGGCAGGCCGGCGCTGGGGCATTTGCTCATATCCACGCACAGCTGGCCGCTGGCTTGCATCGCCGCGTCGTCGCAGCAATCGCTCGCCTGCGGCGTGTCCTGGCTCATCGGGCAGGGCTCGGCGACCAGCAGCACGCCCGCCAGGCTCTGCAAGGGCAGAACCAGGGCCAGGAGCACGACCAGACACAAGCGAGGGAAGGCGTTCATGCCGGGCAGTCTAGCCCTGCGTCGGGTCAGAGGCAATTGACCGGGGTCAAGGATCACGCCCTGACAAGCCGACCTCAGGGTAACAGCAGCTCGCGGCGGCCATCGGGGTGTTCGAGCCGTTCGCCCGGCAACCCCAGACGACAGTCCGCCAGGTAGTCGTAGTGCTGGCGGGCGGCCTGCAGGCGCTGAAAGTCCAGGCGCAGTGCCAGGCGACATTCGTCGCGCCCTGCCTCGCAGAGCACCTGACCGAAGGGGTCGACCACTGCGCTGCCGCCGGCGAACACCAGGCCGCCCTCGCCCGTTCCGACCCGGTTGACCATCAGGGCAAACACCTGGTTTTCCTGGGCCCGGGCGATCAGCGCATTGCGGTGAACCGGGCCGTAGGGGTCCATATTGCCGTTGCACAGCAGAATCAGCTCGGCCCCCAGGCTGGCCAGCGCCCGGGCGGTTTCCGGAAACTCGATGTCGTAGCAGATCAGCAAGCCGATGCGCCTGCCGCGCCATTCGACGGTGGCGAAACGGTCCCCCGCCGTGACCAGATCGCGCTCGTCCGGCCACAGGTGGGTCTTGCGGTAGCGCAGGGCCACCCCTTGCGGGGTGATCAGCAGGCTGCTGTTGTAGACCTGCCCGTCGTCGGCTTCGAGCATGCCGACCAGCACCGCCACATCGCGTTCGCGCACCGCACTCAGCAGCGCCTGGACGCTGGGGCCGTCGAGGGGTTCGGCCAGCTGCCTGACATTATCGGCATTGGGGAAACCGCACAGCTGGGTTTCGGCGAACACCAGCAGATCGCTGTCCGGCGCACAGTCGGCGATGGCCGCCAGGGTGCGTTGCAGATTGTGGGCGGTATCGCCATCGCGACCGGCCATTTGCACGAGTTCGACCTTCATAGGGGCTCCTGATTAGTTCGACCACGGCGCAGCTGGGCTGCGTCGATCTGGGGTGCAGCGAGTATCCATCCGCGGCTGCCGCCTGGGAATCACGCCTGCGGGGTAACCCATCGGGGGTAGCGCCGGGTCTGCCTGGCTGGCCGGACAGCGCCGCCGCGATCAGCGGTACAAGCCAGCGGATCCACAATGGCAGGCAAGCAGGCGCATGCGCTGTTACAACTCCTCGCTTGTTCGTCGTGACCAACAGTCATAGCATGACCACTGGTCACAATTCTGCAATCGGGCCGCCATGCGCTATCAGGATCAACTCTTCGAACAACGGGAACACGCCATTCTCGATGCCGCGCGCCAGCTGTTCGGCGCGCGCCCCTGGGACCGGGTGACCATCGCCGAGGTGGCGATTGCCGCCGCCATCGGCAAGGGCACGGTGTACAAGCACTTCCCCAGCAAGGAGGCGCTCTATGCACGCCTGGCGCTGGATCGCTCCCGCGCCGACCTGGCCGAGTTGCGCGCCCTGCATGCCACCAGCGCGCCGCAACAGGCCATGCGCCAGGTGATCCTGCGCGCCTTCGAGCAGATGCTGAGCAATCCGATCCAGGCCCAGCTGTGCCAGCACTGCGACCGACCGGAGTTCCAGGAGCGCCTGGATCCGTCCTCGCGCCAACAGTTCCTCGAGCTGGAGCGCGACTATCAGCGCTTCTTCGCCGAGATACTCAACCAAACCCTGGGCACCCACGCCCTCGCTCCGGCCGACTGCCAGAACCTGCTATGGGGCGTGGAGGCCTGCGTCAACGGGGTGATGGCGCGTATCGCCTCAGGCGGTTTCGCCCACTGGGCCGAACCTATCGCCCTGGATGAATACTTCGCCCGCGTCACCGATTTCATTATTGCCGGCCTGCGTACCCAGGCCGCCGATCTGCTCGCCCAACCACGCCGCCACGAGTAAGCCCCCATGTTCAGTCAGTTGTCCAAACGCCCCTGGTTGATCGCCGTCGCCATCAGTCTGCTGTTGCTGCTGTGGCTGCTCAGCGGCTCGCTGTTCAAGGCGCAGAAAACCGCCAGCGCCGATCAGCCCGCCGTGGAACAGGGCCTGGCGAAAGTCGAGATCCAGTGGCTGGAGGCGCAATCGATGCAGCGCCAGCACGTGGTGCAGGGGCAGATCGAGGCCTGGCGGCGGGTCGAATTGCGTTCGCAGATCAGCGCCAGCGTGGCGCGCCTGGATCAGGACAAGGGCAGCCCGGTCAAGTCCGGCCAGCTGCTGCTGAGCCTGTCCGCGGACAACCGCCCGGCCCAGGTGGCCAAGGGTGAAGCCGATGTGCGCCAGCGCCAGGCCGATGCCACGGCTGCCGCGCGCCTGCGCGAACGCAACCTGGTCTCGGCCAACGAACTGATCCGTTTGCAGAGCGAGCTGGCCAAAGCCCGCGCCGAGCTGGACATGGCCCGTATCCAGCTGGACAACACCAGCATCCGCGCGCCCTTCGCCGGAATCTACGACCAGCGCCTGGTCGAGCTCGGCGACTTCGTCCAGCCTGGCCAGAGCCTGCTGACCCTGGTGGATATCAGCCAGCTCAAGGTCAGTGCGCAGATCGCCCAGCAGGAGGTGATTCAGCTCAGGCTAGGCCAGAGAGTGCGTATCGAGCTGCTCGACGGCCGCGAGCTGGACGGCCAGTTGCACTTTATCGCCGCCGCCGCCGAGCCCGGCTCACGCAGTTTCCGTATCGAGGTCAAGGTCGACAATCCGCAGGCCCTGCGTCTGGCCGGGGCCAGCGCCACCCTGCATATCCAGACCGGCGAGACCCTGGCCCATCGCCTGTCGCCTGCCCTGCTGAGCCTGGACCAGGCCGGCCGGCACGGGGTCAAGTGGGTCAATGAGCAGCAACGGGTCGAGTTCACCCCGGTCACGCTGATCAGCGTCGACAATCAGGGGGCCTGGGTCAGCGGCCTGCCGCCCAAGGTGGCGCTGATCACCCTCGGCCAGGGCTTCGTCGAACCGGGCCAGCAGGTGCTCAGCCAGCCAGCCCAAGGGGGAAGTTGAGATGCATGGCCTGATCGCCGCGGCACTGGATCGCAGCCGCACCACCCTGCTGCTACTGGCCTTCCTGATGCTGGGTGGCCTGGGGGCGTATTTCGCCATTCCCAAGGAAGCCAACCCTGACGTCAGCATCCCGATCATCTATGTCTCGGTGACCCTCGAAGGCATCAGCCCGGAAGACGCCGAACGCTTGTTGGTACGACCGCTGGAGCAGGAGTTGCGCAGCCTTGAGGGCGTCAAGGAAATGCGCTCCATGGCCAGCGAAGGCCATGCCTCGGTGACCCTCGAATTCGATGCCGGCTTCAACGCCAAGCTGGCCCTGGCCGATGTCCGCGAGAAGGTCGATACCGCACGCAGCAAGCTGCCGGATGAGGCCGAGGAACCGACGGTCAATGAAGTCAACGTGGCGCTGTTTCCGGTGCTGTCGATCGGCCTGTCCGGGCCGATTGCCGAACAGGAGCTGGTGTATACCGCCCGCCGCCTGAAAGAGAACGTCGAAGGCATCGCCGAGGTGCTGTCGGTGGAGATCGGCGGTGACCGCGAAGACCTGCTGGAAATCGTCGTCGACCCGCAGGTGCTGGACAGCTACGGCATCGATTACAACGAGCTGTTCAATCTGGTCAGCCGCAACAACCGCCTGGTCGCCGCCGGCAGCCTGGACAGCGGTGCCGGGCGCATGAGCCTGAAAGTGCCCGGAGTCATCGAAAACCTCGAGGACGTGCTGAGCATGCCGATCAAGGTGGTGGGTGGCAGCGTGGTGACCTTTGGCGATGTCGCCAGCATCCACCGCACCTTCAAGGACCCCACCGGCTTTGCTCGGATCAATGGCCAGCCAGCGGTGGTGCTGGAGGTTTCCAAGCGTAGCGGCGCGAACATCATCGACACCATTGAGCAGGTCAAGGCGCTGATGATCAAGGCCCAGCCGCTGCTGCCCGAAGGCCTCAAGGTCAGCTACATCATGGATCAGTCGCAGGATGTCAAGGGCATGCTCGGCGACCTGCTCAACAACGTCATGACCGCCATCGTCTTGGTGCTGATCCTGGTGGTGGCGAGCATGGGCATGCGCTCGGCGCTGCTGGTCGGCCTGACCATACCAGGGGCGTTTCTGACCGGCATTTTGCTGATCTGGATGCTCGGTTTCACCCTCAATATCGTCGTGCTGTTCAGCCTGATCCTGGTCGCTGGGATGCTGGTGGACGGGGCCATCGTGATCTCCGAGCTGGCCGACCGTTACCTGCACCAGGGCCAGAGCCCGCGCCAGGCCTGGGCCAACGCGGCCACACGAATGGCCTGGCCGGTGATTGCCTCCACGGCCACCACCTTGGTGGTATTTCTGCCGCTGCTGTTCTGGCCCGGGGTGGTCGGCCAGTTTATGAAGTACCTGCCGGCCACGGTAATTCTCTGCCTGCTGGCTTCCCTGTCCATGGCCCTGGTGTTCCTGCCGGTGCTCGGCGCAGTCACCGGCGGCCAACCGCTGCCGCAAACCACGCAGCCCGGCCGTGGCGCAGTGGGTTATCGCCGCCTGCTGGGCACCTTGCTGAAACGCCCCGGCCTGACCCTGCTGGGCATGCTGGCCCTGATCGCGCTGATCTACACCGCCTATGGCCGCTTCAACCATGGCGTGGAGTTCTTCCCGGAGGTCGAGCCGGAAAGCGCGCAAATCTGGCTGCGAGCCCGTGGGGACCTGTCGGTGCAGGAGAAGGATGTCCTGCTGCAGCAGGTGGAAAAACGCCTGCTCGGCATGAGCGAGGTCAAGGCGCTGTATGCCCGCTCCCTGGCGCAACCGGACGGCCAGCTCGGCGCGGATGTGATCGGCACCCTGCAGTTCCAGTTCGTCGAGTGGCATGAACGCCGTTCAGCCAGCCAGATCCTCGCCGACATGAGCACCCGCACGGCGGACATCCCCGGGATCATCCTGGAGTTCCGCAAGCAAGAGGAAGGCCCGAGCAGCGGTAAACCGGTCAAGCTGCAGATCAGCTCGCTGGACCCGGCTAAGGCCGACCAGCTGGTCGAACAGGTGCGCGCGACCATGCTGCGCATTGGCGGGTTCAAGGACATCGAGGACGACCGCGCCCTGCCCGGCATCGAGTGGCGGGTCAAGGTCGACCGCGAGGCCGCCGCGCGCTTCGGTGCGGATGTGCTCAGTGTGGGCAACGCGGTGCAGATGATCACCAACGGCCTGAAACTGGCCACCTACCGCCCGGAAGACGCCACCGACGAGGTGGACATCCGCGTGCGCCTGCCGGGCAACTGGCGCTCCCTCGACCAGCTCGGTCGCCTGACCCTGAACACGCCGAGCGGCCAAGTACCGCTGTCGAACTTTGTCGACCTGCAACAGGCACCCAAGGTCGGCACCCTGCGCCGGGTCGACGGCAACCGCACCATCACCCTGCAGGCCGACATGGCCGAAGGCGCACGCCTGGATGAACGCCTGCAAGCCCTGCGCGAAGCCATGGGTGAGGTGCCCGGCGATGTGCAGGTGACCTTCGCCGGCGAGGACGCCGACCAGCGCGAGGCGGCCACCTTCCTGATGACCGCCTTCGGCGTGGCGATCTTCCTGATGTTTATCATCCTGGTGACCCAGTTCAACAGCATCTACCAGGCGATTTTGGTGCTTTCGGCCATCGTCCTGTCCACCGCCGGGGTGCTGATGGGCCTGCTGGTCAATGGCCAGTCGTTCGGCATCGTCATGGTCGGCATGGGCCTGATCGCCCTGGCCGGCATCGTGGTGAACAACAACATCATCCTGATCGACACCTACAACCAGCTGCGCCGCCAGGGCCTGGAGCCGCGCGCGGCCGCGCTGGAAACCGGCAGCCTGCGCCTGCGCCCGGTGCTGCTCACGGCGGTGACCACCATTCTCGGCCTGATGCCCATGGTGCTCAGCGTCAACGTCGACCTGCTGACCCCGAGCCTGGGTGTCGGCGCGCCCTCGACCCAGTGGTGGACGCAGCTGTCCAGCGCCATCGCCGGAGGCCTGAGCTTCGCCACCGTGCTGACCCTGTTGCTGACCCCCTGCCTGTTGGTGCTAGGCTCGCGCTTCGAACGCCGCCCGCCGCCGCTGGAGACCTTCGACGACGACCTGCTCGACCTGCCGGAACACCTGCTTGCGGCAAAACCGGCCAAGGCCAGCCTGAACCATTAGCGATCAAGGACATAACGGCATGGACATAAGCAATATCCCTTTCGGCACCACCGACTGGAGCCAGATCGAGCCCAGCGAACATGCCGGCGAAACCGGCATGGCCTACTGGCGCACCCAGGTCTTCTGCAACATTCGCGTGCGCATGGTCGAATACAGCGCGGGCTATCTGGCTGATCACTGGTGCCATAAAGGCCATATCCTGCTGTGCCTGGAAGGCGAACTGCACACCGAGCTGGAAGACGGACGCCAGTTCGTGATGACCGCCGGCATGAGCTATCAGGTCGCCGACCAGGCCGAGGCGCACCGCTCCTCGACCAGCACAGGCGCACGCCTGTTTATCGTCGACTAAGGAGGGCAGTGAGCAGCGCTGTGGTAGCCCGGATAAGCGTCAGCGCAATCCGGGACGCTCTCAGAACGATGCGGAATCATTCATACCATCTGCAAATGCCGCTTACCCCCGGGCGGCGGATAGGCCGTATCGATCAACGCCAGGTCCTCGGCGCTCAACTGTAAACCCGCCGCGTCGGCATTCAGCTGCAGGTGCGCTGGCTCGATTGCCTTGGGAATGGCAATCACCCCGGGTTGGCGCACGACCCAGGCCAGAGCGACCTGCGCCGGGGTAACGGCATGGCGCTCGGCCACCTCAAGCAACGCCGGGTTGCTCAGCAGCTGGCCGGCCTGGCCCAGCGGGCAGTAAGCCATCAAGGGCATGCCCTGTTGCTGCTGCCACGGCAGCAGATCGAATTCGATACCGCGCGCCTCGGGATTGTAGAGCACCTGATTGCTGGCACAGGCCGGCGCGTCCAGCTCCTGCAGGTCGTCCAGGTCGAAGTTGGAGACGCCCCAGCGGCGGATCTTGCCGTGCGCGCGCAGACGCTCGAACGCCTCGACGGTTTCCGCCAATGGATACTGGCCACGCCAATGCAGCAGGTAGAGGTCGATCACCTCGGTCTGCAGGCGCTGCAGGCTGCGCTCGCAGGCCGCCATCACGCCGCGCCGGCTGGCATTGTGCGGGTAGACCTTGCTGACCAGAAACACCTGCTCGCGCCGCCCGGCAATCGCCTCGCCCACCACCGCTTCGGCACCGCCTTCGCCGTACATCTCCGCGGTATCGATCAGACGCAGGCCCAGTTCTATACCCAGACGCAAGGCCGCCACTTCCGCACGGTGCTGCGCGGCATCCTCGCCCATGCGCCAGGTACCCTGGCCGATCACCGGCACCCGGGTAGCGGCTAATTCAAGCGTACGCATCGTCTTCAAAGCCCTCCAGAGTTGTGTTCACCAGGGGGCATAAGCGCCCCTTCAGTCATCTTGAGTCTCGCTCACCTCGGCGTAACCCTGGCCCTGCCATTGCAGCAGACAGCAGCCATGGCCGAAAGGGTCGCGCAAACCGACCAGGCGACCCCACGGCTGGTTGTGGATCGGCCCTTCCTGCCGCGCACCAGCCGCCAGGGCGCGGGCCAGGGCGACATCCAGATCCTCGACCAGCAGATCCAGGTGCAGCGGGGTCCAGTGCGGCTGATAGCTACGCCCTGCGGCACTGCCGGCGAAGGGCGCACTGCCTTCGACCTTGGCCAGCAGGTAAATGGGCAGCGGTGCGCCCAGCAGTTCGCGCACCTGGCCGGCAAACAGCCGCCGCCCCAGTTGCAGGCCAAAGGCCCGAGTATAGAAGGCGCAAGCTGCGTCGATATCCGGCACATCGATATTCAGCAATAGCTGCATGCTCCCTCCCTAGGGTCTGTTGCCGTTTCGTCGCGAGCCGCGTTGCTGCGCAAAATCTCGCCAGGCTAGGCGGAGGACGCAGGCAATGGTTGTTCCCTTGCCAAGTCCTCCAACACCGCATGGCGAGATTTTGCGCGCAACCCGAAGGGCCGGGCCTGTTTTAGCGCGATACTTCGTTTCTCGACACTCATTTGGAACAACCAAACTTCGTGTCTCGTGCCTTGCCTCGCGCTAAAACAGGCTCCGGCGCGACCGCGAACGAAACGGCAACAGACCCTAGCGCTCGCCACTCAATAGCAACAGCAGCGACACCGGTTGCTCGCTTTCCGGATGCAGGGGCTCCTGCAACCACTGCAAGCGCCAGCCGGTTTCAGTGAACAGGGCCAGCCAGGACTCCAGGGTGCGGAAGAACCAGGGCATGGGCTCGGCAAAGCCCTCGCCGAACCCGGCAAAACGCTCCACCCGCCAGCCATCGCGGTAGCCGGCGTCGTTACAGGCCCGCCAGGGATGCAGGGTCTGGACCAGCAGACGGCCGCCCTCAGCCAGCAGGCCGTGCAAGGCATTCAGGGTCGGAGCCAGGGGCTCTTCGAGCAGGGCAAAGTTGCACACCAGCAGATCGAAACGCCCCAGTTGCGCCGCCTGGCTTTCCAGCTCGGCATAGCCGCAGACGCGGTACTGCGCACGCGCGCAGCCGGCCTGACGGGCGACGGCGATCAAGGGCGCACAAGCATCCACGCCGACCGCCTCGATACCATGCTCGGCCAGGCCGCGGCACAGCCAGCCTTCACCGCAGCCGAGGTCGAGCACACGTCCCGGGGCCAAGGCCAGAATGGCCTGGACAATGGCCGCATCGGTGACCAGGCGGCGGCTTTCGATACGCCGTTCGCGTACCGCCGCGGTCCAGGCATCGGCATTGGCCTGCCAGCTGAGGCCGAGTTGCTCACGATGATCACGCTGCATGGATCACCTCCTACGGTGTCTGCGTGGTTCGATTCTAGGCCCTGTAAATAAATTCGTGTCGACCCAATACTCCCTGCCAGAGCGCCCGCCCAACCGCTAGACTGATTGGCAAGCGGTGCTAAGCGCGAAATCCGGCACTTGGGCCCGCTACGGTTATCCGGCCCCATACACCTACGGATGAGTACAAGGGCGAGATGAATATGGGCACATCCTGGCAACCTCAGATCACCCAACTGCCCAGCGACAGCCAGCCCAGCGCGCAACCCAAGGCTGACAAGCGCCGCAGTAAGGTGAAAGTCGTCTTCTGGCTGTCGCTACTGTTGCTGCTGATAATCGCTGCCCTGCTGCTCGCCTATGAAATGCACAGTTCGCGCTTGCAGGCCCAAGAGCTTAGTCGCTATGCGCAATCGCTGAGTTATCAGGTCAGGCCCGGCCCCAGCCCGGCGATCAGCTACCCCAAGGAAGGCCCCTTCGATAAGCGCCTGGGCTATACCTATATCCCGCTGATGCTCGAACGCCTCGCACAACGTGGTTTCAACGTGCAACAGCAGGCGCAGTTCTCGCCAGCGCTGCTCGACTATGCACAACGCGGCTTCTTTATTCCTTACCCGGAAAAGATCCAGGCCGGACTGCGTATCAGCGATTGCCGCGGCACACCCTTCTACGAATTCCGTTATCCCCAGCAGCGCTACCCGAGCTTCAGCGCCATCCCGCCACTGGTCGCCGGCAGCCTGCTGTTTATCGAGAACCGCCATCTGCTCGACCCGCAGCAGCCCCTGGCCAACCCGGCCGTGGACTGGCCGCGCTTTATCATGGCGGCAGTGTCCCAGGTCGGCAAAATGCTCGACATGCAGGATCAATCCTCAGGCGGCAGTACCCTGGCCACCCAGCTGGAGAAATACCGCCACTCGCCGGATGGCCTGACCCTCTCGGCCACGGAAAAGCTCCGGCAGATGATTTCCGCCAGCATACGCGCCTACCAGAGCGGCCCGCAGACCCTGGCCGCGCGGGAAAACATCGTCCGCGACTACCTCAACAGCGTGCCGCTCTCGGCGGCACCGGGGCATGGCGAGGTGCATGGTCTGGCGGACGGCCTGCGCATCTGGTTTGGGGCCGACTTTGCCCGGGTCAACCACCTGCTCGACCCGGACCGCTCGCCCGAGGCCAGCGTGGCAGAGCGCGGTCTGGCCCTGCGCCAGGTACTGGCCCTGATGATCGCCCAGCGCCGCCCCTCCTATTACCTGGCCCAGGGACGCCATGACCTGGCCGAGCTGACCGACAGCCATATCCGCGTGCTGGCCAACGGCGGCCTGATCGACCAGCCGTTGCGCGATGCCGCCCTCAGCCAGCCCCTCGGCTACCGCGACTGGGTGCTGGAACCCAACCTGCAGACCGTGGACGGCAACAAAGGCATCAGCGTCTCGCGCTCACGCCTCTCGGCCATGCTCAATATGCCGCTGTACGACCTCGACCGCCTCGACCTGAGCGTCACCAGTACCCTGCACGACGAACTGCAGCAGGCCGCCAGCCAGTATCTGCAACAGCTGGCCGACCCGGAGTTTGCCGGAGAGATCGGCCTGTTCGGCGAGCGCCTGCTGTCGCCGGAGAAAACCGCCGAAGTGCGCTACAGCTTCAACCTGTTCGAGCGCACGGCCACCGGCAGCCGGGTGCGGGTGCAGACCGACAGCACCGACCAGCCCTTCGACATCAATGAAGGCAGCAAACTGGAGCTGGGCTCCACCGCCAAGCTCAGGGTACTGGCCACCTATCTGGAAATAGTCGCCGAATTGCACGCGCGCCATGCCGGGCAAAGCAGCGCCGAACTGCGCACGGTCAACGGCCAGGACAACCTGACCCGCTGGGCAGTCGGCTACCTGTTGAGCAATCCGCAGGCGAATCTGCCGGCCATGCTCGACGCCGCCCTGGAGCGCAAGTACTCGGCCAGCCCCCATGAGCGCTTCTTCACCGGCGGCGGCATCCATACCTTTGCCAACTTCCGCCGCGAGGACAACCAGCGCATCGCCACCCTGCACGAAGCCCTGCGCGAGTCCCTCAACCTGCCGTTTATCCGACTGATGCGTGATCTGGTGCGCTACAGCACCTACCAGGGCCCGGAAAACAGCGCCGAACTGCTGAAGGACGACAAGGACCCCAGGCGCCAGGCCTACCTGATGGACTTCGCCGATCGCGAAGGCAAGACCTTCCTGCTGCGCTTCTGGCGCAAGTATCAGGGGCAAGCCGAGCAGCAGCGTCTGGAAACCTTCCTCAACGGCCTGCGCCACACCCCGGCCCGCCTGGCCGCCGTGCATCGCTACCTGTCGCCCCAGGCCGACCCGGCCACCTTTGCCGCCTTCCTGCGCACCTATCTGCCGCAGGCCGCGCTCAGCGACACGCGGGTCGCCGAGCTGTACCGGACCTATGGCCCCGGGGCCTACGATCTACCGGACCAGGGCTATATCGCCCGGGTTCACCCGCTGGAGCTGTGGCTGCTCGGCTATCTGATCGAAAATCCCCAGGCCACCTTCAACGATGCGGTGCAGGCCAGCCTGGACGAGCGCCAGGAAGTCTATGGCTGGCTGTTCCGCAGTCGGCACAAGAGCGCCCGCGACAGCCGCATCCGCATCATGCTGGAGGTCGAGGCCTTCCTCGATATTCATCAGCGCTGGCAAAACCTGGGCTACCCCTTCGCCCATCTGGTGCCCTCTCTCGCCACCGCCATCGGCAGTTCCGGCGACCGTCCGGCGGCCCTGGCCGAGCTGATGGGGATCATCCAGAACGACGGTATTCGCCAACCCAGCATGCGCATCGACAGCCTGCACTTTGCCGCCGACACCCCCTACGACACCCTGGTCGGGCGCAATCAGGTGGTGGGCACCCGGGTCATGGCCTCGGAGGTGGCCGCCGCCTTGCGCAACGCCCTCGCCGAAGTGGTCGACAACGGCACCGCACGCCGCCTGCAGGGCAGCTTCAAGCTGGCCGACGGGCAGGTGCTGAGGGTCGGCGGCAAAACCGGCACCGGCGACAACCGCATCGAAACCGTCGGGGCCGGTGGCCGGGTGCTCAGCTCCCGGGCCATGAACCGCACGGCAACCTTTGTCTTCTACCTGGGGCCGCGCCATTACGGCACCCTCACCGCGTTCGTCCCTGGGCGCGCTGCGGAAAACTTCCATTTCACCTCGGCGTTGCCGGTGCA
The DNA here is from genome assembly GCF_963970915.1 of Pseudomonas sp. EA_105y_Pfl2_R69. NCBI lineage: Bacteria > Pseudomonadati > Pseudomonadota > Gammaproteobacteria > Pseudomonadales > Pseudomonadaceae > Pseudomonas > Pseudomonas sp. EA_105y_Pfl2_R69. The sequence continues at coordinate 372,130 of NZ_CAXAOO010000004.1, forward strand.
GGTACTCAAGGGCATGGCCCCGATCCTTATGCCGTATCTGCAGCCTGGCCATAACAGCCGGTGCCAGGAGCCGCTGCCGGCGGTACAGGCCAGCTGGAGGTAAACAGCGGATCTGGGCACGGCGACAATAAAAAACGGGAGACCAATGGCCTCCCGTTTTTTATTATCGCCGCGCTTATTTCGCCTTGTAGATGATCCCCGGGCTGCACTGCACCATCTGATAATGGCTGGGCAAGCCGTTCAGGGCCTCCGAGGCTCCGAGAAACAGATAACCGCCCGGCTTCAACATCGCATGGATACGCGTGAGGATGTCTTTCTTCACCTCGGCCGAGAAATAGATCAGCACGTTGCGGCAGAACACCACATCGAATTTGCCGAGGCTGGCATAGCTGTCGAGCAGGTTGAGCGGACGAAAGTCGATACGGCTGCGAATAGCCGGTTTGATCACCCAGCGCCCCGGCCCCTTTGGATCGAAGTAGCGCTGCAGGCGTTCCTGGGACAGGCCGCGCCCCATCGCCAGACTGTCGTACTCGCCGGACTTGCAGTTGGCCAGCATGGTCGGCGACAGGTCGGTGGCGACAATCTGCACGCCGGCCTTGAGCTGGCCGATATTGGTTTTCTCGAATTCGTCGATGCTCATCGACAACGAGTAGGGTTCCTGTCCCGAGGAACAGGCGGCCGACCAGATGCGGATGCGCTGCCCCGGGCTGGCCTTGATCATCTCCGGCAGCACCCGGTTCTTCAGCACCTCGAAAGGATAGGTATCGCGAAACCACAGGGTTTCGTTGGTGGTCATGGCATCCACCACCTGCTCGCGCAGCCCGCTACGCGGCTGGGTTTGCATACGCTGGACCAGCTCCCCCAAGGTCTTGATGCTGTTCTGCTCCATCAGCTTGTTGAGCCGGCTGGAAACCAGATACTGCTTGTTGGTACCCAGCAGGATGCCACAGGCTTTTTCCAGAAATATCCGGAACTGCTCGAAATCCAAATTACCTGTAGACACTCGCGAGGCCTCGACGATCATGTTGTTCACTGCGGGCCAAGCCCTCAGTCCCCTGCCGAAAGATTGATGCGTTCGGCCACCCGCCCCGCCAGATCATCGGGGCGGAACTTGGCGAGAAAGTCATCCGCGCCTACCTTCTTGACCATGGCCTGGTTGAACACACCGGAAAGCGAAGTATGCAGGATGATGTGCAGCTTTTGCATGCGTGGATCGGCGCGGATCTCCGCGGTCAGGGTATAGCCATCCATCTCGGGCATCTCGATGTCGGAAATCAACATCAGGAATTCCTCCTCCGGCTTGCGCCCCTCCTCGACCATGGCCTTCAGGTAATCCAGCGCCTGACGGCCATCGTTGAGCGCCACCACCTCGACGCCCACAGTCTCCAGGCAACGGGTCACCTGCTTGCGCGCCACCGAGGAATCGTCGCAGGTCAGTACCCGCTTGCTGACAGCACGGGCCTGGGTCCGTGCATCGAGAATGCCTGCGGAGATCACCTCGGAGGTAGGTGCGACTTCGGCCAGCACCTTCTCGACATCGATGATCTCGACCATCTTGTCGTCCAGATGGGTCACGGCGGTCAGATAGTGATCCCGTCCAGTGCCCTTGGGTGGCGGATGAATCGCCTCCCAGTTCATGTTGACGATGCGTTCGACCGACTGCACCAAAAAGCCCTGAACCTTGGTGTTGTACTCGGTGATGATCACGAAACTGCTGCCGATATTCTCCAGCGGAGCGCTACCGGTCGCCATGGACAGGTCGAGGATGGGGATGGTGCCGCCACGGATATTGGCCACACCGCGAACCACCGGGCTGGATTTGGGCATGATGGTGAGTTTCGGGCACTGCAGCACCTCTTTCACCTTGAACACGTTGATCCCGTACAACTGGTTGCCGTTAAGACGAAACAGCAGCAGTTCCAAACGATTCTGCCCAACCAACTGAGTTCGCTGGTTAACCGAATCCATCACACCGGCCATACCCAAACTCCTTATTTGAGTAACAGGTTTTTGTCAGCGTAGCAGGCGGCACGCGCCTTGCTACCAAACGCATATGAACACAGAAACGACAACTATCCGACACTTACTGGCAAACTGCCGCTACTGGCTGGCAGTTTTACCTGCTTTGCTGGCGCTCGGCTATGGCCCCCCGGTTTCGGCGGCGACCATGCGTACCGATGACCTTATCGGCGCAAGCGAGACCTTTCTTGAGCAGGCGGTGGGCGATTATCTCCAACGTAGCAACATAGCCGGCCGTCACGAGATCCAGATCAACCGGCTCGACCCGCGGCTGCGCCTGCCGCTGTGCGATCAGGACCTGACCACCAGCCTGGAAAGCCCGGCGCAGCCCATAGGCCGCGTCACCCTGCGGGTACGTTGCGATGGCAGCTCGCCCTGGACGGTTTTCGTCCCCGGGCAGGTGCGCCTATACCGTGAAGTCGTCACCGCCAACCGCCCGCTCAAGCGCGACAATGTCGTGACGGAAATGGATGTCAGCCTGGCCGAGCGCGATATCGGCCTGCTCAACCAAGGCTACCTGACCAGCCTGCAACAAGCTCTCGGCAAAAAATTGACGCGGGCCTTACTGCCCGACCAGGTATTGGCCCCCGTGCACGTCCAGCAGGCCGAGGTTATCCGCAAGGGCGACCAGGTGATAATCAGCGCTCGCAGCGGCGGCATCAGCGTACGCATGCCCGGTGAAGCCCTGTCGGACGGGGCCCTGGGCAAACAGATCAGCGTGCGCAACCAGCGCTCCAAGCGGGTGGTCAAGGCCCGGATCACAGGGCCTGGGCAGGTTGAAGTGGCCATGTAGGCATGATTCTTGTTTAGACTATGCCTAACGATTTTCCACAAGGTGTTTTAGACTCATGCCTGACGCAGATTTTTTCTAAAGTTCTATTGGCTGGTGCCGATAAGCAAGGCAAGCGTCCAAACACTGTTCGAGGTTTTGCATCATGGTCATCGACTTTAACCGGCCCAATAATGCCGCCACCCCCGCCAACTCGGGGCGTACCGGCAGTGCCCAGTCCGGTGGACAGAATGAAGCCATCACGGCCAAGCAGACCACCAGCGTGCCCGCACCCGCCGAGCAGGCCCAGGCCAGCAAAAGCGGTGAATCGGTGCAACTCAGCCGTGAAGCACAACAGCTGCAGAAGATCGGCGAGAAGCTGCGCGACCAGCCGATTGTCGACAAGGAGCGCGTCGCCCAGCTTAAACAGGCCATCGCCGACGGCAGCTACCAGGTCGACAGCCAGCGTGTGGCCAGCAAGCTGCTGAATTTCGAATCCCAGCGTTAGCCCCAGGGCTACGCTGGGGGTAATGGTCGCCCGCCAGATCATCGACGGCCGCAGCGCCCCGAGTGATCCGCCACCCCCAAGAGCCCGCCATGCACGACATCACCCTGCTTGAGCTATTCACCGACGATATCGGCACCGCCGAGCGTTTGCTTGAATTGATCGAACACGAATTCCAGGCCCTCGGCGAGCGCGACCTGCCGCGCCTGCAGAGCCTGCTGACGGAAAAGCAACCGCTGCTCGGCCTCCTCGAAGAGCATGGCCGAACCCGCAGCCAGCTGTTGCTTGACGCCCACCTCAGCGCCGACCGCGCCGGCCTGCAGGCGCTGGCCGCGCACTCCAGTCAGGGTGCACTGCTGCTCGAACGCGGCGACCAGCTGAGCGCCCTGCTCGAGCGCTGCCAACAGGCCAACCTGCGCAATGGCCGCCTGATCCGCGCCAGCCAGGCATCAACCAGCAGCATGCTGGGCATCCTGCGCGGCAACGAAACCCCCGGCCTCTATGACAGCCGTGGCGCTGCCGCTAGAATTGGCCAACAGCGTCCTCTAAGCCAGGCCTGATACCTATAACAAAGCACAGGGACATGCTGCCATATTGACAGTATGCTGGTGCTCAAGCTTTTGCCCGGAGAGTTACGGACCGTGTCCAATCCTTTTAGCCAGGAAGAGGGCCCGCAACCGCCTAAGGTGCTCAAGGCACCCGTGGAAATAGTTGCCAACCTGCGCCTACTGCAACAAAACCACGACCCACTGATCATCACCTTCCAGGAACGCAGCCAACGCTTCCAGAGCTATGTGATCGAGGTCGATCGCGACAAGCGGCTAGTGATCCTGGATGAAATGATTCCCCGCGATGGCGAACGCTTCCTGCTCAACGGCGAGGCGTTCCGCATCGAAGCCTTCCACGAAGGCGTGCGCGTGGCCTGGGAGTGCGAACAGGATGTGCGCATCACCGAACATGAAGGGGCACGCTGCTATCTCAGCCCGCTGCCCAGCGAAGTACTCTACCACCAGCGCCGTAGCGCCTTCAGGGCCCCTCTCAAGCAGACCGAACTGATCAAGATCGAACTGGCTGGCGACAAGCTGCGCACCGCCCTGAGCGGACAACTGCTGGATATTTCCGCAACCGGCTGCAAATTGCGCGTCCCCGGCAATGTCACCGCCAGCCTGCAGACCGGACAGGTCTACGAACGCTTTACCGTACAGTTTCCCTTTGGGGCCATGACTTCGGCCCTGGAACTGCGCCACACCCAGTATGACGAAAAGCTCGATATCACCTTTATTGGCGCGCGCTTCCACCGCATGAGCGGGCTCGAGCAGCGCCAGGTCGAACGCTTCGTCTACCAGCTGCAGCGCGAGGCTCGTCGCTTCGAAAGCGATGGGTTGTTCTAGATCTTGATGCCCAGCGCCGCCAGGCGCGGCAGGTCTTCGGGACGGTCGACGTCCCACAGGGTGGGCAGCAGGTGATGGCTCCAGTCCAGTTGCAGCAAGCGTTCCTGGGTCATCGACAAAACCTGCTCCGTGCCCCAGGGCATATCGCTGAACAGCGATGAGGTGATGCAGCGCAACCCCAGCAGCACATAACCGCCATCCTCGGCCGGACCGATGACCACCGACTGTTTCTGCAGAGCCGCACAGGCACTGCCCAGATAACCGCCATCCAGCGCCGGACAGTCATTGCCGATCAGGATCACCCCGTCGCTGTCCGCCAGCCCCAGGGCGGCGATGCGCCGCATGCGCTCGCCGAGATCCCCCGCAGGCTGCTCGACCAGGGTCCAGCCCAACTCTTCGGCCAAGGCCTGCAGAGGCCTATCGGCCTCATCGTCGAGCCACAGGAAGCGCTCGCTGAAACCCTCCCCGGGCAGTTGCAGGGCGCGTTCCAGCAGCAGCCGTTGCAGATCGCACGCGCCCTCCCTGCCCAGCGCCGGAATCAGCCGCGTCTTCACCCGCCCCGGTACGGGCGCGCGCGCCAGCATGTGCAGGGAAATCGACAGACTCATGGTGGTGTTCCTCGTTGATACTGGCGCGCCAGCTTCTCCGGGCTGACCCCGCAGTAGTAAGCCAGGCGCAAACGCCACATAAGCAACAAGGTACGCCAAATTCCCTGCTGCTCCCAGCGCCGACTCGAGGTGGTCAGGGCCGGGCGCAGACAGCACGGCCAGGCCAGGCGCTTGAGCCGGCGGCAGAGCTCCAGGTCTTCCATCAGGGGAATATCGGCATAGCCGCCGAGCGCCTCGAAGGTCGCCCGGGCGACAAAGATCCCCTGATCGCCCGAGGCGATGCCGCTCAGGCGCGAACGCAGGCTGATCATGCCGCCGATCAACCTGAACATCGGGCCACGCGCGGACAGGCGCACATCGAAACGCCCCCACAGCGGACGCTCGATCAAGACATCGAGCAGATGCCGAATGGCTTCGGGGCTGACCCGGGTATCGGCATGCACAAACCACAGGTAGTCGCCAGCCGCGGCGGCGGCCCCGGCATTCATCTGCCGCGACCGCCCGGCGGCGCAACTGAGCAACTGATCGACATGGCCGGCGGCCAGCTCAAGGCTGGCGTCGCTGCTGCCGCCATCGACCAGCAGCAACTCGGCCCCGGCCTCGCGCAAGGCCGCCAGATCGGCCAACAGCAGGGGCAAGGCCTGGGCCTCGTTGCGAGCCGGGATAATCACGCTCAGCAGCGGGTTCATGGCCGCGCCTCGACCTCAGCGCCCCGGGCCTCGGCCTTATCGTCCGCCGGCTGTTCGCTATCGTGCATCTGTTCGTGCACCACCTGCTCATCGACCCGCGGATCGAGCGCCGCAGTCAGGGGCGAGCTGGTCGTACTGTCGGGCATCGGAATATGGTGCAGCGGTGCATCCTCGACCTGATGCAGGTGGGTGACCCGCTCCGGCCGCACGCGGACAACCAGGATCATCGCGCAGGCACAGACGAAGGCGTAGAGCATATTGGCACCGAGAAAACGCATCAGCACGCCCGCCAGCAGCGGGCCGACACTGGCTCCCACGCCGAAGGTCACCAACAGCATGGCCGTCAGCGACACCCGGCGCTCGCCCTCGACATGGTCATTGGCCAGGGCCACCGCCAGAGGATAAAGGCTGAATTGCAGGGCGCAGACCAGAAAGCCCACGGCAAACAGCAGCGCCAGTGTCGCCTCCGTCAGTAGCGCCAGCGGCAAGGCGGCCAGCACCAGCAAGGCCGCACAGCCACGGATCAACTGAACGCGATCATAGCGGTCCGACAGCCAGCCCAGCGGCCACTGCACCAGCAGCCCCGCGAGGATGCTGAAGCCCATAAACAGGCCGACCTGCTCGGTGGACAGCCCCATGCGCGTGCCATAGAGCGGAGCCAGGCCATAGAAGGCCCCGATCAACAAGCCGGCCACGGCAATGGTGGTCAGCGACAGCGGCACCCGCCCGATAAAGAAACGCAACTCCAGTGGGGCCGGATGCAGGGGGGACGGGTGCAGCTTGTGGGTCAGGGCCACGGGCACCAGGCACAGGGCGAAGCACAGCGCCACCAGCATCAGCAGCTCCAGACCCAGCGCGGGATGCACCACCAGCACCAACTGGCCCAGGATCAGGCCCAGGTAGGAGGCCGCCATATAACCGGCGAACACCTGGCCGCGCTGGTTGATATCGGCCTGCTCATTGAGCCAGCTCTCGATCACCATGTACTGGCACATCATGCACAGGCCAAACAGCATCCGCAGCAGCAGCCAGGCCGGCAGCCAGTCGCTCAGGCCATGGCCGAGCACCGTCGCCGTAACCACGCCGGCGCAGGCCACATAGGCGCGAATATGACCCACCCGCGCGATCAACCGATGCCCCAACTTGCCGCCCAACACCAGCCCCAGGTAGTTCGCCGTCATCAAGGCCCCCACCCACAAACCGTCGGCGGTTTGCGACAGGCGCAACCCCAGGTAAGTGCTGAGCAGGCCGGAACCGAGCAGCATCAACAGGCTGGCGAAATACAGCGAACGGAACGACTTGAGAATCAGACTCATAAGGCAGCACTTGGATCCGTTAAGGGCCGCCGAAAGCCTATCCGGCGGCAGAACATGGGCAGACGACCGAGTGGCTCAGCCGCGGGCCACCCGCCTATACCTGGGCGGCCAGCACCCGGCGCTCCCAGGGCGTGATCTCATCCTGGAAGCTCGCAAGCTCCAGGGCCTTGCTGGCCAGATAGCCGGCGATAAACTCCTCGCCGAACAACTCCCGCGCCAGATGGCTGCGCTTCAGACGCTCGATAGCGGCATGCAGGGTACAGGGTAGCGTCAATTCATCCGGCACTTCGAACTCCCCCTGAATCGGCGCACTGGGTTGCAGCTGCTGCTCGATCCCGTACAGACCTGCCGCCAGGCTGGCCGCCAGGGCCAGATAGGGATTGGCATCGGCACCCGGCAGACGGTTCTCCACCCGCCGCGCCACGGGCGCACTGGCTGGAATCCGCAGTCCGGCGGAGCGATTATCCTCGGACCAACAGGCATTGTTCGGCGAAGCAAAGGGATGGCACAGGCGCTGATAGGAATTCACATGGGGCGCGAACAGCAGGGTGAAATCCGCCAGAGCTGCCTGCTGACCGCCGATAAAGTGATAGAAGGCCGGCGTCGCCTGGCCATCGGCGGCGCTGAAGATATTCTGCCCACTGCCCTGCTCCACCACGCTCTGATGCAAATGCATGGAGCTGCCCGCCGTATGCGCCAGGGGCTTGGCCATGCACAGCACATTCAGGCCATGCTTGAGACCGACCTCCTTGAGCAGGTGCTTGAACAGAAAGGTCTGATCGGCCAGCAGCAGCGGGTCGCCGTGCAACAGGTTGATCTCGAACTGGCTGACGCCCATCTCGTGCATAAAGGTGTCGCGCGGCAGACCCAGGGCTGCCATGCAGGTGTAGACCTCGTTGAAGAAAGGCCGCAGACCGTTACCGGAGCTGACGCTAAAGGCTGCTGCGCCATCCTCGCGCCGACCATCCAGGCCCAGGGGCGGCTGAAATGGCTGGCGCGGATCGGCGTTGGGGGCGCAGACGAAGAACTCCAGCTCGGTCGCCACCACCGCCTGCCAGCCATGTTCGGCATAGCGAGCCAGTACGCGCTTGAGCAGGCCTCGGGTGGACAAGCCGGAGCTGCGCCCGTCCAGCTCATCGGCATCGCAGATCGCCAGCGCTCGCGGCGTGTCGCTCCAGGGCAGCCGGTAAACCTGCCCCGGCGCGGCGTTCAGGGCCAGATCGCCGTCGTCACTGCCATAGAAGCGCGCGGCCGGATAACCGCCCATGATGCATTGCAGCAGCACGCCACGGGCCAGCTGCAGACGCCGCCCCTCGAGAAAGCCCTCGGCGGTCATCACCTTGCCGCGCGGCACGCCATTGAGATCGGGGGTCACGCATTCAACTTGATCGATACCCCGCAGTAATTCGGCCATGGCGGTGCGGTTGAGGGCGTTCATCTGCTGTTGTCCTTATATGCGCAAGAGCCGTATGCGAACGGCGAGGCGTACAAAATACGCAGCGGCCGTTCAGTATTTCAAGCAAAGCCCCGAGTTCGATCAAACGTCGCCCTGTGCCCGAACCAACATATCAAATAATTAGATAATAAAGAGCCTACAAAAATAATCCATAACCCCGCACAAAAGAGCCGGACAAACAATCTGAAACACCTTTTCTAGAGCGGTAAAAACCCACTATCAAGCGCATCGATTATTACCATGCCCAGGCTCAACTTCTTCATCAATTTTTCATCAGTAATATGGGCTCCGTAGTCACTTACCGCCCTCACGAGGAGCCTGAACATGAAAAAGCAAATGATCACCGCACTGTTCCTGACCAGCCTGTCCGCTGGTGCATTCGCCCTGCCACAAGGCAGCCCACAACCCCTGCTTGGCGAAGCCCAGGACAGCAGCGTTAAAACGGTTATCGGTTTTGGCAGCACTCCGCTGGCCGAAGGTGGTGCCGAACGCCTGCAACAGCGTCTGCGTATCGCCGCTGACGGCTCCGACCGGGTAGGTCCTGACCGTCTCGCCGAAGGTGGTGCCGAGCGTCTGCAACAGCGCCTGCGTATCGCCGAAGACGGTGCCGACCGGGTAGGTCCTAATCGTCTCGCCGAGGGTGGTGCTGAGCGCCTGCAACAGCGTCTGCGTATCGCCGAAGACGGAGCCGATCGGGTAAGCCCTAATCGCCTGGCCGAAGGTGGGGCCGAGCGCCTGCAACAGCGCCTGCGTGTCGCCGAAGACGGAGCCGATCGGGTCGGTCCCAACCGCCTCGCCGAAGGCGGTGCCGAGCGCCTGCAACAGCGCCTGCGTATCGCGGCAGACGGTGCCGACCGGGTAGGTCCTGACCGCCTCGCCGAAGGTGGTGCCGAGCGCACCCCGGGGCAGCGCATTGGCTAACCCCCGGGCTACAGATACATCCCCAGCAAAGGTGCCCAAAACGGGCACCTTTGGCGTATCTGGAGGCTTACTCCAGCTGCGCCAGACGCTCCTCAAGGGCAGCCAGCCGAGCCTCCAGAGCGTCCAGACGGCTCTCGTACTGAGCACTGCTGCTGGCCCGAGCAGGCTCACTTGCCCGCGCCTCAATGGCCGCCTGCAGATCCGCCGGATCACCCAGCACATGCATATAGCGCTCTTCGCGCTGCCCCGCCTGGCGCGGTAACTGGCAAACCAGGCCGCGACTGATCAGGCGCTCCAGATTGTGCTGCACCTGCTCGGCCTCCTCAAAGTCATGCATGCGACTACTGCGCGTCAGCAGCTCATTGACCGTCTGCGGGCCCCGCAGCAACAGCAGACCGATCAATATCTGCTGGGCCGCAATCAACTCCAGGCCCTTGTCGGCGCGATGCTCCCAGCGATCGGCGCGGCTGCCCATCACCAGCCGCGCCAAGCCGCGGCCTTCGAGGCTGCGCAGGGCCTGACCGACCTGACCGGGGCTCAGGTTCAGCACCGGCTCGCGACTGGTCTTCTGGTTGCACGCCAACACCAGCGCATTGAGGGTCAGGGGATAGGCCTCCGGGGTAGTGGCCTGCTTTTCGATCAGGCATCCCAGGGTTCTGGCTTCGACTGCTGTCAGGGGCACACCGTCTGATTCGTTAACGCTTTCACTGGACATGACAACCTCATTTACATGGACGTGGTACCAGGGGCTGTTGCCGTATCAATGGGCGCGCGAATAAAACGGCAACAGCCCCTAGCCTAGCCTGACTGACCGCGGCTTGATATCAGCGCCAGCGGCAACGGCCGAAATCGCCCGCCCAGCTGCCAGTCCGGGTGCATAACGCCCGCGAACAAAACACTGTGCTAAAGTCGCGCGCTATTTTTTGCCGCGGAGCCCTGGCCCCGGCAAAGGCCTGACCCACCGCCACGCAGCCAACGCATCCGGGCGTACCCGCTACGCCACAGAAGAGATTGCCGGCTCACCCGCACATTATTGAGATGCATGCCATGACTGCTGCCCAACGCCCACTCTTGCAGATATTCAACCGCACCAGTCTGGTGCTACAGATCTTTATCGGCCTACTCGCCGGCATCGCCCTGGCCCTGTTCTTGCCCGAAGCGGCAAGCCGCGTCAGCTTCCTCGGCACGGTGTTCGTTTCGGCCCTGAAAGCCGTGGCTCCGGTGCTGGTGTTTATCCTGGTCACCGCCTCGATTGCCAACCACCAACGCGACCAGCAAACCCATATCCGGCCGATTCTGCTGCTCTACCTGTTCGGCACCTTCAGCGCCGCCCTGATTGCCGTCAGCGCCAGTTTCATCTTCCCCTCGAGCCTTACCCTGGTCAGCAACAGCGCCGACCTGACGCCCCCCGGCGGTATCAGCGAGGTGCTGCAGACCCTGCTGCTCAATGTGGTCGACAACCCGGTCAATGCGCTGCTCAGGGGCAACTTTATCGGCATCCTGGCCTGGGCCATCGGCCTAGGCCTGGCCTTCCGCCATGCCAGCCCGAGCAGCAAGCTGATGCTCGCCGACCTTTCCACCGGGGTCACCGCCATCGTCAAGCTGGTAATCCGTCTGGCTCCCCTGGGGATCTTCGGCCTGGTGGCCGCAACCCTGGCCGAATCGGGCATGGCGGCGCTGCTCGACTACCTGCACCTGCTGCTGGTGCTGGTCGGCTGCATGCTGTTCGTCGCCCTGGTGGTCAACCCGGCCATCGTCTTCTTCAAGCTGCGGCGCAACCCCTACCCACTGGTTTTCACCTGCCTGCGCGAAAGCGGCCTGACCGCCTTCTTCACCCGCAGCTCGGCGGCCAATATCCCGGTCAACCTGCAGCTGTGCCAGCGCCTGGGCCTGCATGAGGAAACCTATTCGGTGTCGATCCCCCTGGGGGCCACCATCAATATGGCCGGGGCAGCCATCACCATCAGCGTGCTGACCCTGGCCGCAGTGCATACCCTGGGTATCGCCGTGGACCTGCCCACCGCCCTGCTGCTCAGCCTGCTGGCCTCGATCAGCGCCTGCGGGGCCTCGGGCGTGGCCGGCGGCTCGCTGCTGCTGATCCCCCTGGCGTGCAGCCTGTTCGGCATCCCCAACGAGGTGGCCATGCAGGTGGTGGCGGTCGGCTTTATCATCGGCATCGTCCAGGATTCGGCGGAAACTGCGCTGAACTCCTCCACCGACGCACTGTTTACCGCCGCGGCCTGTATCAGCGAGGAGCAGCGCCAGGCCTGACAGGCCGCTGCAACGAAAAAAGGCTTACGCAGTGCGTAAGCCTTTTTATGACCTGCCGTCGCGGTGCGACGTTGAAGATTGCTCTCGGCAATGTTCTAGGTTTGGCGTCCCCTGCTGGAATCGAACCAGCATCTAGCCCTTAGGAGGGGCTTGTTCTATCCGTTGAACTAAGGGGACCTGTTCTGGGCCGGTTGCACAAGCCACCAGCCGGGCCGCATCTTAGCGAGCCTGCGCGGTTTTGTCATGCCGCTGCCATCAAGCCTTGGCCATACTTCTGCTGGATCAGCACGGAGATCGCCATGAAACCGCTCAAGCCCTCGCCAGACTCGCCTTTCGCCACCCTCAGTCTGCGCGCCGCCAGCGTCGCCGACGCAACCGCCCTGGCCGCATTGCTGCAGCAACTGGCCCCACAAGAACCGCGCACCGACGCCAAGCTGCTGGCCTTGCGCCTGGCCGAGCTGCCGGCCAGCCGCGCGGTGCTGGTGGCCGAGCGCAATGGCAAGCTGCTGGGCACCTGCACGGTCAATCTGATCGAACACCTGGCGCACAACTTCGCCCGTTCGGCGATCCTCGAGGATGTGGTGGTGGATGCCGACGCCCGCGGCCTGGGTATCGGCCAGGCGCTGCTGGGCAAAGCCGTGGAGCGCGCGCGCGGCTGGGGTTGCTACAAGCTGGCGCTGTCCAGCAACCAGAGCCGCGAGGCCGCCCATCGCTTCTATGAGCAACAGGGCTTTCAGCTGCATGGCGTCAGCCTGGCGCTAACGCTGGACTGAAAGCCCGTGATGGATAAGCTGCGCATCATCCACCCTACGCCAAGCCGGGTAGGGTGGAAAACCGCGCAGCGTTTTCCACCGAGCATTTACCGACTCAGAACAGCCCGAGGGTATGCAGAAACACGATCAGAATGCCCAGCGGCGTCAGCCAGCGCAGCAGCAGCCACCACAAGCCGAACAACTGCGGATGCTCGACACCCAGGGCCTCCTGCACGGCCTTGCGGCTTAACGCCCAACCGGTAAACAGCACGGTACCCAGCCCGCCCAGAGGCATCATCAGGTTGGTGGTCAGGTAGTCCAGGCTGTCGAAGAAGGTCTTGCCGAACAGGGTGATCTCGCTCCAGGCATTGAAGGAAAACACCGTCCCCAGACTCAGCAGCCACAGCGCCACGCCGCTCAGCAGCACCGCCTTGAAACGGCTGATGCCGAACTTCTCCGACAGCCAGGCGATGGTCGGCTCGCTGAGGGAGATCGCCGACGTCAGGGCGGCAATCGCCAGCATGATAAAGAACAACCCGCCGACCAGCTGACCCAGGGGCATCTGGCCGAAGGCGATCGGCAGGGTGACGAAGATCAGCCCCGGCCCGGCACCTGGCTCCAGACCATTGGCGAACACCAGCGGAAAGATCGCCAGACCCGCCAGCAACGCCACCAGCGTATCGGCCAGGGCCACCATCAGCGAGGTGCGGGCAATCGAGGTACCGGCGGGCAGGTAGGAGCCGTAGACCATCATCGCGCCGCTGGCCAGGCTCAGGGTGAAGAAGGCATGCCCCAAGGCTACCAGTACTCCGGTGCCGCTAAGCTTGCTGAAGTCGGCGTCGAAGAGAAAATGCACGGCCTGCATAAAATGCCCGGTGGTGGCGGCATAGCCCACCAGCACCAACAACAGAACGAACAGCCCGGGCATCAGAAAGCGCAACGAACGCTCCAGGCCCTCGCGCACGCCCAGGCCAACGATGCCCAGGGTCAAGATCAGCACTAGGGTGCCGTAACCGGCCAGCTTCCAGGGGTCCGCCAGCAACGCGCCGAACAACGCGCCGCTGCTCTCGCCATCCAGGCCGGCAAAGCCACCGCTGAGCGCCGCCGGTGCATAGGCCAGGGCCCAGCCGGCCACCACCGCATAGAAACTCAGGATCAGAAAGCCGGTCAGCACTGCCACGGTCCCCAGCCAGCGCCAGTGCCGGCTTGCGCCGGCGGCCTTGGCCAATAGCGCAAACGCCCCTTCCGGGTTGGCCCGGCCGCGACGGCCGATCATCACCTCGGCCATCAGCAGCGGAATGCCGATCACCAGGATGCAGGCCAGGTAGACCAGAACGAAGGCACCGCCACCGTTCTCCCCGGTGATATAGGGAAACTTCCAGATATTGCCCAGCCCTACAGCCGAGCCCGTGGCGGCGAGAAAGAATACCCAGCGCGACGACCATAGGCCGCGCGCGCCTGAACTGCTGTTGCCGTCGACACTGCTGGTGGCGGCGATACTGTCTTGACTCATCGATCATGCCCTCTTGTTGTTGTAATGGCTGACATCGGCTGGTGCGCTTTACTCACCGCCGTTGAGGCGTTCCAGGGCCAAGCGGTCGGCGATCTGGGTGGTGCTGCAGCCGTCGGCCGCGGCCCGCTGGAAGATCTGCTGCAGGGTGTCGCCTATGCCTTCGATATGCGCCTTGAGCTGCGCGGCGCTGCCGCCGGTGCGCTCGTAGCAGACATCGATAATGCCGCCGGCGTTGATCGCGTAATCCGGCGCGTACAGACACTCGTTGCGGCGCAGGGTTTCCGCCAGGCTGGCATCGGCCAACTGGTTGTTGGCGGCCCCGGCGATAATCGGCGCACGCAGGGTCTCCAGGGTTTGCAGGTTGATGATGCCGCCCATGGCGCAGGGCGCGAAAACATCCACCTCCAGGGCGAAAATCTCCTGCTGCGTCACGGCGGTTGCGCCCAGCTGCTCCACCGCGCGGCGCACATTGGCCGGAACTATGTCGGTGACCCACAACTCGGCCCCTGCCTCCTTGAGGTGCCGCGCCAGGCTGAAGCCGACCTGGCCCACGCCCTGGATCGCCACCCTCAGGCCGCGCAGGTCGTCACGCCCCAGGCGGTGTTTGACCGCCGCCTGGATGCCGATAAACACCCCATAAGCCGTGGAGGGCGAAGGGTCGCCATTGCGCAAGCCACCCTCAAAGCCTTCGCGCTGTCCGGCCCCGGCCACATGGCGAGTGCGCTCGGCCATGATCTGCATCTCGGCGACCCCAGTGCCGGAGTCCGCCGCGGTGATATAGCGCCCGCCCAGGCTGTCGACGAAATCGCCCATGGCCTGGAACAGCGCGGCGCTCTTGCCGCTATGCGGGTCGCCGATGATCACTGCCTTGCCGCCACCGAGCGGCAGCCGGGCGAGTGCCGACTTGTAACTCATGCCGCGCGACAGGCGCAGCACATCGCGCAGCGCTTCATCGTCATTGGCGTAGGGCCACATGCGGCAACCGCCGAGGGCCGGGCCGAGGTTGCTGTTGTGAATGGCGATAATCGCCTTCAGGCCGCTGGCCTGGTCGTGGCCATAGACCACCTGTTCGTGGTGGTCGAAATCGATATGGGAAAACACGGACATGCTGTACCTCGGTTTTTTTCTTGTAAGAAGCCGCCCTCTTCCAGTGAAGGGAGAGGGTCAGCGCTATAAGTGACGGCTGGTGTTAAGCAGCGGGTTCGAACAATTGCACCGCAGCAATCTCGCTGACGACCATGCGCGCCTTGAGCTGGCTGCTCTGCTCGCGCACCTTGGCCAGGCTGCGTTCCTTGACGTGACCATAGCCGCGGATCTGCTCCGGCAGCTCGGCCAGGGCCAGCGCCGTGCGGTAGTTGTCGGCGTTGAGTTCCTTGAGCAGGTACTTGAGGTTCTGCTCGTAGTCGTCGATCAACTGCAGCTCAAGCCGGCGTTCGACGCTGTAGCCGAACAGGTCCAGCGGCGTGCCGCGGAGGAACTTGAACCTGGCCAGTACACCAAACGCCTTGAGCATCCAGGCACCAAACTGACGCTTGCGCGGCTCGCCGGTGCTGGCATCCGGCTTGCTCAGCCAGGACGGTGCCAGATGGAACTCCAGACGGTAATCACCGCTGAACTGCACCTCCAGCTGACGGATAAAACTGCCATCGCTGTACAGCCGCGCCACTTCGTACTCGTCCTTGTAGGCCAGGAGCTTGAAGTAGTAACGCGCCACGGCCTTGCTCAACGCCTGGTCGGCGCTGTTGTCGACCTGCTGCATCCGCGCCACCTGCTCACGATAGCGCTCGGCGTAGGCCGCGTTCTGGTAGGCGGTCAGGCGCACCACGCGGTCGGCGACTATTTCTTCCAGGGTCTGGCAGTGGGCGGCTTCGATCACCTCAGGCTTGGCCAGACGTTCCACCGAGGCCGCATCATGGGCGGCGCGACGGCCCCAGAGAAATGCCTGCTGATTAAGCTGCACGGCCACGCCGTTAAGCTCGATGGCCTTGTTGATGGCTTCGGCGGAAACCGGCACCAGGCCCTTCTGGTAAGCGAAACCGAGCATAAACAGGTTGGTGGCGATGCTGTCGCCAAGCAGGCGGGTGGCCAGGCGGCTGGCGTCGACGAAGTGGGTCTTGCTCGCACCCACCGCTTCGATCAGCGCCTCGCGCATGGCCGCACCGGGTACCTGGGCATCCGGGTTGCGGGTGAATTCGGCGGTGGCGGCTTCATGGCTGTTGACCACCGCATGGGCGATCTTGTCATTGAGCTTGGCCAGGGCCTCTTCGCTGGCGGCCACCACCAGATCGCAGCCGAGCAGCAGGTCGGTTTCACCGGCAGCGATGCGCACGGCAAAGATGTCGTCCTGCTTGGCGGCGACGCGGATATGGGTGATCACCGGGCCGAACTTCTGCGCCAGGCCAGCCTGATCCAGCACGCTACAGCCCTTGCCCTCGATATGCGCAGCCATGCCCAGCAGCGCTCCGACGGTGGTGACGCCGCTACCGCCAACACCCGGCAGAAGGATGTTCCACGGCCGCTCCAGGGTCGGCTGCTTGGGCTCCGGCAGGGCGATAAACAGCGCGCTCAAACCCACGGCTTCCGGCTTGCGCAGGCTGCCGCCGTGTACGGTGACAAAGCTTGGACAGAAGCCATCCACACAGCTGAAATCCTTGTTGCAGGAGTTCTGATCGATCTCGCGCTTGCGCCCCAGTTCGGTTTCCAGCGGCAGCACCGACAGGCAGTTGGACTTGACGCTGCAATCGCCGCAACCCTCGCACACCGCCGGGTTGATAAAGGCGCGTTTCTGCGGGTCGACCAGCTTGCCGCGCTTGCGCCGACGACGCTTCTCGGTGGCGCAGGTCTGGTCGTAGATGAGCACCGAGCAGCCCTTGAACTCGCGCAGCTCACGCTGCACGGCATCCAGCTCGCTGCGGTGATGGAAGGTCACGATAGGCGCGAAGGTCTCGCGGCTCGGGTATTTCTCCGGCTCATCGCTGACCAGGGCGATGCGTTTGACGCCCTCTGCGAATACCTGCTGGCTCAGTTGATCGACGCGCAGCTCGCCGTCGATCGGCTGGCCACCGGTCATAGCCACCGCGTCGTTATAAAGAATTTTGTAGGTGATATTGACCCCGGCGGCGACTGCCGCACGCAGGGCCAGTTGGCCGGAATGGAAGTAGGTACCGTCGCCAAGGTTCTGGAAGATGTGCGGGGTGTCGGTGAACGGTGCCTGGCCGATCCAGGTCGCACCCTCGCCACCCATCTGGGTAAAGGTGTCGGTGTTGCGGTCCATCCACTGGGTCATGTAATGGCAGCCGATGCCGCCCTGGGCGCGACTGCCTTCCGGCAGTTTGGTCGAGGTGTTGTGCGGGCAGCCGGAGCAGAAATGCGGGGTACGTACGGTGCTGTGCTTGGGCGCGGCCAGGGACGCTTCCTTGGCGGCGAGAAAGGCCAGACGCTCCTCGATCTGCGGGCTGCTGTAGATCGGCGCGAGGCGCTTGGCGATGGCGCGAGCAATCATCGCCGGGGTCAGTTCGGAGAGGTTCGGCAAAAGCGAGTGGCCCGCCTCGTCGAACTCGCCGACCACCACCGGGCGCTTGCCCACCGGCCAGTTGTACAGCTGGCCGGTCAGCTGGTCTTCAATAATGCCGCGCTTCTCCTCGACCACCAGAATCTCGTCCAGCCCTTCGGCGAACTCGTGCACCGAGACCGGCTCCAGCGGCCAACTCATGCCAACCTTGAACACGCGCAAGCCAACCTCGGCGCACAGCGCTTCATCCAGACCGAGGTCATCCAGGGCCTGGCGCACGTCCAGATAGGACTTACCGGTGGTGATAATGCCCAGGCGCGGGTTGGCCGAGTCGAGCTTGATCTGGTTGAGGTTATTGGCCAGCGCAAAGGCACGCGCCGCGTAGATCTTGTAAGTGTTGAGGCGCGCCTCCTGAGCCAGGGGCGGGTCGGGCCAGCGGATATACACGCCGTCCTGCGGCAGTTCGAAGTCCTCGGGAATTTTCACCTCGATGCGCAGCGGATCGACCTCCACCACCGCCGAGGAGTCGACGTTTTCGGCGATGGTTTTCAGCGCCACCCAGCAACCGCTGTAGCGCGACAGCTCCCAGCCGATGATGCCGTAGTCGAGGATTTCCTGGACGTTGGCCGGATTGAGCACCGGAATCGAAGCAGCGATAAATGCATGCTCGCTCTGGTTGGCGATACTCGAAGACTTGCAGCCATGGTCGTCGCCGGCCAGCAGCAGTACGCCGCCATGCTCGGAGACCCCGGCCGAGTTGCCGTGCTTGAACACGTCGCCGCAGCGGTCGACGCCCGGGCCCTTGCCGTACCACATGGCGAACACGCCGTCGTAACGCGCACCGGGGAACAGGCTGGTCTGCTGGCTGCCCCACACCGAGGTGGCGGCCAACTCTTCGTTGACGCCCGGCTGGAAGTGGATGTGATTCTCTTTGAGGTACTGCTTGGCGTCCCACAGGCTCTTGTCGAGGTTGCCCAGCGGTGAGCCACGGTAGCCGGAAATAAAGCACGCGGTATTCAGGCCATGGGCGGCGTCGCGTTGCTTCTGCAGCATGGGTAGGCGGGTCAGCGCCTGGGTGCCGGTGAGGTACAGATGACCAGTGGCAAGGCGGTACTTGTCATCCAGGCGGATCTCGGCCAGAGACATGCGGTCGCTCCTTTTATTTTTATGAGAGCAAGGCTGGCAACGGTGAATGCCAACCGGATTCTGTTTCGCCCGGGATCTCCGTGCGCAACGACTGGCTAAAAATATGACTGAGCGGTACCGAGAAATTCTTTCTATTTGCTGGCCGTTTTGCAGATACTGCGCATGATCAATCCAACAAAAACAAAAAAGCAGAAACAGTCATGCAAGAAAAACTCAGCCCCATCGACCGCAAGATTCTTCGCCTGCTGCAGCATGACGCCGACCTCTCCGCCGCCGAGATCGCCGAGAAGGTCGAGTTGTCACAATCGCCCTGCTGGCGGCGGATTCACCGCATGCAGGAAAACGGCATTATCGAACGCAAGGTCGCCCTGCTCAGCCATCGGCAACTGGGCTTCAGTATCACCGTGTTTGTCGATATCAAGCTGTCGGCCCATGGCAGGGGCAACCTGGAAGAGTTCGAGCAGGCGGTGGTCGGTTACCCTCAGGTGCTGGAGTGCTACACCATGGCCGGCGGCTCGGACTACCTGCTCAAGGTAGTGGCCAAGGACATCGCCGACTACGAGCGCTTTCTGCGCGACCACCTGCTGCAGCGCCCGCATGTGCAGGAGGCACACTCCAATATCGCCATGAGCGAGGTCAAGCGCACCACCGAGTTGCCGCTGGATTGAAGGGCCATGGTGGAAAACGCTGCACGGTTTTTCCGCCCTAGGTTGTGGTGAATATTCGTAGGGTGGACAACGCGCAGCTTGTCCACCGTTTTGCCCTATGGTTCCAGGGCAGATCCGGCTTGCACCGCAGCTACCTTAGCCCCCTCGCCCTGCGCCCTTCCCGCCCACCACAGCGCCAATGGGCCGAGCAACAAGATCACTCCGACCAGAGCAAAGGCAGCCCACCAGCCGAGCAGGCTCTTGTCGCCCAATAAATCCAGGCTGATGCCGAATAGCAGTGGGCCGAGAAAGGCACCGCTAAAGCCGGTGCAGGAATACAGCGCCATCGCCGCGCCACGGTGGCTGGCCGGGGCAACCTCGATCAGGCCAGCCGTCAGGGATGACGAATCGGCAGTCACTGTGACGCTGTAGAGCAACACCAGCACCAGCATCAACCAGAATGGCAAGGCCGCACTCAGGCCGATAAGCCCAGCCAGCACGGCCGAGCTAAGCATCACCGCAATCAGCCAGCGCTGCCGACCAAAACGCAGCGCCAGCTCGTTGCCGAAGATGCTCGCAGGCATACCGATCAGCGTCACCAGCATCGCCACCCAGGTGCCGGACAGCCAGGGATCGCTGCCCTGCAACTGCCCGGAGAACACCACAAAGGCCACCACCCAGGCTCGCAGCGCAAACAGCTCAAGGTTGTGCACCGCATAGGCCAGGCAATAGGCAGCCACCGCACGGTTTCTCAGTGGTGCCAGGTCCAGCAGTTTGCGCGGCTCATGCTGCACCACCGCCTTGGGCTGCAACCCCCAATAGACCAGGGCCCAGGCCAGCAAGGCGCAGACGCCACTGAGCAGGGTCGGCAGCTGCCAGCCGGCGAACTTGGCCAGCTCGCCGGCGAGGATAAACGACAGCGCCGTGCCCAAGCCGAAGCTGGCCGTATAGAAGGCCACCGCGCGCGACTGCGCCGGCCCCTCAATCCGTTCGGACAAGGCCTTGAGCCCCGGCATATAGGTGCCCGCCAAACCAACGCCCGCCAGCACTCGCCAGGCCAGGGCCGACCAGAAGCCATCGGCGAAGACGAAACCGGCATTGGCCACCGCCGTCAGCAGCATCGCCGCCAGGTAGATCAGCCGCGCATCGTATTTATCGGTCAACCCGGTAAGGATCGGCACCGCGACCATATAGCCAAGAAAGAAACCGCCACCGATCCAACCCGCCTGGGTATTGCTCAACCCCCATAGCGCCTGGAAATCCGGCAGCAACGCGGCAAACAACGCAAAACCGGCCATGCCCAGGGTTTCCGCGCCGCACAGCAGCAGGGTTATGCGGCGAGCGTTATTCATAACACCACCAACTCGTAGGGTGGGTTAGCGACGCCGAACCGCGCTCGATAATCCAACTGCGATAATGGAGCGGCGCGTAACCCACCAAGCGATGGAACGCGTTGCGCCGATGGTGGGTTACGCCGCGCCCCAAGTCGCGTGACGCCTGGCAAGCGCGGTAGGCGGCTAACCCACCCTATGAATGCAGGTTGCAGCAGCCTGCTCATAACACCTGCCCATCAGAGGCCGAACTAACCCCCGCCGGCAAGGCATTGGGGTTATCCAGCAGCCAGGCGTCGAAGCTATGGCCGATATGGGTCAGCACGGTTTGCCTTGGTTGCAGCTGCAGGGCCACCTCCAGGGCGCGGGTCAGGTCGTTGTGATTGCGCGGGGCGATGGGCTGCGGCGCGGTGGAGCAGTCCAGCACCAGCAGATCCAGCGGCTGTTGTCGCAGTACCTCGGCACTGGCGTCCGGCACACCGAGGGTGTCGGTCAGATAGGCTAGACGCCGCTGTTCGCCACTCGCCGTCAAGCCCTCCAGCAGATAGCCGAAGGTCAGCTTGGAGTGATTAAGCGGCAGGGCCGTCACGCTCAACTCACCCAACTGCCGCCGCTCGAAGGCGGCAAACGGCTGGCTGAAATCGAGAATGCCGGGGTGTTTGTACAGGTCGGCCAGGCCTTCGGGATCATCCGGGCCATGCACCGGAATCACCAACCCCTGGCCCCAGCGCAGGTGCAGCAGACCCTGGGCATGATCGGCGTGGTAATGGGTTTGCAGGATGCCGCTCAGACTATGGGGCGCGAAGCGCTCGCACAGATCGCTCAGACCTGAGTCGATCAGCCAGCGCTGCGTGCCGCATTCGATCAGCGCGCTGCAAGGCCCACGGCGGCGCGCTGGATTTACCCGCGCACTATCGCAGGCCGGGCAGCTGCAGTTGTACACCGGCACCTGCCGCGCATCGCCCGTGCCGAGCAAGGTCAAGCGCATGTTTGGTTGGCTCCGACCAGCATCAATAGATTGTCTCGTGCGAGCTCAATCGAGGTGGAGTTGTCCAGTAAATGCAGACCATCGCGCTCGGCGGCGGCGGCATCAAACTGAGCGTTGCGCGCCAGGCGTTGCTCAATTTGCTCAATGCTTTCACGACCGCGCCTGAGCAAGCGCTCACGCAACACCGCTGGCTCGACCGTAAGCAACACGCCGATCAGCTGCGGGTAGCGTTGCCGAGCCTGAGCCAGGTGCCCGCGCGAGCCATTGACCAGCACATCCTGCCCCGCTGCCAACCAATCATCGATCTGCTTGGGAATTCCGTAAGCCAGACCATTGGCGCGCCAGCTCAGGGCAAAACCACCGGCCGCTTCCTGGGCATCAAACTCGGTTGGGGAAACGCCAATGGCGTCCTCGCCCACCGACTCCGCAGAGCGGGTAATCACCCGCCGCACGATCACGCAATCACGCTCGGCCAAACGCTCTCGCGCGGCTTGCAGCAGGCTGTCCTTGCCCGAGCCCGAAGGCCCCATCAGATAGATCAGCTGGCCGCTCATCAGAACACCCTTTTCGCTTGTCGCCAGACCTGCTGGATCACCGTCTGGCCTTCGTGAACCTGCGCCTGCACCAGGTCGGCGCGCAGGCCGACACGGATCTCGCCACGATCATCCAGTCCCGCCGCCCGCGCCGGTAACAGACTGACGGTGGCGATCGCCCGCGGCAGATCATAACCGTTGTCCTGCCCGGCCAGTAACCAGGCGGCCTGCAACAGGCTGGCCGGGTAGTAATCGCTGGAAAGGATATCCAGCACACCATGCCGGGCCAGTTCGGCGGCGGCGACATTGCCCGAGTGCGAGCCGCCGCGGACAATATTTGGCGCGCCCATCAGCACCTTCAGGCCCAGCTCATGACTGGCCCTGGCGGCGTCCAGGCTAGTGGGGAATTCGGCGATGGCCATGCCGAAGCCTGCCGACTCCTGCACATGCTCCAGGCTCGCATCGTCGTGGCTGGCCACGGAGATGCCACGGGCCTGGCAGTCGGCGACGATGGCGCGGCGCTGACGGTCGCTATGTTGCCGGGAGTTGACCACCTGCTCCCGAATAAAGGCATCCATTTCCGCCTCGCTCAGGTGGTACTTGCCTATGTAGTACTCACGGTATTTATCTTCCTTGGCGAACTGGCGCTGGCCCGGCGAATGGTCCATCACCGACACCAGCTGTACCAGCGGGTGCTCCACCAGGTCGCGAAACACCGCGAGGGTATCCGGGTGGCAGACCTCGCAGCGCAGGTGCAGGCGGTGATCGGCGCGCATCTGCCCGGCCTGTGCTGCGGCCGCGATGGCCTCCAGCATGGCCGGCAACTGCTGCATGCGTTTGCCGCGCGGGTTGACGTCGCCGATGGCCAGGGCGTCGAACACCGTGGTGATGCCGGCGGAGACGATCTGTGCATCGTGGGTCAGCACTGCCGAGGCCGACGGCCAGTCCACCCCCGGCCGTGGGCTCATGTACTTTTCCAGGTTGTCGGTGTGCAACTCGACCAGGCCAGGCAGCAGGTAATCGCCGCCCAGATCCTGTGCCTGAGGCAAGCCGCTGACGCCCTCGTCCACCTGGACGATCAGGCCGTCACGCAGCAGCAGGGTGCCGACAAACTCCTGCTCGGCGGTGACGATCCGCGCGTTGGTCAGAATCTGTTCAACCGGCATACACATACTCCTGCTGCGCCGCGGCGCTGATGTCCTGGCTCATATCAAGAAAGCGATCGGCCACCGCTTCACGGGCGGCACGGTCGTGGAAGATGCCGATCAGCGCTGAGCCGGCGGCCTTGGCTTCTTCGATCAGCTGCAGCACCACCTGACGGTTGGCCTCGTCCAGCGAGGCGGTGGGTTCATCCAGCAGCATCAGCGGCCAGGCGACCATAAAGCCGCGGGCGATATTCACCCGCTGCTGCTCGCCGCCGGAGAAGGTGCCGGGCGCTAGTTGCCATAGAGCCTGAGGAATATTCAGACGACTGAGCAGGCTTTTCGCCCGCGCCTGTGCGTCCGTCTTGCTCCAGCCTCGGGCCAGGGCCGGCTCCATCACTACATCCAGGGTCGCCACACGCGGGATCACCCGCAGAAACTGGCTGACGTAACCCAGGGTCTGCCGGCGCACCGCCAGCACCTGGCGCGGTTCGGCACCGACCAGTTCGACCCAGTCGCCCTGATGGAGCACGCGGATGCTGCCGCCGGCGGCCAGGTAGTTGCCGTACAGGGTGCGCAGCAGGGTCGACTTGCCCGCCCCGGACTGGCCATGCAGCACCAGGCACTCGCCGCCGCGCACACTGAAATGCAGCCCACTCAACACATTCAGCACCACGCCGTGCTGCTGATGCAGGGTGAAGGTCTTGCTGAGGTCGGAGACCTCGATAAGCGTATTCATTTAAACCTCGAACTACGTACGGCCGGATGCGATCCGGCGCGAGAGTCGTTTCGTAGGGTGGATGGCGCTTTACCCATCCACCATGGCAACGCGTAGGTGGATGAAAACAGCGTCATCCACCCTACTCAGCGTCAGGGCTGCAGGACGGACGAGACCAGCAGCTGCGAATAGGGATGCTGCGGGTCGTCGAGAATCTGATCGGTCAGCCCGGCCTCGACCACATGGGAGCGGCGCATCACCATCAGCCGGTCGGCGAGCAAACGCGCCACGGCCAGGTCGTGGGTGACGATCACCACCGCCAGATCCAGCTCACGCACCAGACCGCGCAACAGGTCGAGCAAACGCGCCTGCACCGACACATCGAGGCCGCCGGTGGGCTCGTCCATAAAGATCAGCCGTGGGCTGGAGACCAGGTTGCGAGCAATCTGCAAACGCTGCTGCATGCCGCCGGAGAAGGTGCGCGGCAGGTCGTCGATGCGCAGCGGGTCGATCTCCACCTGGCTCAGCCAGTCGATACCCGCCGCGCGCAGTTCACCGTAGTGGCGCACGCCCTGGGCCATCAGCCGCTCGCCGATATTGGCCCCGGCCGACACACCCATGCGCAGGCCGTCACGCGGGTTCTGCTCGACAAAGCCCCATTCGGTGCGCAGCAGCGTGCGCCGCTGCGCCTCGCTGGCGCTGTACAGATCGAGCCAGTTGCCAGCCGTATCGCGATAACTGACCGCGCCGCGATCCGGCGGGCAGCGCCCGGAGAGCAGGCTGAGTAGGGTCGACTTGCCCGAGCCGGACTCGCCGACGATGCCCAGCACCTCGCCCGGATATAGATCGAACGACACGCCCTGGCAGCCCTTTTCCGGGCCGTACAGGCGGGTCAGGTCACGCACGCTAAACAGCGGCTGCGCCGTGTCGGTGTGCAGGTGCAACTTCTCGGCAGCACTCATTGCGCGCCCTCCTCTTCAAGATCGCGGCGTTGCATGCAGTAATCGGTGTCGGAGCAGACGAAGCGTTTGCTGCCGGCGTCGTCGACGATCAGCTCGTCCAGGTAAGAATCCTCGCTGCCGCAGAAGGCGCAGCACTCATCCCAGCGCTGGATCTCGAAGGGGTGGTCATCGAAATCCAGACTCACCACCCGGGTGAACGGCGGCACGGCGTACAGGCGCTTCTCGCGCCCCGCACCGAAGAGCATCAGCGCCGGGCTCATATGCAGCTTGGGGTTGTCGAATTTGGGGATCGGCGAAGGGTCCATCACATAGCGCTCATCCACCGTCACCGGGTAGGCATAGCTGGTGGCGATATGGCCGAAGGTGGCGATGTCCTCGTACAGTTTGACGTGCATCACGCCGTAGTCTTCCAGCGCATGCATGGTTCGGGTCTCGGTTTCCGAGGGCTCGATAAAGCGCAGCGGCTCGGGAATCGGTACCTGATAGACCATGATCTGATCGCCACTCAGCGCAGTTTCCGGAATCCGGTGACGGGTCTGAATCACTGTCGCCTCGGGCGTGCGGGTGGTGGTTTTGACCCCGGCGGTGCGGGCGAAGAAGCGCCGGATCGACACCGCGTTGGTGGTGTCATCTGCGCCCTGATCGATCACCTTGAGCACATCATCGGCACCGAGAATCGCCGCGGTCAGCTGCATGCCGCCGGTGCCCCAGCCATAGGGCAACGGCATCTCGCGGCCACCAAACGGCACCTGGTAACCGGGGATGGCCACGGCTTTGAGCAGGCCACGGCGGATCATGCGTTTGGTCTGTTCGTCCAAATAAGCAAAGTTGTACCCGGCTTCCGGGGCGCGGGTGATCTGGCTTTGGGCATTCACGGGCGTTGCTCCTCGGCGGCGGACTGCTCACAGCTCTGCTTGCGCAGTTTGCGAATCAGCTCCAGCTCGGATTGGAAGTCGACGTAGTGCGGCAATTTCAGGTGCGAGACGAAGCCCGCAGCCTCGACGTTGTCGCAGTGCATCAGCACGAACTCTTCCTGCTGCGCCGGGCCTTGCACTTCCTCGGCGTATTCGTCGACGCGCAAAGAACGGTCGACCAGGGCCATGCCCATGGCCTTGCGCTCGGCATAGCCGAAGGCCAGGCCGTAGCCCCGGGTAAATTGCGCCTGCTCAGGCGCATCGCCGACAAACTGGTTGACCATCTCGCACTCGGTCACCTCGATATCGCCCAGCGGCACGGCGAAGCCGAGTTCTTCCGGCTCCAGCCAAACCTCGACCTCGCCGATGCGTATCTCCCCGGCAAAGGGGTGGTTACGCCCGTAGCCGCGCTGGGTCGAATAACCCAGGGCCAGAAGGAAGCCTTCATCACCGCGAGCCAATGCCTGCAGGCGTTGAGCGCGGCTGGCGGGAAAATCCAACGGCTCGCGGGTGATATCCGGCACCGCCGCGCCGTCATCGGCCTCGCGGGCCATCAGGCCTTCGTCGGCGAGAAAATCCAGCACCCGCGGACACGGCGACAGTTCAGCCTGCGGATCGACTTGCGGCCCCGGTTGCTCACCTTCGGCGAGCAGGGCGAAGTCCAGCAGGCGGTGGCTGTAGTCGAAGGTCGGGCCGAGCAGCTGGCCGCCGGGCAAGTCCTTGAAGGTTGCAGAGATGCGCCGAGTCAGCTGCATCTGCGTGGTCTCCAACGCGGCGCTGGCAGCGAAACGCGGCAGCGTGGTGCGGTAGGCACGCAGCAGGAAGATCGCCTCCATCAGGTCGCCGGCCGCCTGCTTGATCGCCAGTGCAGCCAACTGCGGGTCGTACAGCGAGCCTTCGCTCATCACCCGGGCCACGGCCAGGGGCATCTGCTCGCGCACCTGTTCGACGCTGAGTTCGGGAATGCGGATATCGCCACGGCGCTTCTTGGCCAGCAGCAAATGGGCGTTGTCGATGGCGCGTTCGCCACCTTTGACGGCAACGTACATCAGGCAGCCTCCTCGGCATTGAGCAGCACGTGGGTGCTGCGCGGCAGGCCGATAACCTGCTCACCAGCGGCGAAGAAGGCATCCAGGCCACGGGGAAAGGCGCTGCGCGCCTGACGCTGCTGCCAGAATGCCGTCGACAGCGGCAGCTCGACGCTGCGCACATCCTTGATGCCCGGCCCACGCCAGCGCAAAACTGAACCATGGCTGAGCTCATCCAGCTGGATCAGCAAGGTGCAGGACTGGTCCGGGTAACGCTCGCTGCCATTGTCGAAGGCCGACAGGTCCGTCAGTTCGCTTTCATCGAGCAGGGCAAACAACGCCAGCTCACGCTCGCTGACAATCGGGCAGCCACAGTGGAACGCCAGGTTGGCGCGGATCGCCGGCGTATCGAAGCGTGGGGCCAGCCACAGCGGTGTATCAGCATCGAGAAACGCCAGGCACAGGGCGTAGGTTGCCGGATGGAGGTTTTCCAGGGCCAGGGCGCGGTTCAGCGGTTGCGCCAGGCCGGGCTCGGCCAGGGCCTTGAGGGCGCTGCGGAAGCTGGTCTGCGCGTCCAGCACCGGATCGTTGAAAGCCGGTTGCAGCCATTGCGAGCTATTCGCCGCGGTCATCAGTCTTCTCCTCGGACCAGGGTGAAAAATTCCACCTGGGTGGTGGCGATTTCTGCGGCCTTGGCCGCCTGTTGGGCTTGTTGCGCTGCCGCCAGGGGTTCGATCAGTCGGCTTAGCCAATGCGGCTGCTCGGTGCCCTGCAAATGGGCGTCGGCCAGGGCCGCCAGTTCGGCGTGTTGTTTGTCGCGGCCAGCCACGTAGCTGTAACCGGTGCGGCCATCGGCCAGGCGCACCACGCAGCGAGTCACGCTCATCTCGCCAAGGTTGAAGGGGCTACCGGTGCCCCCCATGCGGCCGCGCACCAGGGTCATGCCGATTTCCGGCGCGCGGATCAGGCTGTATTCGACCTCTTTCAAGGCTGACTCATAGGCCGCCAAGCCCGTGCCGGCGCGGGCAAGTACGCCCATCCAGCGCTGACGTGTGGCGATTTGCGGGTCGCTGTGCAGCAGGTTGCGGTTCATCACAGGCCTCCATCAAAGAGCGAGCTGGTACTGGAAACGGTCGGCGCGGCTGGTCGATAACGACAGCTCCACCGGCCGTCCGGCCAGATCGCGGGAAAGGGTTTGCACGCTCAGCAGCGGCGCATGTTTGGGCATCAGCAAACGCGCAGCCTCGTCACGGCTGGGCAGGCGCGCGCCGATCAGGCTGAAGGTGCGGGTCAGCGGCAGGCCGCGCTGACTGAGGTACTGGCGCAGCGAGCCGCCCTGGTAGTCGGCGAGCAGCTCGCAATGTTCGGTGCCAAAGGCATGACGGATCAGGCTGACGGGCTGGCCTTCAATCAGGCGCAAGGTGCTGAGCTCCAGCAGTTGCGCACCACTGGGCAGCTGCAGGTAATCACGCTCCTCGCAACCGGCCGGACGCAAACGGCTTTCCAGCAAATGCGCCTCGACCTTGTGACCCAGCGCCGAGAGTGAGGCGCTGTAGGCACTGCCGGCCTGCATCGGATAGATCAGCGGCTTGGCCAACACCCGCGTGCCCTTACCCTGCTGACGCAGCAGGCGGCCTTCAAGCACCAGCTCATCCACCGCACGGCGCAAGGTGTGGCGGTTGACTGCAAAACGCGCAGCCAGCTGCACCTCGGCCGGCAGGTAATCGCCGGGGCTCATGCGCTGCAGCTCATCGCGCAGCACGGCGGCCAGTTCGCGGTACAGCGGCTCGGGTTGTCTAGACAAGTGCATGGTTTAAAACGGGTGCCCGCAGGCACCCGGCTCCGTCAGATAAATTGTTTGCGTAGACGCTGCGAGATGATGTCCAGCACGCTCACCACCAGGATGATCACCAGCAGCAAGGCGCAGGTCTGGGCGAACTGGAAGCCGCGAATGGCTTCCCAGAGAATCACTCCGATGCCGCCAGCTCCGACCATGCCGACCACGGTGGCCGAACGTACGTTGGACTCGAAGCGGTACAGCGAGTAGGAAATCCACAACGGCAAGACCTGTGGGATCACCCCGTAGATCACTTCCTGCAGCGCGCTGGCCCCGGTGGCGCGTACGCCTTCTACAGGACCCGGATCAATCGCCTCCACCGCCTCGGCGAAGAGTTTGGCCAGCACCCCGGTGGTGCCGATAAACAGCGCCAGCACCCCAGCGAACGGTCCAAGGCCGACGGCCACCACGAAGAGCATGGCGAAGACCATTTCGTTGATCGAGCGGCAGGCGTCCATCACCCGGCGGATCGGCTGATAAACCCACCAGGGCACGATGTTTTCTGAGCAGAGAATGCCCAGCGGGATAGCCAGAACAATCGCCAGTACCGTGCCCCACAGGGCGATCTGCACAGTGACGATCATCTCCTTGAGGTACAGCTCCCAGTTGCTGAAATCGGGCGGAAAGAAGTCCGCGGCAAAGGTCGCCATGTTGCTGGAGTCGCGGATCAGCGCCAGCGGATTCATCTCCGCGCCCTGCCAGGACCAGGCCAATACAACGAAGAACAGCCCCCAGCCGATCAGCTGCAGCCAGGAGCGCTTGGCGGCTAGCTCGGGCGTGGGAGTGGTGGTCAAAGTGGTCATAACGACATCTCGAATCAAGCGGCAGATGAAAACGACCCGCCATGTGCGGCGGGTCGAGAACTGCGATTAACCAGCGCTGGCAGGGCTCTGCTTGGCGATTTCAGCCAGACGCTTTTCCAGCTTGGCCAGCTCGGCATCCAGGTCCTTGAGCTGGGCCTGCTTGTCGGCGGCA
The DNA here is from genome assembly GCF_963970915.1 of Pseudomonas sp. EA_105y_Pfl2_R69. Taxonomy (NCBI): domain Bacteria; kingdom Pseudomonadati; phylum Pseudomonadota; class Gammaproteobacteria; order Pseudomonadales; family Pseudomonadaceae; genus Pseudomonas; species Pseudomonas sp. EA_105y_Pfl2_R69. The sequence goes on from NZ_CAXAOO010000004.1 coordinate 402,072, forward strand.
TTCAACTTGTCGTTGTTGGCCACTTCGGTGCGTTTCTTGAACAATTCCAGCTGGCGGATCGGCAACAGTTGGTCGTCATCCGACGCCTTGAACTTGGCCCACTGCAGCCCTTCAAGCACTTTCAGCTCAGCCGGCTGGTCGCCGTAAGTCATAAAGAACTCACGCAGCTTGTTCTTGGTGGCGTCATCCAGATTCTTGCGCCAGACCATCGGGTCGGATGGGATCAGTGGCGAGGTCCAGATCACTTTCAGCTGCGCAGCCTTGTCCGGCGCGGTCACTTGCAGACGCTCCATGCCCTCGCTGTTGAAGGTGCCGACATCGACCTGCTTGTTGGCCACCGACAGGGCGTTGACTTCGTGACTGCCGTTGAGCGCGCGCTTGAAGACCTTGTTGGCGTCGGCGTTGTTCTGCGCGAACACGTAGTAGCCCGGCACCAGATAACCCGATGTGGAGTTCGGATCGCCGTTGGCGAAGGTCAGGCTCGAAGCGTTTTTCAGCATGTCCTCGATCGAATTGATCGGGCTGTCCTTGTGCGCCACCATCAGGCTGTAATAGCCCTGAGTGCCATTGGCCGCCACGGTCTGGGCGAATATCTGGCCACCGGCACGGTCCACCGCTTCCATGGCTGCCTTGTTGCCGTACCAGGCCATGTCGACCTTGTCGAAACGCATGCCCTGGATGATCCCGGCGTAGTCAGGGGCGAAGAAGGCTTTGATCTTCAGTCCGGTCTGCTGGCTCATATCTGCCAGGAAGGGGTCCCACATGGTCTTGAGGTTCTGCGAGGACTCGGTGGAGATAATGCCGAAGTTGATTTCCTGCTCAGCGGCCTGGACGGTGCCCAGAACCGAGCCGGCCAGCAGCGTGGACGCGGCGAGAACGCGACTGATACGTTTGAACATGCAAAGCACTCCTAGTGCAGATGGACAGACAGGGGTTGGCGTAGCGGGCGGTGACTCAGGCCTTGGCCAGGGTCAGCGGGACTTTCGGCTTGCGCGCGCGGCGCGGTTTCTCGGCGGTTTGCGGCTCGGCTAGCAGCTCGGCCCCGTAAAGATCGTTAAGGAAGTTGGGATGCAGCTCGGCGGCCGCGCCGTCGTAATGAATACGCCCCGCCTTCAACGCCACGGCGCGCTGGCAATAGCGCATGGCATAGTCGACCTGATGCAGGGTGACCACCACGGTGGTGCCGTCTTCACGGTTGATGTCGGCGAGAATCTGCATGACCTTGCGCGCCGATTCGGGGTCCAGCGAGGCAATCGGTTCGTCGGCCAGAATCACCTTGGCGCGCTGACACAGGGCACGGGCAATCGCCACGCGCTGCTGCTGGCCGCCGGACAGGGTCGAAGCGCGCTGTTGCGCCAGATCGGCCAAACCGACGCGGGCCAGCGCCTGCAGTGCACGCTGCTTTTCTTCGACATTGAACAGGCCGAAGCTGCCACGCCAGCGCGGCATGCGCCCCAGGCAGCCGAGCAGCACGTTCTGCAACACGCTGAGGCGACCGACCAGATTGAACTGCTGGAAGATATAGCCGATGTCGGCGCGCAGACGGCGTACTTCGCCATTCAGGTTGCCATCGGCCTGCACCTGGCGGCCCAGCACCTGAATGCTGCCACCGGCGCTGCGATCGCAGCAGGCCAGGCCGGCGACATGGCGCAGCAAGGTCGACTTGCCGGAACCGGAAGCTCCGATCAGCGCCACCATTTCACCGGGCTCGACGGATAGCGCCAGCTCAAACAGCGCCTGCTTGCGGCCGAACGTCTTGTTCAGGTTCTCGACCCGGATCACTGCGCTCATGGAATGCCTCCTTGTTAAGGGTTACACCGCGGCGCGAAGCCGCCTTCTGGTGTAGACCAAAGTAGGCAAATCCTGTGTCAGGCCGGTTAATGGGCCATGACACTTGCGTGACCATTGCTTTAACTTTTTCTCGCGTTCAGCCAGAAACCCTTGCTTTTTGCCGAATAAGGCGCATTTCTGATAGCCGGTGCTGGCAAAAAGCCTGTACTGCAGCCACAATTGCGCCACGCAATTGGCGTCAATTTAATGCCCTACTGACTATAGGGTCATAATATCGAACAGCGTTCTGGCGGAACGGTTAGTGCTACGAGTGGTCAAACCGGTGTCTACTCCATAGCTTATTGCCAGTATCGCTTTCCTAAACTAACCGGTTTAATGTACGCGCCCTATGAAACCAGCACTCTATTCCAGCCGTACCGCTGACAAATTCGTTGTTCGCCTGCCCGACGGCATGCGCGAGCGTATCGCAGATGTCGCACGCAACCATCACCGCAGCATGAACTCGGAGATCATTGCTCGCCTCGAGCAAAGCATGCTCCAGGAAGGCTCACTGGGTGATGACCTCAATATGCGCCTCGACAGCCCCGAGCTGTCGCTGCATGAGCGCGAACTGCTGCAACGCTTTCGTCAGCTGTCGCGCCGTCAGCAGAATGCCCTGGTGGCATTGATTGCTCACGACGTCGAAATGGCCAGCGAAGAAGCCTGAGCATCCAGCCCTTGAAAACCGGCCTCTGGCCGGTTTTTTCGCTGGCATAAAAAAACCGCCTGAACAGGCGGTTTTTTAATTGAAGCGGCGACTAGCCGACGAAGTTGAGCAGCACCCCCGCCGCCACCGCCGAGCCGATCACACCGGCCACGTTGGGCCCCATGGCGTGCATCAGCAGGAAGTTCTGCGGGTTGGCTTCCAGCCCTACCTTGTTCGACACCCGCGCCGCCATCGGCACTGCCGAGACGCCGGCCGAGCCGATCAGCGGGTTGACCTTGTTATCACTGAACATATTCATCAGCTTGGCCATCAGCACACCCGCCGCGGTACCGGCGCAGAACGCCACCATGCCCAGGCTAAGGATGCCCAGGGTTTTCAGCTGCAGGAAGGAATCCGCCGACAGCTTCGAACCCACGGTCAGGCCGAGGAAGATGGTGACGATATTGATCAGCGCATTACGCGAGGTATCGGCCAGACGCTCGACCACGCCGCTTTCACGCAGCAGGTTACCGAGGGCGAACATGCCCACCAGCGGCGCAGCATCGGGCAGCAGCATGCCAACCAGTATGCAGAGCACGATCGGGAAGATGATCTTCTCGGTCTGGCCCACCGGACGCAGTTGCTGCATAACGATGGCGCGCTCTTCCTTGGTGGTCAGCGCACGCATGATCGGCGGCTGGATCAACGGCACCAGCGCCATATAGGCATAGGCCGCCACGGCAATCGGACCGAGCAGATGCGGGGCCAGCTTGGAGGTCACGAAGATCGAGGTGGGGCCGTCGGCACCACCGATGATGGCGATGGACGCGGCTTCCTTGAGGGTGAACTCCAGGCCCGGGATACCCAGGGAGGTCAACGCCAGTGCGCCGAGCAGGGTGCCGAAGATGCCGAACTGCGCCGCCGCCCCCAGGAGCAGGGTCTTGGGGTTGGCCAGCATCGGCCCGAAATCGGTCATGGCCCCCACGCCAAGGAAGATCAGCAGCGGGAAGATACTGGTGGGCAGGCCCACCTCGTAGATCATATGCAGAAAGCCTGCGCCTTCCGCCATGTTGGCCACGGGAATGTTGGCCAGCAGCCCGCCGAAGCCGATCGGGATCAGCAGCAGGGGTTCGAAGCCCTTCTTGATCGCCAGATAGATCAGCAGCATGCACACCGCGATCATAAACAGCTGGCCAACCTCGACGTGGTACAGGCCCGTGCTATGCCAAAGCTTGAGGAGCTTTTCCATTACCGCGCTCCTTAACCGATGGTCAGCAGGCTGTCGCCCACCGCCACCGCATCACCGACCTTGACGTTGACCGCACCGATGGTGCCAGCCTTGAACGCACGGATCTCGGTTTCCATCTTCATCGCTTCGAGGATGATCAGCAGGTGGCCTTCCTCGACGGCCTGGCCCGGCTGCACCAGCACCTTGAAGATATTGCCGGCCAGCGGTGCGGCCTGAGGCTCGCCGCCGCCCATTGCGGCAGGCGCAGCAGCCGACGCAGCACCCGCAGCACCGCCAACAGGCTTGATGCCATCGATGTCGCCACCCTCGTTGACCTGCACGACAAAGGACTTGCCGTTGACCTCAACGGTATAGACCTCAGGCTTGCCGGCTTCGCGGGCAGGCTGCTCCTTGCCGGTCGGTGCCGGTTCGAAAGCCGCCGGATTACCGCGGTTCTCCAGGAACTTCAGGCCGATCTGCGGGAACAGGGCATAGGTCAGCACGTCATCGATTTCATCGGCGGCCAGCTTGATGCCCTTCTCTTTGGCGATGCCCTTGAGTTCGGCGGTCAGCTTGTCCATCTCTGCTTCCAGCAGATCGGCTGGGCGGCAGGTGATGGCTTCGGCACCGTCCAGTACGCGTGCCTGCAACTCTTTATTGAAAGGTGCCGGCGCTGCGCCGTATTCGCCTTTCAATACGCCGGCGGTTTCCTTGGTAATCGACTTGTAGCGCTCACCGGTGAGGACGTTGATCACCGCCTGGGTGCCGACGATCTGCGAGGTCGGGGTCACCAGCGGGATAAAGCCGAGGTCTTCGCGTACTCGCGGAATCTCGGCCAGCACTTCGTCGAACTTGTCCTGGGCCCCCTGCTCTTTCAGCTGGCCTTCCATATTGGTCAGCATGCCGCCCGGCACCTGGGCGACCAGGATGCGCGAATCGACGCCCTTGAGGTTGCCCTCGAATTTGGCGTACTTCTTGCGCACTTCACGGAAGTAGGCGGCGATCTCCTCCAGCAGCAGTAAATCCAGGCCGGTATCGCGCTCGCTGCCCTGGAAAATCGCCACCACCGATTCGGTTGGCGAATGGCCGTAGGTCATCGACAGCGAGGAAATCGCGGTGTCGACATTATCGATGCCGGCTTCCACCGCCTTGACGATGGCCGCAGTCGACAGCCCCGCAGTGGCGTGGCATTGCATATGGATCGGGATCGACAGGGTCGCCTTGAGGCGGGTCACCAGCTCGAACGCGGTGTAGGGGTTGAGAATCCCGGCCATGTCCTTGATGGCCACCGAGTCGGCCCCCATGTCCTCGATCTGCTTGGCCAGATCGACCCACATCTCCAGGGTGTGCACCGGGCTGGTGGTATAAGAAATAGTGCCCTGGGCATGCTTGCCCAGCTGCTTGACGGCCTTGAGGGCGGTCTGCAGGTTGCGCGGATCGTTCATCGCGTCGAATACGCGGAACACATCGACGCCATTGAGCGCGGCGCGCTCGACGAACTTTTCCACCACGTCATCGGCGTAATGGCGGTAACCCAGCAGGTTCTGCCCGCGCAGCAGCATCTGCTGACGCGTATTGGGCATGGCCTTTTTCAATTCGCGGATGCGATGCCAGGGATCTTCGCCCAGATAGCGAATGCAGGCATCGAAGGTCGCGCCGCCCCAGGACTCGACCGACCAGAAGCCAACCTGATCGAGCTTGGGCGCGATCGGCAGCATGTCCTCCAGGCGCACCCGTGTGGCCAGAATCGACTGGTGGGCGTCGCGCAGCACCACATCGGTAATTCCGAGTGCTTGTTTAACGGCAGTCATACAGATGCTCCCTTTCGAACCTGACTCAACCGCGACGGGCGCGGTGCTGATTAATAGCGGATTGGATGGCGACTAACAGCTCGGCGCTCGGCGCGTCGGCAGCATGCCGGGCAACCGGTGGCAGCACAGCGGCTACGGGTGTTTTCGAGGCAAACAGCTCGACCATCCGTGACATTACACGGATCACCAGAACCAGCAGGAGCAGAAAGAGAAATACGAAGCCTATGCCGAACAGCATGAGCTCGACACCCTCGAGCAGGAGTTCACTGGGGGTCATCATGGCTCCCTTTGCCAGCAGCACTTCAGCTGCATTCATTATTGATAGGAGCGCCCGGGGATTGGCCCCAGGCAAAGCTGGCGAACCTTAGCTTGAAACGAGCGTTTGAAGCAAATCCAAGATAGCCCGATGGGACATTTTCTGACGAAAAAGCGTCATCCCGCCCGATGGGAACTCCTAGAGCAGAAACAGACTGGCCAGTCCCAGAAAGATAAAGAAGCCGCCGCTGTCGGTCACCGCGGTAATCATCACACTGGCCCCCAGCGCCGGATCCCGCCCCATGCGCACCAGGGTCATGGGAATCAGCACCCCCATCATGGCCGCCAGCAGCAGGTTGAGGGTCATGGCCGCGGTCATCACCACACCCAGGGACCAGCTGTCGTAGAGCAGATAGGCCACCACCCCGATCACCCCGCCCCAGACGATACCGTTGACCAGGCTGACCCCCAGCTCCTTGCGAATCAGCCGCGAGGTATTGCCGGTGCTTACCTGATCCAGGGCCATGGCGCGCACGATCATGGTGATGGTCTGGTTGCCCGAATTGCCGCCGATGCCGGCAACGATCGGCATCAGCGCCGCCAGCGCCACCAGTTTCTCGATCGAGCCCTCGAACAGACCGATCACCCGCGAGGCCATAAAAGCGGTAACCAGATTGATTGCCAGCCAGGCCCAGCGGTTGCGCAGGGATTTCCACACCGAGGCGAAGATATCCTCCTCCTCGCGCAGACCGGCCATATTGAGGACTTCGTTTTCGCTTTCCTCGCGGATCAGGTCGACCATCTCGTCGATGGTCAGACGCCCGATCAGCTTGCCGTTCTTGTCCACCACAGGCGTGGAGATCAGGTCATAGCGCTCGAAGGCCTGGGCGGCGTCGTAGGCGTCCTCGTCCGGGTGAAAACTCACCGGGTCGGTGGCCATGACTTCGCTGACCAGGCGCTCCGGATCATTGACCAGCAGGCGCTTGACCGGCAGCACGCCCTTGAGCACGCCGTCGTAATCCACCACGAACAGCTTGTCGGTATGCCCCGGCAGCTCCTTGAGGCGGCGCAGGTAGCGCAGCACCACCTCCAGGCTGACGTCTTCGCGGATGGTGACCATCTCGAAGTCCATCAGCGCGCCGACCTGATCCTCTTCATAGGACAGCGCCGAACGCACCCGCTCGCGCTGCTGGGCGTCGAGGGACTCCATCAGCTCATGGACCACATCGCGCGGCAACTCGGATGCCAGATCGGCCAGCTCGTCGGCATCCATGTCCTTGGCGGCGGCGAGAATCTCGTGATCGTCCATGTCGGCGAGCAGGGTTTCGCGCACCGCGTCGGACACTTCGAGGAGGATATCGCCGTCGCGCTCGACCTTGACCAGCTGCCAGACAGTCAGACGGTCTTCGAGCGGCAGGGCTTCGAGAATATGGGCAACGTCGGCGGAGTGCAGCTCATCGAGCTTGCGCTGCAGCTCGGCCAGGTTCTGCCGATGCACCAGGTTTTCCACCCGGTCGTGGTGCTGGCCTTCCTGACGATGGGTCAGGTCTTCGACCACCTTGTGCCGATGCAGCAGTTCGACCACCTGGGCCAGGCGGTCCTGCAGGCTTTCCTGCGGTTTTTTCGCTTCTACTTCAGTCATGGCGCGCTCCACCCCCAGCGGCGGCGCGCGCCAAAGAGGGTCAATCAGTCAACACGTGATTGCACAATCGAGATTCAGAGTAACTACTGGGTAAGTCCATGGTGGTGTCCCACAAGCCCCGGCGGGGCTGACAGGGCAAATGATAACACCGCGCCAGCGCCTTGCACGCGACAAAAGCAGGGCGAGAACAACCGCTTGCGAGGCAAACCTGAATGTTTTTTGCAGCTCTGCAACTGCGACGCACCGGCACGCAGGCAGGGCACCACTGGCGCATGCAAAAGCATCGACTAAGGTTGCACAGGTAGACGTCAAGGAGGACGCCCCATGCATGGACTGCACTGCGCAGCTGTCTGCGCCATTCTGCTCTGCCCCACTGCGTTGCTGGCTTCCAGCGTATTTCGCTGCGAAGACGCCAGCGGCCATATCACCTACACCCTGCAGGGCTGCCCCGCCGAGCAGACGCAACAGCGCCAGGAGGCCCACAACCCGACGCCTGGCAAGGGCAAGGCCGTACCCCTGGCCAAACCGGCCAAGGCCAAGCGTCGGACAGCGCGCCCGGACGCGCGCGAAGTGACGGTGGTGGGCAGCCGGGACGATGGCTGCGGCAACCGCATGACCAGCAGCGAGCGCCGTACGGCGATTATCCGCCAGCGGATAGTCAGCGGCATGAGCCGCGCCGATGTGGAGAGCAGCCTGGGCAAGCCCGACAGAATCACCCAGCATAACGGTCAGACCCGCTACCTCTACCGCGGCAACCAGGGCAACAACCGCCAGGTCAGCTTCGACGCCGCCGGCTGCGTCAAGGGCAAGCGCTAACCACGCACCTGGACGGATAAGCGCGGACAAACGCCAGACAAAGAAAAAGGGCCTGCATCGCTGCAGGCCCTTTTATATGGTGCACTCAGGAGGATTCGAACCTCCGACCGCTCGGTTCGTAGCCGAGTACTCTATCCAGCTGAGCTATGAGTGCATGTAACCCGCGCACTGCAAGGCCTGAAACCATCGCCTGTGATCGCTGCGACGCGCTTTTCAGTCGCTACCGCATCCACACACCGACAAAACCTTACAACACTAAATAATGGCGGAGAAGGGGGGATTCGAACCCCCGACACCCTTTTGAGATGTACTCCCTTAGCAGGGGAGCGCCTTCGGCCACTCGGCCACCTCTCCGCAACACGGGGCGCATGATACTCATCTTTGCCCCGTTTGCAAAGCCAAAATTTCGATAAAAATTAGTGGCTTGGTTCTTCGCCTTTCTCTTTCTGGATGCGCTGGTAAATTTCTTCACGGTGCACGGCAACCTCCTTCGGCGCGTTAACGCCAATGCGCACCTGATTACCTTTAACGCCCAACACGGTGACAGTGACCTCGTCACCCACCATCAGGGTCTCTCCGACCCGGCGAGTCAGAATCAGCATTCCTTTCTCCTTACGGATAACAGTTCAGGACAACAACAGTCTGCAAAAAACAAAAGGGTTGCAGCTGCGTCCAGTAGACCCAGCCTTCACCTAAGTATTGACCAGTGTAGGCAGAAAGAAAGCTTCCACCCATGCCAACCAAAAGCAAAAAGGCGCGGGATAAACCGCGCCTTTCGGATAATGCCTCAATCGCCCTGACGGGCCGGGGCATCCAGTTCGAAAGCAGTGTGCAGGGCGCGCACCGCCAACTCCAGATATTTCTCCTCGATAACCACCGAGACTTTGATTTCCGAGGTGGAGATCATCTGGATATTGATGTTTTCCTTGGCCAGGGCCTCGAACATACGGCTGGCAACTCCGGCATGGGAACGCATGCCGACACCGACGATGGAGACCTTGGCGATTTTCACATCGCCGATCACTTCGCGGGCACCCAGTTCGCGCGCGGTATTTTCCAGCACGGCCAGGGCAGCGTTGTAGTCGTTGCGGTGCACGGTGAAGGTGAAATCGGTGGTGTTATCGTGCGAAACGTTCTGCACGATCATGTCCACTTCGATATTGGCGGCACTGACGGGGCCGAGAATCTTGAACGCCACGCCCGGGATGTCCGGCACGCCACGGATAGTCAGCTTGGCTTCGTCGCGATTGAAGGCGATGCCGGAGATGATCGGCTGTTCCATGGATTCCTCTTCATCAAGGGTAATGAGGGTGCCCGGACCCTCTTTGAAGCTGTGCAATACGCGCAGCGGGACGTTGTACTTGCCGGCGAATTCCACCGAGCGGATTTGCAGCACCTTGGAACCCAGGCTGGCCATTTCCAGCATTTCTTCGAAGGTGATCTTCTCCAGACGCTGAGCCTGGGGCACCACACGCGGGTCGGTGGTATAGACGCCATCGACATCGGTGTAGATCTGGCACTCGTCCGCCTTGAGCGCCGCCGCCAGGGCCACGCCCGTGGTATCGGAGCCGCCACGCCCAAGCGTGGTGATATTGCCGTGCTCGTCCACGCCCTGGAAACCGGCGACCACCACCACCCGGCCGGCCTTGAGGTCGGCGCGCAGCTTCTGGTCATCGATCTGCAGGATGCGCGCCTTGTTGTGCGCACTGTCGGTGAGGATGCGCACCTGATTGCCGGTGTAAGACACCGCCGGCACGCCGCGGCGAATCAGGGCCATGGTCAACAGGGCAATGGTCACCTGTTCGCCGGTGGACAACATCACGTCGAGCTCACGCGGTACCGGCTGATCATCGCTGGCCTGCTTGGCCAGCTCGATCAGGCGGTTGGTTTCACCGCTCATGGCGGAAACCACGACCACGATGTCATCGCCGTTTTCGCGGAACTTCTTCACCTTGTCGGCCACCTGCTGAATCCGCTCAACAGTGCCGACGGAGGTGCCGCCAAATTTCTGTACGATCAAAGCCATTTCAAAGCCGCCTCAGCCCGTGAAGGGCGCCCATTAAACATACAACTCGATTGACTGCCAAGGGCCGCCGGGCGTAATGCCGCCCCGCCGTGTCCCCCGGCCGGCCCCGGTGCTTACAGACCCTGCTCGACGAAACGCGCGGCCAGCGCCAAGGCGCTGTCCAGTGCGTCGGCATCGGTGCCACCGCCCTGGGCCATATCCGGACGACCACCGCCCTTGCCGCCAACAGCCGCAGCCGCCTGTTTCATCAGCTCGCCGGCTTTCAGCTTGGCGGTCAGGTCCTGGGTCACGCCGGCCACCAGCACAACCTTGTCGTCCTGCACGCCGCCGAGCAGGATCACTGCACTGCCGAGTTTGTTCTTCAACTGGTCGACCATGGCCAGCAGCGCCTTGCCGTCGAGACCATCGAGGCGCGCAGTCAGCACTTTGATGCCCTTGACCTCGACGGCCGAGCCGGCCAGGTCATTGCCCGCCGCGCTGGCGGCCTTGGCCTTGAGCTGCTCCAGCTCCTTTTCCAGCTGACGGTTGCGCTCCAGCACCCCGGCGAGCTTGTCCAGCAGGTTGTCGCGGCTGCCCTTGACCAGCGCCGCGGCTTCTTTCAACTGTTCTTCGGCACCATTCAGGTAAGCGAACGCCGCGGCACCGGTAACTGCTTCGATACGCCGCACGCCGGCAGCCACACCGCCTTCGCTGGTGATCTTGAACAGGCCGATATCGCCGGTACGCTTGACGTGGGTACCGCCGCACAGCTCGACGGAGAAGTCGCCGCCCATGCTCAGCACGCGCACCTGATCGCCGTACTTCTCACCGAACAGCGCCATGGCACCTTTGGCCTTGGCGGTTTCGATATCGGTTTCCAGGGTTTCCACTTCAGTGTTGCCGCGCACTTCGCGGTTGACGATGGCTTCCAGCTCTTTCAGCTGCGCCGGGGTGATCGCCTCGAAGTGACTGAAGTCGAAGCGCAGACGCTGACTGTCGACCAGCGAGCCCTTCTGGGTCACGTGCTCGCCCAGCACCTGACGCAGCGCGGCATGCAGCAGATGGGTGGCGGAGTGGTTGAGCGCGGTGGCCTGACGCACGCCGGCGTCGACCTCGGCCTTGACCGAAGCCCCGACGCTCAGACCACCCTTGGCCACGACCCCGCGATGCAGGGAGGCACCGCCAGCCTTGGTGGTGTCACGCACATCGAAGCGCACGCCGGCACCTTCGAGGAAACCGCAGTCACCGACCTGGCCACCGGATTCGGCATAGAACGGCGTCTGATCGAGAACCACCACACCCTCCTCGCCTTCTTTCAGGCTATCCACCGCCTGGCCAGCGGCAAACAGCGCGACGATCTTGCCGCTGCCACTGGTGCCCTGGTAACCGAGGAACCGGGTGTCGCTGTCGACCTTGACCAGGGCGTTGTAGTCCATGCCGAAGGCGCTGGCGGAACGGGCGCGCTTGCGCTGCTCTTCCATTTCGCGCTCGAAGCCGGCTTCGTCGAGGGTCAGCTCGCGCTCACGGGCGATATCGCCGGTGAGGTCCATGGGGAAGCCATAGGTGTCATACAGCTTGAACACCACCTCACCCGGGATAACGTTGCCCTTGAGTTCGGCCAGGTCCTGCTCGAGGATCTTCAGGCCCTGTTCCAGGGTCTTGGCGAATTGCTCTTCCTCGGTTTTCAGCACACGCTCGATATGTGCTTGCTGTTGCTTGAGCTCCGGGAAGGCTTCGCCCATCTCGGCCACCAGGGCGGCGACGATCTGATAGAAGAAGCTGCCCTTGGCACCCAGTTTGTTACCGTGACGACAGGCGCGACGCACGATGCGGCGCAGCACGTAGCCGCGGCCCTCGTTGGACGGGGTCACGCCATCGGCGATCAGGAAGCCGCAGGAGCGAATATGGTCGGCCACCACCTTCAGCGAGGCCTGGCCTTCGTTGGTGCAGCCGATAGCCTTGGCCGCAGCGTTGAGCAGGCTCTGGAACAGGTCGATCTCGTAGTTCGAGTTGACGTGCTGCAGTACCGCGCTGATGCGCTCCAGGCCCATACCGGTGTCCACGCTCGGTGCCGGCAGTGGGTGCAGCACGCCATCGGCAGTCCGATTGAACTGCATAAACACGTTGTTCCAGATCTCGATATAGCGGTCGCCATCCTCCTCGGGCGAGCCGGGCGGGCCGCCCCAGATATGCTCGCCGTGGTCGAAGAAAATCTCGGTGCAAGGACCGCACGGGCCGGTGTCGCCCATGGTCCAGAAGTTGTCGGAGGCGTAAGGCGCGCCCTTGTTGTCACCGATGCGAATCATCCGTTCGGCCGGCACGCCGACTTGCTTGGTCCAGATGTCATAGGCCTCGTCATCCGTGGCATAGACGGTGACCCAGAGCTTGTCCTTGGGCAGCTTCAGCCAGTTGTCGCCGGTGAGGAACTCCCAGGCGAAGTGGATGGCGTCGCGCTTGAAATAGTCGCCGAAGCTGAAGTTACCCAGCATTTCGAAGAAGGTGTGGTGGCGTGCGGTGTAGCCGACGTTTTCCAGGTCGTTGTGCTTGCCGCCTGCACGCACGCATTTCTGGCTGGTCGCGGCGCGGGTGTAGGCGCGCTTTTCCAGGCCGAGGAAGCAGTCCTTGAACTGGTTCATCCCAGCATTGGTGAACAGCAGCGTCGGGTCGTTGCCCGGAATCAGGGAGCTGGAAGCGACACGGGTGTGCCCCTTCTCTTCGAAGAAGCTGAGGAAAGCTTCACGGATTTCAGCGCTTTTCATAGGATCATCCACGGAAACAGGCGGCCACGGCAAAGCCGGCAAAGGGCCGCATTATATCGGGCCTGGGCTCGGGGGCTAGTGCCTTTATTGATAGACGGGAGCTATGGCACTGCGCGGACGTTGTGGCGCGGTTTATTCAAGCAGCCAGGCTTGTCACCAGCCTATAGCAAGCTGGCTCCTACAGGGGCACCCTCACCTAGCGCCGGAAGGCGGCGAACGCCTGAATCACCTGTTCGATATCGTCGGCACTGACATCCAGATGGGTAACCATGCGCAGACGCGGCGCGGCAGAGAGACGGATCCCGCGTTCGGCGCAGAAGGCCTTCAACGCACCGGCCCGCTCGCCGATCTGCACATAGACCATATTGCTCAGCACCGGCTCGACCCCATAGCCCAACTCACTCAGGGCAGCCCCCAGCCGTTCGGCATTGGCATGATCCTCGGCCAATCGCGCCACCTGATGCTCCAGGGCATACAGCCCGGCGGCGGCCAGCACACCAGCCTGGCGCATGCCGCCGCCGACCATCTTGCGCAGCCGCCGCGCCTTGCCGATCATCTCGGCGCTGCCACAGAGCACCGAGCCCACCGGCGCACCGAGGCCCTTGGACAGGCATACCGAGACCGAATCGAAATGCCGGGTGATCTCCCGCGCTGCCACGCCCTGCCTGACTGCCGCGTTGTACAGTCGCGCACCGTCCAGGTGCAAGGCCAGGCCGTGCTTGAGGGTCAGCGCACGGGCGGCGGCCAGGTAGTCGAGCGGCAGCACCTTGCCCTGCATGGTGTTTTCCAGCGCCAGCAGGCGGGTGTGGGCGAAATGGAAGTCATCCTGTTTGATCGCGGCCTCGACCTTATCCAGACCCAGCGAACCATCGGCTTCGCCTTCGATCGGCTGCGGCTGGATCGAACCGAGCACCGCCGCACCGCCACCTTCGTATTTATAGGTATGGGCCTGCTGGCCGACGATATATTCGTCGCCGCGCGCGCAATGGGCCATCAGCCCGAGCAGATTGCTCATGGTGCCGGTGGGCACGAACAGGGCGCTGGCAAACCCCAGCTCAAAGGCCAGGTGCTGCTCCAATCGGTTGACCGTGGGATCTTCGCCATACACGTCATCGCCCAGTTCGGCGGCCAGCATGGCCTCGCGCATGCCCGCGGTGGGCTGGGTGACGGTGTCGCTACGCAGATCAATAACGGCCATGACGGGTTTTCCTTAACATTGCGAAAAGCCCGATGCTAAAGCGCCGCGGATCAGCACACAAGGTACAGCTAAGGGGTACGGAACCGGGACAGATAGGCCAGGCATGGATAACAACGATCCTGAATTGCATCCGGGCTACAGGTTCACGCACTGCTCTGCTTATGCCAGCGGCACATTCTCGGCCGGCACGATCAGAATGCCGGCGCGCAGGCCATTTTTCACCTTGGGGTTGGGGAAGATGATCCGTGTGCCGGCCTCATTCACCACCCAGCGGGTATCGGCCAGATCCTCGGCGAGCAGGTAGCCGACCGGCAACTCACTGAAGTTCTCGATATCGGCCGGCAGGTGCAGCTTGAAGGCATCGCTGTGCTTGATGACCTCGCGGGCCACGGCGAACAGCTTCAAGTCGCCCAGGCCATCGCCGGCGGCCTCGGCCTCGCGCCCTTCGATCAGGCCCTGCAGGTGCCGCTCCAGCAGATCCAGATTGACCAACTCGTTCTGCCCGAAGGGGCGCGCCTTGCCCAGCTCCAGGGTAAAGGCCTCGACCCCCAGCTGCGCATAGGTGTAGGCACTGAAGGTGATCGAGCTCTTGTTGTGCAGCAGCACCGCCTCGATCCCCGCCGCACTCAGGCGTGCCAGTTCGCGCTGGCTACGCGGCCGGCCTTCCTGGTAGGGATAGAGGGCGAACTGCTCAATCTTCGACGCGCGAATGGCCGTATGCAGGTCGTAATGCAGGCGGGAGCGCTGCGACTTGCCGAAGAAGGTCGCCGCCAGATGCTCCAGGTCGCAGGCGCGCAGGGCCTCGGGCCCGGTGTGCTGGTCGTGGCGACCATTGAACAGGCGGTTGATGTCATGTTCGACATAGCGCTCACCACGGCGCATGGCCTCGGGATTGCCGAACAGAAAGAGAATGCGCGCCCGCGGCTTCAACTCGTTGCGGGCAATGCCGCGCAGCAGGCGGTCGAGCAATTCGATGGGGGCGGTTTCATTGCCATGGATACCGGCCGAAAGCAGCAGGTCCTGGCCATTGTCGCTGGCCACCGGTGGCGTCACTTCCAGCGCGCCCTCGGCCAGCCAGCGCAGGCGCGTGCCCTCGGGCGTCAGCTGAATTTTCGCTGCCGGCTCATGGCCGGCCAGGGTCAGTTCAAGCAGTTTGCCGAGGGCAAGCATAGGAGTTACCTCATTCGTGATTGCAGTCGGGGCCGTGCACGTGCTCGTCGCCAGTGAGTTCGGCCGCTTCCATCTCCAGTTCCAGGCTGACCAGGTTGGTGGCCAGCGGGCGCAGCAGCAGGTTGGCGTATTCGCTAGCGCCCTCCTCCACATCCACACCGATCATCAGCTGGTTGTTGCCAACCTGCTGGAACCAGATTTCCTGGCCCTGCCAGATCACGGCAAAGCGCGTGCAGGAGGTTTCCAGCTGGGTGCCGTCGGTGTCTTCGAGGATCAGTTGCAGGGCGTCGCTCATAAAATCTCCACAGGTTTGGACGTAGGGTGGATGGCGTTTTTACATCCACCGGTGGATCGATATAGCGTGATCCACCCTACTCAGCTAATTGGAAGGGATAAACCGCGCCCAGTTTAAGGATCTGGGTCAGTTCGTCCAAGGCCGTGCGGCATTCGTTAAGCAATTGTGGATCAGCCAGGTCGTTTTCGCTCAGGCGATCGCGGTAATGCTTGTCGACCCAGAGGCTCAACCTGTCGTGCAGGGTCGGGGTCATGATCACGCCCTGGTTGACTGCCGCCAGCTCCTGCTCCTTGAGCGCCACGCGCAGACGCAGGCAGGCCGGGCCACCACCGTTCTGCATGCTCTGCTTGAGGTCGAAGACCTGCACTTCGCGGATCGGCCCATTGCCGCTGGTGAGCTGCTGCAGGTAGTTCCACACATTGCTGTTGTTGCGACACTCTTCCGGCACGATCAGCAGCATGCCGCCATCGGCGCGGCTCAGCAGCTGGCTGTTGAACAGGTAGGAGCGCACCGCATCCTCCACCGTCACCGCGTCACGCGGCACGCACACGGACTGGAAGTTGCCGCCACGGCGAGCGAGCTTGTCGCCCAGCTCGGCCAGCACCTTGTCGGTCTCGAGGAAGGCATCCTGGTGATGGAACAGCACCTCGCCATTGCCCACGGCGATCACGTCGTTATGGAACACACCCTGATCGATAACCGCCGGGGTTTGCTGGGCGTAGACCACGCCCTCCTCGCTCAGACCATGCAGGCGGGCAACCGCCTGCGAGGCTTCCAGGGTCTGCCGCGCCGGGTAGCGGGTCGGCTGCGGGAAGCGGCTGTCGAAGGCGCTGCGGCCGAACACGAAGAACTCCACCCCGGCATCGCCATAGCCCTTACAGAAACGCGTGTGGTTGGCCGCACCCTCGTCACCGAACTGGGCCACCGCTGGCAGCGCGGCGTGATGGGCGAAGTGCTGCTCGCTGGCGAACATTGCGCCGAGCACGCGGCTGGTGGTCGGGTGTTCGATGGAGCGGTGGAACTTGCAGTTGAGGTTGGCCGCGGTGAAGTGCACACGACCGTCGGCCGTATCGGCGCTGGGGCTGACGGTGCAGGCGTTGGCCGTCCACATGCTGGATGCCGAACAGCTGGCCACCAGCAGTGGCATGGCCTCTTTCGCCGCCTTCTGAATCACCTGGGCGTCGCTGCCGCTAAAGCCCAGGCTGCGCAGCACGGCGACATTGGGCCGTTCCTGCGGGGCCAGCACGCCCTGCTTGAAGCCCATGTCCATCAACGCCTTCATCTTGGCCAGGCCCTGCTTGGCCGCCTCTTTCGGGCTGGACGCTACCTGGCTGTTGCTCTGCGAGGCCACGTTGCCATAGGACAGGCCGCCGTAGTTGTGCGTCGGCCCGACCAGGCCATCGAAATTCACTTCAAATGCAGTCGCGTTGGATGCGTGGCTCACAGGCTTACTCCGGGAGTCAGGGTGGCAGGCAGGCTCAGGCTTTCGACTTCCAGCGAGGCCACCGGGTAGGCGCAGTAATCCGCCGCGTAATAGGCACTGGCGCGATGGTTGCCGGAGGCCCCCACGCCGCCGAAGGGTGCGCTGCTGGCGGCACCGGTCAGTTGCTTGTTCCAGTTGACGATGCCGGCGCGGCTTTGCAGCCAGAACTCGTCATAACGCGCCTTGGCATCAGACAGCAGCCCGGCGGCCAGACCGTACTGAGTATTGTTGGCCTCGGCGATGGCCGCAGCGAAATCGGCGTAGCGAATCACCTGCAGCAGCGGGCCGAAGAACTCCTCGTCGGGGCGATTGGCGATGGCGCTCACGTCGATAATGCCCGGGGTAAGCAGGGCCGCATCGGCTTCGGGCTGGGTCATCGTCAGCAATGCGCTGGCTCCCTGGGCCAGCAGCTGGGCCTGGGCCTGAATCAGCTGCTGGGCCGCGGCCAGGGAAATCACCGAGCCCATAAAGGGCGCGGGCTGCTCATCGAAGCGACCGACGCGGATCTGCCCGGCCACCTGCACCAGGCGCGCCAGCAGGGCATCGCCCCACGCGCCCTGAGGCACCAGCAGGCGCCGGGCACAGGTGCAACGCTGGCCGGCGCTGATAAAGGCCGACTGGACGATGGTGTAGACCGCGGCGTCGATATCGGCGACCTGATCGACGATCAACGGGTTGTTGCCGCCCATCTCCAGGGCCAGAATCTTCTCCGGGCGACCGGCGAACTGGTTGTGCAGCAGGTTGCCGGTGCGGCTCGAGCCGGTGAAGAACAGGCCGTCGATACCGGGGCTCGCGGCCAGGGCCACGCCGGTTTCCCGCGCGCCCTGCACCAGGTTGAGCACACCCGCCGGCAGGCCGGCGTCGATCCAGCACTTGAGCGTCAGCTCGGCGACCTTCGGGGTCAGCTCGCTGGGCTTGAACACCACGCAGTTGCCCGCCAGCAGCGCCGGCACTATATGGCCGTTGGGCAGGTGCCCGGGGAAGTTGTAGGGGCCGAACACCGCCACCACGCCATGGGGCTTGTGCCGCAGCACGGCGGTGGCGTCGGCCAAGGGGCCGCTCTTCTCGCCGGTGCGCTCACGGTAGCTCTGGATCGAGATGGCCACCTTGGCCGCCATGCTGGCGACTTCGGTGGCGGTTTCCCACAGCGGCTTGCCGGTTTCCTCGCCGATGCAATGGGCGAGCGCCTCGCCCTGGCGTTTCAGGCTGGCGGCAAACCGCTCGAGCACGGCGATGCGCTCATCCAGCGAACGCGAGGCCCAGGCCGGAAACGCGGCGCGGGCGGCCTGCACGGCGGCCTCGACCTGCGCGGCGCTGGCAGCCTGACCGTGCCAGATCACAGCCTGACTGACCGGGTTCAGCGATTGCAGCGGTTCGCCCAAGCCTGCATGCCAGGCACCGGCGATGTAATGAGTGCTCATCTTGTTTTATCACTCCCAGCAAGGTGTGGGCCCGGTCAGGCACCGGGCAGCTACTACAGGCGAGGCGCGCGTCGAGACCGCGCCAGGCTCGGCAAATCAGCCGCGGGCGGACAGCGGCACGGCGCGCACCTGGTCGCCCGCCGACAGCCGCAGGCGCTTGGCGGTCTGCGCATCGACCACCAGGCTGCCGGCCGCCAGGCGCGCCGGCGCGGCGGTGATACGGCAGTCTTCGCGCTTGCGGTTGTGGATCAGGTAGGCGGTGGCGTCATCGCCGGGGGTGCCGATGGCCAGGATCAGCGCCTGGCTGTCACGCACGGCGCGGATCTTCGCGGTTTCCGCCTCGATGGCCGGGCCCGCGTCGAAGATATCGACATAGCCCTGGTAGCTGAAACCCTCGCCCTTGAGCATGGCCAGGGCCGGCTCGGTGTCGGGATGGACGCGCCCGATGATGTTGCGTGCATCTTCGGAGAGGAAGCAGGTATAGAGCGGAAACTTGGGCATCAGCTCGGCGAGAAAGGCCTTGTTGCCGACCCCGGTGAGGTAATCGGCCTGGCTGAATTCCATCTTGAAGAAGTGCCGACCGAGGCTTTCCCAGAATGGCGAGCGGCCATTGTCGTCGGACATGCCGCGCATCTCGGCGATCACCTTGTCGCCGAACAACTCACGGAACTCGGCGATAAACAGCAGGCGTGCCTTGGACAGCAACCGGCCATTGAGCCCCGAACGGTGATCGCTGCGCAGAAACAGCGAGCACAGCTCGGAGTTGCCGGTGAGGTCGTTGGCCATAAACAGGGTGGGAATCTGCCGATGGATATTCAGCTCCTTGGAGGCGCTGACGGTCAGACCGAGCCGGTAGTTGTACCAGGGCTCGCGCAGGCCCACGGCCCCCGCCACCGCGGAGATGCCGACCACTTCGCCGGTATCGTTCTCGAGCACGAACAGGTAATCGGCATCGGCACGCTCGGCGCTGCCTTGGAAGGTTTTTTCCGCCCAGGCTACCCGGTGCGCCAGGCGCGCCTCGTTGGCCGGCAGGGTGGTCAGGCCGGCACCGGTGCTGCGGGCCAGGTCGAGCAAGGCCGGAAGATCGGCGCTACATACGGGACGAACGATCATGCACTCACTCCTTAAACCGCCACCAGGCGTACGCTGACGCCTTCGCCGACGCCCAGGGCTTCGGCGGCTGCAAAACTCAGGGTCACCGGCTTGCCCGGCACCCAGTCGAGGTCCGCGACTATGGCGCGAAAATCCTGCAACTGGCCGTTGCTGACCAGATAGGGCCGACCGCCCTTGACCGGCTCACCGATGCGTACCGGCACCACGCGGCTCTGGGCGATGGAGCGGATGCCCGAGGTGCGCGCATGCAGGGTCGGGCCGCCGTCGAAGATGTCGATATAGTGATCGGTCTCGAAACCCTCGCGCATCAGGATGTCGAAGCTGATCTGCGCCCGCGGATGCACCTGGCCCATGGCCTCCTGGGCATCGTCCGGCAGCAGCGGCACGTAGATGGGGTAATGCGGCATCAGCTCGGCGAGGAAGGTGCGGCTCTTCAAGCCACAGATGCGCTCGGCTTCGGTGTAGTTCATGTCGAAGAAGTTGCGCCCCACCGCATCCCAGAACGGCGAGTCGCCGGCCTCATCGCTGTGACCAACGATTTCCACCACCAGGGCGTCGGCGAAACGCTCCGGGTGGTTGGCCAGAAACAGCAGACGGGCGCGCGAGTTCAGCTCGGACCAGGCGGTGTCCACCAGCGAGCGATCGACATAGAAGCTGGTCAGCAGGCTGTTGCCGGTCAGGTCGTGACAGAGCGAGAGCACGTGGATCTTGTTGTGAATCTTCAGCTCGCGGGAGTTGTGCACGAAGGTTTCGTTGCGAAAACTGTAGAACGGCTCGGAATAGCCGGCCGAGGCGACGATGCCGGAACAACCGACCAGTCGCCCACTTTCGCTGTCTTCGAGAACGAAGAAGTAGCTCTCCTCGCCGTTGAAACTGACCTCGGCAGAAAACGAGGCCTCCGAGGCCGCGATCTTTTCACCCAGACGGTCGGCATCATCCGGCAGCGAAGTCACACCAACCGGGCTATCCGCGGCCAGACGCTGCACTTCAGCGAGGTCGGCCATTTGCGCGGGGCGCATCACCAGCATGGTGTCACTCCTTTCGAGAAAAGCTCCAGGCGACGCCTGCGCGCGACCTGGAAAACGCTGCGAACAAGGGCCGCAGCACACACAGAGAGGGTCTTCCGTGGATTCGACTCAAGCCCTCCGTGGCTCGAGCATGTCCGGCCTGGCGCACCCGCAGCGGGTCATGCCAGGCCGGCGACTCAGGCTTGAGTCAGCTTGGCCACGGCTCGTTCGAGTCGCGCCAGACCTTCATCGATATCGGCATCGTCCACCACCAGGCTCGGGGCAAAACGCACCACGTCCGGACCGGCCTGCAGCACCATCAGCCCTTCGAGGGCGGCGGCATCGAGAATCGCCTTGGCCTTGCCCTTCCAGGCATCGCTGAGCACCGCGCCGATCAGCAGGCCGAGGCCGCGCACCTGGCTGAACACGCCGTACTGCTGGCCGATCTGCTCCAGCTTGGCCTTGAAGCGCTGGTGCTTGGCGTTGACGCCCGCCAGCACTTCAGGGGTGTTGATGGTGTCGATCACCGCCTCGGCCACCGCGCAGGCCAGCGGATTACCGCCGTAGGTGGTGCCGTGGGTGCCGACGGCCAGGTGCTTGGCCAGCTCGCCGGTGGTCAGCATCGCGCCGATGGGGAAACCGCCGCCCAGGCTCTTGGCGCTGGAGAGGATGTCCGGCGTCACGCCGTAATGCATATAGGCGAACAGCGAGCCGCTACGGCCCATGCCGCTCTGCACCTCGTCGAACACCAGCAAGGCGTTGTGCTTGTCGCACAGCTCGCGGGCGGCCTGCAGATAGGCCAGGTCCGCGGGCAGCACACCGCCTTCACCCTGAATCGGCTCCAGCACCACGGCGCAGGTCTTGTCCGATACGGCGGCCCGCAGCGCCTCGATATCGTTATAGGGAATGTGGCTGATGCCCTGGATCTTCGGTCCGAAACCGTCGGAATACTTCGGCTGACCGCCGACGCTGACGGTAAACAGGGTGCGACCGTGGAAGCTGTTGGTGGCCGCGATGATCTCGTACTTGTCCTCGCCGAAGCGGTCGAAGGCCACGCGCCGGGCCAGCTTGAACGCCGCCTCGTTGGCTTCGGCCCCGGAGTTGCAGAAGAACGCGCGCTCGGCAAAGGTGGCGTCGACCAGCTTGTGCGCCAGGCGCAGGGCCGGCTCGTTGGTGAACACGTTGGACACGTGCCACAACTGGTTGGCCTGCTCGGTCAGGGCACCGACCAACGCCGGGTGGCAGTGGCCCAGCACGTTGACCGCGATGCCGCCGGCGAAATCGATCAGCTCGCGACCGCTCTGGTCCCAGACTCGCGAACCGGCACCGCGCACCGGAATAAAGCCGGCGGGGGCATAGTTGGGCACCATTACCTGGTCGAAATCGGCGCGTTGCACCGGGTCGTGCTGAACGGACATCTGGGCTCTCCTGACAAGGAACACCTGCATTGGCTAGCAGGCGATGTGAAGGATTGTAGGGATTGATCCGGGCTGGGCATTGCCGCCATGCGACAACTTCTTATAGCGCCAACCCGAGGAAAACCGGCGCTTTCAGATATGCGACAGAAAGCGTCGGGAAGGCGCAGTTTAAATGCAGCCAGCCCGCTTGGCGCGGATTTATCAAGGCCGCGATAAAGGATTTTTATGGCCTGCCATCCATGGACGGGCCACCCTGCGGGCCGTCGCTGCGCGACGTTAAAAATGGCTCCCGGCCATTTTTCATGACCTGCCATCTAGGGCGGCTACCCTTTTGGTCGCCACTACGCGACTTTTAAAATAGCTCACGGCCATTTTTTATGGCCTGCCATCCATGGCGGCCACCCTTCGGGCCGTCGCTGCGCGACGTTAAAAATGGCTCACGGCCATTTTTTCAGGCGGGGACCGGGACCACGGTCGGCACCGGCGGGCTGCTCAGGCAGAGGAACTCGATCAACTCACTCTGCTGCGCCATGGCATCCTGATAGCCCAGCTCAATCAGCTCGTTGCAGTAGCCCGGCTCGAACAGCAGGTAGCTGAGCACCCCCGCACCACTCGCCTGGGTCGCCCCCGGCCCGCGCAGGAACAGACGCAGAGCCCTGGGCAACTCGCGGCGATGGCGCGCGGCGATCACATCCAGCGGCCGGCTCGGCGCAATCACCAGCACTTCCACGGGCTTGAGGCCCAGGCCGCGGGGATGCAGCTCGGGCGGAATCAGGCGGCTCATCTGGTTGAGACGTTCGAGCAGCTCGATATCGCTTTCCAGGCTGTCAATAAAGGTGCTGTTGAGCATATGCCCGCCGATCTGCGCCAGGCTGGGCGGGCGCACATGCTGCGGGCGCGGCACGTCCTCGACGGCGTTCGCCGCCGGACTGCCGCTGACCCCCACCACCAGCACCCGGGTCGCCCCCAAGTGCAGCGCCGGACTGATCGGGGCCGGCTGGCGCACCGCACCATCGCCGAAGTATTCGCGGTTGATCTTCACTGGCGGGAAGATCAGCGGGATCGAGGCGCTGGCCAGCAGGTGCTCCAGGCCCAGCCGGGTCGGCACGCCGACCCGGCGATGGCGGAACCAGGGGTCGATGGTGGCGCGGCCCTGGTAGAAGGTCACCGCCTGGCCGGTTTCATAGCCGAAGGCGGTCACCGCCACGGCCCGCAGCTGGCGCTGGCGCACGGCGGCGGCGATGCCGGTGAAATCCAGCTCGCGGCGCAGCAGTTCGGCCAGTGGCGAGCTGTCGAGCAGTGCCACCGGGATATCGCCCCCCAACCCGAGCAGGCTATGGCCAATAAAGCGACTGGCCTGGCGCAGCACCCCCGGCCAGTCGCTGCGGTACACCTGATGGGTGTGAAACCCCTGCCAGACGGCGGTCAGGCGGCGCACCGCCTCGGTGAAATGCAGCGCCCCGCAGGCCAGACCGACAGCATTGATGGCCCCGGCCGAGGTGCCGACGATCACCGGAAAGGGATTGTGCGCCGCATCGGGCAGCAGATCGGCAATGGCCGCCAGCACCCCCACCTGATAAGCCGCACGCGCGCCGCCACCGGAAAGGATCAGCCCGGTCACCGGCTGGCTGGGGGGAGCGAACTGCGACATAGGCTTATCCGAAGGTTTATCGCCAGTATAGAAGCCGGCGCGGAGGAAACGCGGCCAGGCCTACGAACTCAGGCCGGCCGCTTCTTGTAGAGCTTCTTTTCACCCGGCGGGCGGGTCTTGAAGCGCCGGTGCGCCCACAGGTACTGCTCAGGGCAGGCCGTGATCGCCTGCTCGATCCACTGATTGACCCGCACGCAGTCGGCCTCCTCGCTTTCGCCGGGGAAGTCGACCAACGGCGGATGAATGGTCAGGCGATAGCCCTGGCCGCCGGGAAGGCGTTGCTGGGTAAAGGGAATCACCCTGGCCCGGCCCATGCGGGCGAACTTGCTGGTGGCGGTAACGGTGGCCGCCGGCACGCCGAACAGCGGCACGAACACGCTGCGCTGCGCGCCGTAATCCTGATCCGGCGCATACCAGACCACGCCACCGGCGCGCAGCAGCTTGAGCATGCCGCGCACATCGTCACGACCGATCACTCCGAGCAGGCGCTGCTCGCGGCCACGGCGCTGGATATAGTCGAACAGCGGGTTCTTGTGCGGCCGATACATGCCGTACATGTCCTGTTGCAGGCCGAGCAGACCGCCGCCCATCTCCAGGGTGGTGAAATGCAGCGCCATCAGAATCACGCCCTGGCCATCGGCCTCGGCCTGGCGCAGGTGCTCCAGGCCCTCGATGGTCCCCAGGCGCGCCAGACGCGCGGCCGGCCACCACCAGGCGATGGCCATCTCGAAAAAGGTGATGCCAGTGGAGGCGAAGTTCTCCTTGAGCAGGATCTTGCGTTCGGCCGCCGACATCTGCGGGAAACACAGCTGCAGGTTGCGCGCGGCGATCTTGCGCCGCGAGCTGGCCAGGCGATACATCAGCGCCCCCAGGCCGCGCCCCAGCCACAGCAGCACTTTATAAGGCAGCAGGGCGATCAGCCACAGCAGGCCCAGACCCAGCCATAGCAACCAGAAACGCGGATGCAAAAACGCAGCACGAAAAACCGGACGTTCCATAAACAGGTCCAATGCCCCAACAAAGCGCGGCATTCTATCAGGAGTTTGCCGAGCACTGGCCCGGGCGGCGGATTGCCCACGCCTCAACTTGCGAGCGAGCGGCGTTCTCGCTATAAGTCCGGGCTACTTTTATAAAGCCGCATAAGGCCGCATCAGGCAGACCATGAGCCAAGCCGATCTCCTCGCGCAAGACCCCGTATTCCAGCTCAAGGGCAGCATGCTGGCCATCACCGTGATGGAACTGGCGTACAACGACCTCGAGCGCCTCGACCAACAGCTGAGCGAAAAAGTCGCCCAGGCCCCGGCCTTTTTCGGCAATACCCCGCTGGTACTGGCCCTGGACAAGCTGCCGGAAGGCGAAGGCAGCCTCGATCTCGCCGCCCTGATGGCCGTATGTCGCAAACATGGCCTGCGCACCCTGGCGGTGCGCGCCAATCGCGCCGAGCATATCGCCGCCTCCGAAGCCCTGGACCTGCCGGTTCTGCCGCCCTCCGGCGCTCGCGAACGCAGCCTGGACAGCGCGCCGAAAGCGCCGCACAAGCCCGCCGAGCCGGAGGTGCGGCCGAGCAAGATCATCACCAGCCCGGTGCGCGGCGGCCAGCAGGTGTATGCCCAGGGCGGCGACCTGATCGTGCTGGCCCCGGTCAGCGCCGGCGCGGAACTTCTCGCCGATGGCAACATCCATGTTTACGCGCCCATGCGCGGCCGCGCCCTCGCAGGCATCAAAGGCAACGCCAAGGCACGGATTTTCTGCCAACAGATGGGCGCGGAACTGTTCTCCATCGCTGGCCAATACAAGGTTGCCGAAGATCTGCGCCGCGACCCGTTATGGGGCGAAGCGGTACATGTCAGCCTGTCGGGTGACGTGTTGAACATCACCCGCCTTTAACGGATACTGCGGCCACTTTGTAGGGGCTGCTCCCGCTTCATTCGCGGCCGCGCCGGAACCTGTTTTAGCGCGAGGCAAGGCACGAGACACGAAGTTTGGTTATTCCAAATGAGTGTCGAGAAACGCAGTATCGCGCTAAAACAGGCCCGACCCTTCGGGTTGCGCGGAAAATCTCGCCATGCGTTGTTGTGGGGCTTGGCAAGGGAACATCATTCCCTGCGCCCCACGCCTAACCTGGCGAGATTTTACGCAGCAACGCGGCTCGCGCATGAAACGGGGGCAGCCCCCAGGACACAGACAGGGCATCCGGAAGCCATATAAAGGCCACGGAAACCTGCATTTTTTACATTTTGGGGTGAATCACCTTGGCCAAGATCCTCGTAGTTACATCCGGCAAGGGTGGCGTCGGTAAAACCACCACCAGCGCCGCCATCGGTACCGGCCTCGCCCTGCGCGGGCACAAAACCGTTATCGTCGACTTCGACGTCGGCCTGCGCAACCTCGACCTGATCATGGGTTGCGAACGCCGCGTGGTGTACGACTTCGTCAACGTGGTCAACGGCGAAGCCACGCTGAAGCAGGCGCTGATCAAGGACAAGCGCCTGGAAAACCTCTATGTGCTGGCCGCCAGCCAGACCCGCGACAAGGACGCGCTGACCGAAGAAGGCGTGGAAAAAGTCATCGAGGAACTGCGCAAGGACTTCGAATACGTAGTCTGCGACTCGCCGGCCGGTATCGAGAAAGGTGCCCACCTGGCCATGTACTTCGCCGATGAGGCGATTGTCGTGACCAACCCCGAGGTCTCCTCGGTACGCGACTCCGACCGCATGCTCGGCCTGCTGGCGAGCAAATCGCGCCGCGCGGTGAACGGCGAAGAGCCGATCAAGGAGCACCTGCTGCTGACCCGTTACAACCCCGAGCGCGTGACCAAGGGCGAAATGCTCGGCGTGGAAGACGTCGAGGAAATCCTCGCCATCCGCCTGCTCGGCGTGATCCCGGAATCGCAAGCCGTACTCAAGGCCTCGAACCAGGGCGTGCCGGTCATCCTCGATGACCAGAGCGACGCTGGCCAGGCCTACAGTGACGCCGTCGACCGCCTGCTCGGCAAGGAAGTTGCCCATCGCTTTCTCGACGTGCAGAAGAAAGGACTCATGCAACGCCTGTTTGGAGCTCGCTAATGAATATTTTTGACTTCTTTCGTGAACGCAAAAAGGAAACCACTGCGTCCATCGCGAAAGAGCGTCTGCAGATCATCGTCGCCCACGAACGCGGCCAGCGCAGCCAGCCGGATTACCTGCCGGCCCTGCAGCAAGAGTTGGTCGAGGTGATTCGCAAGTACGTCAATATCGATTCGGATCAGGTACAGGTTGCACTGGAAAACCAGGGCAGCTGTTCCATTCTGGAACTTAACATCACGCTCCCTGACCGCTGATTGGTTGAGAGCATGCAACGGCGGCCCAGGCCGCCGTTTCTATTTGTGGAAAGCCCATGCCGCTGTCGAATGTCGCAATCCTCCACCAGGACGCCGCCCTGCTGGTGATCAACAAGCCCACCCTGCTGCTCTCGGTGCCTGGCCGCGCCGAGGACAACCGCGACTGTCTGGTCACCCGCCTGCAGGAAAACGGTTTCCCCGAGGCGCGCATCGTCCATCGCCTGGACTGGGAAACCTCGGGAATCATCGTCCTGGCCCGCGACGCCGACAGCCACCGCGAACTGTCGCGACAGTTCCACGACCGCGAAACCGAGAAGGCCTACACCGCCCTGTGCTGGGGCCAGCCGGCCACTGACAGCGGCAGCATCGACCTGCCGCTGCGCTACGATCCGCCGACCAAGCCACGCCACGTGGTCGACCATGAGCTGGGCAAGCACGCCCTGACCCACTGGCGCATCCTCGAGCGCTGCGGCGACTACTGCCGGGTCGAGCTGACCCCGATCACCGGGCGCTCGCACCAGCTGCGCGTGCATATGCTATCGATCGGCCACCCGCTGCTCGGCGACGGCCTGTACGCCCATGAACAAGCCCTGGCCGCCTACCCGCGCCTGTGCTTGCACGCCAGCATGCTCAGCCTGAGCCACCCGCAAAGCGGCGAGCGCATGCGCTTCGAGTGCCCCGCACCGTTTTAGCGCCACCTCCGCGACACGCCAAGCAGCAACCCCGTAGCCCGGATTGCACCGACGCATCTTCGGGCTACGAGCCCGATGCGGGTATTGCCCGCTCTTCTGCGGTCGCGCGCCCTCGTCGCATGCACGATCCACAGGACCAAACCCCATAACAATTGATAAGCATTAGCATTATGAATTAAGGTTCGCGTTTTCCTGCCCGCCACCGCAGGAGCGTTTTTGGAGCCTTGTATGTTCGACCTGCAGAGCGTCAGCTTCAGTCTGTCCGACCGCACCCTGTTGCATCCGCTCAGCCTGAGCATCGCCCACGGCCAGATGGTCGGCCTGATCGGGCACAACGGCTCCGGCAAATCCACCCTGCTGAAACTGCTGGCCCGCCAACAGGCACCGAGCCATGGCAGCCTGAGCCTGGACGGCAAACCGCTCGCCGACTGGCAGGAACGCGCCTTTGCCCGTGAAGTGGCCTACCTGCCGCAGCAGTTGCCGGCGGCGTCCAGCCTGACGGTGCGCGAGCTGGTGGGTTTCGGCCGCTACCCCTGGCACGGCCTGCTCGGCCGCTTCAGCCAAAAGGATCATGAAAAGGTCGCACAGGCCCTGGCGCTGACCGATACCGAGCGCTTCGCCGAGCGCCTGGTCGACAGCCTGTCCGGCGGCGAGCGCCAGCGCGTCTGGCTGGCCATGCTGCTGGCCCAGGACAGCCGTTACCTACTGCTCGACGAGCCAACCTCGGCCCTGGATATCGCCCATCAGGTCGAGGTACTGGCCCTGGTGCGCGAGCTCAGCCAGCGCCTCGACCTGGGCGTGGTGGTGGTGCTGCACGACATCAATATGGCCAGCCGTTACTGCGACCGCCTGATCGCTCTGCACAGTGGCCGCCTGCTGACCCAGGGCAGCCCGCAGGAACTGATGACCGACAGCACCCTGGAAGCCATCTACGGCATTCCGATGAATGTGCTGCAGCATGCCGGCCAACCCATCGCTGTGGTCAACTGATGCGTGCCTGGCTTGCGTTCTGCCTGTTCCTGTTCTGCTCCGTTGCCCAGGCCGCACCGCCGCAACGCATCGCGGTGATCGACTGGGGCATCGCCGAAACCCTGCTGGGGCTGGGCGTCACCCCCATCGCCGTGGCGCAGACCGAAGGCTACCGGCGCTGGGTCGGCCCCCCCGCGTTGCCGGCGGATGTGGTCGACCTCGGCCTGCGCGTCGAGCCCAATCTGGAGCTGCTCAGCCAGCTCGAACCCGACCTGATCCTGATCACCCCGCAATTCGAGGCCAGCCGCGCCCAGCTCGAACGCATCGCCCCGGTACATTCCCTGGCCATCTACACCCGCGAGGCGGAAGGCTATGTCGGCGCGCAGCAGGTCACCCGCGAGCTGGCTGCTCTGCTCGGCCGCGAGGCCGAGGGCGAAGCCTTGATCGAGCGGATCGACGCCAGGCTGCTGCAGGTGCGCCAGCGCCTGAGTCACTACCCATTTCCGGCGTTGTATATCGCCACCTTTCTCGATGCCCGGCATGTGCGCCTGTTCGGCAAGCAGAGCCTCTACCAGGGCGTGCTGGATCGCGTCGGCCTGCGCAACGCCTGGCAGGGCCCGACCAACTACTGGGGCTTTACCCAGGCGGGGATCGAGCGCCTGAGCGAACAACCGGCTGCCGCACTGATCTATCTCGAACCCCTGCCGCCCGGCACCGCCCAGGGCCTGGCCGACAGCGCTCTGTGGCAGCGCCTGCCGATGGTGCGTGAACAGCGGGTCTATGGCCTGCCACCGGTGTGGAGTTTCAACGGGCTGCTGGCCGCCGAGCGTTTCGCCGGCCTGCTCGAGCAGCGCTTGATCGAGGAATACAGTCATGACTGAATCGGTGGCCCGCTTGCCGCTCTCCGCACGCATTGGCTTCGCTACCAGCCCCGCCTGGCTGTGCGCCCTGCTGCTGTTAAGCGCCTTGGCCCTGGCGCTTAATGACCTGAGCCTGCGCCTGCCCGACACGCTGTGGTTGCAGGCGTTCGGGCAGCCGGACGACAGCGACATCCGCCAGTTGGTCGTGCACTACAGCTGGCTGCCGCGCCTGTGCATGGCGGCGCTGTGCGGTGCCACCCTGGCCCTGGCCGGGTCTGTGATGCAACAGGTGCTGCGCAACCCCCTGGCCTCGCCCACCACCCTGGGCGTGGCCAGCGGCGCGCAATTGGCCCTGGTGGTCGCCACGCTGTGGGCCCCCGGCTTGCTGCTGGTCGGCCGCGAATGGGTGGCTATGGCCGGCGGTGGCACCGCCGCGCTGCTGGTCTTCAGCCTGGCCTGGCGTCGCGGCCTGGCACCCTTGACCCTGATCCTCGCCGGTCTGGTGGTCAGCCTGTATCTGAGCGCGCTGAACACCAGCCTGATGCTGATCCAGCAACAGGACATGAATGCGGTATTTATCTGGGGCTCGGGCTCGCTGAGCCAGAACAGCTGGAACGGCGTGGATTTTCTGCTGCCGCGCCTGGGCCTGGGTCTGCTCCTACTGCTGCCCTTGCTGCGCCCGCTCGGCCTGCTCGAACTCGATGACAACGGCGCGAAAAGCCTCGGCGTACCGATTCAGTTCCTGCGCTTTTCCAGCCTGACCCTGGCGGTGTTCCTCAGCGCCTGTGTGGTCAGCGTGGTCGGGGTGATCGGCTTTATCGGCCTGGCCGCACCGGCCCTGGTCCGCCTGCTCGGCGCACGCACGCTGCGCGCCCGACTGATCTGGGCACCCATCCTGGGCGCGCTGCTGCTGTGCGTCACCGACCTCGGCATCCAGCAGCTGGCCGGCAGCCTGGCCGAGCTGATTCCCACCGGTGCCGCCACCGCGCTGCTCGGTGCGCCGCTGCTGCTCTGGCTGCTGCCACGGCTGAAACTGACCGGTGGCCAGCCCCAAGCCGCAAGCGACTCCGCGACCCTGCGCTATCCGCGACCGACCCTGCGCCTGCTGCAACTGGGCGGCCTGCTGCTTGCCAGCCTGTTGCTGGCGCTGGCCATCGGCAAGGGTCTCGAGGGCTGGCAATGGCAGCTGAGCGAGCTGCAACTGCTCGATTGGCGCTTGCCGCGGGTGACCGCGGCTGCGGCCGCCGGCTTGATGCTGGCGATCGCCGGCACGCTGCTGCAGCGCCTGACCGGCAACCCCATGGCCAGCCCGGAAGTATTGGGGATCAGCGCCGGGGCGGCGCTCGGGCTGATCGCCGTGCTGTTTCTGCTGCCCTACTCCGGGCTGCCGGCGCAACTCGCGCTCGGCGGCCTGGGTGCCCTGCTGACCCTGCTGTTGCTGCTCGGCATGAGCCGGCGCAGCGGCTTCGCCCCGGAGCGGGTGTTGTTGATCGGCATCGCCATCAGCGCGTTTTTCGATGCCTTGCAGGTGATCATCCTCGCCGGCGGCGACCCGCGCGGGCAGAACCTGCTGAGCTGGTTGTCCGGCTCGACCTACTTCGTCACGGGGCAAACGGCCTTAGGCGTGCTGCTCTGCGCCGTGCTTCTGCTGCTGGCGGCCCTGCCCTGCGCGCGCTGGCTGGAACTGCTGCCCCTGGGCGACAGCAGCGCCAAGGCACTGGGCGTGCACCTGGGCAAAAGCCGCGTGTACCTGCTGCTGCTCGCGGCGCTGCTGACCGCCGGCGCGACCCTGATCGTCGGCCCGCTGAGCTTTATCGGCCTGCTCGCCCCGCACCTGGCGCGCCTGCTCGGGCTGACCCGCGCCCTGCCGCAACTGCTCGGCGCGGCGCTGCTCGGGGCAAGCGTGATGGTGCTGGCCGACTGGCTGGGGCGCAATCTGCTATTCCCGATCCAGCTACCGGCGGGCCTGCTCGCCTCGCTGGTGGGCGGAGCCTACTTTATGTTGTGTCTGCGTAAGCGTTGAGCGCGCGTTGATGGCGAAGTCGTAGGGTGGATGACGTCTTTTTCATCCACCTTCGCTATTGGTGGATGGATAAAGCGTCAGCTACGCGCCCCGATCCACCCTACCCAGCTCTCGTTCCCCGGATTTCCTTCAATCCAGCGCGCCGCCTTCCGCCGGCGGGCAATCGAGGTGCGGGCAGTTGTCGCACATTTCCATGGCCAACTGGTTGCGGATGCAGCAGGTGCGCCGCTGGCGCCAGGGCACCTGGCCTTCGCCCTGCTCGATATAACGCACCGGCTCGAACAACGGGTTGCGCGAGCCGTCCGGGCGCAGCCGGGTTTGCAGCAGCGCATTGCCGTGGGCCAGGGTCGCGGCGGGAAACGGCAGGCGACCCAGGGTGCCCATAAACCATTCGACGTAGTTGCCGGCATTGCTCCACAGCACCCGTGGCGCGACCTTGCGATAGCGGTTGAGGGCCGCGATAAAAGGCGCGAGGTTGTCGTCCAGCAGCCCGGAGAAACGCTCGAAACCATCGCCGGGCGGACTGGCCCAACGCTCGCCCGCGTCGGGCAACTTGAAGGCTTCGGGCAAGCCATCGGCTCCCACCACCACTTCGATCGCGTCGAAGTCCAGCGGCAACCGCCAATTGAGGATCAGGCCCGCCGCCAGTACCGGCGGAATCAGGCGCAGAAAGTAATATTTCGACCAGAGCGACAGCAGCGCGCGGCGATCGCCATCGGCATGCTCGGGGCCGAAGCGCAGCAAGCACTCCTCCAGCCGCTGCGGCTCGACGAACTCCCGCGCGGGCACGGCCGGGCGGGGATCGTCGCTCAGGGTCAGCACGTCACGATAATGGGCGAACTGGCCCTGAAACAGCGGAGCAATGGCTGGGATCAACGTCAGGTTCTCGTCATGCGCAGGCACTGGCGGCGGAACGCGGTCGTCGGCCCTGCTCCAGCAGCGCGTCCACCACTTCCTGGGAGCGCACCGAGAGCACCGACAACAGGGTATCGCTGAGGCCGTGGCTGGCCTCGCAGCAGCCTTGCAGGTAGATGTTGGGGGCGAAGCCAGCCTCGGTCGGCAGCCGGTAGCGACGCTCGACCTCGCCTACGGCAAGGTACTGGCTGACGCCTTCGAGCAGGCGCTGGTGACCATCGCGCCGGTAACCGGTGGCGAGCACCACGCCGTCGAACTCGCGCACCTCGTTGTGGCCGCTGTGACTGTCGCTTAGGCTCAGACGAATACCTTCGGCGACGGCCTCGACTGCATGGATCTGCCGATTGGCGAGCAGCCGCTGAGTGCTGCGCCCGGTGATGGACTGCTGGTACAAGCCTTGGTAGATGCGCTCGATCAGGTCCAGGTTGACCACCGAATAGTTGGTATGGGCATGGGCGCGGATCAGCTCCTGACGCACGGCATGGGGTTGCTGGTAGATCAGGTCGGTGTACGAGGGGTCGAAAATCTCGTTGACGAAGGGGCTGTCATCCGCCGGACGCAACGCGTGGCTGCGCATGATCAGGGAAACCTCGGCATGCGGAAAGCGCCCGGTGAGGTCGCTGAAGATTTCCGCCGCGCTCTGCCCGGATCCGATCACCGCCAGGCGCTGGGGCTGCTCACGGTCGCCATGCAGGCTATCGACTCGCTCCCGATACTGCGAGGAGTGGATCACCCGCGGCTCGTCGCGCAACTGCCGGAACGCCTCGGGGATCGCCGGCAGGCCGCCGATGCCGACCACCAGGTTACGGGTAACCCGCGCACGGGTGCGGCCGTCGGCATAGCGGGAAATCACCCGCAGGCGCTGCACCTCGCCGTGCTCCTCGATGGCTTCCACAGCTATCACTTCCTCACCGTAATGCACACGCTCGGCGAAATGGCCGGCGGCCCAACCGAGGTAGTCGTTGTACTCGACGCGCGAGGGATTGAAGCTGCCGATATTGATAAAGGGTTCCAGGCGGCGCTTCTGGTGCAGGTAATTGATAAAGGTGAAGCGGCTCGCCGGGTTGCGCAGGGTCGCCAGGTCCTTGAGGAAGGAGATCTGCATGCGGCTGTCTTCCAGGAGCATGCCGCCATGCCATTCAAAGGCCGGCTTCTTTTCCAGGAAGCAGTAGCGCAGGCCGCCTTCGCCAACCCGTCGATCTTCCTCCAGGGCCACGGCAATGGCCAGGTTGGCCGGGCCGAAGCCCAGGCCGATTACGTCGTATTCCAGCGTTTCAATACTCATGTCCGGCACCGATTCTGTGGTCTGTGGCTGGTAATAGGACGCCATGCGTCCCGCCTAACCTCATCAGTGGCCGCGTTAAGCGCGGCTCGTGTTATTGCGGCGCGCCCCAGATGACGTTTACAAAAATAGCGAGCGATGGCCAGGCAAGGCGAAAACAGCCGAAAAAGCGGAGTGTACGAGTAGTACATGAGCATTTTGAGACGCCGTGTCCCGGGCTGGTTTCAACGCTGCATGGCCGAGCGCAGTAATTTGTAAACACCATCTCAACAGAGCGTGCAGCGGGCAAAATAGGCTTCCCGCTCCAGCACCATCAGTGCGGCGCGTTTGTGCGGAAAGTCGAACTCCTTGTGCTTGGCGAAACCCAGCGCCTGCAGGTGCTGGATCATCCGCGCGTTGTCGGCGCGCGGCTCGCAGACGATGCGCTGGGTGCGCGGCTCGTCGAGAAACAGGTAATGCACCAACGCGCCGAGCCAGGCGGCGACCTTGTGCGGGCCGCGGTGGGCGTCCTCGCCAACCAGCATATGGATGCCGCGGTCGTAATCCTCGGCCGCATAGAAGGGCGCGATGCGGTCCTCCTTGGCCCAGTAGGCTTCGTAATAGGCGAAAGGCTGCTCGTCGAAGGCACCGACCAGGGTCAGCACGCGCGGGTCCGCCGCCAATTCGGACAGGTAACGCCGATGCTGTTCGAGGTCGCCCTCCTCCTGCCAGAAGGCCGCCACCCGTGGATGGTTCTGCCAGCGGTTGAAGCGGGGCAGATCGCCTTCGATATCCAGGCTGCGCAGAGCGATCCACACACCGAGGCGGGCATCGAAGCGCCGATAGAGCTCCCCGACCGGCTTCGGCGGGCGCAGCGGATGACGCCGTCCGCTCGCATGCATGACCAGGCTGTGCGGGTAACCGGCGCTGCCCGCTGCGCGCAGAAAGCGCCCCGGCAGTTGCCAGAACATGCTCCGCTCGATCAGCCACAGACCGTGAGCATCCCCGGCCACCAGCAGGCCGCGCGCCAGCAACCCCGGGTCGACCTCATCGAGCATCAGCGCCACGGCCTGGCAGGCGGCATCGCCGGCGAAGCAGGCGTACGCCAGCAACTCGAGGGCTGCGGCCTGGGCCTGCAGGGGCAATTCCACGGGTTGCAGCACTTGCCCAGTGCCATGCTGCAGGCGGCGGGCCCTCAGCAGCGGCTGCTCGTCCAGGCGCAGGGCCAGGCAAACGCCATCGTCGGCGAGGCTCAACCGCTGCCCATCGGGCAACGGCAGGCTGCGTGGCGGCTTACCAGGCATAGCTGGCACTGGCGATGATATTGCGACGGTTGCCGTACCAGCAGTAGTAGTCGCAGGCGGTGATGTATTCCTTGTCGGTCAGGTTATTGGCGTTGAGCTGAACCCGGAAGTTGTCCCAGTCGTAACTGACCATGCCATCGATAAGGGTATAGGACGGCACTTCCAGGGTCTCGGTGTTATCCCCGTAGCTGGAGCTGGTATGCCGCGCCCCGGCACCGAAGGCCAGGCCATTGAGCGCGCCGCCACGGACCCGGTAATGCGCCCAGATCGAGGCCATCTCGTCGGCGACGTTGGCCGGGGTCTTGCCTTTTTCCGCCGCGCGGGTGGTTTTGGTCGTTTCCGGGTCGAGCTTGGTATAGCTGGCCACCAGGCTCAGGCTCTCGGTGACGTTGGCCTGGGCCTCCAGTTCGATACCACGACTGCGCACCTCGCCCAGCTGGGTCTGAATCCCTCCGGTCAGGGTTTTCCGGACGTTTTCCTGGGTCAGTTCGAACAGCGCGACGTTGAACGAGCCGTCGAAGCCTGGCGGCTGATACTTCAAGCCCAGCTCTTTCTGATCGCCCTGCTCCGGCTCGAAGGGTTTGCCGGTGCTGGAATTCAGATCGGTAACCGGCAGGAAGAACTCGGAATAGCTGGCATAAGGGGTCAGACCATTGTCGAAGACATAGGCAACTCCGCTGCTCCAGGTGAAGTCTTCGTCGCGGACATTGAAGCCGGTGCCAGTGCTTTTATTGTCGAAATCGCTGCGCGACTTGTCGTAACGCCCACCCAGCAGGAAGACCCAACGGTCATCGAGCTTGAGCTGCTCCTGGAAATACAAGCCGATCTGATCGGCGCGGGTCTGTTTACGCTGCAACGCACCGGGATCGATCGACTGGCCGTAGGTCGGGGTAATGCTGCCGACTATGGGCAAGGTCACTGCGCCGGCATGTTTGGGGTTGTAGATATCCAGCAGCGGCACGCTGGGGAAGCTGGCGTCGCGCGCCGGGCTGCGGTCGTCGATCTTCAGCTGCTGGTAGTCGACGCCGAGCAGCAGGCTGTTTTCCCAGCCATTGCCGATCCAGTTGCCGAGCAGGCGGTTGTCCACCGACACGTTGTCCGCCTGGCCGTCGCGGTAGGTCAGGCCACGGGCAATCAGGCGCTGGCTCGGATCGAGGCCGGGGATAGAGTCGTTGACGTAGCCGAGGCTGTAGAGCTGGCGCAGCTCCAGATCCATATGGCCATAGCGCAGGTTCTGCTGGAAATCCCAGGCATCGCTAAGGCGGTGATTGAATTCGTAGCCCAGGGTGTATTGGGTGCGGTTGAACTTCTCGTAGCCGGGATCGCCGACGGCGGTATCGGTATCGATCTTGCCGTTCGGGTTAGGGGCGATGGTGCCGCTGGCCGGGAGAAACTGCAGCTGCGGGTCCGAGTTGTCTTTCTGGAAACTGGCCAGCAGGGTCAGGGAAGTGTCGGCATCGAAATTCATGGTCAGCGACGGTGCCAGCAGCAGGCGCTCGGCATCCACATCGTCGACCTGGGTGCCGGTGTCGCGGCTCAGCGCCACCACGCGGTACAGCAGGTCGCCCTGCTCGTCGAGCTTGCCGCCCACATCCAGACTCAGCTGCTTGCGCTCGAAGCTGCCGTATTGAATGGCAATTTCATTTCTGTGCTCGGCGCTCGGGCGCTTGCTCTGCAGATTGATCAGGCCGCCAGGCGGGGTCTGGCCGTAAAGCACCGAGGAGGCACCCTTGAGCACCTCGATACGCTCGAGCATGTAAGGGTCGATCTGCCAGCTGTAGAAGGCACTGGAGTAGATACGCGCGCCGTCCATAAACAAGCCATTGTTGGCCTGTTTAAAGCCGCGAATGATAAACCAGTCCTGCTTGTTGTCCTCGCCGAAGTAGCCCGCCTGGACACCCGGCACATAACGCAGCGCATCGCTGACGGTCTGCACATTACGGTCGTCCATCTGCTGCTGAGTGACCACCGAAACCGAGCGCGGGGTTTCATTGAGCGGCGTGTTGATCTTGGTCGCGCTACGGCTGTTCTTCGCCACGTAGCCGGTGTCTTCGCCGACCGGGCTGTCCAGCTCGCCGGTGATGCGCATGCTCTCCAGTTCGACGGGCCCTTCTGCAGCCTGCAACGGGTTGACCAGCAATGCCAGGGCATAACCCATGGCCAATGGCAGGCGCGCCTTGTTGAACGGGCATTTCGACAACCGGTACTTCGCTAAACGCTGCATCAACCACTCACTCCCCAGCAAAAACACTAATCAGAAAGATTCTCATTAACAGCAACTCTTCCACTAAGACGAATGCCGGGGAAGAAAATTTAGCGATTCGACGATTTATTTTTCCCGCGCCCTTCAATTCAGCGCCGAGAGCAGAGCGGCCACCTGCTCCAGCGCCTGTGGCGAACGCACGATGCCCAGGTGGTCGGCCTCGATCAGGCTGTGGCTGGCGGCGCGGCCGAGCACCTGTTCCAGGCCCCGCTCCAATAACGCGGCGCGGCCCTGGGGCCGGCTCGCCCACCAGCAATGCGGGCGTACCTTGACCACCGGCAAGGCATAACCGGCGCACAGGCGGCGCATATGCTGCTCGACGGCCCAGGCGAACAGCAGCTCCTGCAGGCTCTGGCTGGCCACGGCATCGAGCCCCTGGCCCAGCAACCAGCGCTCGCAGGCCTGTGGCCAGTCCAGCGGCGGCAGCGCTTCGAGCCGCGCGAGCAGATCGTCCAGCGCCGCTGCCGACAATTCCGGCACCAGCAATTTCAGCTGCTCGCCGAGGCGTGCGCGGGCCTGGGGATGGCGGCTGTCGTCCTCGGGAATTTCCGTGCCGGGCACATAGCAATCCACCAGGCCGAGGAAGGCCACGGCCTGACCGCGGGCTTCCAGGCGCGCGGCCAACTCCAGCGCCAGGCTGCCGCCCAGGGACCAACCCAGCAGGTGATAAGGCCCTTCCGGCTGTTGGCGCAGTAAAGCGGTCAGGTAGGCGTCGGCCATCTCGCCCAGGCTCGCGTCGCGCCATTCGGCATCGACGAAGCTGCGGCATTGCAAGCCGAATACCGCGCGCTGGCCCTCCAGCCTGGCGGTCAACGGCTGGTAACCGGTGACCCGGCCGGTGACCGGGTGCGGGCAGAACAAGGGCGCGGCCGATGAGGCTTGTCGCGACAGTTGCAGCAGGGCCGCCGGGCCTTGCCCCGCCGTCGCTCCGGCCAGATCGAGCAGCGCCAACAGCTCGGCGCGGTAGGCCTCGGCCAGCGCCTGCACCGTGCTCTCGTGCAGCTGGCTCGGCGCGAACTCCCAGGCCAGACTGAGTTCGCCGTCGAATACCTGGCCATTGATCGTCAGCAAGCTGCCCAGAGGGTTGCCGGCGGCCTGCTGCGCACCACCACCCGCCAGCGGACGGAACCAGCCGGTGGCCTCACCGCCGGCATATTGGCCGAGGTAGTTGAAGGTCACCTGCGCCTGCGGCAAGGTGGCCAACGCGGCTTGTGCGGCCGGCTCGCCGAGCCAGCGCAGCGCGCCGTAACCGACGCCGCCATTGGCGACTTGCTGCAAGTGGGCCTGCACGCTGTGCAGCTGCTCGCGCAGGTCGCCGGCATGGGGCAAGCGCAAGGGGTAGAGGCTGGTGAACCAGCCCAGGGTGCGGCTCGGGTCGAGGCCAGCAGCCAGCGGTTCGCGGCCATGCCCTTCCAGATTCACCCGCAGC
The DNA here is from genome assembly GCF_963970915.1 of Pseudomonas sp. EA_105y_Pfl2_R69. NCBI lineage: Bacteria > Pseudomonadati > Pseudomonadota > Gammaproteobacteria > Pseudomonadales > Pseudomonadaceae > Pseudomonas > Pseudomonas sp. EA_105y_Pfl2_R69. The sequence goes on from NZ_CAXAOO010000004.1 coordinate 440,855, forward strand.
GCAGTTTGCCCACTCCAGGCGCAGAGCGCGCGGGTCAGGGCGGTCAGCAACAGATCGTTGATGCGCACACCCAGGGCACTCGGCACCTGGGTCAGCAAACGCTTGCTGCTGGCACGATCCAGGCCGATACGCACCTCGCGGCGTTCGCCGAAAGTCGCCGTGGCTGCCGGCAAGTCCTGGGGCAGCGGCTGGTCATCGCCGGACAGGCGCGTGCACCAGTCGTCCAGTTCGGCGGCCGCCTGCTCGCTGCTCGCCCAGGTCTGCAGATGCTCGGCCCAGTGCTTGTAGGAACAGCTCTTGGCCGGCAAGGCCGCGGGTTGGCCGGCGGCGAGTCGCTCGTAGGTGCGCGGCAGATCCTCCAGCAAAACGCGCCAGGACACGCCGTCCACAGCCAGGTGATGAATCACCAGCAACAACCGATCGGGCTGACCGCTTTGACGCAGATAAAGCCCGCGCAACAGCGGGCCATCGGCCAGATCGAGACTGCGTTGTACCTCGTCGCACAGCGCCTCGGCCTGAGCACCACTGGCGGCCTCGCGGCTTATCAGTAGCGGCGTATTCAGCGCATCGGGCGCGGCATACCACTGGCGGCCCTCGGCGAAACGCAGGCGCAAGGCATCGTGGTGCAGCACCAGGGCCTGCAAGGTCTGCTCCAGCAGCGCCGGATCGAGCGGGCGCTGCAGTTCGAGGTACAGCGACTGATTCCAGTGCGCCGGCTCGGCCTGCCCCAGAGCGAAGAAATGCGCCTGGATCGGCGTCAGCGGCAACTCGCCGCTAACCGGCCCCTGGGCCTGGGTCGACTCGGTCGCCGGCCGTGCAACGGCTGCCAGCTCGGCCAGGGTTTGCTGCCGGAACAGATCCCGCGGTGCCAACGCCAGGCCCTGCTGGCGAGCGCGGCTGACCACCTGCAGCGCGACTATGGAATCGCCGCCCAGCTCGAAGAAATGATCGCTGCGCCCGACCCGTTCGACGCCCAATACCTGTTGCCAGATGGCGGCGAGGATGCGCTCGTTGTCGCTCTGCGGTGCCTGGTAATCCGCGCTCTGCCACTGCGGTTCCGGCAATGCGGCGCGGTCGAGTTTGCGCGCCGGGGTCAGCGGCAGACTGTCCAGCTGCAGCAGCTGCGCCGGCAGCATATAGTCCGGCAGCTGCGCGGCCAGCTGCTGTTTGATCGCGCTCAGGTCCAGCTCGCCGCGGCCAACCAGATAGCCGACCAGCTGCTTGCCGCTCGGCGTATCGCGGGCTACCACTGCCGCCTCAGTGACTTGTGGCAAGGCCAGCAGCTGGCTTTCGATCTCGCCCAGTTCGATACGGAAACCGCGGATCTTTACCTGATGGTCGACCCGGCCGAGGTAATCCAGGGCACCGTCGGCGCGCCAGCGCACCAGATCGCCGCTGCGGTACATACGCTCGCCCGGCTCACCAAAGGGGTCGGGCAGGAAGCGTTCGGCAGTCAGGTCCGGGCGCTGGTGATAACCGCGGGCCAGGCCGACTTCACCGCCGATATACAACTCGCCGGCCACGCCGATCGGCAGCAGATTGAGTTCGCTATCAAGTACGTAGCATGTGCGCGGGCCGACCGGGGTGCCGATCGGCGCATAAGCGGCTTCGAGTTGGTCGCCGGCGAAGGCTTCCCAGATCAGCGGCGTGACCACGGTTTCGGTCGGGCCGTAGCCATTGACGATGCGCACCGGTTTCAACACCCGCTGCATACGCTCGTAGGTCTCGCGGGTAAAGGCTTCGCCGCCCAGGGTCCAGCTGCGTACGTTTAACCTGAGGTCTTGGCTTTCGATCCAGTCGAGCAGCTGCACCGCATAACTGGGCGGGAAGATGGCGATGGTCACGCCTTCGTCCTGCAGCACCTGGCAGGTCTGCTCGGCGCTCCACAGTTGCTGATCACGAATTACCAGGCGGCTGCCGAACGCCAGCGGCACGGTCCAACGCTCCACCGCGCCGTCGAAGCTGATCGAGGCGAAATGCAGCTCGACATCGTCCGGGGTCATGCCGTAGCGCTGGCCGATGCACTGCACATGCATGCTCAGACCGGCGTGATTGACCGCCACGCCCTTGGGCTGGCCGGTAGAGCCGGAGGTGTAGATCAGGTAGGCGAGGTTTAGCGGATGCAGCGCGACCTTGGGTGCCGAAGATGAATAAGCCGAGAGGTCGAGCCGATCCAGGCACAGGGTGTCCACGGCTGGCAAACGCCCAGCCAGATCACTGCTGGTAATCAGCCATTGCAGCCCCGAGTCTTCGACCATAAAGGCCAGGCGTTCGAGCGGGTAACCGGGGTCTAGCGGCACAAAGGCACCGCCGGCTTTCAGAATTGCCAGCAGGCCGACGATCATTCCATTGCCGCGTTCCAGCGACAGACCGACCCGCGCATCGGGGCCGACGCCGCGCTCGATCAGCAGATGGGCCAGGCGGTTAGCCTGAGCCTCCAGTTCGGCATAGCTCAGGCGTTCGCTGCCATGCACCAGGGCGATGGCCGCCGGGCGCAGGCGCGCCTGCTCGGCGATCAGTTCGGGCAACAGGCGCGAAGAGTCATGGCTTTGCTTGCATTGGTTCCACAGGGCCAGGCGTTGCTGGTCTTCAGCGTCGAGCAGCTCCAGGCGCGCCAGGGGCAGGTCCGCGGTCTGGCACAGCTGGTCGAGCAGGCCGATAAAATGCTCGGCCATGCGCGCCACCTGGGCATCGTCCAGGCGCTCGCGGGCGTGGGTGAAGACCAGGCGCAGTTCGCCGTCGGCATCTTCTTCGCTGTCCAGGGCCAGGTCGAAAATCGCGTGCGGCACATCCTGGGCCAGGGGCGTCAGACGCAGGCCGGGCAGCCTGGCCAGGGCACCGAGGTCGCGCCGTTGGTGGTTGAACAGCACCTGAAACAGCGGCGTCTGGCCGAGGCTGCGCTCGGGGGCCAGGGCCTCGACCAGTTGATCGAATGGCAGATCCTGATGGTCCTGGGCTTCCAGGGCGCGCTGGCGCACCTGGGCGAGCAGCGCGCGAAACGACTGCTGCGGGCTTAACTCAGCGCGCAGCACCTGAGTGTTGACGAAGAAGCCGATCAGCGGCGCGATCTCGCCGCGCTGCCGGTTGGCCACCGGCACCCCGACGCGAATATCGCGCTGGCCGCTGTAACGCGCCAGCAACAGCTGAAAAGCCGCCAGCAACAGCTGGAACAGGGTGGCACCTTCGCCCTGGGCCAGGGCGCGCAGCCGCGCCGACAGCCCGGCCGGCAACGACTTGGCCAGGCGCGCCGCATGGCGCACCTGCCCGGCGCTCTGGCGATAGGGCAAGGCCAGCACCGGCTGCTCAAAGCCCAGGCGCTCGCGCCAGTACTGCAACTGCCGCGCGCCCTCGCCCGCCTCCAGCCAGGCGCGCTGCCAGATGGCGAAATCGGCGTACTGCACCGGCAGCTCGGCCAGGCTCGCCGGCTGGCCCTGGCACAGTGCGGCATAGGCCTGGGCCAGCTCGGCGGCGAATACGCCGATCGACCAGCCATCGGAAACGATATGGTGAGTGACCACCTGCAAACGCCATTGCTGGTCGTCCAGACGCAGCAACTGCACCCGCAGCAACGGCCCGCGGGCCAGGTCGAAGGCGCGCGCCGCCTGCTCGGCGGTCAGCGCTTCGAGCTGCTGCGGCTCGCCGCGCAGGTCGCGCTCCTCCAGCGCCAATGCGCCGGACGGATCGATCACTTGCCAGGGCTGGCCGTCGCTTTCGACAAAGCGCGTACGCAGCGCCTCGTGCCGCGCCAGGATCAGCTCCAGCGCGCCGATCAGCGCCGCGCGGTCCAGCTCGCCCTCCAGGCTGAATGCGCCAACCATGTGATAGGCGCTGCTGTCCGGCTCCAACTGGCCGATCAGCCACATGCGCTGCTGGGCGAAGGACAGCGGCAGGCGCTCGCCCCGGGGTGCCGGCACCAGCGGCAGCAGTTCGAAGCGGATGCCCTTGGCCTGCAGCAGTTCGAGAAAGCGCCGTTGCTCGGCCGCGCCGAGGGCCAGAAAGCGCCGCGCCAGGGCGGCCTTGTCGATCAGGGGTTGATTGCTCACAGCGACTCCAATTCATCCAGTAACGCGGCCATTTCGCGCAGCGCGGCGTCTTCCTGCCCGGCGTTCTGCGGCGCTTGCTGCAACAGCGAGTCGGCCAACGCGGCGAGGTTGTCCAGCTCAAAAAAGGCCCGCAGCGGCACTTCCAGGCCGAGCTGCTGACGGATCTGCGCCACCGCCTGGGTGGCCAGCAACGAGTGCCCGCCCAGCTCGAAGAAGTTGTCGTCGAGGCCGACCTGGGGCACTTCCAACAGCGTTTGCCAGATAGCAGCCAGGGCCACCTGCAGCTCGCCGACCGGCACCCGGTACTGCCGTACCCGCCACTGCGGCTCGGGCAGCGCGCGGCGTTCCAGCTTGCCGTTGGGTGACAGCGGCATACGCGCCAGACGCACCAGGGCGGCCGGCAACATATGCTCGGGCAACTGGGTTTTCAGCGCGGCCTTGAGGCCGCTCGCCCAGGCCGTCTCGTCGTCACCGACCTGCGTGTCGTCCGCCACCAGATAGGCCACCAGCTGCTTGCCGATCTGGGTATCGCGCGCCACCACCACCGCTTCGGCGATGCCGGGCTGAGCCAGCAGCAATGCCTCGATCTCGCCCAGTTCGACGCGGAAACCGCGGATCTTCACCTGATGGTCGATGCGCCCCAGGTAGTCGATGGCACCGTCCTCGCGCCAGCGCACCAGATCGCCCGTGCGGTACATACGCGCCCCCGGCGGGCCGAAGGGATCGGGCACAAAGCGTTCGGCGGTCAGCTCGGGACGGCCGTGATAACCGCGGGCCAGGCCGATGCCAGCCAGGTACAGCTCGCCCGGCACGCCGAGCGGCACCCGGTTCAGCTGCGGGTCGAGCACATGCAAGCGCAGGTTGGCGATGGGTCGGCCGATGGGCACCGCGTGGCGACCTTCGTCGACACAGGTCCAGTGGCTGACATCGATGGCCGCCTCGGTCGGCCCATACAGGTTGTACAGCCGAACCTGCGGCAAGCGCTGGAACACCCGCGCCTGCAACTCGGCCGGCAGCGCCTCGCCACTGCAGACGATCTGTCGCAGGCTGCTGCAGGCCTCGATCTGCGGATGGCCGATAAAGGCCTGCAGCATCGAGGGGACGAAATGCAGGGTGGTCACTTGGTGGTGCTGGATCAGTTCGAGCAGCCGTTGCGGGTCACGGTGATCACCCGGCGCGGCGACAGCCAGGCGTGCGCCGCTCATCAGCGGCCAGAAGAATTCCCACACCGAGACGTCGAAGCTGAACGGGGTTTTCTGCAGCAGCGTATCGCCGCCATCCAGCCGGTAAGCCTCCTGCATCCACAACAGGCGGTTGGCCAGGGCCGCGTGACTGTTGCCCGCGCCCTTGGGCTTGCCGGTGGAACCGGAGGTGTAGATCACATAGGCCAGGTCGTCGGGGTGCAGGTCCAGCGCCGGTGCCTGAGCCGATTCGGCGCTGCAATCCTCGAGGTCCAGGCACAGCGCGCGCACCTCGGCCGGCAGCGGCAGCTCGGCCAGCAGCAGGCTGTGGCTGAGCAGCAGCTCGACGCCGGCGTCCTCCAGCAGATAGGCCAGGCGCTCGACCGGATACTCCGGGTCGAGCGGCACATAGGCGGCACCGGCACGGACGATGGCGTGCAGGCCGACCACCAGCTCCACCGAGCGCTCCAGGCTGATGCCGACCAGGCTGCCCTTGGCCACCCCGAGCCGACGCAGGCGGTTGGCCAGGCGGTTGATCCGCGCGTCCAGCTCGGCGTAGCTCAGGCTCTGCTCGGCCATCGTCAGCGCGACAGCGTCGGGGGTGCGCGCCGCCTGCTGGCTGATCAGCTCGGTGACCGGGACGAAGGTGCCGTAATCGCGCTCGCTGTGGTTCCAGGCGACGATGCGCGCCTCCTCTTCCTGCTCCAGCAGCGGCAGCAGGCCGATGGCCTGATCCGGCGCGGCGCACAGGCCTTCGAGCAGGCGCTGGAAGTGCCGCGCCATGCGCGCGATGCTGCGCGCCTCGAACAATTCGCAGGCGTAGCTGATAAAGCCGCTGAGGCTGCCGTCGGTGCCCTCCTCGGTGTCCAGCGCCAGGTCGAACTGCGCCCCCGCCGCGCCCGGATCGAAAGGCTCGACGCGCAGCCCCGGCCAGTTGCCGAGGGCGCTGAAGTCGAGCTGCTGGTGGTTGAACGCCACCTGGAACAGCGGGTGATGGCTGAGGCTGCGCTGCGGCTGCAAGGCCTCGACCAGTTGCTCGAATGGAAGCTCCTGATGGCTCAGGGCGTCGCGGCTGGCCTGTTGCAGTTCGCCGAGCAGGCGGCGGAACGGCTTGTCGCCGCTCGGCGCGCCGCGCAGTACCAGGGTGTTGACGAAACAGCCGAGCACGCCTTCGGTCTCCAGCAGGCTGCGTCCGGCCACCGGCACGCCGACGCGGATATCGTCCTGGCCGCTGTAGCGGTGCAGCAGGCTTTGCCAGGCTGCCAGCAACAGGGCGAACAGGGTGGCATTTTCCCGCTGGGCCAGGGCGCGCAGTTGGCCGGTCAGGCCCTGCGGCAGGCTGAAACGCAGACGCGCGCCACGCAGCCCGGTGCGCGCCGGGCGCGGATGATCGGTGGGCAGTTCGAGCAAAGGCTGGTGTTCGCCCAGAGCCTCGCGCCAATAGGCCAACTGGCGCTCGCGTTCGCCGCTGGCCAGCCACTGGCGCTGCCAATGGGCGTAGTCGGCGTATTGCACCGGCAGGCTCGCGAACGCCGGCTGTGCACCTTCGGCGAAGGCCGCGTAGGCCGCGCTGAACTCGGCGATAAAGCGCTGCATCGACCAGCCGTCGGAGACGATATGGTGCTGCACCAGCAGCAAGCGGTGCTCCTGATCACCGAGGCGCAGCAACGCCACGCGCAGCAGCGCATCGCGGGCCAGATCGAACGGCTGGGCGAGCAGTTGCTGACTGATGGCCTTGGCCGCCGCCTCGCGTTCATGGACCGGCAGTTCGCGCAGATCATGCTGCGCCATCGCCTGGGTTTGCGTCGGCAGAATGCGCTGCAACGCCTCGCCCTGCACCTCGACAAAACGCGTGCGCAACGCTTCGTGACGGGCCACCAGCACGTCGAAGCTGGCTTGTAGCGCGCCGCGATCGAGGCGGCCGTACAGCGCCAGCCCGGCCGGCATGTGGTAGGCGCTGTTATCCGGTTGCAGGCGGTTGAGGAACCACAAGCGGCGCTGGGCGTAGGACAGCGGCAGATCCGCGCCGCGCGGCAGCGCGCGGATGCTCGGCAGCTGCGGGTTCGGCGCGCCGAGCTGGGCGGCGCACGCGACCAGTTGCGGTGCCTCGAGCAGCGCCTTGAGCGGCAGCGCCAGACCGTGCTCGGCACGCAGGCGCGAAACCACCTGGGTGGCCAGCAACGAATGACCGCCCAGTTCGAAGAAGTGATCGCTGCGTCCGACCCGTTCGACGCCCAATACCTGTTGCCAGATGGCGGCGAGCAGGCGCTCGTTGTCGCTCTGCGGTGCCTGGTAATCCGCGCTCTGCCACTGCGGTTCCGGCAGGGCCGCGCGGTCGAGTTTGCGCGCCGGGGTCAGCGGCAGGCTGTCCAGCTGCAGCAGCTGCGCCGGCAGCATATAGTCCGGCAGCTGCGCAGCCAGTTGCTGTTTGATCGCGCTCAGGTCCAACTCACCGCGACCAACGATATAGCCGACCAGCTGCTTGCCGCTCGGCGTATCGCGGGCCACCACCGCCACCTCAGTGACTTGCGGCAAGGCCAGCAGCTGGCTTTCGATCTCGCCCAGTTCGATACGGAAGCCGCGAATTTTTACCTGATGGTCGACCCGGCCCAGGTAGTCCAGAGCGCCGTCTTCACGCCAGCGCACCAGGTCGCCCGTGCGGTACATGCGTTCGCCCGGCTCGCCAAAGGGATCGGGCAGGAAGCGTTCGGCAGTCAGATCCGGGCGCTGGTGATAACCGCGGGCCAGGCCGACTTCACCGCCGATATACAACTCGCCGGCCACGCCAATCGGCAGCAGGTTAAGTTCGCTATCCAGTACGTAGCATGTGCGCGGGCCGACCGGGGTGCCGATCGGCGCGTAAGCCGCTTCGAGCGAGTCGCCGGTAAAGGCCTCCCAGATCAGCGGGGTAACCACGGTTTCGGTCGGGCCGTAACCATTGACGATGCGCACCGGTTTCAACACCCGCTGCATACGCTCGTAGGTCTCGCGGGTAAAGGCTTCGCCGCCCAGGGTCCAGCTGCGCACGTTCAATGTGAGGTTCTGGCTTTCGATCCAATCCAGCAGTTGCACCGCATAGCTGGGCGGGAAGATGGCGATGGTCACGCCTTCGTCCTGCAGCACCTGGCAGGTCTGCTCGGCGCTCCAGAGTTGCTGATCACGAATTACCAGGCGGCTGCCGAACGCCAGCGGCACGGTCCAGCGTTCCACCGCGCCGTCGAAGCTGATCGAGGCGAAATGCAATTCCACGTCCTCGGGCGTCATGCCGTAGCGCTGGCCAATGGTTTGCACATGCATGCTCAGGCCGGCGTGATTGACCGCCACGCCCTTGGGCTGGCCGGTGGAGCCGGATGTGTAGATCAGATAGGCGAGATTGAGCGGGTGCGGCGCGACCTTGGGTGCCGAAGATGAATAAGCCGAGAGGTCGAGCCGATCCAGGCACAGCGTGTCCACGGCCGGCAAACGGCCGGCCGTGGACACGCTGGTGATCAGCCATTGCAGGCCCGAGTCCTCGACCATATAGGCCAGGCGTTCGCGCGGGTAACCGGGGTCCAGCGGCACGAAGGCACCGCCGGCTTTCAGAATTGCCAGCAGGCCGACGATCATCGCGTTGCCGCGCTCCAGCGACAGGCCGACCCGTGCATCGGGGCCGACGCCGCGCTCGATCAGCAGATGGGCCAGGCGGTTGGCCTGGGCCTCCAGCTCGGCATAGCTCAGGCGCTCGGTGCCATGCACCAGGGCGATGGCCGCCGGGCGCAGGCGCGCCTGCTCGGCGATCAGTTCGGGTAGCAGGCGGGCCGGGTCGTGGCCTTGCCGGCATTGGTTCCACATGGCCAGGCGTTGATGTTCGGCGGTATCCAGCAGTTCCAGCGCCGCCAGCGGCCGCACCGGATCGCCCAGCACCTGTTCCAGGGCCTGACGTAATAGCGTCTCGATCTGGGTAATCGAGCCCGTATCGAAATGCGCGCTGTCGTAAGCCAGCAGCAGATTCAGCTCATCGCCCGGCAGCACCGCCAGGGCCAGGGGGTAATGGGTGAACTCGTGGCTTTGCGGCGTGCCCAGGCGCAGGCCACCGCGTTCGGCGCGGCTGAGGGCGTCGCCCAGGGGGTAGTTCTCGAACACCAGCAAACTGTCGAACAGCGCCTCGCCGCCCAGTTCGGCCCAGCGTTGCAAGTCGTACAGCGGCGTGTGCTCGTGTTCGCGCAGGGCCAGGTTATGCCGCTGCAGAGCCGCCAGCCAGTCGCCGAGCGCCTGCGCCGGCGGCAGCTCGACCACCACCGGCAGGGTGTTGATAAACAGGCCGACGATCTGCTCGGCACCCGGCAGATCCGCCGGACGCCCCGCCACCGAGGTACCGAAACACAGCGTGCTTTTGCCGGTGAGGCGACTCAGCAGCAGCGCCCAGGCACCCTGGATCAGGCTGTTGAGGGTCAGGCCCTGACGTTGGGCGAAGCCGCGCAAGCGCAGCTGCAGTTCGTTGCTCAGGGCAAGCGGATGGCGCACATGGCCGCTGCCAGGGCGGCGACAGGGCAGGCTGCCGGCGACCCGGGTCGGCGCGTCCAGGCGCTGCAACTGCGGCCGCCAGAAGGCTTCGCTGGCCGCCCCATCCTGCCGCGCCAGCCAGGCGATATGTTCACGGAACTGGCCGCGCGGCGGAGCCAGGCTGTCGCCGTGGTAAAGCGCCAGCACCTCGCCGAGCAGTACCCCGGTGCTCCAGCCGTCGAGCAGCAGATGGTGCAGGGTCCAGACCAGGGCGAACCGCTGCTCGTCATGCTGCACCAGCACCAGGCGCAGCAGCGGTGCCTCGGTCAGCTCGAAGCCACGGCTGCGCTCGGCCAGGCACAGGGCGTCGAGGCGCGCCTGGAAGGCATCCTCGGCCAGCGCTTGCGGCTCGCGCCAGTCGAGCTGCTGCCAGGGCAAGGCGACCTGGGTCTGCACCGCCTGCAACGGCGGCTCGCCGGCCAGCAGGCGCACGCGCAACATGGCGTGGCGTTGCAACACCTGCTGCCAGGCCTGACGCAGGCGCTCGGGCACCAGGCCGTTGAGCGGCAGCACCAGTTGATTGACGTAACTGGTGGCGGCGTCGCTCAGCTGGCTGTGGAACAGCAGGCCCTGCTGCAACGGCGACAGCGGGTAGATATCCTCGACCCCCGGCAAGGCGTCGAGCGCCCTTTGATCGAGGCCGGCCAGGGCGACATCGCTGGGCGTCAGGCAGCGCGACGCAGCCAGACAATGGCCGCGAATCGCCTGCAGCTCGGCTTCCAGCTGCTGCAGCAGGCCTTCGAGGGTGGCGCGCTGCCAATGCCCGGGGCAGAAATCCAGATGCAGCTGCAGGCCGCCGTCGCGCTGCTCGGCATTGATCACCAGGGGCGCATCCAGGGTTGCATCGGCCGCGCGCCAGAGGCCGGCGTCGAGCACCTGCAAGGTGCCCTCGCCGGCCCCTTCGAACTGCCCGAGGTAGTTAAACAGCAGCTGCGGCGCGACGCCGGCCAGCACGCCCTGTTGCTGCAACAGGCCATAGGCCAGGCCGCCATCGGCCACCGCGCGCAGCTGCTCCTTGATCGCCTTGAGGCTGCCCGGCAGATCGGCCGCAGGTCGCAGGTTTAGAGGATAGAGGCAGGTAAACCAGCCGACCGTGCGACTCAGGTCGATATCCTCGAACAGCGGCGCGCGGCCATGGCTTTCCAGGTGCAGGCTTAGCGCCGGCTGTTCGCTCCAGGCGCAGAGCACCCGCGTCAGGGCGGTCAGCAACACCTCGTCGGCACGCAGGCGATAGGCCTGCTGCGCGCCCTGCAACAGCTCGCGGGTCGGCTCGGCCGCCAACCTGAGGCTCAGGCGTTGCCGCTGGCCCTCGCGGCTCAACGCCGCGTTCATCGTCGGCAAGGCGCAAACCGCCTGTTCCTGGGCCAACCAGAACCCGCGCTGGGCCTGCACCGCGTCGCCCTCGCTGAAGGCCTGCAAGCGCTCGCCCCAGGCTTTGAACGCCGTGGTTTTTTCCGCCAGCTGCACGGTCTGACCGGCCTGCAACTGCCCATAGGCGCGCGGCAGGTCTTCCAGCAACACGCGCCAGGACACGCCGTCCACGGCCAGGTGGTGGATCGTCAGCAGCAGACGCTCGGCGCGATCGGCCTGACGCAGGTAGAGCGCGCGCAGCAGCGGCCCCTGTTGCAGGTCGAGGCTGCCCTGGGCGGCCTGGCAGCGCGCCTCGGCGTCGGCATCGTCGCTCGCCTGATACTCCTGCAACAGCACCTGCGCGCCGGCCTCGGCCAGCGAGGCGTGCAACTGCTCCCAGCCGTTATCGCCATGCGAGTAGCGCAGGCGCAAGGCGTCGTGCTGCTGCACCAGCGCCTGTAGCGCCTGCTCCAGCAACGCCGGGTCGAAGGGCTGGCCCAGCTCGAACAACAGGTACTGGTTGCAGGCGGCCAGGCCCTCGCGCTCGAGGAAACGCGCCTGAATCGGCAGCAAGGGTGCCGGCCCGCTGATAGGCGTTTGCTCGGCGCGCGGCGCGCTCACTTCACGGGCCACTGCGGCCAGCTCGGCCAAGGTCTGCTGCTGGAATACATCCTTGGGCGTCAGGCCCAAACCCTGCTGGCGTGCGCGGCTGACCACCTGCAACGCGACTATGGAATCGCCGCCCAGCTCGAAGAAATGATCGCTGCGCCCTACCCGTTCGACGCCCAATACCTGTTGCCAGATCGCCGCGAGGATGCGCTCGTTGTCGCTCTGCGGTGCCTGGTAATCCGCGCTCTGCCACTGCGGTTCCGGCAATGCGGCGCGGTCCAGTTTGCGCGCCGGGGTCAGCGGCAGGCTGTCCAGCTGCAGCAGTTGCGCCGGCAGCATATAGTCCGGCAGCTGGGCGGCCAGTTGCTGTTTGATCGCGCTCAGGTCCAACTCGCCGCGACCGACCAGATAGCCGACCAGCTGCTTGCCGCTCGGCGTATCGCGCGCCACCACCGCCACCTCAGTGACTTGCGGCAAGGCCAGCAGCTGGCTTTCGATCTCGCCCAGTTCGATACGGAAACCGCGGATCTTTACCTGATGGTCGACCCGGCCCAGGTAATCCAGGGCACCGTCGGCGCGCCAGCGCACCAGGTCGCCCGTGCGGTACATGCGTTCGCCCGGCTCGCCGAACGGGTCGGGCAGGAAGCGTTCGGCGGTCAGATCCGGGCGCTGGTGATAACCGCGGGCCAGGCCGACTTCACCGCCGATATACAACTCGCCGGCCACGCCAATCGGCAGCAGATTGAGTTCGCTATCCAGTACGTAGCATGTGCGTGGGCCGACCGGGGTGCCGATCGGCGCGTAAGCGGCTTCGAGTGGGTCGCCGGCAAAGGCTTCCCAGATCAGCGGCGTGACCACGGTTTCGGTCGGGCCGTAACCATTGACGATGCGCACCGGTTTCAACACCCGCTGCATACGCTCGTAGGTCTCCCGGGTAAAGGCTTCGCCGCCGAGGGTCCAGCTGCGTACGTTTAACCTGAGGTCTTGGCTTTCGATCCAATCCAGCAGCTGCACCGCGTAACTCGGCGGGAAGATGGCGATGGTCACGCCTTCATCCTGCAGCACCTGGCAGGTCTGCTCGGCGCTCCACAGTTGCCGATCACGAATTACCAGACGGCTACCGAAGGCCAGCGGCACCGTCCAACGCTCCACCGCGCCGTCGAAGCTGATCGAGGCGAAATGCAGCTCGACATCGTCCGGGGTCATGCCGTAGCGCTGGCCGATGCACTGCACATGCATGCTCAGGCCGGCGTGATTGACCGCCACGCCCTTGGGCTTGCCGGTGGAGCCGGAGGTGTAGATCAGATAGGCCAGATTGAGCGGGTGCAGCGCGACCTCAGGCGTCTCGCTGCTATAGGCAGACAGGTCGAGCCGATCCAGGCACAGGGTGTCCACGGCTGGTAACCGGCCGGCCAGCTCGCTGCTGGTGATCAGCCATTGCAAGCCCGAGTCCTCGACCATATAGGCCAGGCGTTCGCGCGGGTAACCGGGGTCCAGCGGCACAAAGGCACCGCCGGCTTTCAGAATTGCCAGCAGGCCGACGATCATCGCGTTGCCGCGTTCCAGCGACAGGCCGACCCGTGCATCGGGGCCGACGCCGCGCTCGATCAGCAGATGGGCCAGGCGATTGGCTTGAGCCTCCAGTTCGGCATAGCTCAGGCGCTCGCTGCCATGCACCAGGGCGATGGCCGCCGGGCGCAGGCGCGCCTGCTCGGCGATCAGTTCGGGTAGCAGGCGGGCCGGGTCGTGGCCTTGCCGGCATTGGTTCCACAGGGCCAGGCGTTGCTGGTCGGCATCGCTGTGCAGGCGCAACTGCGCCAGGGCGTTGTCGGGCTGGGCGGCGAACTCGCCGAGCAGCTGGGTGAAGCCGGCGATCAGCCGCTCGATGCTCGCCACCTCGAACAGGTCGGCCGCATAGGCGAAGTTGATCTGCAAGTGCTCGCCGTCGCCGCGCACCGCATCCAGGGCCAGGTCAAACGGAATCCGGCTGGCCGGCAACTCGTCCAGGCGCGCCTCGATGCCCGGCAACCAGTTGGCCGGCAGCGGCTGCTCGCGGCGGTAGTTGAACGCCACCTGAAACAGCGGCTGCTGACCCAGGCTGCGGCTCGGGGCCAAGGCGTCCACCAATTGCTCGAACGGCATGTGCTGGTGATTCAAGCCCTGACGCAGCTGCTCGCGGGTGCCGCGCACCCACTCGCGCACGCTCAGCCCCGGCGACGGCTGCCCGGCCATGACCAGGGTATTGACGAAGAAGCCGACCAAACGCTCATGGCCGCGGGCGCGGGCCGCCACCGGCACGCCGATACGCACCTCGCGCTGGCCCGACAGCCGCGCCAGCTGCACCTGCCATGCCGCCAGCAGTACGGTGAACAGGGTCGCACCGCAGGCTTTCGCCAGGCTGCGCAAACGCCCGACCAGTTGCGGCTCCAGCGCCAGCAGGCGATAGGCGGCGCGGCGGTCGGCCTGGGCCGGGCGGGCGAAATCGGCCGGCAGCAGCACGGCCGGTTGCTCCTCGCCCAGTTGCCCGCGCCAGTAATCCAGTTGACGCTCGCCTTCGCCACTATCCAGCCACTCGCGTTGCCGCGCGGCGTAATCGCAATACTCCAGGGGCAGCGTATTCATCAGGGGCGCGCGGTTCTGCTGGCGGGCCCGGTAGAACTCGGCGATCTCCTCGAACAGCACCCGCACCGACCAGGCGTCGGACACTATGTGGTGCATACCCACCACCAGCGCATGGCGCTCGTCCTCCAGACGGTAGAGCGCGCAGCGCACCTGCGGCCCACGGCCGAGGTCGAAGTGCCGCTCGACGAACGCCCGCCCCTGATCTTCAGCCTCCGCCTGACGCTGCGCCGGGGCCAGCTCGCCGAGGTCAACCTGTTCCAGCGCCATCGGGCACGCCGGCAACACCGCCTGCTGCGCCACGCCGTCCTGCTCGGCGAAGATCAGGCGCAGCGCGGCATGCCGGGCCAGCACCTGATCGAGGCTGTAACGCAGCGCGGCGAGATTCAGCTCGCCGTCGAGCCAGAGCATGCCGCCGAGGTTGTAGGCGCTGCTGGCGGATTCCAGGCGACTGAAGAACCACAGGCGCTGCTGGGCGGACGACAACGGTGCCCAGGCCAGGTCGGTGCGGGGCTGAGAAAGACAATCGGCGGTCATGGACAACACCTCTAAGCGGCCTCGGCGCGCAACGGCACCAGGCGTGAAATTCGATCAGATTGAGCCGTTCGGCGGGCTGGGCGTGCAGGTAGCAAGGGGCTCGGCACCCCGCGCACGGCCCTGGCCGAGCCGCTGCATCAGGCCTGCGCCCCCTCGCGCAGGCTGCGCGGACGCATATCGGTCCAGACCTCGGCGATATGCGCCAGACAGGTCTGCCGGTCGCCGTGCACGCCGACGCCCTGCCAACCGGCGGGCACCGGCTTGTAGTCCGGCCAGATGGCGTATTGCTGCTCGGCGTTGATCACGACCAGAAAGCGGGTTTCGGGGCTGTCGAAGCTCATGGCGATTCCTCGGTGCGAGCCGGGCGGTGCCGGCGATATAAATACAGACGAACTCAGTTGCGAATAATTTTTATTTACATGCGAAATTCGGACGTGACGGGGCACGCTCCAACGGCGTTTCTGCTCATCGCCACGGCATGGTGACGCCGAGGCACGCAGCCCAACAAAATGAAGTAGGGTGCGCCGTGCGCACCAGACAGCGGTATTGGTGCGAGCAGCGCACCCTACGAGATGTCCGGCACCTCCACGCGCCGCGCCGGCCCGCCAATTTCATGCAGGGCGTCGGCACTGGCGCGCTGACGTTGTTCGCCGGTCAGTTCGAACAACTGGCCGCCGTCCATCTTCAGCAGGCGGTCGGCCTGGTCGAAGTAGTGATCGTCGTGGGTGATCGCCAGCACCGTCTTTCCGGCTGCTTGCAGTTGCGGCAGCAACTCGCGGTAGAACAGCCGGCGGAACAGCGGGTCCTGGTCCGCCGCCCATTCGTCGAGCACCAGGATGTCGCGGCCTTCCAGCATCGCCAGCAGCAGCGCCAGGCGCTTGCGCTGGCCCTGGGAGAAGCGCGTATCGAGCAGGCGACCAGCACCAATGCGCGCCTTGTGCGCCATATGCAGGCGGTCGAGCCAGCTCTTGCTCAGGTGCTCGTCCACTTCGCCGCCGGCCGGGCCGAGCAAGCGCGCGAACAGGTGAAAGTCGGTAAACACGCTGGCGAACAACTGCCGATACGCCGGCCATTCGTCGTCGCCCAAAGCGCGGCCGTCCAGGCGGATGGCACCGGCGTCGGGGCGATGCAGGCCGGTGAGCAGGCGCGCCAGGGTCGACTTGCCGCTGCCGTTGCCGCCGACCAGAAACACCAGCTCGCCGCGCTTGAGCGTGAGGTCGAGGGGCCCGACATCGAAGCCCAGTTCGTCCGCCTCGCCCGGGTAGCGGTAACTGACGCCGTCGAGCTGCAGCGTCTGCCAGTCGGCTGGCTGGTTGACGTAGTCGAAGCCCTCGCGCTGCTCGGCCAACTCCAACGCCTCCAGCTTGCCCAGCGCCACCCTGGCGGCGAGCAGGCTGGGGATCGCCGCCACACTGGCGACCATCGGCGCACGCAGGAACAGCACGGTCAGGGCGAAGGTCGCCGCCACCGGCGCGGCCGCCCAGCCCAGGCCATTGGCGCAGAAGAACACCAGGCCGATGGTGCCGAGCACCATGCAGTTGGCCCAGTTGCCGGCCAGGCCGTTGAAGATGTCGGCGCGGGTGACGTTGTCGCGGTAGCTGCGCGCATTGCTATCGAACTCTTCGCTGAACAGCAGGCGCGCGCGATCGCGGTTCAGCGCCAGCTCCTTGCGCCCGTCGATCACCGCCTGGTAGTCCTGATAGAGCCGGTCCTCGGCCTCGCGCAGCAGACGGATATGGTGATTGACCCGGCCGACGAACAGCCAGCCGACGCCCAGGGTAAAGCCCAGCCAGGCCAGGGTGACGCCGAACAGCGAGGGCGACAGCCAGGCCAGGTAGGCGAACGCGGCAAGGCTGAGGATCAGCCCATAGACCAGCTCGGGCAGGTAGACGAAGGCGATGGTGATATTGCGGATGTCGCTCGACAGGCTGGCGAGAATCCGCGCCCCGCCGATCTGCTCCAGGCGCTCGATATCGGTGTCCAGCACGCGCTTGACCAGGTTGCGGCGCATCCGATAGACGAAGCGATGACCGAGGGTGTGCAGCGCCATCTGCGCCGCCGAAGCGCAGGCCAGCAGCAGGATCAGCAAGCCGGCGAACTGCAGCAGCGCGCCGCCCATGGCATCGCCCCCGGCGATCAGCCTGAGATTGACGAAGGCGATCACCCCGACGCTCAGCAAGGCGCTGCACAGGCTCAGCAGCAACACCCCGAACAGCGGCAAACGGTTTTCCCGGAACAGCAAACGCAACAGCTTCATCGGTCGAGATCCTCGGCGGGCCACAGCCCGGCTGAGCGAAAGAAAAGGGTCATGCCGCCGCGTCGCCCAGGCGCACGCGGCAGTGGTAGACGGCATCGCGCACCATCAGATGCACCAGGGTCGGCGAGGCGCGCAGGTGGCTGGCCACCTCGCGCTGGCTGTAGCCCTCCACCTGGCTCATGGTGAAGGCAGTACGGGTGCGCGTCGGCAGTTCGCCCAGGGCGCGCTGCAGGTGCTGCCAGTGCAGCTCGCCGAGCACCACCCGCTCGGGCGATGGGGTCGCTGCCGGCACATCCAGCCCGCGCTCGTCGTCCACCTGGTAGCGCCCCTCCAGGCCGAGCCGGCGCAGGCGATCGATGGCCAGGTTGCGCACCACGCGAAACAGGTATTTCAGGGCATCGCGAATGGCACGCGGGTCACCGTCCTCCCAGAGCTTGAGGAAGGCATCCTGGACCACGTCTTCGGCGCGGGCACGGCAACCGAGCAGGCCCTGGGCAAAATCGGTGAGTACGCCACGATGGCGGTTATAGAGCTGCTCCAGCTCGACATGCAGGGCCGCTCGCGGGGCCCCGCCCCCCCCCCTGGCGGCGGCCGTCGACGGCGCAGAGCAGAAACAGAAAGCGCCCATTGCTGGCCTCCTTGGCTCACATCAGACGCACATCTTAATGATAACGGTTATCAATACAACCCTTGAATCTCAGGGTTATTCGCCATCCCAGCAATTGATCGGCGGGGAACCCGCCATTTTCCGTGTGTAGTTGGGGGGCCAGGGCGGCGCAGGGTGGGCTAGACGAATTGCGCGCTCGGCCGCAACAGCTTCGCGGGCATGGCCGAGGTGCCCCCGCCGCGCCTACGGGTACTGCGCCGAGCCGGGTAGGAGCGGGCTTGCCCGCGATAGCGATGGTCGCAACGCCGCTGCGCCGCCGCTCACCCCTGCTTGCGCGGCCACAGCAGGCTAAAGCAGGCCCCGCCGAGGCTGGCGCTGCGGCTGATCTGCGCGCGGCCGCCGTGCCAGTAGATGATCCGCCGCACGATCGACAGGCCCAGGCCATGGCCGCCGGAGGCGCGGGTGCGGCTGTCGTCCAGACGCAGGAAGGGGGTGAAGATATGCTCCCAGGCATCTTCCGGCACCCCGGGGCCATCGTCCTCGATATCCAGGCGGCAACGCTGCTGACCGGCCTGGTAACTGACCCGCACCCGCGACTCGGCATGGCGCATGGCGTTGCTCACCAGGTTCTGCAGGGCGCGGTGCAGGTAGCGCAGCTCGGCCTCGACGCAGGCGCCGCTGCCGTCCGGGGCATCGCGTGAGGGGCCGCGCTCGACCCGTACGCCGGGGCGCAGCGGGGCCAGCTCGGCGATCACCTGGTCGATCAGATTGCCCAGGTCGACCTGCTGGAAGTTCAGCGCCGGCGCGCCCTGCTCCAGGCGCGCGTAGGTCAGCATTTCGTCGACCAGCTTGTCGAGGTCCTGGATATCGCTGTCCATGCCGTCCATATATTTGCGCCGCGCCGCGTCGGTTTCCGCATCGCCGATCATCTCCAGGCCGAAGCGCAGGCGCGCCACCGGGGTGCGCAGTTCGTGGGACACGGCGCGGACCATCTCGCGCTGGATGCTCAAGGAGCGCTGCAGGTGCTCGGCCATGGCATTGAAGGCCGCTGCCAGGCGTCCCACCGAATCCGAGCCACGGGTCGGTACGCGGGCATCCAGGCGGCCGCTGGCGATCCGCGTGGCAGCACCTTCCAGATCGCTCAGGCGCTGCTCCAGGGGCCGCACCAGCAGGTAGACCATCAGCCCGATCAGGCTCAGGCCCAGGGCCCCGATCAGCACCAGCAGCTGCGGCGGATAGGGATTCATCTGGTACAGCGGGCCGATCTCCAGCACCCAGTCGGTATCGACGATGCCGGAGAACACATGAATGCTGTCGCCGCCGCGACCCAGGGCCATCACCGTATCGCCCTCGTCCACCCGGCGACGCTGATCGGGGTCGAGGTCGGCCTGATCGAGGCGCACCAGGCGCAGGTCGAAGCCGAACTGCTTGGCCTCCTTCAGCTCGGCCAGCCGCCGTGGCTGCTCGTCCCAGGGGTAGCGCACCAGCTCGTCGACCAGCAGAAACACCGTGGCCCGCGCCAGCTGTTCGCTGATCTGCTGCACCTCGCCGGTCAGCAGCAGCCCCTGCTTGTCGTCCAGCTGGCTATAGACCCTGGCGGCATGCGGGCCGGTCTGCTGCACCAGGACCTGACCGCGCTTGAGGCGGTTGCGCGCCCCGCCATCGAGCGCCACCTCGCCCAGGGCCTGAATTTCCAGGGGGATGCCGAGCAGCCGCCCCCATACCGCCACCGCCCGCCGCCGCTCGACATCCAGCATGGGCGCGAGGTTGTCGGCCATCAGGCGGAAGGTGCCCTGGGCCAGGCGCTCGCGGTATTGATCGGCGCGCACCTCGTTGAGCAGCTGCAGCGCGCCGACGCCGAGCAGCGCCACCAGCACCAGCACGGCGAGCATGCCGCCGTAGATGCGCAGGAAGATTGAGTTCATGGCCGCGAAGTCATAGCAGCGCTTCAGCCGCTTCGGCGACAAACAGATAGCCCTTGCTGCGCACGGTCTTGATCAGGCGCGGGTGCATGGGGTCGTCGCCGATCTTCGGGCGGATGCGCGAGATGCGTACGTCGATGGAGCGGTCCTGGCCGTCGTATTCGATGCCGCGCAGGGCGTTGAAGATTTCCTCGCGCGAGAGGATGCGTCCGGCATTGGCGGTCAGCAGCCAGAGCAGGTCGAATTCGGCGCTGGTCAGCTCGATGGCCTGCTCGCCCAACCAGGCCTCGCGCATGGCGCTGTCGATCACCAGGGGGCCGAACTGCAGCCGCCGGCGCTCGGCTACCACCGCCACCTCAGTGCCTTCGCGGCGACGCAACAGCGCACGGATACGCGCCAGCAACACCCGCGGGCGCACCGGCTTGCAGACGTAATCGTCCGCGCCCATCTCCAGGCCCAGTACCTGGTCCATATCGTCGGTGCGCGCGGTCAGCATCAGGATCGGCCCCTCGTACTGGCCGCGCACCTTGCGGCAGATCGACAGGCCGTCCTCGCCCGGCAGCATCAGATCGAGAATCACCAGGTCCGGCTGCTCCTGCAGGATCCGCGCGGCGGCCAGCGCGCCGTCCATCTCGATGGACACGTTGAGGCCGTTGCCCTGCAGGTATTCACGGGTCAACTCGGCCAGGCGCTGGTCGTCTTCGACAATAAGGATGTGCCACGACTGCTGCTCCACAACGAACTCCCTGGTAGCGCGGAAACGGTGGGCATTGTAGCAACGCACGGGGCACTGCATAGCGCATGCCATATTTCCGCGAAAAACACTAGATGTAGTATCGCGTCCCACGCTGTAACGCTTCTGCAAAAAACCCCGGCGGGCCCCGCCAGCGGCGACGAACGGCGCACCCCAGCAGTGACGGGGGCTGCGCAGGAAAGCGCGGCTTTAACCCACAATTCACCCACAACTTATCCACAGGTTGTTCTTGTTCGCTCGCCTTGCAATACCCCAGATAGCGCATTATCTTGTATCCCCATCGCGCAACACCCACCACATGTTGGGTTTAGCCTGGCCACCGAACACAAGAAGAATGACACGCAAACGGCCTGATCCCAGCCCATCACCGGTGGTTTAAAACGCTTGATGCAGCCTGCCCGCCCTAGCCCGGCAGACAGGTTCAGGGGCGCGCCAGACGCGCCCGAATATGGATTCCGGAGCCCCCGCCCACGCGAGGGAACCACTAGATGTAGTAGTTAGAGCGGTAAAACGCCCTAGCCAGTGTCTTTTTAGCCAGGAAGGCGCTTTAGCTGTCCCTTCCCTGCCCAGTTTGCAAGTTCCTATACGCCCGGCCCTTGGCTGTGCGCATGGCGTTGTTGAAATGGAATGAACGACAGTTCGTCGCAGTGATCGACAGTAAAGCGTCCTACTAACAAATACAGAACATGGAGATTTTCATGCAAACCGACACCTCCCGCGAGAACCCGCAGGCCAACGCGCCGCAGGCCGCCGATGACAACCAGAACCTGAGCGCCACCGCGCCGGGTCAACTGCGCGTGATCAAGCGTAACGGCACCGTGGTGCCGTACACCGATGACAAGATCACCGTTGCCATCACCAAGGCCTTTCTCGCTGTAGAGGGCGGCACCGCTGCCGCCTCGTCGCGTATCCATGAAACCGTCGAGCGCCTGACCGAACAGGTCACCGCCACCTTCAAGCGCCGCATGCCATCGGGCGGCACCATCCATATCGAAGAAATCCAGGACCAGGTCGAACTGGCCCTGATGCGTTCCGGCGAACAGAAAGTCGCCCGCGACTACGTGATCTACCGCGAAGCCCAGACCTCCAAGCGCAAGAGCGCCGACGCCGCCAGCGGCATCGCCGAGCCGCACCCGACCCTGCGCGTGACCCACCTCGACGGCAGCGTTGCGCCGCTGGACATGGGCCGCCTCAACACCATCGTCAGCGAAGCCTGCGAAGGCCTGGCCGAAGTCGACGGCGCGCTGATCCAGAAAGAAACCCTGAAGAACCTCTACGACGGCGTGGCCCAGAGCGACGTCAGCACCGCCCTGGTGATGACTGCCCGCACCCTGGTTGAGCGCGAGCCGAACTACAGCTACGTCACCGCGCGCCTGCTGATGGACAACATCCGCGCCGAAGGCCTGGGCTTCCTCGGTGTCGCCACCAGCGCCACTCACCACGAGATGAGCGAGTTGTACGCCAAGGCCCTGCCGGCCTATATCGCCAAGGGTATCGAGTTCGAACTGCTGAACCCGGTGCTGGCCACCTTCGACCTGGAAAAACTCGGCAAGGCGATCAACCACGAGCGCGATCAGCAGTTCACCTACCTGGGCCTGCAGACCCTCTACGATCGTTACTTTATCCACAAGGACGGCACCCGTTTCGAACTGCCGCAGATCTTCTTTATGCGCGTGGCCATGGGCCTGGCCATCGAAGAGAAGCAGCGTGAAGAGCGCGCCATCGAGTTCTACAACCTGTTGTCGTCCTTCGACTACATGGCCTCGACGCCGACCCTGTTCAACGCCGGCACCCTGCGTCCGCAGCTGTCCTCGTGCTACCTGACCACCGTGCCGGACGACCTGTCGGGCATCTACAACGCCATCCACGACAACGCCATGCTGTCCAAGTTTGCCGGTGGTCTGGGCAACGACTGGACCCCGGTGCGTTCGCTGGGTGCCTACATCAAGGGCACCAACGGCAAGTCGCAAGGCGTCGTGCCCTTCCTCAAGGTGGTCAACGACACCGCAGTCGCGGTTAACCAGGGCGGCAAGCGCAAGGGCGCGGTCTGCGCCTACCTGGAAACCTGGCACATGGACATCGAAGAGTTCATCGAGCTGCGCAAGAACACCGGTGATGACCGTCGCCGCACCCACGACATGAACACCGCGAACTGGATTCCCGACCTGTTCATGAAGCGCGTGTTCGACGACGGCCAGTGGACCCTGTTCAGCCCGAGCGAAGTGCCAGACCTGCACGACCTGACCGGCAAGGCCTTCGAAGAGCGTTACGAGTACTACGAAGCCCTGACCCAGTTCGGCGGCAAGATCAAGCTGTTCAAGACCATCCAGGCCAAAGACCTGTGGCGCAAGATGCTCAGCATGCTGTTCGAAACCGGCCACCCATGGCTGACCTTCAAGGACCCATGCAACCTGCGCAGCCCGCAGCAGCACGTGGGCGTGGTACACAGCTCGAACCTGTGCACCGAGATCACCCTGAACACCAACGCCGACGAAATCGCCGTGTGCAACCTGGGCTCGGTCAACCTGCCGAACCACATCGTCGACGGCAAGCTCGATACCGCCAAGCTGCAGAAGACCATCAAGGTCGCGGTGCGCATGCTCGATAACGTTATCGACATCAACTACTACTCGGTACCGCAGGCGAAGAACTCCAACTTCCGCCACCGCCCGGTCGGCCTCGGCATCATGGGTTTCCAGGACGCCCTGTACCTGCAACACATCCCGTACGGCTCCGACGCCGCCGTGGAATTTGCCGACAAGTCGATGGAAGCGGTCAGCTACTACGCCATCCAGGCCTCCTGTGACCTGGCCGACGAGCGCGGCAGCTACGAGACCTTCCAGGGTTCGCTGTGGAGCCAGGGCATCCTGCCGCTCGACTCGCAGCAGATCCTTATCGAGCAGCGCGGCCAGAAGTACATCGACGTCGACCTGACCGAGTCCCTGGACTGGGCCCCGGTGCGTGCCCGTGTGCAGAAAGGCATCCGTAACTCGAACATCATGGCCATCGCCCCGACCGCCACCATCGCCAACATCACTGGCGTATCGCAGTCGATCGAACCGACCTACCAGAACCTCTACGTGAAATCGAACCTCTCGGGCGAATTCACCGTGATCAACCCCTACCTGGTTCGCGACCTCAAGGCTCGTGGCCTGTGGGACTCGGTGATGATCAACGACCTCAAGTACTACGACGGTTCGGTACAGCAGATCGAGCGCATCCCACAAGAGCTGAAAGACCTCTACGCCACCGCGTTCGAAGTCGACACCAAGTGGATCGTCGATGCCGCCAGCCGCCGCCAGAAGTGGATCGACCAGGCGCAGTCGCTGAACCTCTACATCGCCGGTGCATCGGGCAAGAAGCTCGACGTGACCTACCGCATGGCCTGGTACCGTGGCCTGAAAACCACCTACTACCTCCGTGCCCTGGCCGCGACCAGCACCGAGAAGTCCACCATCAGCACCAGCAAGCTGAATGCGGTATCCAATGGTGGCAACGATGGCCTCAGCGCAGCACCGGCCAAGGCCCCGGAAGTGGAAATGAGCGCAGGCCCGGCACCAGTGCCAAAAGCCTGTGCCATTGATGAACCAGACTGCGAAGCCTGCCAGTAAGGTGTTCGGCAGCGCGTGGAGCTGAGCGGCATTCGCGGCGTTACCTGCCGGAGCGGCCCCCATCACGTACATGCGTACGCTCAGGGGCTCCACTCCAGCAGGTGCCTGGCGACTACTCGCTCAGCTACACGCTCGAACGGTGGACACAAAAGCTAAAGCACAACACCGTCAGTCCCCTCGCCCCTCTGGGGAGAGGGTTAGGGTGAGGGGAACAGGCCCAAAGCCACCTCAATGCCCGAACTGCAACACGATCAGCCCCTCTCCCTCCGGGGAGACAACTGCAAGGATGCAGGAGGTAGGGCGACGCAGGACGCCAAAGCCGAGGGCTAGGGTGAGGGGAAATAGCAACACCAGCCTCCCCACTAATTACCAACCCCGCCCTAACCGGCGAGGGCCTCGGGGCAACGGCCAGCTACTAGAGCCCACCCCCGACCAGCGGTACCCGTTTTGCCCTTGCGCGCTGTACGCAACGGAACATAATCAGAAGTAACTGTATATCCATACAGGCCGGTTATTTTACCGGCCCGCAAGCAGGAGCCAAGCCATGCTGAGCTGGGATGAATTCGATAAGGAAGACGGCGCAGACGCAGCCGTTGCCAGCAACACCACCGCACAAGTCGCGGACATGAACATCGACAAACTCGACCAGGTCGGCGGTGCCGCCGCGGTCGAAGCCCGCGCCATCGCCGCCGACGACAGCGCCGCCGTGGCCCGCGCCAAGGCCGCACTGGATCAACTCGACATCGCCGAAGGCCTGGCCGAACTGGAAGGTGCCTCCGCCCGCGTCGCGGTCGACGAGAAGCGCATGATCAACTGCCGCGCCGACCTCAACCAGCTCGTACCCTTCAAGTACGACTGGGCCTGGCAGAAGTATCTGGATGGTTGCGCCAACCACTGGATGCCGCAGGAAGTGAACATGAACGCGGACATCGCGTTGTGGAAAACTCCGGACGGCCTGACCGACGACGAGCGCCGCATCGTCATGCGCAACCTCGGCTTCTTCTCCACCGCCGACAGCCTGGTCGCCAACAACCTGGTGCTGGCCGTGTACCGCCTGATCACCAACCCCGAATGCCGCCAGTACATCCTGCGCCAGGCCTTCGAAGAAGCGATCCACACCCACGCCTACCAGTACTGCATCGAGTCGCTGGGCATGGACGAAGGCGCGATCTTCAACATGTACCACGAGATTCCGTCGGTCGCGAAGAAAGCCGCCTGGGGCCTCAAATACACCCGCTCGATCTCCGACCCGACCTTCACCACCGGCACCGTCGAGACCGACAAGGAACTGCTGCGTAACCTGATCGCCTACTACTGCGTACTGGAAGGCATCTTCTTCTATTGCGGCTTCACCCAGATCCTCTCCATGGGCCGCCGCAACAAGATGACCGGCGTCGCCGAGCAGTTCCAGTACATCCTGCGCGACGAATCCATGCACCTGAACTTCGGCATCGACGTGATCAACCAGATCAAGATCGAAAACCCGCACCTGTGGGACGCCGCGATGAAGGACGAAGCGACCCAGATGATCCTGGAAGGCACCCAGCTGGAAATCGAATACGCCCGCGACACCATGCCCCGCGGCGTGCTGGGCATGAACGCGGCGATGATGGAGGACTACCTCAAATTCATCGCCAACCGTCGCCTGACCCAGATCGGCTTGAAGGAAGAGTACCCAGGTACCACCAACCCCTTCCCATGGATGAGCGAAATCATGGACCTGAAGAAAGAGAAGAACTTCTTCGAGACGCGGGTTATTGAGTATCAGACTGGTGGGGCGTTGAGCTGGGATTGATTCCAGTCACTCACTAAAGAGATTAAGAGCGCTTTACCTGAAATGGATGTTTGGGGTGGCGCTTTAAGACTAAAAGCCCCGCCTAGTGCGGGGCTTTTTTTTGGAGATTTTTATGACTGACGAAAAAGCTGTCGAAAGCAAAACAGTAACGCCCAAAAAAAGCCGAATTGCCCGAATATATCCCGCCTGGACATTTGAGCAATCCCTCCCTCTCGCACAGGCCATTCAGGAGCATGCGTCGGGTGAAAAAGTCAGTCGACTGACCTTATTTAAGGCAATTGTAAAATCCCCCACATCAAGCGCCTCTCAAAACTTAATGACAAACTCCGCAAAGTACGGCCTAACTAAAGGCAGTCATGCATCCGATTATTTAGAGCTAACAGCTGAAGGAAGAGAAGTCACAAGCCAAGAAAAAGGCTCAATACCATATATAGAAAAGTGCTTCGAATGTGCGATTGAAAAAATAGGCCCATTTAAAACCCTATACGACATATATAGAGGAAAGAAACTACCAGCACACGCTGTATTTTCCGACTCATTAAGAGACTCTCACCCTGACATTGGTGACACTCAAGAATGCATAGACGTTTTCATCGTTAACTGTAGATTCATCGGTCTTCTTCAAGAAATTGCGGGCACGGAAACACTCGTGTCAATAGAGACTTTAATTGAGGAAATCCAACGAAACTCTACAAAGCTCACACCTGCAAAAAATATACGCGCACCACAAACAACAAAAGCCACAAGCCAAGCGATCAGTTACAGCAAAACCAACTCCACAGAAGACTGGGATTCCATTTGCTTCTACGTCACACCCATTGGCGAGCAAGTAGCCCGGACAACCGCAACAACGGTGGATGGATAAAGCGCCATCCACCCTACGCGGTGATTGGCATTTGTAGGGTGGACAACGCGAAGCTTGTCCACCGTGATAAACAAACCATCAACAGCAACCAACACCGCACGAGGCTTTTGCCTTTCAATCCGCGCCCTCACAGGCGACGCCAAACGCCCCATCAGCAAGTAGCCCGGACAACCACCGCAACGGTGGATGGGTAAAGCGTCATCCACCCTACGGATCACCGGCATACCGGGTGTAGCAAGTAGCCCGGACAACCGCAACAACGGTGGATGGATAAAGCGCCATCCACCGTACGCGGTGATTGGAATTTGTAGGGTGGACAACGCGGAGCTTGTCCACCGTGATAAACAAACCATCAACAGCAACCAACACCGCACGAGGCTTTTGCCTTTCAATCCGCGCCCTCACAGGCGACGCCAAACGCCCCATCAGCAGGCCGAATGGAATCGTTGTGGAAGGGGTTGAGCGGCATGGATGCCGCGAGAGCCGCGATGGGCCAGGGATGGCCCTTCGCGGCGTGCCCCTGGAGCAATGATGGAACGAGGGGAGTCGAGCGCAGCGAGACCCGGATGCCGGGGCAAGACTTTTTGGTTACTTTTGGGGCGACTGCCAAAAGTGACCCGCCGTAAAGGCGGAACCATTCCCCGAGAACAACACAGCAGCGGCGCATGTGCGCATATCCTGCGGAACTGCCCAAACGGTTAATCGCATCTACTCTCCCGAATGCCGCTCGGAATGCATTCAATGCAGAGCGTGGACGATCGAAAGAACAATCAGCGCTGCGGATTTAGCCTCTGTACACTTCCGCTTTTGAACAACGCCAAGGACGAGAACATGCAACAAAAATGGATTGACCGTCCGGCAACGGACACCGATTGGTTTGATCTGGCACTTGAGCTATCTAACGGCTTTTTCCGTCGGCACTTTTCCTTGGTGGCCAAGGTCGCCCCGCCGCTCTTCGGCTTCGGCATATTCGTCTTCTATTTCTACCGCAACCATTTCTACCCCAGCTTCGACCTGTTCCAGTTCTCTTCTTTGCTGCTTGCTGCTGCGGCCATTGGCTTTGCCATCATCGGAGCCCTGGTAGTGCCGCTGTTCCTTCCGGGCCCCTGGATTTTCAGCCAATTTCTTGAGCACAAGACGATCAAGGACGAGCTGCGGTACTCGCGCCCTTATCTCGATAACCAGCGGGTCTGGTGGGTCCTGAAGCTGGGCTGTTTGGTGTACTGGCTTCCCTTCTTGGCCTGTGCGGCCGGTCTGCTGACGGTTGTCATCCTTGCCCCGAAACTCTTTGTTCTATCGCTCTTTCTGATGCCAGTTCTGGTCAGCCTGATCGCCGGCCTAATCGTCCAAGCCGCTTTTGGGTTACCGCCGTTCAGCTTCCTTCGCTATCTATGGGCCGCGGATGTAGCAGTCATGGCAGTAGGTGGGTTTATCACTGTCATGCTGGTGCAAACTGCGCCGGTCATCGAAGGGTTCAATATTGGTGCCTGGAAGTGGCTGGTTTATATCGCTGTCATGCTGGCCATCTCATTCATAGCGGCGATGTGCTCGTTTCTCTTTATCGCAGGTTGGAATGCGGCACTGCACTTTTCCGTATTCTTCGCCCTAGGGATTGCCGGCTACAGCGGGCTACTCACCACCCTGCCAGACAAAACGGTGCGCGCCCTGGGGCTCGGGAACTACCAAGCCGAGACACTCTTGCTGGAGCAGAGCTACTGCGACGGGGCGGTGCCGGAACAACTACGGCTGGACGAAAGCTGCGCACAGACAAAGGTCCACGTCGTTTGGTCACTGGGTGAAAACCTGATACTCCGCACCGACGAGGAACGCACCATCCAAATCCCATCCAGATTTATTCGGGCCATTGTGAAATCAGGCGAATAAAGCAAGGTAGGACCTACCCATGATGGAAATACTTTGGTCGTACCCACGCAGCAAGTAGCCCGGACAACCGCAGCACCAATTGGTGGATGAAAAGATCGTCATCCACCCTACGCTCGGTATCCGTAGGGTGGACAACGCGAAGCTTGTCCACCATGGTTCAAATACCCAAACGCTCAAGGATGAGCCGCCATGCCCAACTACCGCCGCGCCCGCGTACCCGGGGCCACGTACTTTTTCACCGTCAACCTGCGTGACCGCAGCAGCAATCTGCTGACCAGAGAAATCGATCTATTGCGCGAATCGGTACGCGCGACGCGGTTGCGACATCCCTTTCATATCGATGCCTGGGTGGTGCTGCCTGAACACATGCATTGCATGTGGACGCTACCGCCAGGCGATGCCGAATTTGCCCTGCGCTGGAGGGTCATCAAATTCGCCTTCGCCAAACGCTTGCCAATCACTGAGGAGCGCACCGTCAATCAACAGCGCAGGCGCGAGCGCGGCATCTGGCAGCGGCGCTATTGGGAACATCTGATCCGCGATGAACAGGATTACCAACGCCATTTCGACTACATCCATTTCAACCCGCTCAAGCATGGGTATGTCGAACGGCTGGCGGACTGGCCCTATTCGAGCTTTCACCGAGCCGTGGCCATGGGGGTTTATTCCGCAGATTGGTGCGTTGAGCCGAAGCAGGTCGATACTGGATATGGTGAGTGAATCTGTAACCGGACAACCTCCGCAGTGGTGGATGAAAAGAGCGTCATCCACCCTACTCAATCAATCCTCTGATAGCCAAAAACGCGTTAAACGATTACCGCAGAATCGTCACTGAACACCGCACAGTCACGGCCACGCGCCTTGGCCAAATAAAGTGCTTCATCCGCGCGTTTCAGCCAGGTATCAGCCGTTGCCCCCGGCAGCCAAGGTGCCACGCCAAATGACACCGTTACTTCCTTACCGTCGGGCGTTTTCAGATTGCTTTTGATGGTCGCTCTAAGGCTGTTGATACACGCCTGTTGCTGCTGAAGGCTGACCTCTGGAATAAGCAGAACAAACTCCTCTCCACCGAACCGGTAAAGCCGATCATATTTTCGAATGTTAGCCATAGTAATGGCGACAAAATCTCTCAACACTTGATCACCAACAGCATGACCGTACTTATCGTTCACCACCTTAAAGTGGTCCAAATCCACAATAGCCAATAACTGTTGAGTCCCATTACGCTCTGCACTGGATAACGCAGCCTCCATACCCGAATGCAGCGACCGGCGATTAAATGCCCCCGTCAAAGGATCAATAGTATTCAGGGTCTCCAGCAAATTAAACTGCTTCAAACCATGACTGGCATACACATACGCACTCATTGACAACATCATGCTCGTAATAATAAAGGAATTAAGCGAGACAATATTAAACACACCCGCCAGAGCCACTACCACCGCACCGGTGACTGTATTTATAAACAGAGCCTCAATCGGCCTTACTAGAATAAACGTGCTGGCGCATACGGGGTAAACCCACAACACACCATCCACCCCGTTATTAATAGCGACGACAACTGCACCGGTGTTAATAAACACCGCGGCCACTGCACTCACCGCTCGAATTTTTTTAAAAAAATACGCACAGGCCACAATACTTATGATGCCTAGAATCAGCAGCACATCAATGAGCATTGCAGTGAAGTTCGCTTCTTGATAACGAATAAGCACAAATGGAGAAACACCCAATATGGAAATCGCACCAAGCACCGCCAGCATCGAAAGCTGATTTTTTTCCTGCAGCTGATTGATCATAAGCCCCTCAAAATCAAACACGGCCAATACTGAAATATAAAACCCACTTAACTAAAATCACAATAACCCTGCAACTGAATACTTTCTCATCAAGGATTAAACATGGCATATTTACGCCAGATAACTCCACGCCGCACGCCGCACTGATAGTTACGCTGTACAGCGTTTGCGTAACTTGATTACTTCATACAGAATCAGGTATCAGCAAAACCTAAAAATGTCAGATTTTTTCGGTAACCCATTGGAGAGGAACACTGAAGTTATACTCTGATCGAAGCGCTTCTTCCGAGAGCACTTCCAGCCTTAAAACTGAACGCTGGATCAGCTGTACCCGCTCCGTCTGCGGAAGATGCAAGGCTTCACGCCCAATTTTCTGCAACTCCATGGCAAAGTCTCTCGCATATCTACCGGCAAATCTTGGCACGGATGGAGGGTAGGTGCCATCGTTCGGAACTGGTCCGTTACAAAGTGCCCCCCAGCAAACACGTCCGCAACAAACTATCGGCAGCGCCCTGCAGCATAAAGCGGCCCACCCACACTATGACTCCAGACGCTAGATCTTCACGCAGGCGAACAACGCATCCCGGACACCCCAGCCCACGGGGGTGATCCGCTGGTAATCATGCTCAAGCACAAGCTAAAGGGGCCAGCTAAAGGGGTCGGAGTGAATTATCCAGTGAGTTAGATCGGGGAAAGACCACGACTTATCGCTAACCTTGCTTACCCTTTTCGCCCTTACGGCGAGTTACTTGACTCGCTGCGCTCAGCCTTCGGCTGTTACTGCGCTTCGCTGCGTATCTCTTCACTCGCGCAGAAAGTAACCAAAGAGAAAGCGCCCCGAAAGACACGCATTGCTTGACGAATATTTATTTACTTAAGTTATCAATCGCAAAGAAAAACAAAATTAACAAATCAGTCTACACAAGAGAAGCTCTGCCTCGCTTCTTGGCAGCACGATTGCCGACCCGACACCTACAAGGACGCAGCAGCATGAGTGGACTCGACAAGCGTGTAGGTCGCTACGAGGAGGCCCTGGCCGGTCTCATCGACGACATATCCGTCCTGGCCGGAGGCTTCGGCCTGTGCGCAATTCCGGAAAACCTGATCGCCAAGATCCGCCACCGCGGCGTCACAACTCCGCCTTGAAGCACTAATTCAAGATATTACAGAGACAACCAATCCCGCAGTAGTTAGGTTCTATCCCGGGTCTGGTAATACATCAGACTCAGTTTCGAGTGGCATTGCTCCGACGCATGTCATCCGGAAAACTCCAATGCCAAATTAATAATAATGGAGAAATTCAATATGCTTGACCGTGCAGCCAGACCCTTTGTGAAGCTGGTAGAACGATATCTGCCTGATCCTTTTATATTCGTGCTGATACTCACTCTGGTGGCTTTTGCTGCCGCGATTATTGTTGAAGGCCATGGGCCGATGGCGGTTATCGAAATGTGGGGGCAGGGATTCTGGAACCTGTTGAGCTTCTCGATGCAGATGCTGCTAGTGCTGGTGACCGGCTTTATGCTGGCCAGCACACCGCTGGTTCGGAACATCCTCAACCGCCTGGCAGCCCTCGCGAAAACCCCGGGGCAGGCGATTGTTCTGGTCACCTTTGTGGCGTTGATCGCCAGCTGGATTAACTGGGGCTTTGGCCTGGTAGTGGGTGCGTTGTTTGCCAAGGCCCTGGCTCGCCAGATCCGCGTGCATTATCCGCTGCTGATTGCCAGCGCCTACTCTGGCTTCATCGTCTGGCACGGCGGCCTGGCCGGTTCAATTCCGCTCGTCATCGCCACCGATGGGCACTTCAGCGAAAGCGTGATTGGGGTCATTGGCACCGGCGAAACCATTTTCGCTTTCTTTAACCTGGCCATCGTGGTCGCGTTGTTTATTGTGGTGCCGGCAGTCAATCGCCTGATGCTGCCCAGCGCAGAAGACAGTGTCTATGTAGACCCGAAGGTACTGGATGATCAACCCGACACCCAGTTCACTATTACCCGTCCTGCTGAGCACCTGGAAAACAGCCGGATTCTTGCCTGGCTAGTGGGCTTCAGTGGCCTTGCCTTTATCTTTCAGTATTTTCTCAACGACGGTGGCCTGAACCTGAACATCGTCAACTTCATGTTCCTGTTTCTGGCGATCATTTTGCACCAGACCCCGCGCCGGTTATTGGACAGCCTGAACGAAGCGGTGAAAGGCGGTTCCGGCATCGTTATCCAGTTTCCGTTTTATGCCGGGATCATGGGTGTGATGACCGCTTCGGGGCTGGCAGCCAGTATTTCTTCTGGATTTGTGTCCATAGCTACGGCCGAAAGCTTGCCGTTCTGGAGTTTTATCAGCGCCGGGGTGGTGAATATCTTCGTGCCCTCCGGTGGCGGGCAATGGGCTGTTCAAGCACCCGTCATGTTGCCTGCGGCTCAGGAGCTGGGGGCGAGCATACCCCGTGTTGCGATGGCCGTTGCCTGGGGTGATGCCTGGACCAATCTGCTACAACCCTTCTGGGCGTTGCCCGTACTGGCTATTGCCGGGCTGAAGGCAAAAGACATCATGGGTTACTGCCTGATGCTGCTGGTGATTACCGGAATCATCATCAGCATAGGCTTGACCTGGCTCTGACGCCGCGATGACTCTGCGCAGACATTAAGGGTCTTTTATGGTTAGGGTGCCTATTGGGCACCCTTTTTATTGCCTAGAGAAAAACGGGGCTGGAATATATCTCTACTCGACCAGACAATTATTAAGCGGCGAATTCACGCAGCAAGCCTCGCGGCCACCACGCTGCTCGGTTAATTCTTTTTCTTATCGTCCTTGCCAACTTCGTGACCAATCACCCCGCCGACCGCCGCACCGACACCTGTGCACACCACTCCGCCGCATAGCAAATTCCCGGCAACACCGCCCGCCACAGCACCACCCACCGTGGTCTTGTCTTGGTGAGACATATTCGAGC
This sequence comes from Pseudomonas sp. EA_105y_Pfl2_R69, assembly GCF_963970915.1. Lineage (NCBI taxonomy): Bacteria > Pseudomonadati > Pseudomonadota > Gammaproteobacteria > Pseudomonadales > Pseudomonadaceae > Pseudomonas > Pseudomonas sp. EA_105y_Pfl2_R69. The sequence continues at coordinate 474,177 of NZ_CAXAOO010000004.1, forward strand.
AACCACTCACACCCAGGGTGGTAAGCAGAAGGCCGGTGAACAACAGTTTAGAAATACTCATGTGCGTGACTCCAATGCGACGCCTTATGAAATGCTCTGGCGAATTGCCCGATTCCATAGAGGACGCAAAGCCAGTGTGTGCTCATTGTGGGCTGGCGTCTGAGTTATATCGTCTCCCGGCCAAATTGCCTCAAATAAACAGGCCGCCACAACGCCTGGGAGGGTAAGGGCTCCATAAGCGCCCGAGATAGCTGAGCTCGTAGGATGGATTGAGCGCAGCGATGCCCATCAAGCATGCAATCGACCGCACGGGTATCGCGCAGCTCAACCCATCATCCTGCCCCCGCCCCGCCCTCCCCGCCTAAGCTACATTTCCTGTACGCCCTTGCCGCAATGGCATAACCATGCCGGCGGCAAGGTTGCCCAATCCAATTGCCCGCACAACGGGAGGAAGCATGGCAACTTCCAGTTCTTTTTATCGATGGTTACACCGTCATCTATTGGTTAGCTTCCTGCTTATGACGGCGAGTTTTTTGGTTTTTGGCTATCTCACTATCGACCTGGTGCAGTTACTCAGCAGCAATGCCGCCTTTATCGTCAGGCATGGTTGGCTGGCGCTGATGAGCGGCGGCTTACTGCAGTTTGGCGAACTAACGCTGATCGCGCTGCTGGCCATGGTCTGCTACCTGCTCTTCAGGTTGTGTGAGCATGCGTTGTTGCAACGACTGTCGAGCAGCGCTCGCGCAATACCTCGCAGGCTGGGTTGAGCGCAGCGATAGCCATCACAATGCCTGGGCACAAACGGGGACAGGCCACGATTGATAGCGTCTACTTGAGCACTCAAGCGAAGCACTGAATCGCCCAAAATATGCATTTCTCTACCGCGAACAAGGAAGCTCCATGCGCATCGTCCCCATCCTTATCCTGCTCGTGTGCCAGACCGTGCACGCCGGCGAAACCGTCAACGACATCAGCGGTATGAATCCCATCGAGGTGGCGCAGGTGCTGGCACCTACCGAGTTGGAGCAAGTCGTCGAAGCCGTGCGCGGGCATTCCGGCCCCATTGCCATTGGCGGCGGGCGCTACAGCATGGGCGGGCAGACCGCCACCGAGCAGGCCCTGCAATTGGACATGCGGCGCTTCAATCAGGTACTGGAATTTTCCGCAGAGCGCCGGGAAATCCGCGTGCAAGCCGGCATCACTTGGCGCGAAGTGCTCGACTACATCGACCCTCACGGCCTTTCGCCGCAGATCATGCAGTCCTACGCCAACTTCACCGTCGGCGGCGCACTCAGTGTCAACGCCCATGGCCGCTATGTCGGCCAGGGCCCGCTGGTGCTTGGTGTACATTCGTTGCGCCTGGTGCTGGCCGACGGCCAAGTGGTGGAGGCCAGCCCAACACACAACAGCGAACTGTTCTATGGCGCTATTGGTGGCTATGGCGGGCTTGGCGTCATCGCTGAAGCCACCCTGCCGCTGGTCGAGAACAGCAAGCTGATGCGCCAAACGCAACTGATGCCGCTCAGCGAATATGCGCAGTTCTTCGCCAGCCAGGTAAGCGGCAACCCGGATATGGTGATGCACAACGGCATTCTTTATACCGACGAATACGACAGTGTTCGTGCGGTGTCTTACCTGCGTACGGATGCACCGCTGACGGTCGCAGAACGCCTGGTGCCGAACGACCGCGACTACAAAGCCATGCGCGCCGCGCTGGCAGTGGCCAGCAGCAATGGCGGCGCGAAAATGCGCGAAAGTCTGGTCGACCCGTTGCTGCTCAACCGGCCACAGGTGCAATGGCGTAACCACGAAGCCAGCCTGGATGTGCGCGAACTACAACCCATCTCCGGGCCCGACTACAGCTATGTGCTGCAGGAGTACTTCGTTCCAGAAGCCCAACTGCAGCGCTTTGTCACAGGGATGAAAGATGTGCTCAAACAGCACAAGGTCAAAGTCGCCAATATCTCCATCCGCCACGCCAAAGCCGACCCTGGCACCCTACTGGCCTGGGCGCGCGGTGACACCTTCGCCCTGGTGCTCTACTACCGCCAAGGCGTCTCGCCAAGCGAACGCGCCGTCGTCGCCGACTGGACGCGACAACTGATCGACCTGGCCATCGCCCACCAGGGCAGCTACTACCTGCCTTATCAAATTCACGCTAGCCGCGAACAATTCCTCGCCGCCTACCCCCACGCCGAGGAGTTCTTCGCCCTGAAAAAGCGCGTCGACCCAACCAACAAATTCCGCAACAAGCTATGGGATACCTACTACCGCCAGGCCAACTAAATAGACACGAGCTTGGGCGAGCATTCAAAAACAGGGGAAGCAACCACAGAGAATGCGCGCCGGCACAACTCGAGCGTCGTCACGAAGGGCCACCACTGACCTAGCGACTAGCCCGGATAACTGCTGCACCAAATGGTGGATGAAAATGAGCGTCATCCACCCTACGCGGTGGTGGGCATTTGTAGGGTGGACAACGCGCAGCTTGTCCGCCGAAAAGGAGGCAGACTCATCTACTAAATCGCCCCTTTTCGTCTTGAGTACTTTCAGGGGAACTCGGCCGATTCAGCCTCGTGGGCCTTGTGCAGTAGTTCGATAAACGGTCTGGCCTCTTCAATGGTATGGGAGGCAATGGCGGTGACTGGAATCCCCGGCGTCCATGAGTTAATCACAGCTGCGCCGGAGAACTCTTTCAGGCGCTCAAGAGTGATGAACTCGTGGCGCTGCGGCACCTCAAGGCGTTCAAGTTGACGCTGAACGATGCCCATCATGGTGCCTTTCAACATATCGGCCTTGGGCCAGATCACTGCGTCGCCATCCCAGAAGACCAGATTCCATATCGTGGCTTCGCTCAAACACCCGCGCTCATTCACGAAAGCCGCATCGTCAAAGCCCTGCCGTATGGCCTGGTGAAGGTAATAGGTTTTGCCAACTTCACCGACATGCTTGATTGCAGCCAGAGGCCTCTGATGTTCAATGGCGCTCAACCGCAACGGACCTTCCGGCCCAGCGGATGGGGCTGCTGTACGGACAAACACGACAGGCTCCACATTCATGCTATCTGCAATGAATTCGCCGTGAGGTGAAAAAACGGTGACCGTCAGCGACTGATCTCTCGCCCCCTCTTGAATCGCCATCCGAATGTATGAGCGCAGCAGCTCATCGGACGGTGCCCGGCCGAAAAACTCCAGGGAGGCATTGCGCAGACGGTTGAGGTGAAGATCCAGCCCCTTGACCTTGGCGCTTCTCACCTGCATCGCCGTGAAGTGAGCAAACCCCGCGAAAGCCAGAGGGTTCAATTGCGAAGCGGTAGCAGGATGTCCATTGATATAGGAAAGGTACGTATGCGGATGGATCGCCATGAAGTAGCTCCTGATGGTGCTCAGTTGATCGAGCCCCTATCATCGACCCTGACAGTGCTGTCAGAGTCAAGGCGGAAGAAGCGATGAAAATAGGTGAGCTATCCAAGCGTTCTGGCGTGAGCATACGAATGCTTCGTTATTACGAAACCGAAGGGCTGCTGAAGCCGAAGCGCACCGCAAGCGGGTACCGCGATTACGCACCAGAGGAATTGCGAACCGTCGAGCGCATCCGATTGCTTGGCGCGGCCGGCATGACTCTGGCGACCATCTTGAAGTTCTTGCCATGCGTGAGAGGGGAAGGTCTCGCGTTCGAGCCATGCGATGAGTTGCGCAGCGTCCTGCACGAGCAAATCCGCATTGCCGATCAGAAAGCAGCGGAACTGGCCCAAAGCCGGAAGGTTCTGCAGAACTTCCTGTGCGAAGTTGAGCGCGACTGAGGATCAACTGGATCGCCCCCACGCGTCCCCACGGGAACGGGAAAAAGAGGATTATTTTCTCCACTGCCCGCCTCTACTGGTTTCGCCCTTATGGCGAGTCACTTTCTCTTTACTCGCTACGCTCGGCCTCCTGACGGGATTCAGGGACCGCGTTGTTTGGGCGATTTGTGGACGGCAGAGCAAAAGGCCAAAGCATCGCGGCCAAGCTGCTGTGGGGCTTCGTTTGGGGCGATGGCCAATGGAAGGCGTCGCACGGGTTTAGTCGCTACGTGCCTGCTCAAGCCGCTTATCAGGCTCGGCGGGCGGCAGGTTTGGGGCCGCGTTGAGCGTCAGCCAGACAGCCCGCAGGATGTTGATCGCGGCCATGCTCAAGTGTTGTTCGGCGGCGCGCAGGGCCAGTTCGGCCGCCAGGCGTTTGTCGGCAGCGCTCAGATGCGCCGCCTTGTGGCTCATCTCTGCATCGACGCTGGCCAACAGTCCCTGGAGTTCGTGCACCGCCTGATCCGAGGCCTCACGCATGTCCGCCAGCAGACGGCTGGCTTCAGCGGGCGTCATGGCCAAGGCGCGGACGCTGCGAAACGTCAGCCGGGCGGGCAAGGTGGCCAAACTGAAACCCGTCGAAAGTAACTTGCCAATCATCTCGATAACCCCTGTTAAAGAGTGCATCTCAAACTACTTCAGCAGTGCACCCAAGTAAATCATCAACAGTGCCTGCCCATCATCTGCCGCAAAAGGGCAGATTCGCAGGATGGGGCGGGCGCGCAGATTGAGCGCAGCGATACCCAGCACAACGCCGGCGATCTTGATGGTAAAGGGTGGAAAACGCTTCGCGTGGCGGCCATCTGTAGGGTGGACAAGGCGAAGCTTGTCCACCTTGATGACCAAACCACACACCGAGGCACAGCCGATACGGCGGTCAACCAGCACTTCTGACCACCCCAAACTGCATGGGTATCGCTACGCTCAACCCATCCTACGACGCTACTTTTAGGGTGCCGGCCAGAAGTGAGCCGCCGTAAAGGCGGATGGCTTTATGCAACAGCCCAAACTCGACCTATTTTTTCTTATCGTCTTTGCCAACTTCGTGACCGATCACCCCGCCCACTGCGGCCCCAACCCCAGTGCACACCACGCCGCCGCATAACAAGTGACCGGCCGCGCCGCCAATCACTGCGCCGCCAGCGGTGGTCTTGTCCTGATGGGACATATTCGAGCAACCACTCAGGCCCAGGGTGGAAAGCAGGATGCCGGTAAATAGCAGTTTGAAAGTACTCATATGATTGACTCCAGTGCGACGCCCCGGGAAATGCTCTGGCGGTTTGCCCGATTCCATGGAGGACGACAGCTCACTGTGCGCTCAGTATTGGGCTGGCGTCTGTGCTCCAGCGAACTTAGCGCGTAGCCGGATAACCAGCCCCGCCAACGGTGGATGAATAAAGCGTCATCCACCCTGCATAGCTAAAGCGTACACAGCCCACCCGGCACCGCCATCACCCAATCGCGCACCGCCTGAATGGTCGGGTCGTGCTTGCGGTTTTCCGGGTAGACCAGAAAGAACGGCTTGCCTTCCAGTTCCGGGCCAAAGGGCTGTACCAGCCGTCCTTCCCGCAACTCATCCTCGATCAGTTGCCGGCTCATCAGCGCCACGCCCTGCGCGCCGACGGCGGCCGAGACGGCATGGGTCTCGTCGGAGAACACCAGCCCGGCACCGACATCCAGCCCCGGCACCTGGGCCTCCTTCTGCCACAGAGCCCAATCCAGGGGTGAAGAAACAGCGGCCTGATTGCGGAAGTGAATCAGCGAATGCTTGGGCAACTCGGTCGCATCGTGCAAGCCGAGGTGTGGGCTGCAGGCCGGGATAAAAGTGTTGTCGAACAGCTTCTCGGCCACCAGTCCCGGCCAGCGACCGTCGCCATAGCGAATGGCGACATCCGCAGTGACGCCATCCAGTGCGACCGGCTCATGGGAGGCGTGGATGCGCAGGTCGATATTCGGATGGGCCTCGCGCAGCATGCACACCCAGGACAGCAGCCAACGCACCGCCACCGCAGGCGTGGTGCTGAGCGTAATGGCCTGGCGACAGGGCACCGCGCTGAGCCGTACCGCCGTGGCGCTGATGCTTTCGAAGGCGCTTTCCAGCACCTGCTGCAGCTCGCGCCCCTGGGCGGTCAGTTCGAGCTGGCGTGGCTTGCGCAGAAACAGTGCGACGCCGAGCGACTCTTCCAGCGCCCGAATCTGGTGACTGATCGCCGTCGCGGTGACCGAGAGTTCTTCTGCGGCCTGCTTGGCGCTCTCGTGGCGAGCGGCCGCCTCAAAAGCACGCAGGGCTGAAAGCGAAGGTAGCCAGCGCTGCGCCATACATGAACCTCTCTCATCCATACCTGAAAATAATCGTCGTTTGTCGCGCCTAACGACTGGACTTAGCCTGAGGTTGCTACGAATTACAGATGAATTCAACTTCGAAAGGAGACTCGACATGCCGCACATTCTGCACCTGGATGCCAGTGCCCGCCCCGGCCTCGCCGGCAAGGATCAACACGGCTCGCATAGCCGCAACCTCACGCAGCGCTTTGTCAGCCAATGGTTGGTCCGTCGTGGGCAAGACAGCCTCACCTACCGCGACATCGGCCAGACTCCGCCGTCGATCATCAACCATGACTGGATCGCCGCCGCCTTTACCCCGGAGCAGCAGCGCGAGCCGTGGATGCAGGACGCGTTGGTCGAAAGCGACCAACTGGTCGATGAGTTGATTGCCGCAGACGTGCTGGTGATCGGCGCGCCGCTCTATAACTTCGGCATGCCGGCCGCGCTCAAAGCCTGGGTCGATCAGGTCGTGCGTGCCGGCAGAACCGTGGAGATCGACGAAAGTAACCTACTCGACCCTTACGTGCCGATGCTCGCCGACCGTCCACGGCATGCCGTTATTCTCTCGGCCCGAGGCGGGGTCGGCTTTGGCGTTGGCGGCGCGATGGCGCATATGAACCATCTGGAACCCAGCCTGATCACCGCCCTCGGCTTTATCGGCATTACCCAGGTGCACCAGATTGCCATCGAGGGCCAGGAAGTCGGCGGTGAGCTGCTGGCCGAGTCCGTGGCGCAAGCCATGGACCAGGTCGATGCCCTGGTGGCGCAACTGCAGCGAACGCTGCAGGTAAACCGCACAGCAGAGCCGGCCTGAACACCGACGGTCTGCGCCGCGCGCTTACGGGCCTGTAGGCGCGCAGCTTAAGCGGCGGCGGCCACAGGCAAACGCAGGCGCTATCGGCGTGGTGCACACATGCTGCAACAGACTTCTGCAGACCACCGTCACAGTTTGTTAAGCCGCTGCGGTCAGAGTTACTCACGCTTGCGGCATCGCAGGGACAAGCACCTGCCGCTCCGTTGTTGATGACCCTTATGGAGCGGCTCAATGCCAACCAATACCCCTGCAGGCGCAACCGCTGTTGCGCCGACACCGCTGCATGCCCTGTGGCGCAATAAACGCCTGCTGGTGCTCCTGGCGGCCATCGCGGCACTCGCCAGCCTATTGACCCTGGCGCTACAACCCGAACCGGTTGTGGACTTGGGTAAAGACAACCACATGGATGAGTCCGGCCTGTTTGCCAGCTGGGATAAGGGCGAGCTTGTCGTACTGGTACGCCACGCCGAACGCTGCGACCGCTCCAGCAATCCCTGCCTTGGTGACGATGAGGGCATCACCATTGCCGGTAGCGAAGCCGCCGATGACGTTGGCGACGCGTTCAAAGCCCTAGGCCTGAGCAACTCCGATATTTTCTCCAGCCCACTGCTGCGCACCGTACAAACCGCGGCGTCGATGTTCGATATCAACATCGCCACTCAGGATTGGCTGAAGGGCTGCCGCAAAAGCCTGGAGCAAAACATGCTCAACCATAAGCAAGCCCGGCGTAACCTGCTGCTCGTCACCCACAGCGGCTGCATCGATAGCGTGGCCAAGGCCCTGAATACCTCAGGCGCTGAATATGACAGCGAATACACCAGCGCCCTGTTTGTCTCCGTAGACAAAAGCAACGGTCGCCCGCGCTTGCTGGGCTACATAAAAGCCGATGGTCTGGGGCGATTTGTCGAAGGGTCTAAGAGCTAGAGGTTGCGACAATGAGTCGCCGCCGGATGCTGGCCTGATCAACGCGCTATTTTTTCACGCAGGCAAACAGCGCATTCCCTGAGGCCCCATCCCAGGGAATGAGCTTCTCGTAGTCATGTTCCAGCACATGCACCTCGAAGTAGGGCTGCAACAGCGCCTGCAGCTCGACGAAGCTCACCGCCACCATGGGGTGTTCGTCGTGCCACAGCTGGGTTTCATCGGCGCTGGTTTTTTCAATGCGCAGCCGCAATGACTGCTGCTCGCCAGCGCCACAGTAGTTCCAGCCGGAACTGAAGCTGAACAACGCCTCAGCGTGCCTGGCGCTGTGCGAGACGAACAAGGCGTTGTCGATCCTGTGCTTATCCACGGCGTTAAAGCAGAACACTCCACCGACGGCCAGCGCGCCATGCACGCTGGCGATACAGGCCATGAGCCTGTCGATGCCGCCGCTGTAATGAATGGAATAGAGAAAACAGGTGATCAGGTCCAGCGGCTCGGCCTGGGTGAAACCACACATATCCTGCAGGGAAAAGCGCGCCTGCGGGCAGCGAAGAGCGGCCTTGTCCAGCATGGGCTGGTTGATGTCGAGGCCACTGCTGGTGTAGCCGGCATCGATGAAATGACGCACATGCGGCCCGGTGCCGCAGGCCAGATCGAGGTGCCTGATGCCGGCGTTACCGAACAGCTGCTGCAGCCGGTGGATAGCGTGGCTTTGCGCCTGGTAGTCGATATCGGCGCACATCAGATCGTAATAATCAGACAGGTCGGTATAGAGGGCATTAACTGACATAGTGACCTGATGATGGCGAGCAGTTTTTTAAGGTGGCGCATCATAGTCGAAGCCAGGCCAGCCCCGTGCAGATACTCACTGACGCGTGGCTAGGATCAAACCCGGGCGCGTTACAATGCCGCCCACTCGCGCACGCCCGGAGCCAGACTGACGATGTTCACCCTTGTACACCTGGACACCCCGCCCCCCGAATCACTGAAAAGCCAGATTCTGCAGATGGTGGTGGACTACTTCAGCGACATCAGCCCGGTTTCGCTGACGCCCAGTAATCCGCTCTACCAGCTGTACCAGTACGTGATCGGCTACGAGATGCACCTGTACCTGCAGGCGATGGACAGCGCCGTGGACAGCAGCGCACGGTTGATCCTCGCACTGGACAATCAAGACCCTTCCCTGGTGCTGGGTTTTGCTCTGTACCTGCCCGCCAAGGATGATCCCGACGCCTGCACCCTGGTCTATATGGCGGTACAGGCTGACCAGCGCCGGCGCGGTATCGCCCGCGCCATGCTGCAACAGATGGTCGCGCGCCACCCGCATGCCGAACTGGCCTGTGTGGCCGGCAAGGTAGCGACTTTCGAGGCCATGGGCTTTCAGGTGCTGACGGCGCACGGGCCGCAAGTGCTGATGAGCACGAGGGACTACAGCTCGGACGGCATGCTGGCGGTGCAGGACCTGGCACCCATCTTCCAGTCCAAGGAAGTGCGGCAGATCCACGCCTACCTGCTGAAGCAGCACGGCAAGAAGGCCATGAGCGAAGCGGAGAAACAGCGCGACCGCCTGCTCGACCAGATGACCCAGCGCGCACTGGCGCTGGTACACGAACGCCGCGCCTCAGGCTCCGTGCACTGAGGCGTAACCCACAGCCAAAGCGAAAGACCATGACCACTCTGAGCATTTCCGCCGCCTGCCTGATCGACGACGCAGGCCGCCTGCTGCTGGTACGCAAACGCAACACCCAGGCCTTTATGCTGCCCGGCGGCAAAGCCGAGCCCGGCGAAGATGCCCTGGCCGCCCTGACCCGCGAACTTGAGGAAGAACTCAACCTCAGCCTGCCGGCAGACGCACTGCAACCGCTCGGCCAGTTCCGCGCCGCAGCGGCCAACGAGGCCGATACCTGGATCGACGCCAGCGTGTTCCAGGCCCGCCTGCCGCACAGCGTCAGCGCCGCCGCCGAACTGGAAGAACTGCGCTGGCTGGCACCGGGCGAGGTGCCGCCAGCCACCCTGGCACCGCTGCTACGCGAGCACGTGCTGCCGCTGCTATGGCCGGCCGCGCAGTAGACAAAGGGGATTTATTTCCCGCAAGGCCGGCGAATAACGCGCCACCTTTTCGCCCTTAGCCCGAATCACCCTCTCTTTACTCGCCCGGCTCGCCCTTCTGGCCAGGCTGCGGCGGCTACTTCGCTTGGCGTGTGTTTCGACCAGAACCATCAATGCGCCTAACGAGTGGCGCGGAGCGCAACGGTGGGCCGACCGGCGTCGCGCCAGCCGGAGAAGCCATCGATAAGATAGCGCGCATCGAGCCCCATCGTTTCGAGGGTGGCGGCGATACCCTGGCTGATTTCGCGGCCATGGGCGCAATAGAGCACCACGGGCCTGTCGCGTGGCACCGTGTCCTTCCAGGCGAGCAGCGCCTCGGGCGCGTGCCAGTGCGAGTCGGCGATGGCGGCCGCATCCGCCACGCGCGCCGCCACGCGGCGCACATCCAGCAGGGTGAAACTGCGTCCCGCCGCTTGCCACTCGAGCAATTCACAACTGCTGATCCGGCTCATCCCACACCTCCGAGTTAGCTAACAGGCATATTAGCCGACAGGCCACGCTTGGCATCGGCCGTCAGCCCTGATTGCGCCCCGCATCGAGGCGCTAGTTTGGATAAATCATCGAGCTAGGAAGCCGGCAGGCCGCGCAGTATAGTCAGCGCCATGACATCAAATCGCCACCCACCCCACGACAAGCTACTGGATCTGCTGCTGGACGTTGTCTGCGTAGTGGATAAAGAGGGTCGCTTTCTATCCGTCAGCGCGGCCAGCGAGCGCGTGTTCGGTTACCGCCCCGAAGAAATGATTGGCCGCACCGCCTTTGACATGATGCACCCGGACGACCGCGCCGCAAGCCGGGCGCTGATAGAGCGCATCAATTCGGGCCAACCCTCGCAGGACCATGAGAACCGCTACCTGCATAAAGACGGCCACATCGTTCATATCATGTGGTCGGCCCAGTGGCTTGAGGCCGAGCAGGTGCGGGTCGGGGTGGCGCGCGATATTACTCAGCGCAAGCGTGCCGAGGCGATGCAAGCCGCGCTGTATGCGGTATCGGCAGCAGCTCACACGGTAGACGACCTGCACACGCTGTATGGCCGAGTGCACGAGGCGATTGCTCAGCTGCTGCCGGCCAAGCACTTCTCCGTAGCGTTATACGATGCCGCGAATGACCAGCTCAGCCTGGCCTATCAGGCCGATCAGTGCGGTGCGCCGCCCTCACCGATGCCGACGGCCGTCACGACCTTCTGTGCCGAGGTTGTTCGTTCCGGCAACGCCGTGCTGTTAACCCCGGAAACGGCCGCGCAGTGGCTTGCCCAGCGTGGCGCAGAGGCGACTCCGCATACCCTGGAATGGCTTGGCGTGCCGCTGATAGTGGGAACGCAGACCATCGGTGCGCTGCTGCTGCAGAATCACTGCGCAAGCGTGCGCTACAACGAGCAGGATCAGGCGCTGCTGCAGTTTGTGTCGAGCCAGGTGGCGGCGGCGATAGAGCGCAAGCGCACGCACTCTCGCCTGGAGTTTCTCGCGCAGTACGACCAACTGACTGGCCTGTCGAACCGTTCGCTGTTCCTCGACCGCTTGCGCAGTTCGTTGCAAAGAGCAACAAGAGACAGCTTGCGCCTGGCGGTGATTTATCTCGACATGGACAACTTCAAGCAGATCAACGATAGCTTTGGCCACAGCACCGGCGACCTGCTGCTGCAGGAAGTCGCTCGCCGCCTCAGGCAGTGCGTGCGCGAGTCCGATACGGTGGGCCGTTTGGGCGGTGACGAATTCGCCGTTCTGCTGGACAACATCGGCAGGCAGGAAGATGCCGCCCCAGTGGCCGAGAAGATTATCGCCACCCTCAGCGCCCCTTACCTCCTGGAAGGGCACACGCTGATGAGTACGCCAAGCCTGGGCATCGCCTTATACCCAGAGCACGGCCAGACTGATCTGCAGCTGATACGGCACGCGGATGAGGCCATGTACGTGGCCAAACGCAGTGGCGGCAAGCGCTATATTGTTGTCGAGAAGCAGGGGAAGTAGGAGCGGCCCATGGCCGCGATGCGTTTCGCGGGCATGGCCCGCTCCTACAAAAAATCAATGCTATACGGGTTGTTTGAGAACGCCAGCTTGCTGGCGATATGGCTAACACGGCCATAGAACTGGGCGTCCCTGCCCCTGTCCTCACCGGCAACGCCGGCCAGCTATCAGCAGCCAGCCCAGCGCGCCGTCACGCACTCCGCTTATTCCAACTATTCCAATACAGGGCGAGCGTTAACCGCTTGCACGGGGCGGTTGTTGTGGTGATGGATCACCTGCAGGAACTGCTCGATCTGCGCTTTGGATGCCGAAATCGGCTGCTTCATCACCAGCCAACGCACGCCCTCGGAGCAAGGTGGCGTGGTCAATGAACCATTGAAGCGGTAGTAATCGCGGTTTTCAGGCAGGATTTCCAGCGGGGAAATGTCCGAGCTCAGGGCCAGCTTTTCGCCTTGTTTCGGCAGCTGCGCCCAGGCTTTTGCCAGCGCCTTGTTGGCGTCCCCCTCGGTCACCATGACCGCTACGACGGCCAGGTGGCCATTCTCGTCGGCGTGCACCAGGTGCCCTTCCATGGGAAAGGACTGGCCATTGATCAGGTTTTCGCTCGGCACATGAAAGTGGAACTGTTTCAGTTCGAACTCGATGCCATCGACGACGATGGCGCTCCCCGCCCGTGCGTTTACCTGAACGGTGTGACCGTTGTTAAGAATTTCTGCGCTGCCGGCGTTGTAGGCAAAGGCGATGGGCTCCAGCCTGGCATCGATAAAGCCGCTCAGGTTGATCGGTGACTGATTGCTCCCGGCGCACGCGCCATACTCCGGGCTGAGCCTGGCCCAGTTCTCCGGCCCCTTGGCACCGCTGTAATCCCAGGCGGCACCCTCACTGCACAACGCCATGCCGGACGACAACAACAGACCCGCTGCAATCAATGCTCTTTTCATACCCTGCCTCATAAATACCCTGCTGACGGAATCGACACGATAGATCACCAGGCCGGTGCCTTGGTAGCGGTCACCTGAGCCGGTCCCTTGCAAAAACGCCCGATCCTCGCGCCACAAGTGCGGGGCATGGCAATGCGCTCGCCAGCACCACAGGGAACTAATGGGCTCAGCGCTGGTTCGCCAGATCGACTCAGGCCCTCGATTTGCGGGCCGCACAAGTCACGCGGCCAAGGCCCGCAGCGAATAGCCGCGGGCTGCACCAGGCCCTTGGCTCAGCCGCCCCCCAGATAGGGCTCGATATTGCCGAGCGCCCGCTCGACGTAATCCGCCTTCTCCCCGACCGGGGCGACGTAATGCAGCGCCTCGGCCGCCGCCTCACGCCCAACCAGGCGTGCCAGGGTCCAGGCGGCGAGGTAGATGGAGGCCAGACAACCGCCGGCGGTGGCCAGGTTGCCCCGGGCGAAGAAGGGTTGTTCCAGCACCTCGATGCCAGCCTCCTGCACCCAGGGCTTGCTGGTGAGATCGGTGCAGCCTGGAATACCGTCCAGCAAACCCGCCTTCGCCAGCAGCAGGGTGCCGGAGCACTGCGCGCCGATCAGCTGACGTGTCGGATCGAGCCGCGCCAACACCTGCATCACGGCGGCGTCCCGGGCGATCTCGCGGGTCTTGATGCCGCTGCCGACCAGTACCGCGTCGAATGACTCGATCTCATCCAGGCGGGCTTGGCGATACAGCTGCACGCCGTTCATCGAGGTGACCGTTTCGCTTGGCGCGGCCAGGGACACACGCCAGCCCGGCTGCTTGATGCGGTTGAGGATGCCTAGGGCAATCAGCGAATCCAGTTCGTTGAAGCCGTCGAAGGTGAGGATGGCGATATGCATGGTGGGCCCTGCGCGATGGAGTAAGGCCATTCTCGAGCGGACCAGAGACGGTGCATAGACACAGTGGCGCGCGACAGCAGCGGTACAGGACCACGGCCCTCGCCCGGCTCGGCCGCTGCCAACTTGCCAAGCCGAGGAACTTCACCTATGCACAAGGGTCAGTTGGCTGCTCAGCCAACCCGGCAATCTTGCTCAACGGACGGCCCACCAGGCCCACTCGACAAGGACTCTCAATGAACTCGCACAAACTGCCCCTGATCGCACTTGCCTGCGCCCTGCCACTGGCCGCCTGCGCCGCCACACCCGAAGCGCTCAAGCCCTACCCGGCGGCCAGTGCAGGCTATAACCGCCATGTCATCGAGCTGCCGGCCAAGACCAATGAGGCCGAGCACAAGGTCGAGCTGATCGCCGGCAAGACCCTGGAGGTGGATTGCAACCAGCAGCGCCTGGGCGGCCAGTGGCAGGAGAAGACCGTGGAGGGCTGGGGTTACAGCTATTACCAGCTGAGTCAGGTCGGCCCGGCGATGAGCACCCTGATGGCCTGCCCCGATAACAGCCGCAAGCAGGCCTTTGTCCCGGTGGGTGGCGAGCCCCTGCTGGTGCGTTACAACAGCAAGCTGCCGCTGGTGATCTACGCCCCGACAGAGGTGCAAGTGCGCTACCGCATCTGGTCCGCCGCGACCAACGCCACGCCTGCCCCCCAGCAGTAAACTCAACCAGTGCTGTCGCAGGCCACGCCAACGGAGTTGACGACGTTCGCGGTGTAAGCCCGGCCCTAGCCCGCCGGGCTGAGCATCTCGATCTCGCGAATGTCGAAATCGCTACGCAGGTAGTCCATGCGCCGGTCATGAAACTGGCGCATATGCGGCAAGGCGCTGTGGATCGCCAGGTGCGCCCGCGACTGCCAGACCTCATAGAAGATAAACAGCGTCGGGTCGTGGCTGTCGCGCAGCATGTGGTATTCGATGCAGCCGGCCTCGGCGCGGCTGGGTTCGATATAGGCGCGAAACAGCGCCTCGAACTCGGCGGCCTTTTCCGGGCGGGTGTGGGCATGCAGGATAAATCCGTAGGTATCGGCCATGCTGGGCTCCTGGCAGATCAGTGGTTATTTACCTTACAACGGCAAAAAGCGCCCCACTCATGCCTTTTAGTCACATGTCATTTGCGCGTGGCCGGCTGTTTCTACCCGCTCGTGCGCCCTAGCATGCCGCCATCACGTTACCGAGGCCCATGCCATGAAGAAGATCCTGCTGCTCGACGGCGGTAAACAGTTCGCCCATTCCGAGGGGCGCTACAACGCCACCCTGCACGACACCGCGCTGGCCTTTCTCGACCGCGCCGGCTTCGACCTCAAGCACACTCATATCGACAGCGGCTACGACATCGCCGAAGAGGTGGAAAAATTCCTCTGGGCCGATGTCGTCATCTATCAGATGCCCGGCTGGTGGATGGGCGCGCCCTGGACGGTGAAGAAGTACCTCGACGAGGTGTTTACCGCAGGCCACGGCAGCCTCTACGCCAGCGACGGCCGTACCCGCTCGGACGCTTCGCAGAAGTACGGCAGCGGCGGCCTGATCCAGGGCAAGCAGTACATGCTGTCGCTGACCTGGAACGCCCCGCAGCAGGCCTTCGACGACCCCAGCGACTTCTTCGAAGGCCAGGGCGTGGACGCCGTCTACCTGCCCTTCCACAAGGCCAACCAGTTCCTCGGCATGAGCGCCCTGCCGACCTTCCTCTGCGTCGACGTGATGAAGCGCCCCGCCATCGAGACCGATATCGCCCGCTACCAGCAGCATCTGGCGCAGACCCTAGGCAACAACCCTTAGTGGCAGAGGGGTGAGGCAAACAGCTGCGCCCCCAGCCAGCCGGCCAGGTACACGCCAAAGCCGAACACCAGATGGGTCAGCAGCGCGCGCAACCTGACCTGCCAGGGCCTGGCCATCCGTGAGGCCGCCAACCCCATGCCGAACCCCGGCTGCATCAGCAGCAAGGGCGCAGCCACGCTGACAATACCCAGCAGCAGCGCCGGCGATAAGCTCGGCCGGCACAGCCACTGCGGCCCTACCAGCGCCACAAACAGGCCAACGAAAGCCACACCGATCAGGTAATGGCTGCACCAGCCCAGCAGCCGTTCGCCACGCACGGGCTGTGCCTTGCTGATGGCCATATGGCGGAAACGGCCGTGGCGCATATGCCCCAGCCAGCGCCCTACCAGGGCGTAGTCCAGCGAGGCAATGCCGAACACGCGTCGCCGCGCCAGCGCCCAGATATCCATCAGCAGCGTTGCGCCCACGCCCACCAACAACACCTGCAGGATCAGTTGACTGTTCATCTCCACCTCTTTTGCTTTGTCTGAAAGGCTGTTTTCATAAGCCTGCCAGTTCAAGTCAACTTGAGGTCAAGGATGAAAGAGATGGATATCGGCAAAGTCTCGCGCCGGTCCGGTTTGCCGGCATCGACTCTGCGCTATTACGAAGAGAAAGGCCTGATCCGCTCCATCGGCCGCAACGGCCTCAAGCGGGTGTTCAACGAGTCGGTGATCCAGCGCCTGGCCCTGATCGCGCTGGGTCGTGAGGCGGGGTTTTCCCTGGATGAGATCGCCGTCATGCTCGCCGCAGGCACCCAGCCGGCGATCGACCGCGCGCAACTGCAGGCCAAGGCCGACGAGTTGGACCGCCGCATCAAGCGCCTCAGCGCCATCCGCGACGGCCTACGCCACGCGGCCTCCTGCCCGGCGGAAAACCACCTGGAGTGTCCGAAGTTCCAGCAGCTGATGAACCTGGCCGCGCGCACCACGGCCAGAACCCGGGCGCACCCGCCGCTCAAGTAAGCGGGGGCTCAGCATGGCAACCCGCAGCGGCTTACGGTGCGCCAAACAGCGCCGTCCAGTAGATCCCCGCGTCGCTCTTGGGGTCGTTGGCATAGGCTGCGCCCAGCTCGCTGAACTGCGGGTTCATCAGGTTGGCACAGTGGCCGGGACTGGCCAGCCAGCCTTCGACCACCTTGCCGGCGCTATCCAGCCCGGCGGCGATGTTTTCGCCGACCCGTTGGCCGCCGTAGCCGGCCAGTTCCGCGCGGTCGCCCGGGGTGCGGCCGTCGCGGTCCTGGTGGGCGAAGAAGTTGCCGTTGGCCATGGCCCGGCTATGGGTTTGCGCGGCGCTGCCCAGGGTGGCATTCCATGTCAGTGGCGTGGCGGCGGCGAAGGCCTGGCGACCGCATTGGCGCGCCTGCCCGCGGGCGACGTTGACCTGCTCGAGGACTTTCTGCCCTTCCGCCTGCCAGTCGCCCAGGCCTGCGGTCAGCAGCGGGCGGGCCAGCACGATGCGCCAGTCACGGTCCTGCCGACTCACCCCGACATCGACGAACTGCGGGTCCAGCAGCACCTGGCAGAAGCTCTCCTGCAGCACCTTCATGGCCGCCGCGGCATCCCGCGGCCCGGACAGGCTGATCGCCTGCACATTGACCATCGGATAGCCCGCCGCGCTCATCGCCTGCTGCAAATCGCCGGCGCGCCCCACGGGCAGCACCAGCCGTGGATCGGTCGCCAGCGGTGGCAGCTCCTCCGAAGCCTGCTGCGCGCAACGCTGCACCTCGCTGCGGTACAGGTTGATCGACTCGACCAGCTGCGCCTCCTCGACCGCAGCGGCACCCAGGCTGCACAGCAACGCAGCAAGACCTGCAAGGCATGATCTGATGCCCATAACCACCTCCTTCATGCGAATGGCCTCCATGATGCGGACTCGCCGCCGTCGCAGGCAAGGCACAAAAGGCCGGCACGCCGCACAGACGCGATTGGCCACGACTGCGGTGCATTAACAGCCGCCGCCAGGCGGCGTATGGTGAACAGATAGACCCCATGGAGGAATCGCTATGTTCCAGGTAACCCGCAACGGCGAAAACCGCATTGACGTGGACTTTGCCGGCAAACTCGACAGCATCGAGATGCGCATGGCGCTCGATCAGTTGACCCAGCACGCCGAAGGCATCGAACACGGCCGGATGATGTACCGCATCGGCACGTTCGAGTTGCCGACCCTGGGAGCCATGGGCGTCGAACTGGCGCGCATCCCGCAACTGCTGCGTTTTATCCGTCGCTTCGATCGCGTGGCGGTGGTGGCCGACCAGGAATGGGTAAGGCGCATCAGCGCGGTCGAGGGGGCGCTGATTCCGGGCCTTACCATCAAGGCCTTCGATTCGATGCAGGAAGCGCAGGCGCAAGCCTGGTTGCAGGAGTAACCCCGGCCCGCTAGCGCTCAACCCAGCTGATCGACCATCACCGCATTGGTGTAGATCAGGCTGCCGTCGCTGGCCCGATGGCCGACCAGATGGAACTGACCGCGCTGATCGCCTGTGCTCAGATAGACGCGAAAGCGGCAGTCGGACAGCGGCCCGCATTCGGGCGGCGTGCTCAACTCCAGCGCGTCCATATCGACATCTACCATGACCTCGGGCTCATGGGTTTGCTGCAGGCGCTCTTCGGCCTGTTCAAGACGCAGGTGGTCGCTCTCACTGAGGTGGAATTGAATCTGCCCCATGGGGGTGGACTTCTGCGCGGGGTTGGGTTTGCACCAGCCTTCGATAGTCAGGGTATTCATAACCAGGCCTCCTAGAATTGGCGCTCGGGCGCTTCACGCCCGACAACCTAATTTTAGACAACAGGCGAGGCGTCGATCTCCCTTGCCCCTCTCTGATGATGCACCTGCTGCTGCAGCAACTGGACAAGGTGCGCTATGTGCCACCATCAATGTGTTCTTCCTGCTGACCAATGCCCTGAAACTGATCCCCTACACGGTTCTTGGCCGGTTCACTCTGGACAATCTGCTGTTCAGCCTGGCCCAGGCCCCCATAGTGCCGCTGGGGGGGCATGGAGCGGGTTATGGATGCTGTCGCGAGTCAATCACCTGCGACTCTAGCGCATTGCCCGGCAGGGAATGCTGCTGGCGGGCGGGCAGCCGATCTAGAACAACCTGTGAGTGCCGCGCATACGACTGCGCCCCGCAGGCAGGCCTGCGGGGCGCACAGAATGAAGGGGCTGGCAGCAGGCCATGGCCTGCTGCCCGGGGGCGTGGACTTACAGCGCGCGCAGCTGTTGCTCGGCGAGGAAGTCTTCATGCAGGAGCGCGTCCTGACCGGGGATGTCCACGGCCTCGTCGCTCTGCAGCGGGGTGGCGCGCTTGCTGCGTAGTTTGCCGAACTGATGATCGAGGGCGTGGTGCAGTTTTTCGATGGAGCCATCGATGGCCTGTTCCAGTGACTCGGCCCTGTGGGTGACGGAAATCGGTTGCAGGCCTTTTGGCCGTGCTTCGATCTGGCAGCGTTTGTCCTGTGCGCCGGCCTTCTGGCCATTGTCGTCGTGCAGGTGAACGACGATACGGGTCAACTCATCGTCGAAGCGTTCCAGCTTGCTGGCAACACTGGCACTCACCCATTCAACCAGGCGGGCACTGCCTTCGATGTGGTTATCGCTGTGAACTTGGATTTGCATAAAGCTTTCCTTCTTCAACTGTTCGCGAATAGCGTCGCCTCCCGAGGCGACAGCACCAGCCTACGCCATTCCCCCCCCGTTTAGGCAAGCCCTAAGACCTTTGTCGCAGGCTGAAATAATCAAATACCCGGTGCAGCGTAGCGATAGCGCCCCCGGCCCAGCGTCGGCGCTTGAATCGCCGGCCGATTCCGGTAGGCTTTAACGCTTATTTCAAAGGAGTAACTCCCATGGCCCGCGCCACTGCCCGTCACATCCTGGTTGCCACCGAAGACAAGTGCAACGAACTGAAAGCCGCTATCGAAGGCGGTGCCGACTTTGCCCAGGTGGCCAAAGACAACTCCACCTGCCCATCCAGCCGCAGCGGCGGCGACCTCGGCTCGTTCGGCCCAGGCCAGATGGTCAAGGAATTCGACACCGTGGTATTCAGCGCACCGATCAATGTGGTGCAGGGCCCGGTCAAGACCCAGTTCGGCTACCACCTGCTGGAAGTCACCAGCCGCCAGGACTGATCCAACCCCGGCCGAAAGGCCAGGCTCGAGCGGTACCCCGGCAATGCCAGTCGCGGCAGCCCCCTCGCCCCTAAGGGCGAGGGGCAATCGGCGCAAACCGTGCAACCCGGGGGTACAGCCCAGAAAAAGGCGCAGTGGCCCCCACCACAGCGCCTTTTTTGTGCGCGCCAGCCAGGCCGACGCGACGCGCAACCCCGCACAGCGGCTGGACAGGTGCCCGCACCAATAGAGGGGTATACTCGCGCCCCCTTTATGACCTCGGCCGCCGCGGACCTTCCATGACCAGCACTCAATTGCCTGACCCACAGCCCAGCGCCCAGGCTGACACCCCGCCATCGGGCAACGAGCCGGTGGCCGCGAACAAGACCGGGTTTGCTTCGCTGTTCTGCGCGGCCAAGGCCGCCTCCAGCAAGCAGAACGACCAACCCTGGCACCAGAAGGGCAACAAGTCCGCCCACGAGAAGAAGATCGGCCCGGCCCCCAGCGGCACCCGCCGCGCCATGGGCAAGCGTTAAGCTAATAACCTGCTGCCCGAGGTGAACGCTTTTGTAGGAGCGGCGGGCGTGCCTAGTCCTTGCCCGCGAGCTTTGCCATGGCGCAACGGCGTGGGAGGCGCTGGGCGACATTGCGCTTTAGCGGCGCGCTTGCAACAGCGGTTATCGCGGCTAAAACCCCTCCCACGGTTTGTACTCTGCGGCCCAGGCCCCTGCGCCCAGGCAGATCGACTCGCGCCTCAGCCCGGCACCCGGGCCAGGCGCAGTCGATCGTATAACCAGCCTCCGCAGACGTTCAGCAGCAGGCCGAGCATCACCAGCAACGCCCCCAGCAGCTGCAGGGCGCTGAGGCGTTCGTCGAGCAGCAGCGCCGCCGAGGTCAGCCCGACCACCGGCACCAGCAGCGAGAACGGGGCCACCTGGCTGGCCGGGTAACGCGACAGCAGCCGACTCCACAGGCCATAGCCCAGGATGGTCGCGCCGAAAGCCAGGTAGATCAGCACCAGGATCGAGTCCAGGCCGAGCCCGCGCAGCGCACTCGCCATTGCCTCCGGGCCTTCCAGCAGCCAGGACAGCGCCAGAAACGGCAAGGGCGGAATCAGGCTGCCCCAGACCACCAGGCCAACCAGATTCACCTTGCCGAGTTTGCGCGTGATGATATTGCCCAGTGCCCACATGGCCGCCGCGCCGATGGTCAGCACGAAGCCGGCCAGGGTCATGATGCGGTCGCCCTGCAGACCGATCAGCAGCAAGCCCGTCGCGGCCACCAGCAAACCGAACAGATTGGCCCGGTGCAAACGCTCGCCGAGCAGCAGCACGGCGAACATCAGGGTGAAAAACGCCTGCGACTGCAGCACCAGCGAGGCCAGGCCAGCCGGCATACCCAGCGACATGGCGGAAAATAGAAAGGCAAACTGGCCGAGCGAGATCGTCAGCCCATAGGCCAGCAACCAGCGCAGCGGTATCTGCGGGCGCTTGATAAACAGGATCGCCGGAAAGGCTGCCAGGATAAAACGCAACGCCCCCAGGAGCATCGGCGGCATATCCTCCAGACCGACCTTGATCACCACGAAATTCATGCCCCAGACGACTATCACCACCAGGGCCAGCAACAAATCCTTGGGCGACATAGCGGCCCCCTCAGCACAGGCAAGCCGCCATTAGAGCAGGCACAGCCAGAGGCTGGGCTATACAGTCGGGGAACAAACCGGCCACACAGTGCAGGCTCCGGACGAGCCTGGGGCCAGCAGGCAGACGCGGCGAAGCGCGCGCGGGGTCATGCTCCCCTCTCGCGGCCGGCACCGCCCGCGTGGTTCGCCTGCCGTCGCAGGCGACCCGGGTTATTTCACCAGCAGCACCGGCACCGAGACCTCATGGATCACCCGCGTGGCCACCGAACCCAGCAGCATGCCGGTAAAGCTGCCCAGCCCACGGGTGCCCATCACCACCGTGTCGCAGCCCTGCTGCTGGACCAGCGCGGCAACCTGCTCGGCAACATTGCCCAGCGCGGTGTAGGTGGTATAGGCCAGGCCGGCGGCCTTCAACTGATCGGCCGGCCATTCCAGCTCCTGGACCGCCGCCTCGGTCATCGACTGCTGCAACTGGGCGACGACCTCGCCGGTCACGTACTCGCCGTAGAGCATGGGCTCCTGCTGCACATTGAGCAGGCACACATGCAGCGGCGTGGCATGATCGCGGGCGAAGTTGATCACGTATTCCAGGGCGCGTTTGGCCGGTGCCGAGCCGTCGTATGCAATCAATACCTTGCGCATTGTCTGCCTCCTTTTCCGAGTCTGGTCTAAGCATAGACCAGCGCCCCGGGCGCTTGGTTGCGCGGGCGGCGGCGCTGCAACCGGGGCGAAGCCGCCCCGTCCACCCGGAGGCTGGAGCGGTACGACAAAATTGCAGGGTGCCAGCGGCCGCTGGAGGGACTAAAATCGCTCCCTGCATGCGTCGCCGGCCACTGTGCCGCCGCTCAGCCCGAGGGCTGGCGCTCGCCCGGCCAGGCAGACGACCCCCTCCATCCGCACAGACCAAGAGAACAGCATGGGCGCCCAGTGGAAAGCCAAACCTAAAGAAGCCGCCGCCAACGCCAGAGGCAAGATCTTCGGCCGGCTGGTCAAGGAAATCATGATCGCCGCACGCAACGGTGCCGATCCGGACATGAACCCCAAGCTGCGCCTGGCCGTGCATCAGGCGAAAAAAGCCTCGATGCCCAAGGACACCCTGGAGCGGGCAATCAAGAAAGGGGCCGGTCTGAGCGGCGAAACCGTCAATTTCGAACGCACCACCTATGAGGGCTTTGCGCCGCATCAGGTGCCGCTGATCGTCGAGTGCCTGACCGACAACGTCAACCGCACCGTGGCCGAGATCCGCGTACTGTTCCGCAAGGGCCAACTGGGCGCATCCGGCTCGGTGACCTGGGACTTCGACCATGTCGGCCTGATCGAGGCGTCCTCGGATGAAGGCGCAGACCCGGAGCTGGCGGCGATTGAAGCCGGGGCCCAGGACTTCGAGCCCGCCGACGAAGGCAACACCCTGTTTATCACCGAACTCACCGATCTGGATGCCGTCTGCCGTGCCCTGCCCGAGCAGGGCTTCACCGTGCATTCGGCGCAACTGGGCTACCGCCCGAAGAATCCGGTGACCGGCCTGAGCGCCGAGCAACTCGAAGAAGTCGAAGCCTTCCTCGAAGCCATCGACGCCCACGATGACGTGCAGAACGTCTACGTCGGGCTTTCCGGCTAATTGCCAGACACCGGCAAGCACGCCGCCACTGCCTTCTGGGCGGTGCCGCACTTGCCGGGGGCTGTGAACCAGGGAGATCAATCACAGTCAGCAACAGCCAAAGCGAGTAGAATCGCCGGCCGCCGCGCATAGAGTGCCCGGCGTGTACACAAGGACGTTGTCACACAGGAGTTTTACCGTGCACAAGTTTCTCACCCTGGCTGCCTGCATACTGCTGACAGCCTGCGCCAGCAATCAGCAGGCGGTTTACCAGGACGCGGTCATCAGCGGCAGCGGCCCGGTGGCCAAGACCACCCTGGAAGCCATCCACAACACCCAGGCCATCCCCCTGCCGTTCGACACGGCCCTGCTGGCCCAGCAATGGCCGATCAGCGCCAACGAGCCGCGCCTGGACTTCGGCAGCTCGATTTCCAACTACCGGGTATTTTCCCTGGAGCTGAAAAAGGGCGAGCACTACAGCCTCAATGTCAATTCGCTGTGCCAGAAACCCTGCATCAGCTTCAACAAGCTGGCCCTCAAACCGCGCGCCCTGCTGCTCGATGCCTATGGCACGGTGATCGCCGCCAACCCCTCGCGCGCCTCGGCAGTGGTCGGCCAGATCAGCCTGAGCTGGGAGGGCGAAGCCCCGGAAGATGGCACCTACTACCTGCTGGTGGCCGCGGACAACGACGATCTGGGCGAGACCATCGTGATCGACGATATCTGGGTCAACAACTCGCCGCTGATGGCGGTCAAGGTCGACATGCACAGCGCGCCCTTCGGCAAGATCAGCGCCTTCTCCTCGCCACGGCAGAACTGAGCCCACGGCCCTGCCGAGCGACTGTCTGCCGGCTTATTGATCCTGCGCAAGGTGCGCTGCCGACTACGCCTTAGCCTATGGCGGTTGTTTCCCGGGGTACGCCCCGCCAACCGTCATCGACGAGGTTCCCATGAGCATCACCTCCGCCAGCATCTGCGCCGCCGCCGACCATTTGCAGGGTTTTGTCGGCTTTAACGCCAAGACCGGCCGGCATATCGTGCGTTTTTCCGAAGACTCCTTCGGCCTCGATGTACTGGAACAGAGCATCACCCCCGCCTGCGAGTTCGTCTGGCGAGCCTATGAAGGCAATCTGATGCTCCTCGACCGGAGCCGCCTGCAGCTGCTGTTCGAACAGAATATCGACGACCGCCTGAACATCGGCGAGCCCTTGCGGGTGTACATGCGCCGCCAGGATCTGCCAGAAATCAGCGCCGAGCGCCGTCGCCTGCCGGCCTGACAGGCCGGCACCGGCAGCAGACCTGGCGAGGAAAGCCCAGCCAGCCGCCGCAAATGTGCAGCTGGCGGCCACCGCCAGGGTGACCCGTTCGCGACCCTGGGCGCTTATCCCCTGGACCAAGGCGCTAAACTGCAGCACCGCCGGCAACCGCCAGGCACTTGCCAACCCCACCCCGCGCAGCCTTCAACAGCCATGACCGACCTGTATTTCCGCGTCCTGCCCCCTCGGCTCAAGCCCCTCGCGGACAAGTTCTACCGCGCCCATCGCAGCCCCATGCGGGCAGGCCAGAGCGATCAGTTGTGGGTGGCCCAGCAAGGTGAAATCGTTGCGGCCCTCTGTCTACGCCCAGTGGCTTCTGGCCAGTGGCTGACCAGCCTGCTGGTGGCACCGGCACTGCGCAGCCAGGGCCTGGCACGGCAACTGATCGAGCAGGCGCTCGACGGCCGCGACGAGCCGGTCTGGCTGTTCTGCCAGCCGCAGCTGCTGGGCTTCTACCAGCGCCTGGGCTTCGACGAGTGCCCGCGCCTGCCCGCGCCGCTGGCCGAACGCCTGGCCCGCTATCGACGCAGCAAGAACTTGCTGGCACTGGTCCGCCAGAGCGGCGCAACCCCTGAAAACCCACAGATTGAAGCCACTTATGGCGGATAGTCGGCCAACCTGGCACATCCGCCCTGTTTTTAAGTTGCCTTATCCGGGCTAAGCTCTGCATGCTTGGCCCATAACAACGACAAGAATGGCTATACATATGCGTATACCGCGGTTGCTCAGGCGTCTGCGTAACGACTTCCAGCTGTCCATCATCACCCTGATGGGGCTGTTTGGCGTGATCGGCATTTCACCCTATGCCGTCTATCGACTGGCCACGGGGAACTTCCTGGTGGGGGTCGCCGACATCATCATCGTCTTCTCGACCGTACTGGCCGTGCTCTATGCCTGGCGCACTGGCGACACGGTCAAGCCCGGCATCTACCTGGCCGCGATCTTCTCCACCGCAGCCACCCTGATCGCCATCAACCTGGGGGTGAACGGGCTGTTCTGGATCTACCCGCTGATCCTCTTCAACTTCTTTATGGTGTCGCCGGGCAAGGCCCTGATCGCCACCACCCTGGTGCTGACGACCATGGTCGGTTACGGGCAACTGCATCCCGGGCGCGTCTTCGAGAGCGACTACCAGATGGTCTCCTTTCTGGTCACCAGCATGATGGCCAGCACCCTGACCTACATCTTCGCCTACCGCACCCGCAGCCAGCGCGACCAACTGCAGCAACTGGCCATCCAGGACCCCCTGACCGGAGCGCGCAACCGCCGGGCGATGAACGAGGAGCTGCGCATCGCCGCCTCCATGCGCCGGCGTCATGGCAACAACTACGGCGTGCTGGTGATGGACCTGGATCACTTCAAGCGCATCAACGACAGCTATGGCCACCAGGCCGGCGACCAGGTGCTGGTGGACTTTGTCGAACTGATCAAGCGCTCTTCGCGCGAAGGGGATCGGCTGTTCCGCTTCGGTGGCGAGGAGTTCCTCCTGCTCCTGCCCAACACCGCGAAAGCCGGGCTGCAAGCCGCCGCGCAGCACCTGCAGCAACAGCTGGCGGAACACCTCAAGGGCCCGGGCGGCATGGTGACCATGTCGGTCGGCGGAGCCACCCTGCGCAACGCCGAACACTGGGAAAGCATGCTCAAACGCGCCGACCAGCGCCTCTATCGCGCCAAGAACGCCGGGCGCAACTGCGTTATCGTCGACGACGACGATGTGCCGCACAATCGGCACGAGCTGCCGGTCAGCTGACTCACGCAGTCGCTAATACCTGCTTACAAGTGGCAGCGGACAAAGTCCCGCTACGGCTGTAACAACGCCTAGGCTGCTCTGTCTATTGAGCCAGACATCACGCGAGACACAGCCATGAAAAGACGCGCCTTACTCAAGGGCCTGGCCCTCCTCCCCGCCCTGCCCCTGCTCGGCCAGGCCCCGCTCAGCCTGGCCGAAGCGATCACCGCGGCCGCCACCGTGCAGCCCCTGGACAAACCCCACAGCGCCTGGCGCGAACTGCTCTCGCCGCAAGCCTATGCGGTGCTGTTCGAGGAAGACACCGAACGCCCGGGCAGCAGCCCGCTGAATCAGGAGAAGCGCGAGGGCACCTATATCTGCGCGGCCTGCTACCTGCCGCTGTTCAACAGCCAGGACAAGTACGAGAGCGGCACCGGCTGGCCGAGCTTTACCCAGCCGATAGCCGGCCATGTCGGCCAGAAGCGCGACTTCAAACTGATCTTTCCCCGCACCGAATACCACTGCGCGCGCTGCGGCGGGCATCAGGGCCATGTGTTCGATGACGGTCCCAAACCCCGTGGCGAACGCTGGTGCAATAACGGCGTGGCCCTGCGCTTTATTCCCCAGGGCGAAAGCCTGCCCGAACTGCGGAGCTGAACATGAGCAACACACCCACCTGGCATCAACCCCTTCTGCGCGGCATCACCCTGCTCCTGGCCGGCCTGCTGGCGGCCTGCGAACCCAGCGCGGCCCAGGCCCCACAACCCGCCCCGGCCAGCGACAATGCCGGCACGGCGAGCGACAGCGGCGTGGCGATCTTTGCCGGCGGCTGCTTCTGGTGCACCGAGGCCGACTTCGACAAGCTGCCTGGGGTGCTCGAAACCACCTCCGGCTATATCGGCGGGCATGTCGACAACCCCAGCTACGAGCAGGTCTCGGCGGGCACCAGCGGCCATATCGAGGCGGTGCAGGTGCGCTTCGACCCTAGTCAGACCAGCTACGCCAAACTGCTGGAAGCCTTCTGGCCCACCATCGACCCGGTCACGCCGAACGCCCAGTTCTGCGACCGCGGCCCGCAATACCGCAGCGCCATCTTCTATGCCAATGCAGAGGAACAGGCCCAGGCCGAAGCCTCCAGGGACGCCCTGCAAGCCTCCGGCAAGCTGCCGGGCCCGGTGGTCACCGAAGTGCTGCCCGCCACCCGTTTCTACCCGGCCGAGGACTATCACCAGGATTACTACCAGCGTAATCCGCTGCGCTACGCCTACTACCGCAATGGCTGCGGCCGCGACAAACGCCTGGAACAGCTCTGGGGGAAAAAGCCCGACTAGCCCCACTTAAGAAAAATGCCGCCTTGCTCTTCCCAGGCAAGCGGCATTTTTTGGCTATGTACCAATTAAGTGTTGCCAGCAGTGCTGGCGGTTGTCGCGAAACCCGTAGGAGCGATGGGGACGCCTAGTTATTGGCCGCGATGCTTTTCTATTCGGCCGCGATTCGCGGGCAAGCCCGCTCCTACAAGGGATGAGCATGCCGACAACAGCCAACTCAGACATAGCCCATTTTTTTGGGATCTAGAATCGCTGAATAGGCGCGCTGCCCAGGTGAAACCTATCGGTCAGTTGATGGTTTCCTACGCCCTGACATCCGACGCAGCCCAATGGCTGGGCGCGCTGATATGAACGGGGACTGGCGAGAAAGAAGTGGTGCCGTTGAGAGGAATCGAACCCCCGACCCCATCATTACGAATGACGTGCTCTACCGACTGAGCTACAACGGCGCATGGCTCGGGCATTATTCAATGGAGTCGACGCACGCTCAAGCGGGTTTTTCTGGCGACGCCAGGGCTGCACGGCGGCAGGCAGCCGTCGACCTGGACAAAGTCGACGGCATCCGGGGCGGCGCTACTTGTCGACCAGTTCGATGCGGTCTTGGTGAATCAGAATGCGCCCCTGCTTGTACAGGCCGCCAATCGCCTTCTTGAAATTGCCCTTGCTGGCGCGGAACAGCGCCGTGATCGCCTCGGGCGAGCTCTTGTCATTCAGGTGGAGCACGCCACCCTCTTCACGCAACTTGGCCAGGATCTGTTCGGCCAGGCTGCTGGCGGCTTCCTGGCCGACCGGCTGCAGGCTCAGGCTGATCTTGCCGTCGCCGCGCACTTCCTTGATAAAGCCCTTTTCCTGCATGCCGCCGCGCACGAACTTGAACAGCTCGTTCTTGTGGATCAGGCCCCAATGCTTGCCGTTGATGATCGCCTTGAAGCCCATATCGGTGGCTTCGACCACCAGCAGATCGACTTCCTGGCCCACCTTGTAGTTCGCCGGCAGCAGGTCCAGGTAGCGATCCAGTCGGGCCGTGGCGGTGATGCGCTTACTGCGCTTGTCGAGGAAGACATGCACCACGCAGTAGTCGCCCACCTGCAGCGGGCGCTTTTCTTCGGAATGGGGCAAGAGCAGGTCTTTCGGCAAGCCCCAGTTGAGAAATAGACCGACTCGGTTGATATCCACCACTTTCAGGCTGGCGAATTCACCCACCTGCACTTTCGGTTTTTCCGTGGTGGCGATCAGTTTGTCGTCGCTGTCCAAATAAATGAAAACATTCAGCCAGTCTTCCACTTCGCTCGGCGTATCGCTCGGGATATAGCGTTTGGGCAGCAATATTTCGCCATCCGCGCCACCGTCCAGATACAGGCCGAAGTCGGTGTGCTTCACGACCTGCAAACTATTCATTCGTCCAATTACAGCCATGATGCCCTACCCTCGGTTTCAGCCAGGCATTCTACCCGAGTTGCGCGCCGGTTTCTCAGCCCACGCGCAGTCCATCGGCCGCCGGCTGCCGGCACAAACACGCGCCAGGCGCGGCTCCTGACCACTGCTAAAGCGACCGCAAGCGGCGCTGCTATTGCTGAGAAAACAACGACTTGGTTAATGACTAAGTGGATTATTCAAGGCCTGCGAATATATCTCAGCGCACACCCACTGTCATTCGAGAGTTATTTATCAAGCAATTGTCAAGCATATCGGGTACAATGCGCGGCCAAATTAATTTTTAAATAGGTTAATGGCCGTCATGCGCGTAAAAGCATCCAACAGCAAACCCAAGGCGGCCCCGGCCGTTGAAACCAGCGCTTCGATCGACGCGCAAATCGCGGCCTTTATCAAAGCCGGCGGTGAAATCCAGCAAATCGCCAAGGGTGTCAGCGGCCAGGTTTACGGCACGACCAAGCAGATCACCATCGGCAAGAAATAAGCCGCTGGCTGCTGGCCAAGCAGCGCTTTGCTCACCCTCGACAAAGCGCTGGCTAGCTCCCCTCCCCCGTCGCCCCGCCCAACATTCAAGCCCCTCACCGATCGATGGCCCCGCGCCAGGCCTCATTGCGCCTGCAAGCCAAGCCGTAGCAACTGGCCATTGGCGGCGTCCGTCAGCACATAGAGATAACCGTCCGGGCCTTGCCGGACATCGCGAATCCGCGCGTTGCGCCCTTGCAGCAAGCGCTCCTCACTCACCACCCGATCACCATCGAGCTCCAGACGCAGCAATGCCTGGTCGGCCAACGCGCCGATAAACAGACTGTTCTGCCACTGGGCAAAACGCTCGGCGTCATAGAAGGCCATGCCGCTGATCGCCGGCGACTTGGCCCAGACATGGTGGGGCGGCTCGGTGCCGGCGAGCGTCTTGCCCTGGGCCTCGGGAATCGCCAGCAAGGAATAGTTCACCCCATGGGTGGCGAGGGGCCAGCCATAGTTCTTGCCGGCCTGGGGAATGTTGATCTCATCGCCGCCGCGGGGGCCGTGTTCATGGGTCCACAGCTGCCCGGTCCTGGGGTTGAGCGCCGCGCCTTGCGGGTTGCGATGGCCGTAGGACCAGATTTCCCCTCGCGTGCCGGCCTGGCCGACAAAGGGATTATCCGCCGGCACGCGACCATCGGCATACAGGCGCACCACCTTGCCCTGCAGCTTGTCGAGGTCCTGGGCGGTCGAGCGCTGATTGTTCTCGCCCAGGGTGATAAACAGGTAGCCAGCGCCATCGAATACCAGCCGCGCACCGAAATGCGTGCCGCTGGAAAGCTTGGGCTGCTGACGAAAGATCACCGAGAAATCCTCCAGGCCGCGGTTATCCGCGGCCAGCCTGCCACGCCCGACGGCCGTACCGGCCTGGCCGTCCTCACCCGCCTCGGCATAGGCCAGGTACACCCAGCGTTCCTCGGCGAAATCCGGCGGCAGCGCCACGTCGAGCAAACCGCCCTGGCCCCGGGCATACACCTGCGGCACGCCGCTCAGCGGCGCGGACAGCGCACCCTGGGCATCCATCAGGCGCAGCCGCCCGGGCCGCTCGGTAATCAGCAACCCCTGTTGTGCCGGCAGAAAGGCCATGCTCCAGGGGTGCTGCAGGTCAGTGAGCAACACCGTTACGCCGAGCACACCCCGCTCGCCGGGCGCTGCCGTGGTCTGGGCGAGCAACGGCAGTGGCCAGGCGATGAGCAGTGACAGACAGGCGAACAACGGTAGGCGCGGCATGGCGATGTCCTCGTGCGATCCGGGTTGCGCAGCAAAAGCCAATCATGCCTCGACCCAGCCACGCCCGCAGCCTTGCGAACATTTCCTAAGATTACGGCCGAGCCGTCAGTGCATGGCGTAGCGCCGCTCGATGGCCTGGTACTCGCCGCTGGCGCGAATCGCGACCAGGCCCTGGTTGAACAACTCGCAGTAACGCTCCAGGCTGCAGCCGAGCTTGTAGGCGGTGGCCGCAAAGATCGGGTAGAGGGCCAGAGGCTGGCTGACGTCGACCTGGGTATACACCTGACCATTGAAATAACGCAGGATGCGCATATCGGAAACCACCACATCCACCCGCCCGCTGTACAGCATGCGGTTGCGCGCGATCTGATAGGCCTCCTCACGGTAGCGCGGGTTGTTCTCGGCCATCTGCTGGAACTCGGGGCCGAGCAGAAAGCGCGCGCGCTGGAAGGCATGCACCGAATACCGCCCCAGATCTTCGATCTGGCGGATATCCAGCTGCCTGGAGCTCAGGGCCACGGCCACATTCTGGTAGTGAATATAGGCATCCGAGTAGAAGGCGCTGACCCCGCTCAACTCATTGGTCGTGGCAATCGCATCGATCTGGCCACGGCGCAGCATCAGGTGCAGGCGCTCCATGGGCGCGTACTGCACCGCCACGGCCACCCCGGCACGGCTCAGGGCCGCGACCACGATGTCGTATTCAAGCCCCTTGGCCTCCCCCTCGAACACATAGGGCGGCTTGTGCGTACCAAATCCCAGGCGCAACGGCTGAGCCGATAACGTCAGGCTCAAACACAGCAAACTCATTGCCCACAGCCACTTCATTCCAGCCCCTTCAATCCACGCAGCGCAGCATCGCGGCTAGCGGGCTCAGACGAACCCATGCCGGTGCCTCGACCTCGGACCCGCGCCATCGCGCCAGCACGCTTGAGCCCACTACCAGGCTGACCATAGCGTAAAGCCTGCCGCCGTGCAGCCATCGACTACACGGCGGCTATCGCACCATACCCGCCAGGCCGGCCGGGGCTCAACTTGCAAAGCGGGGCCCGATCAGCGAGATCGATTGAGCAGGATTCGTCCCGACAGGGTCAGTGAGGTCTAGACTTGATCGACCCGCAGCAGTCGTTCCCCTGGAGAGATTTTATGTTGAAAGCCCAATACCCGAGCCGCGGCCCGGTCCCGCAAGACGTCATCAGCGCCGTCGAACTGCAACTGCCAGCCCCCGAGGCCGGCCAGGTGCGGGTCAAAGTACTGGCAGCACCGATCAACCCTTCCGACGTGCTGACCCTGACCGGCGAATACGGCATGCTGCCGCCGCTGCCGGCGATTGGCGGTAACGAAGGCGTCGGCCGCGTCGAGGCGCTGGGTCCCGAGGTGAGCAACCTCAAAGTCGGCCAGATGGTCCTGCTGCCGGTGGGTTGCGGTACCTGGGTCAGCCACCTCAATGCCGTGGCGAACAAGCTGATCCCGCTGCCGGAGGCCGATCCCCAGCAACTGGCGATGCTGACCGTCAATCCGCCGACCGCCTCCCTGATGCTCAGCCAGTTCGTCGAACTGCAGCCCGGCGATTGGGTGATCCAGAACGCCGCCAACTCGGGCGTGGGCAGCTACCTGATTCAACTGGCCAAGCTGCGCGGTTTCAAGACCCTCAACGTGGTGCGCCGCGAGTCGGCGGTGGCCGGGGTTGAGGCCGAAGGCGGCGATGTGGTGCTGGTCGACGGCCCCGACCTGGCCAAGCGTGTGCGCGCAGCCACTGGCGGCGCGGCCGTGCGCCTGGGCATCGACGCGGTGGGCGGCGAGTCTACCGATCATCTGGCGGCGAGCCTCAGCGAAGGCGGTGTGCTGGTCAACTACGGCATGATGAGCCGCCAGCCGTGCCAGGTGTCCCCCGCCTCATTCGTGTTCCGCGATGTCAGCCTGCGCGGCTTCTGGCTGGCCAAATGGTTCCAGACCGCCAGCCAGACCGAGCAGATGAAGGTATTCGGCGAGCTGGTGCAACTGGTCGCCAGCGGCAAGCTGCACACCCGCGTGGCCGCCACCTATGACGTCAGCGAGATCAAGCAGGCCGTCGCCGCAGCCGCCAGCGGCGAACGCGATGGCAAGATCCTGATCGTACCGAAATAAGCGTCAAGCGAACGACGGCGGATAACCTGCCGTCGTTCAGCCGCCTGCAGGCGTTTTTATCAGCCATAGCAGCAACCCCGCCAGGGACAGGTGCAGCAGCACGATCAACCAGAACTTCAGTTGATAACCCAGCTTGCGGTTCTTGTGACGGATCAGCCGCTGGGCCAGCAAACCGCCTGGCCAGCCGCCCAGCAATTCATACAGATGCAGGCGCGCCTCGGGGGTGCGCTGCAGGCCCTGAATGGCGAATTTTTTGTCGC
This sequence comes from Pseudomonas sp. EA_105y_Pfl2_R69, assembly GCF_963970915.1. NCBI lineage: Bacteria > Pseudomonadati > Pseudomonadota > Gammaproteobacteria > Pseudomonadales > Pseudomonadaceae > Pseudomonas > Pseudomonas sp. EA_105y_Pfl2_R69. The sequence continues at coordinate 507,140 of NZ_CAXAOO010000004.1, forward strand.
GGTAATAGGCGATATAGCAGATCAGGCTCATCAGCCCGTAGACCAGCGCCAGCAACACCAGGGGGTCGAAATCGAGATCGAGGCCGACCAGCAGCGGCTGAACCCGTTCGTGCCAGAAAGCGGCGACGCCCTGCAGCATCGGCGGATAGCTGGCGTAACCACTGACACTCAAGGCCAGGTTGCTGTGCGCCACGGCGCAGGGTTGATCGCTGTAAAGCATCACCCCGTCAGGTTGCAGACATTTGTGAATAGCGCCCTGCGCCTGGGCCAGGCCGGTACAGAACACCAGCGCAAGCCCACAACCACGCCGCCCGACCACCGCCTTACTCGGCCGCGGGTGCGCGGCGCTTTAGCGGGGCCAGGCCGTCCTGGCTGACCAGCACGGTGGCATCGGGTTTCGGCCGGTTGATGGTATTGCGCTTGCTCGGCTTGGCCGCGGGCTTTTTGCTGGCGAGCTTCTTGCCGGTCTTGGGGTCGATCTTCTTCTTTTTCGGACCCGCGGCCTTGCCCGAGGCCTTGAGGTTTTTCGGGCCCTGGTAGATGCCCTTGAGGTCCTTGATATTGCGCCGCTCGAAACGCTGCTTGAGGTAGCGTTCGATGCTCGACATCAGCGCCCAGTCGTTGTGGCAGATCAGCGAGATGGCCAGGCCCTCGGCACCGGCGCGGCCGGTACGGCCGATACGGTGCACGTACTCGTCGCCGGAACGCGGCATGTCAAAATTGATCACCAGGTCCAGGCCGTCGACATCCAGGCCGCGGGCCGCCACGTCGGTGGCCACCAGGATCTTCACCGCGCCCTGCTTGAGGCGGTCGATGGCCAGCTTGCGATCCTTCTGGTCCTTCTCGCCGTGCAACACAAATGTCTTGAAGTCGTGGGCGACCAACTTTCCATACAGGCGGTCTGCCTGAACCCGGGTATTGGTGAAGATAATCGCCTTGTCGTAGGTCTCGTTTTTCAGCAACCACTCGACCAGACGCTCCTTATGGTGGTTGTGGTCGGCGGTGATAATCTGCTGACGGGTGCCCTCGTTAAGCTGGCTGACCCGGTTGAGCTGCAGGTGCTCGGGGTCCTTCAGCACCTTGGCGATGATCTCGCGCAACCCGGCACCGCCACTGGTGGCGGAGAACAGCAGGGTCTGGCGCTGGGCGTTGCACAGCTCGCCGAGGCGCTGCACGTCTTCGGCAAAGCCCATGTCGAGCATGCGGTCGGCTTCGTCAAGCACCAGCACTTCCACTTCGTCGAGCAGCAGGTTGCCGGCGTTGGCGTGTTCGATCAGACGTCCCGGGGTACCGATCAGGATGTCGACCCGGCGCAGCATGGCGGCCTGCACCTTGAAATCTTCGCCGCCGGTGATCAGACCGGCCTTGAGAAAGGTGAACTGGGCGAAGCGCTCGACTTCCTTGAGGGTCTGCTGGGCCAGCTCGCGGGTTGGCAGCATGATCATCGCGCGCACGCTCATGCGCGGCGAGGACGCGCCATCGCCGAGCAGGCGATTGAGCATCGGCAGCACGAAGGCGGCGGTCTTGCCGCTGCCGGTTTGAGCGATTACCCGTAGGTCCTTGCCTTGCAGCGCCAGCGGAATAGCCGCCACCTGTACCGGGGTGGGCTCGACAAAGTTCAGCGCGGCCACGGCTTTAAGCAGGCGTTCATGCAGGGCGAATTGGGCAAACACGGGGGCAACCTCGACGAAAAACAAAAAATCAGCCGCATAGCCTAACGCTTTCCGGCCTTGCGGCCGAGTTTCTTTGCATCTGTTGGCAAACAAAGCGACGGCCGCCCTTGAACGAAGCCCAGCTCGCGGGTTCCAATCGCACAGACCAATCCCCCTGGAGCACCCTATGCGCCGTCTTCCCCACAGCCTGCTGATCGCCTCCGCGCTGAGCGCCGCCCTCGCCGCCCAGAGCGCCCTCGCCGCCCCCAAATCCGACCACCCGGGCAAATCGGGCGGCGGCCACGACCAGCATGGCCAGGATATCGGCGTCAGCATCCAGGGCCCGTCGATCGATATCGGCCGAGTGCGCATCGTTCTGGGCGAGAACCGCAGCCTGATCGACCCCGGCAGCGCCTTGCCGCCAGGCATTGCCAAGAACCTGGCCCGCGGCAAGCCGCTACCGCCGGGCATCGCGAAAAACTTCGACAGCCGCGTGGCCGGCCAGCTGCCGCGCTACGAAGGCTACGAGTGGAAGCAGGTCGGCCGCGACGTGGTGCTGGTGACCATTGCCACCGGGATCGTCTACGAAGTACTGAGAAACATACTGGACTGAGAGGCAGTGAAACACGCCCGCCTACTGCGGCCACCGCCATGAAATGGCGCAGTAGGCGTCGTCCCATGACCTCGGGCAAGCGGCGGGCTGTCGCTCCACGCCGAGGCTGTCCTGGCGCTGGATGCTGTGCGCGGCCTTACCCAACAGCCAAGGCGCGCCGCTGCTTGAGCAGCAGCCGCGCACTGTCCCAGGCAACCAGCAGCACGGCCAGCCAGATCGGCAGATAGGTCAGCCACTGTGCGGCATTGAAGCGCTCGCCGAGAAACAGCAGGGCCACCAGAAACAACAGCACCGGCTCGACATAACTGAGAATGCCGAACAGCCCCATCGGCAGCAGGCGGTTGGCCCCCATCATCGCGGCAAGCGCCAGGGCGCTGAGCAGGCCCAGCCCCGGCAACAGCCACCACAGTTGCGGGGCCTGAACAAACACCTGCGGCGGCCCCCAGCTGGCGATCATCCAGATCGCCAGCGGTGCCATCATCAGCATTTCCAGGACGAAGCCGGACAGCGCATCCAGACGCATCCAGCGGCGCAGCATAAAATAGGGCGGATAGCCGAGCACCGTGACCAGCACGATCCAGGAAAACGCCTGGGTCAGCCAGAGTTCGTGGGCCACCCCGAGCAGCGCACAGATCACCGCCAGACGCTGCAGGGGCCGCAGCCGCTCGCCATAGAACACCCGCCCAGTCAGCACCATGGCCAGCGGCAGAAGGAAATAACCCAGCGACACCTCGAGCATCCGCCCGGCCAGTGGAGCCCAGACGAACAGTGCCCATTGAATGGCCATCAGCCCGGCGGCCAGCGGCAGCGCCGCCAGCAGCAGGGGCTCGTGACGCAAGCGCACCAAGGCCCGGCCCAACACGGTCCACTGGCGCGACAACGCGACCAGCAGCAACACCGCGGGGATCGACCAGAGCACCCGCTGGGCGAATACCTGCAGGCCGTCCAGGGGAGCCAGCTGCTGCACATAGCCGGGGATCATGGCGAACAGCACCGAGGCCCCGACTGAGAGTGCCACGCCCCTACCGGATAGATTCATCGCCTCACCTCAAAGCAGGTCGTTGAAAAACTACCTGCGTTGGCAATACTGCGTTAAAAACAGGCTCGGCAAGCCGCTTGCGGCTAACGCGCTTCAGCGCGACCCGAAGGGCGAGTGAAACGAGTCATGCTCATTTACAACACGTAGATTCGCGTGCGAGCCCAGTCCGCTTGATTCGCTGCGCTCACCCTACGGCCCAGCCGTTGGCTGTTACTTCGCTGCGCTGCGTATCTCGCCGTTTTGACCAGCCGGAGGCTGTTACTAACGTAGCGCCTTGTCTTGCCGGCCTCGCCTACATTTTTCAACGTCCTGCAAGCGCAGGCCGACGCGCCATGGCCAGCCGCGTCAGCAACAAGGAGGCCGCGATCACCAGCCCGCCCACGCCCAGGCGCAGCAGGTCGGCCTCGCGGTTCCACAACAGCAGATTGACCAGCAACCCCGCCGGCACCAGGGCGTTATTCATCACCGCCAGGGTGCCGCCATCGACCAGGCTCGCGCCCTTGTTCCACCAGTAAAGACCAAGCCCGGACGCCACCATACCGAGCCAGACCAGGACCCACCACTGGCTGGCGCTGGTGGGTAAGCGGGCGGCGTTACCGAACAGCAGGAAGGCCGGCAAGGCGATAGCCAGGGCCCCCAGGTAGAAATAGCCGAAGCGCCGGTACTCCGGGGTGCTCGACGGATACCGCGTCAGCAGGTGCTTGTAGAACACCTGGCCGGCGGCGAAGGTGGCATTGGCGATCTGCAGCAGAAAGAAGCCGTAATAGAAATCGGCACTGATCTGGTCGTAGCGGATCACCGCCGCGCCCGCCACCGCCACCAGAGCCGCGAGCAGAGCCCAGGGATTGAAACGGCGGTTGAATGCGTCTTCGATCAGGGTCACGTGCAGCGGCGTGAGAATGGTGAACAGCAACACCTCGGGTACCGTCAGCACGCTGAAACTCAGGTACAGGCAGACATAGGTCACGCCGAACTGCAGCGCCCCGATCACCAGCATGCCGCGCATAAACCCGGGGGCCACGCCGCGCCAGCGGGTCAACGGCAAAAACACCAGGCCGGCGATGACGATACGCGTCAATACGGCGAAATAGCTGTCGACCTGGCCGGCCAGGTATTCGCCGATCAGGCTGAAGGAAAAGGCCCACAACAGGGTCACGATCACCAGATAACGCATAGCCACCTCTCTGCAAGGCGGCGACCTTAGCCTGTCGCGAGGCACCGAACAATCGCCGCTGGCCCGCACCCGAATACGACCCGCCCCTGCCCCCGAAGAGGCGAGGGGACTAATAGACGTCAACCAGTTAACTGCTGCATCGCCATAAAAAACCCGACCGGCTGCTCGCGCAGCGGGTCGGGGAACGGCATCCGGGAGCGGCGGATGCCAGGAGAGTCGGTCGGCGGCGGGTCAGACGGCCTGGGCGATTTGCACCTTGGCTTCACTCAGGCCCTTCTCCATAAACTCGGCACCCAGGTTGAGGCCTTCGGCATGAATAAAGCTGACATCGTGGATACCGATAAAAGCCAGCGCCTGGCGCAGGTAGGGTTCCTGATGGTCCATGGCGCTGCCGGCATAGATACCGCCGCGGGCGGTCAGGACAAAGGCGCGCTTGCCGCCGAGCAGACCTTGCGGGCCGTTTTCCGTGTACTTGAAGGTCACCCCGGCGCGCAGCACATGGTCGAGCCAGGCCTTGAGGGTGCTGGGAATGGTGAAGTTGTACATGGGCGCGGCCAGCACCAGCACATCGGCGGCCAGCAGCTCGTCGGTGAGGCTATTGGACAGGGCCAGCGCCGCTTGCTCGGCCGTGCTCTGCTGCGCGGCCGGGGTCATCCAGCCGCCCAGCAGGTTGGCATCCAGGTGGGGCACCTGATCGATGGCCAGGTCGCGCACCTTGATTTGATCGCTCGGGTTGGCGGCTTGCCAGTTGGCGATAAATTGCGCGGTGAGCTGGCGCGATACCGAACCTTGTTGGCGGGCGCTGCTTTCGATTACCAGTAGCTTTGACATGCGGGGTGCTCCATCGCGTAGGGGGTGGTGAACGTCGATGGGCACAGAGTAGAGATGCACAAACCGATAAAAAAGCGCAAATAACTGCGTCAAGTTATCGATAAAGTTGATTTATACCACCCCTGGGATTAGGCTCAAGAACACCCTCGGCAGGCTATTGCAGGCCGCAGGTCAGCTGGATCCGCAGGCGGATAATGCTGCGGCTGAACTTGACCGTGACATTGCTGCTTTCCCCTGCAGCCAGGTTGACCTTGCGCTTGCGCGGGGCTTCCGGGCCGTTGCGGAACACTGCCGTGCAATGGGCGGCGCTGCGACCATAATTGTGTAGCAGTAGGCCACCCATGTTGTGGTCGATCTCCTGGGTGGAGGCCGAGACCTCGGCACCGTTGAACTGTTTTTCCAGCTCGACAGGGTAGGCAAAAACGCTCAGCGGCAAACAGGCGAGCAAGGCGCAACAGAGTTTTTTCATGCGGGCAATCTCCAGCGAAAGACGGCCAGTTTAGGTTGATTGCGCCGGCATTGGCACCTTGGATGGCCATTATGGACAGGATAAATCGATGAAAGCCCCACGCGTGACCCTCGACCAATGGCGCACCCTGCAGGCGGTGGTGGACCAGGGCGGCTTCGCCCAGGCGGCCGAGGTGCTGCACCGCTCGCAATCGTCGATCAGCTATACGGTGGCGCGCATGCAGGAGCAGCTCGGCGTACCGCTGCTGCGTATCGACGGGCGCAAGGCGGTGCTCACCGAGGCCGGCGACGTGCTGTTGCGCCGTTCGCGGCAACTGGTCAAGCAGGCCAGCCAGCTGGAAGACCTGGCCCACCATATGGAGCAGGGCTGGGAAGCCGAGGTGCGCCTGGTGGTGGATGCCGCCTACCCCAATGCCCGCCTGGTCCGCGCACTGACCGCCTTTATGCCGCAAAGCCGCGGCTGCCGGGTGCGTCTGCGCGAAGAGGTGCTGTCCGGCGTCGAGGAGGTGATCAAGGAAGGGACCGCCGACCTGGCCATCAGCGCACTGAATATTCCGGGCTTCCTCGGTGCCGAGATGAGCACCGTGGAGTTTATCGCCGTGGCCCACCCCGACCATGCACTGCACCGCCTGCACCGCGAATTGACCTTTCAGGACCTGGAAACCCAGATGCAGGTGGTGATCCGCGACTCCGGGCGCCTGCAGCCGCGGGATGTCGGCTGGCTCGGCGCGGAACAGCGCTGGACGGTCGGCAGCCTGGCCACCGCGGCAACCTTCGTCAGCAACGGCCTGGGTTTCGCATGGCTGCCACGCCACCTGATCGAGCGCGAACTCAAGGACGGCCTGCTCAAACCCCTGCCCCTGGATCAGGGTGGCAGCAACAATCCGCTCTTCTATCTTTATTCGAACAAAGACAAACCCCTGGGCCCTGCGACCCAGATCCTGGTCGACCTGATCCGCCGCTTCGATGCCGCGCCGTTGAACGCAGCCTTTGCCGCCCCCCTGCCCTCGGCCTGATAAGGAGTCCGCCAGATGTCCTATTTCAATCACGATGGCTGTCAGTTGCACTACGAAGAGTACGGCCACGGTGCTCCCGTGCTGCTGATCCACGGCCTGGGTTCGAGTACCCGCGACTGGGAATACCAGATCCCCGACCTGGCGGCCCACTACCGGGTGATCGTCCTCGACGTACGCGGCCACGGCCGCTCCGACAAACCGCGCGAGCCCTACAGCATCGCCGGCTTTGCCGAAGACGCCACGGCCCTGATCGAACACCTGAACTATGGCCCGGTGCACCTGGTGGGTATTTCCATGGGTGGCATGATCGGCTTCCAGCTCGGTGTGGAACGCCCCGACCTGCTGAAGAGCCTGTGCATCGTCAACAGCGGTCCGGAAGTGAAGGCGAAAAGCCCGCGCGACTACCTGGAAATCGCCAAGCGCTGGACCCTGTCGCGCCTGCTCAGCCTCGACTCCATCGCCAAGGGCCTGGGCCGGCTGCTGTTCCCCAAGCCCGAGCAGGGCGAACTGCGGCGCAAGATCGAGGATCGCTGGCCGCAGAATGACAAGCGCGCCTACCTCGCCAGCCTCGATGCCATCATCGGCTGGGGCGTACGCGAACGACTGGCGGCCATCACCTGTCCTACCCTGGTGATCAGCGCCGACCGCGATTACACCCCGGTGGCGCAGAAGCAGGCCTATGTCGATGAGCTGCCCAATGCCCGCCTGCTGGTGATCGAAGACTCGCGCCACGCCACCCCGCTGGACCAACCCGAACGTTTCAACAGCAATCTGCTGGCCTTCCTCCGCGAAGTCGAGCAGGCTGCCCCCACTGCCCAATAAGGACCCATACGCATGTTGAAAACCCTTACCCTCGCCGCCTGTTCCCTGTTGTTCGCCACCAGCCTGCTGGCCGCGGATAACCCGAAAGTGCTGCTGACCACCAGCCTGGGCGAAATCGAAATCGAACTGGAAGCCACCCAGGCCCCGATCAGCACCGCCAACTTCCTCGGCTATGTGGACAGCGGCTACTACGCCGGCACCCAGTTCCACCGGGTGATCCCGGGCTTTATGGTGCAGGGCGGCGGTTTCGATGCGCAGATGCAGCAGAAAGCCCCCCAGGCTCCGATCAAGAACGAAGCCGACAACGGCCTGCACAACGTACGCGGCACCCTGGCCATGGCCCGCACCCAGGTGCGCGACTCGGCCACCAGCCAGTTCTTTATCAACCACCAGGACAACGCCTTCCTCGACCACGGCTCGCGCGACTTCGGTTATGCGGTATTCGGCAAGGTGGTCAAGGGCATGGACGTGGTCGACAAGATCGCCCAGGTACCGACCAGCAACCGCGGCGGCCACCAGAATGTACCCCGCGAGCCGGTGCTGATCCTCGAAGCCAAGCGCCTCTGATCCACCCACGCAGGCTGGGCATGCCCCCGCTGCCCAGCCTGCGTGCTTAAGCCCAGCATCCGCGCAACACCCCGGCAAACTCGCTAGAATCAGGCTCTTTTCCCGACCAGGGCAGGATGCCTGACATGTTGTTTCGCCGCTTCGAAAGTCTGATCGACGCCTTCAAACCCAGCCCCGACGTCGAGCCGCCGGCGGGCATGCTGGCCTTCTACGCCCACTATCTGCGCCAGGTCTGGCCGCTGATGATCGCCGTGCTGGTGGTCGGTTTCGTCGCCGCCCTGATCGAGGTGGCGCTGTTCAGCTTCCTCGGCCAGCTGATCGACATGACCCAGACCACCCCCAGTGGCGAGTTCTTCCAGCAACACCGGGGCACCCTGTTGTGGATGCTGCTGGTGGCGCTGGTCATCCGCCCGCTGGTGTTCGGTCTGCACAACCTGCTCACCCACCAGACCATCAACCCTGGCCTGACCAACCTGATCCGCTGGCAGAACCACCGCTATGTGCTCAAGCAGAGCCTGGGCTTCTTCCAGAACGATTTCGCCGGGCGTATCGCCCAACGCATCATGCAGACCGGGCCCTCGCTGCGCGACTCGGCCATGCAGGTGGTCGACGCGCTCTGGCACGTGGCGGTGTACGCCGCCAGCGCGCTGTACCTGTTCGCCGCCGCCGACCTGCGCCTGATTGCCCCGCTGCTGCTGTGGATAGTCGGTTACTGCACCGCGCTCTGGTATTTCGTGCCGCGGATCAAGGAACGCTCCGCGGCGGCCTCGGCGGCACGCTCGAAAGTCATGGGCCGGGTGGTCGACGGCTACAGCAATATCGCCACCCTCAAGCTGTTCGCCCACACCCAGGTCGAAGAGCACTACACCCGCGACGCCATTCAGGAACTGCTCGGCAAGGTGCGCCTGCAATCGCGCATCATCACCACCTTGGACTTCCTGATCACCTGCCTCAACGGCATGCTGATCGTCGGCACTGGCGCGCTGGCGCTGTGGCTGTGGAGCCAGGAACTGATCAGCACCGGTGCCATCGCCCTGGCGCTGGGCCTGGTGATCCGCATCAATGGCATGGCCGAATGGATCATGTGGGTGGTCAACGGCATCTTCGAGAACGTCGGCACCGTGCAGGACGGCATGAAAACCATCGTCCAGCCACGCCAGGTGCTCGACCAGGAACAGGCCCAGCCGCTGCGGGTCAGCCAGGGCGCGGTGCAGTTCGACGATATCCACTTTCACTACGGCAACAGCCACGGGGTGATCGGCGGCCTGAGTTTGACGGTGGCCCCCGGCGAGAAGATCGGCCTGGTCGGCCCTTCCGGCGCGGGCAAATCGACCCTGGTCAACCTGCTGCTGCGCCTCTACGACCTGGAGGGCGGGCGCATCCTGATCGACGGCCAGAACATCGCCGACGTTGCCCAGGAGAGCCTGCGCGCGCAGATCGGCATGGTCACCCAGGACACCTCGCTGCTGCACCGTTCGATCCGCGACAACCTGTTGTACGGCAAACCCTCCGCCAGCGAGGCTGAATTGCTCGATGCGGTGCGCAAGGCCCGCGCCGACAGTTTTATCCCACGTCTCGACGACGGTCAGGGCGGCCGCGGTTTCGACGCCCAGGTCGGCGAGCGCGGGGTCAAACTCTCCGGCGGCCAGCGCCAGCGCATCGCCATCGCCCGCGTGCTGCTCAAGGACGCTCCGATCCTGGTGCTGGACGAAGCCACCTCGGCACTGGACTCGGAAATCGAAGCCGCCATCCAGGAAAGCCTGGATACCCTGATGCAGGGCAAGACCGTGATCGCCATCGCCCACCGCCTGTCGACCATCGCGCGCATGGACCGCCTGGTGGTGATCGACCAGGGCCGCATCGTCGAAACCGGCAGTCACAGTGAGCTGATCGAACGAGGAGGCCTCTACGCGCGGCTCTGGCAGCACCAGACCGGGGGGTTTGTCGGGGTGGAGTGATCGCCGGTCGCGGACACGGTGCCATCCCGTAGGAGCGGGTCATACCCGCGAAGCCCTTAGCCCTGGCGATATGGCAACAAACCGCGCGCGCCCTCGGCGTAGCCCTGCACGCCCAGGCATTCATCCTGGAGAAAATCCGCCACCGCCGCGCGCAAGCCGGGGTGGCAGAGGTAGTGCCAGGAGCGGGTGATCACCGGCTCGAAGCCGCGGATCAGCTTGTGCTCGCCCTGGGCACCGGCGTCGAAACGTTGCAGCCCCTGGGCAATCGCATAGTCCATGCCCTGGTAGAAACAGGTCTCGAAGTGCAGCCGGTCGAATTCCGCCAGGCAACCCCAGTAGCGGCCATACAGGCTGTCGCCACCGATCAGGCTGAAGGCCATGGCTACCGGCCTGCTGCCCTGACGGGCCAGCACCACACGGATCATCTCGGGCATGCGCTCGGCCAGCAGGCTGAAGAAGGCGCGCGTCAGATAGGGCGACTGGCCGCGCACGCGGTAGGTGTTGGCGTAGCACAGGTAAACGAAATCCCACTCGGTCTCACTGAGCTGATGGCCTTCGCGCCAGTCGAAGTCGATGCCCTGCCCCGCCACCTGTTCGCGCTCCTTGCGCAGCTGCTTGCGCTTGCGCGAACTGAGGGCGTCGAGAAAGTCCTGGAAATCCCGGTAATCGCGGTTGTGCCAGTGATATTGGCAGCCGAGGCGTTGCAACCAGCCGGCGCGGCCCTGCAGCAGGGCATCATCGACCGGGCTGGTGAAGTTGATATGCAGGCTCGACAAGCCCTGCGCTGCCAGGCCGGCACTTAGCTCATCGAGCAACCGGCCGGCGGCCAGCGGCTCGCCGAGCAAGCGCTGACCGGTGACCGGGGAGAAGGGAATGGCCCCGAGCAGCTTGGGGTAATAGTCGATACCGGCCCGGTGACAGGCATCGGCCCAGCCATGGTCGAACACGTATTCGCCATAGGAGTGGCTTTTCACATAGGCCGGCATGGCGGCCAGTACCTGGCCCGCCTCGCCGGTCATCACCACAGGGGCGGGCTGCCAGCCGCTCCGCCCGCCGACGCTGGCGCTGTCCTCCAGGGTCGCGAGAAAGGCGTGGCGCAAGAAGGGCTGCGCCGCGCTCAACAGGCCGTCCCACTGGCTGGCGGCAATCTCATGGATGGAGTTCAGGCGGGTCGGCAACATCGGCAGCTCGGCTAGTCGGGCAAGGCTGCACTATAGCGCCAGACACCCCGCATGACGCCAGCGGCGAACGCGCGCAGAGCGACCCGCAGGCCAGGCGGCAGATAAATCGCGACGAAAAAAAGCCCCGCACAAGGCGGGGCTGAAAGTAAGGAGCAGCGATTAAGCGGTGTTGCTTAGAACACGTACTGCAGGCGACCGATGATGGCCTTGCCATCGTCCTGCACGTTTTCGCCACCGACCTGCGAGTTGGTGTCGAGGTTGTCGACTTCGTAGTCGACGTAGTTCAGGCTCATGCGGATAGCCGGAGTGGCGAAGTAGTTCACACCGACCACCATGGCATTGGCGGTGAACTCGTCGCTCAGGTCATCGGCGACCACGCCGACGACACCGCTCATCATCTGCGCCGGGATGGCACCCGGATCGGCGTCGATGGTGCTGCTCTCATAGCGAGCGAACACTTCGAAAGTACCCTTCATGTCGGTCGGTTTGTCCCACTTGCCGGCACCGGCCTTGTAGCCACGTGCGCCGCCGATCATGTAGGAAACCTGGCCGTAGTAACCGCTGGCATCCACGTCGGCATCAAGACCGCCAGCATTCTCGCCGGAGACCTGGCGCTGGAAGTACTCGGCCGCGGCGCGGAAGGAACCGAACTGGGCACCGGCTTCCAGTACCCATTCAACGTCCTTGCTGGCATCGGCAGTGCTGCCGAAGGCGATGCGCGCATCGTCATCGCTGCGGATGCCCATGCGAGTGCGCACGTTGGCGGTGTTATCGTCCGGGTTGCTGCTGTGGTAGTTGGCACCCAGGTGGATCACATCGGTGCCGTTCAGGTAAGGAGCCCAGTTGGCACGCAGGGTGTAGCCGAACAGCTCGTCGTTGCCATCGGACTCATACTGGTCGTAGTTGGCCACCTGGGCCATCAGGCCATAGTTGTCGCCGGTGTGCATGACGTTGACGCCGAACACCGCATCTTCGTCGCCATTGAGGAAGTCGTACATGAACGGACGTTCGATGGCGGTGATCCAGGATGAGCTGGTGGTGTTTTCCAGACCGTAATCCACCCCGAAGCGGCCAACGGTGACATCGGCAAAGCCCAGGCCGGTATAGGTGATATAGGCACGGTCGACATCGGTGCCATCTTCGTAGCCGTCATAGGACAGCCGCACGCCCCAGCCCCAGTCCTTGTATGCCACGCCTTCCAGACCGATTTCACCACGACGGATAAAGGTGTTGAAGGTGTCGTCGAACGGATCGTCCTGACGACCGGCCATCAGGCCGTCGAAGTTGGTGGCATCCCACTGCAGCTTGCCGCCCAGTTTGAAGCTGAATTCTTTGTCGGTGGTGGCCACTTCAAGGCCGCCCTTGGTCTTGATCACGAGATCGGTACCGTCGGTGGTGACGGTGCCGGCGAAAGCCTGGGCGGAAACGGCCAGAGCCAGGGCGCTGGCTGCGAAACCGGCCAATACTCCACGAAAGCTGTGCTTACGGATCATCGAAGATTCCTCTAAATGGTCTTTTAGTGTTGAAAACACCCGAGCGCTGGGGCTCGTTCGTGCTGGAGGGAATCTTGGCGACGGGATATTTCAGCGCAGTTGCCGATATATAAATATTTGATGACAGGGGAACTTTTTACTTCGTTTGCATATAAGCAGCCACAGCCGGCGGCTCGGGGGAAACTCCCCGGCCGTTACGCCACCCAGCCGCGGTGATTGTGCAGACGAAAAAAAGCCCCGATGTGCCGGGGCTCGAGAGGTAACGCGCCGTTTTGCGGCGCGTACGATAAAGCGGGAAATCAGACCAGGCTGGTCAGCGCCTCGCGACTAAACGGCAGGATGTCCTGCTCGCGGCCATCGCGCACCTTCACCGCCCAGTCCGGGTCGACCAGCAACGCGCGGCCCACGGCCACCAGGTCGAACTCCTGGTTGTTCAGGCGCTCCAGCAGGTTTTCCAGGCTGGCCGGCTCGGCCACCTTGTCGGTCTTGACCATAAACTGCAGGAACTCGCCATCCAGGCCGACGCTGCCGACGGTGATGGTCGGCTTGCCGGTGAGCTTGCGGGTCCAGCCGGCCAGGTTGAGGTCCGATCCTTCGAATTCCGGCTCCCAGAAACGCCGGGTCGAGCAGTGGAAGATATCCACACCGGCATCAGACAGCGGCTTGAGGAAGGCTCCCAGCGCTTGCGGAGTCTCCACCAGGCGGGCGCTGTAGTCCTGCTGCTTCCACTGCGAGAAGCGGAAAATGATCGGGAAATCCGGGCCCACCGCAGCGCGTACGGCCTGGATCAGCTCGATAGCGAAGCGCGAACGCTGGGCCAGATCGCCGCCGTATTCGTCGCTGCGCTGGTTGCTGCCGGCCCAGAAGAACTGGTCGACCAGATAGCCGTGGGCACCGTGGATCTCCACGCCGTCCATACCGATGCGCTGGGCATCCTTGGCGGCCTGGGCGAAGGCGGCGATGACTTCTTTAATATCGTCCAGGGTCATGCCGTGGACCACGACATTGCCTTCCTTGACCTTCTCACTCGGACCGTAGCCCGGCACGCTGGCGTCCGGCTCGGTGCCGAGCTTGCGCACGTTGCCCACGTGCCACAGCTGCGGCACGATCTTGCCGCCTTCGGCGTGCACCGCCTCGACCACTTTCTGCCAACCGGCCAGGGCATCCTCGCCGTAGAAGCGCGGCACGTTCGGGTAGCCGTTGGCGGCCTTGTGACCGACCGTGGTGCCTTCGCTGACGATCAGGCCGACACCGGCGGCGGCGCGGCGGCGGTAGTACTCGATGACCTTGCTATTGGGTACCCCGCCTGGGGAGAAGGAGCGGGTCATGGGGGCCATGACCACACGGGTTGGCAGCTCCAATGTGCCCAGGCTGAAGGGTTGGAACAGGGCTTTAACTGGATCGGTCATCATCATTCCTCTGGTCGGCCAGGCGACCGGTCGTCTCGTTAGCGGTGTTTTTGAAAAGTCAGGCCTGCAACAGCCGTTGCAGGCGTTGGATAAAGTCTTCCAGCACGCGGGTATTGTTCGACACTTTGAGGCGGGTCAGCGCGCCCTGCCAGGCATTGGCAATAAAGCTCGCCAGGTTGCGGCAATCCTCATCGACGGGCAGCTCAGCGGCAGCCTGGGCCTGCTCCAGGCAATCCTGGAGGATGTCCGCCGAACGCTGCAGGATCGCATCGACCTGCGCGCCCAGGGTCGGCGACAGCTCGGCCATCTCGAAACTCAGGCTGCCGATAAAGCAGTGGTATTCCAGGCGTTCCTGGCGGGCGAAGTGCTCCACCAGCTCGGCGTAATAACCGAGGATGCGCTCGCGCGGACTCAGGGTCGGATTGGCCAGGGCTTCGGCATAACGCGCCAGGCGCGGCTGGTAGACCTGCTGCAGGGCCTGCAGGGCGAAGTCTTCCTTGCTGGCGAAGTAGTGGTAGAAGGAGCCCTTGGGCACTCCCGCCGCCTGCACGATCTCCTGCACGCCGGCACCGTGATAACCACGCCGGGTCATCACCTCGGCACCTTTGGCGAGGATCAGGTCACGCTTGTCGAGTCGGATGCTTGAGTTCATGCCGGGCAGAATATGACCGGTCGTCTCGCTCGCCCAGCACTATTGATCTGGGTGATTAGCCGCAAGAAGTTGAGCGGGTTTTAGAGAGGATTGTGCCGCGATGAAGGCGCGGCTCAATAGGGGAAGATGCAGAACCTGTTCAACGTCTCGCGAGCTAGAGCCATGCAAGGCGCTACGTTAGTAACAGCCTCTGGCTGGTCAAAGCAGGTGAGGAACGGTCGGAGTCGCGGGCGACTTTACGGCTGTAAATGAGCACTACTCGCTGCACTCGCCCTTCGGGTCGCGCTAAAGCGCGTTAGCCGCAAGCGGCTTGCCGAACCTGCTTTTAACGCAGCAGGGCCGACGCGCAGCAGACGTTGGGCAGGTTCTCAGCCGCGGGCGGCTTTGATCACTTCAATATAGGGCTCGGCAAAACGCTGGTCCTGGATCAGGGCGATAAAGTCGTTGCCCTGGGCATCCTTGGCGTTCAGGTCGTAGCCGGCGGCGACGAAGAAGTCGACAAAGCGCGCGAAGTCGTCGATGCGCAGGCCGCGGTAGGCCTTGACCAGTTTGTGCAGCGAGGGCGGCGTGGCATCGGCCGGCTCCACGCTGAGGAACAGCTTGATCGGCTCGTCACCGATTTCTTCGCCAATCACCTGTTTCTTGTCTTTGCGCATCATCAACTCCAACATACCGGGCCTCGGGGGCCGGCAGTTTACCTCCGGCGCGGGCCAGGGCTCAACGCATCGCCAGCCAGCCGGACTTTTTAGCATGGGCACAGGGCCCGGGATAGCCGACTTAGGTCAAGCCTGCACGCAGCGTCCCGGCCCTATACTGCGCCCAACCATCTGGGAGTCATCATGTCGCTGCCCTTACCGCCGCTGTTCGCTGCCTGGCGTCAAACCCTGCGTGCCGGTTACTCCTGGCGCGCCCTGCGCGGCGACCTCGGGGCCGGCCTCACCGTCGGCATCATCGCCATCCCCCTGGCCATGGCCCTGGCGATTGCCGTGGGCGTGCCGCCGCAACACGGGCTGTATACGGTGCTGGTGGCCGGCAGCCTGATCGCCCTGTTTGGCGGCTCGCGCTTCAATGTCAGCGGCCCGACCGCGGCCTTTGTGGTGATACTGCTGCCGATCACCCAGCAATTCGGCGTCGGCGGCCTGCTGCTGTGCACCCTGATGGCCGGGCTGATTCTGATTGCCCTGGGCCTGATGCGCGCCGGTCGCCTGATCGAATTTATCCCCTACCCGGTGACCCTGGGCTTTACCGCCGGGATCGGCATCGTGATCGCCACCCTGCAGTTCAAGGACCTGCTCGGCCTGAGCCTGGCCGGCCAGCCGAGCCACTATATCGAGCAGTTGCAAGGGCTGTGGCAGGCCCTGCCCAGCCTGCAACTGGGCGATAGCCTGGTGGCCCTGGCGTCCCTGGCAGTCCTGCTGATCTGGCCGCGCTGGGTACCCAGGGTGCCGGGACATCTGGCGGCGCTGGCGCTGGGTGCCCTGCTCGGCCTGCTGCTGGAAAGCCTGCAGATTCCAGTGGCGACCATCGGCGAGCGTTTCAGCTACAACCTAGAGGGTGTCGAGTACCCGGGCATCCCGCCTTTTCTACCGACTTTCACCTGGCCCTGGCTGCTGCCCGGCCCCGACGGGCAGCCTCTGGCAATCAGCTTCGAACTGTTCCGCCAGCTGCTCGCACCGGCCTTTGCCATCGCCATGCTCGGGGCCATCGAGTCACTGCTGTGCGCGGTGGTCGCCGATGGCATGACCGGTAGCAAGCATGACCCCAATGGCGAGCTGATCGGCCAGGGCCTGGGCAATCTGCTCGCGCCCTTGTTTGGCGGCATCACTGCCACCGCCGCGATTGCCCGCAGCGCCGCCAATGTACGCGCCGGGGCCTTTTCGCCGCTGGCGGCGATTATCCATTCGGGAGTGGTGCTGGTCGCCATCCTGTTTCTCGCGCCGTTGTTCAGCTACCTGCCGATGGCCGCCCTGGCTGCCCTGCTGCTGATGGTGGCCTGGAACATGAGCGAGGTGCGGCATGTGCAGCACACCCTGCGCATCGCCCCGCGCAGCGACGTGCTGGTGCTGCTGACCTGCCTGACCCTGACCGTGCTGTTCGATATGGTCCTGGCGGTGGGGGTCGGCCTGCTGCTGGCGGCGGGGCTGTTTATCAAGCGCATGAGCGACCTCACCGACACCGAGAGCCTGCCCCGGAACTTTCACCAGGCGCTGCACGACCTACCGGAGCATGTGCTGGTGTACGCCATTCGCGGCCCGCTGTTTTTCGGCGCGGCGGAAAAGGCCCTGAGCGTGCTACGCCGCTTTACCCCCGGGGTGAAGGTGGTGATCGTCGATATCAGCGCCGTACCGCTGCTGGATATGACCGCCCTGGCGGCGCTGGACAATGTGCTGCGCGATTACCGCGCCCAGGGCGTCGGCCTGGTATTGAGCGGCCCGGTCCCCCATGTGCGCTTGCAGCTGCGGCGCGCCGGCATCCAGCGCGTCGAAGGCCATCTGGCCTACGTGCGCGATCTGGCCCAGGCCCGGGAAAAGGCCCTGCGCTGGCTGACGCCCAAGGCCGATGAGGGATCAGCAACGGAGGGTGGATAACGCGCAGCTTATCCACCATGGACCTTGATGGTGGAGAACGCTTCGCGGTTTTCCACCCTACAGCAGCGCTGCTTACAGACCTTTAACCGCGTAGATCCCCGGCGCGTTGCGCCAGTAGCCTTTGTAATCCATGCCGTAGCCAAACACATAGCGATCAACGCAGGGCATGCCGACGTAATCAGCCTTGAGGTCGGGGCGTGCCTTACGGTCATGGGTTTTGTCTACCAGCACGGCGATGCGCACGTTCTTGGCACCGGCATGTCGGCAGAAATCGATGATGGCACCGAGGGTGTGCCCCTCATCGAGGATGTCGTCGATGATCAGCACGTCGCGGTCGATAAAGGAGATTTCCGGCTTGGCCTTCCAGAACAGCTCGCCGCCGCTGGTTTCATTGCGATAGCGAGTGGCGTGCAGGTAGGACAATTCCAGCGGGAAGTTGAGTTTGGGCAGCAGCTTGCCGGAGAAGATCAGCCCGCCGTTCATCACGCAGAACACCACGGGATTGCTCTCCGCCATCTCGCTGTTGATGGCCGCCGCCATGGTGTCGATGGCCACCTCGACCTCGGCATTGCTGTACAGGCAATCGGCTTCGGCCATGACTTGGCGGATATGCGCGAGATCGACGGACATGCTGTTTCCTCTTGGGAGCGGGACGACAAACAGCAGAAAGCTGATCGATGCGTCAAAATAAAAACCGGCAAAGTTACCCATCTGCGGCAAGCAGAGCAAGGGCCGGCTGACAAACTGGGCAAATTGTCGGCAACAGGCGAAATTTAGACGCTAATTGCCGCTTTCACCCGGGCCCGAGGCAGCAATTGGAATCGCCAATGCTTTAATCTAGACCAGTTTTCTACCCGTCCTGCCGGAGACCCCGCCATGCCCATCCTCGAGATCCGCCACCCGCTGATCCGCCACAAGCTCGGCCTGATGCGCCGCGCCGATATCAGCACGAAGAATTTCCGCGAGCTGGCCCAGGAAGTCGGTGCACTGCTGACCTACGAGGCGACCAAGGACCTGCCCCTGGAAAACTGCGAAATCGAAGGCTGGTGCGGCACCGTGCAGGTGGAGAAAATCTCCGGCAAGAAGATCACCGTGGTGCCGATCCTGCGCGCCGGCATCGGCATGCTCGACGGCGTGCTCAGCCTGATTCCCGGGGCCAAGGTCAGCGCCGTGGGCGTGGCGCGCAACGAGCAAACGCTGCAGGCGCACACCTACCTGGAAAAGCTGGTGCCGGAAATCGACGAGCGCCTGGCGATGATCATCGATCCCATGCTGGCCACCGGCGGTTCCATGGTCGCCACCATCGACCTGCTGAAGAAGGCCGGCTGCAAGGAGATCCGCGCCATGGTCCTGGTCGCCGCCCCCGAAGGCATCAAGGTGGTCAACGACGCCCACCCGGACGTGATGATCTTCACCGCCTCCATCGACCAGTGCCTGAATGAACACGGCTATATCATTCCCGGCCTGGGCGATGCCGGCGACAAGATCTTCGGCACCAAGCAGAAGGACGCCTGAACATGTCCGCTCCTATGCAGGACGCCGCCTGGCGTCAGGCCCTGGCCGGCTCGCAGATGCTCTTCGTGGCCTTCGGCGCGCTGGTGCTGATGCCGCTGATCACCGGCATGGACCCCAACGTGGCGCTGTTTACCGCGGGGCTCGGCACCCTGATCTTTCAACTGGTGACCAAGAACCAGGTGCCGGTGTTTCTCGCCTCCAGCTTCGCCTTTATCGCCCCCATCCTCGCCGCCAAGGCCGACTTCGGCCTGCCCGCCACCCTCGGCGGCCTGGTCGCCGCCGGCGTCGCCTATATGCTCCTGGCCGGCGCGGTGAAGCTCAAGGGCACCGGTTTTATCGACCGCCTGCTGCCACCGGTGGTGATCGGCCCGGTGATCATGGCCATCGGCCTGGGCCTGGCCCCAGTGGCGGCCAATATGGCCATGGGCAAGGCCGGTGACGCCAGCGCGCAACTGGTGCCCTATGACATCGCCCTGATGATTTCCCTGCCGGCGCTGCTCACCACCCTGATCGTCGCGGTGGTCGGCCGCGGCATCTTCCGCCTGATCCCGATTCTCTGCGGCATCGCCGTGGGCTATCTGCTGGCCTGGCTGTTCGGCGTGGTCGACTTCAGCCCGGTGGCCGCCGCGCCCTGGCTGGCCGTGCCGAACTTCGTCGCCCCCGAGCTGCACTGGGGGGCCATCCTGTTTATCCTGCCGGTGGCCATTGCACCGGCCATCGAGCATATCGGTGACGTGCTGGCGATCGGCACCGTGACCGGCAAGAACTACCTGAAACAACCCGGCCTGCACCGCACCCTGCTCGGCGACGGCCTGGCCACCTCGGCCGCCGGCCTGCTCGGCGGGCCACCCAACACCACCTACTCGGAAGTCACCGGGGCGGTGATGCTGACCAAGAACTTCAACCCCAAGGTAATGCTCTGGGCGGCGGTGATCGCCATGACCCTGGCCTTTATCGGCAAGTTCGGCGCGGCGCTGCAGAGCATCCCGGTGCCGGTGATGGGCGGCATTCTCTGCCTGCTGTTCGGCTCCATCGCGGTGGTCGGCCTGAACACCCTGATCCGCCACCAGGTCGACCTGTCCGAGGCGCGCAACCTGGTCATCGTCGCGGTCACCCTGGTGTTCGGCATCGGCGGCATGGTCATAGGTGCAGGCGATGTCAGCCTGAAAGGCATCTCGCTGTGCGGCATCATCGCCATCGCGCTCAACCTGCTGCTACCCGGCGGCAAGGGCTGGCGCAGCAAGGCGCTTAGCGAAGAGCAGGCCTGATACCTGCATAGCCCCTGGTGCGCACCGCGCACCCTACGGCCTGGGCCGGTCCTCAGGCCGGCTCGGCTGCCCATTGCTGCAGGCGCACCACGCTTTCCCGATAAGGCTTGAGGCTCATGCTCAGCAGCACAATGGAGCTGAATACGGCGATGCTGGTGACGATCAGCAGCGAGTAGCGCAGCGCCATGTCGTCGCCGAAGCCATAGTCAGTGACCAGCGCCACCGCGGTAGGACCGATGCCCAGGCCGATCAGGGTGATCACGAACAGGTAGATGGCCGAAGCCTGGCCGCGCATCGAGTTGGGCATGATCTCCTGGATCGCCGCCGGGGCCACACCGAACGGCATGCTCAGGAAAAACACCGCCGGCGCGGTCAGAATCGCCGCCCACAGCGCCGTTTCCATCAGCGGAAAGGCCAGCACACAAGGCACCGCACCGATGGCCGCGTACAGGCCGACGCGCATATTGGCGTCGCTGCTGCCACGCCTGGCCATCCAGTCGGCCAGGCGACCGCCGAAGACGATGCCCAGGCAGCCGAACACCGCGACAATGCTGCCATAGACGATGCCCACCTGACCGGCGTCCCAGCCGTAGGTGCGGATAAAGAAGGTGGGGATCCAGGCCGCACTGCCATAGCCGGCAAAGGCCAGGCCGGCGAAGCCGAAGTTATGGCAGAGCACGGTGCGCTTGTTGGCGCGGATATAGCGACCGACATCGGCCAGCGGTACCGCCACGCCAGCACCGACGCCGCGCCGGGCTGGCTCCTTGACCGCCAGCATCAACAGGGTGAACAGCACCCCGGCCGCGCCGAGGAGCAGGAAGATCAACTGCCAGGGCCGCACTTCTCCCAGCACCGGCAACAGCACATCGCCCTGGGCCGAGGCGAACTGGATAACCAGGCCGCCGAGCAGAAAGGCCAGGCCAGAGCCCAGGTAGACGCCCATGGAATACACGCTGATCGCCGTGGCGCGGCGCTCGGCGGGAAAGCTGTCGGCGATCAGCGAATAGGCCGCCGGCGACAGCGCCGCCTCGCCCACGCCGACGCCGATGCGGCAGATCAGAAACTGCCAGTACAGCTTGGCCAGGCCGCAGGCGGCGGTGGCCGCACTCCAGAACAGCACGCCGATGGCGATAAGACCGCGACGGCTCTTGGTGTCGGCCAGCCGCCCCAGGGGGATGCCACAGACGGTATAGAACAGGGCGAAGGACAGGCCCATCAGCAGGCTCATCTGGGTGTCGCTGATCATCAGATCGCGGCGGATAGGCCCCACCAGCAGGTTGAGAATCTGCCGGTCGATAAAGGACAGCACATAGGCCACCATCAGAATGGCGACAGTGGCCCAGGCGCGGGTACTGGAGGGATAGCCGTTATTGTTGTGGGGCACTGGCAGTCTCCTCGGCGGCGCAGGTGCGCTGCACGACGGTTGAAAGAGCTGCCAGCTTAGGTCGATATACAGGGCGATGAGTATCGCCCGTAGGTGTTATCAGTCAGGCGAATGCAATGCATCCTTTCGAGCTAATGCATCCACCTCATATTCGGTTAGCGGTCCGTTAAAAGCGTAGGCGAGGCAGGCAAGACAAGGCGCTACGTTAGTAACAGCCTTTGGCTGGTCAAAGCGCCGAAAAGCGGAATTTACGTGTTGTAAATGAGCATTTGAGGCCGCTTTTTAACGCAGTATTGCCAACGCAGGTAGCTTTCAGCGGACTGCTAGAGCATTTGCGGTGCCCGCTCGCTCAGGCTCTTCAGCGCCGCCACCCAGCTCGGGTGGTCGTTCAGGCAGGGCACCAGCTGCAGGCTTTCGCCACCGGCCTCGATAAACTGTTCGCGGCCACGGTCGCCGATTTCCTCCAGGGTTTCGATACAGTCGGCGACAAAGGCCGGGCACATCACCAGCAGCTTCTTCACCCCCTGCCTGGCCAGTTCGTCGAGGCGCGTTTCGGTGTAGGGCTCAATCCACTTGTCCCGCCCCAGGCGCGACTGGAAGGACACCGACCACTGCTCCGCACGCAAGCCCATGCGCTGGGCAAAGGCGTGGGCGCTGCGCATGCACTGGGCGCGGTAACAGCTGGCCAGCACCTCGGGCGGAGCGCTCATGCAGCAGTCCGGCCCCTTGAGGCAATGCTTGCGCGGATCGAGCTTGCGCAGGTGGCGTTCCGGCAGGCCGTGGAAACTCAGCAGCAGGTGATCGAAGTCCTGTTGCAGATAGGGCCTGGCGCTATCGGCCAGGGCCTCGAGGTACTCGGGTTGCTCATAGAAGGGCGGCAGAATCGAAAAGTGGATCGGCAGCTTGTGCTCGCGCACCACCCGCCGCGCCTCCTCGATCACCGTGGTGGTGGTGCTGTCGGCAAACTGCGGATAGAGCGGTGCCAGGGTCACCTGTTTGATGCCTTGCGCCGCCAGACGCTGGAGCACCGCCTCGAGCGACGGCTCGCCGTAGCGCATGGCCAGCTCCACCGGCCCCTGGGTCCACGTGGCCTGCATCGCCTGCTGCAGGCGCTTGCTCAACACCACCAGGGGCGAGCCCTCCTCCCACCAGATCGAGGCGTAGGCATGGGCCGAGGCGGCCGGGCGCTTGATCAGGATCAGCGACACCAGCAAGCGCCGCAGCGGCCAGGGCAGATCGACGACATAGGGGTCCATCAGAAACTGATTGAGGTAGCTGCGCACATCGGCGACGTCGGTGGAGGCTGGCGATCCCAGGTTTACCAGCAGCAATGCGTTATCGGTCATGCGCAATCCTAGTCAGGTTGGCCCAGCAGGTCCGCCAGCGCCACATCCAAATGAGTAAAACGAAAACTGAAACCTTCGGCCTGCAGGCGCGTCGGCAAGGCGCGCTGACCACCGAGCAGCAGTTCGGACAACTCGCCCAGGGCCAGGCGCAGGACGAAGGCCGGAGCCGGCATAAAGGCCGGGCGGTGCACTTCGCGGCCCAGGGCCTGGCTGAACTCGCGGTTGCGTACAGGCGTCGGCGCGCAGGCATTATAAGGACCACGGGCCTGCTCCTGCTGCAGGAGAAAATCAATCAGGGCGATTTGATCGCTGATATGAATCCACGACATCCACTGCCGACCGCTGCCCAGACGGCCACCCAGCCCCAGCTTGAACGGCGGCAACAGGCGCTTGAGAAAACCACCGTCGCGCGCCAGCACCAGACCGGTGCGCAGCAGCACCACACGGATGCCCAGGTCTTCGGCGCGCAATGCGGTTTCCTCCCAGGCCCCGCACAGTTGCGCGGCAAAATCGTCGGTGACCTGGGTCGAGTCCTCATCCAGCTCACGCTCGCCGCCGTCGCCATACCAGCCCACCGCCGAACCGGACAACAACACCTTGGGCTTCTGCCCGCGGCTGGCCAGCCAGGCCAGCAACTGTTCGGTCAGGGTGATGCGGCTGGCCCACAGCAGCGTCTTGCGCTTGCGCGTCCAGGGCCGGTCGGCAATCGGTGCCCCCGCCAGGTTGACCACGGCATCCAGCGGCTCCTCGGCCAGTTCCTCGAGGCGACCGATTCCACGCACCCCGGTCCCGCACAAGACCTCGACCTGTAACGGGGTGCGGCTCCACACCGTCAATTGATGGCCCTGTCGCGCCCAGTGCCGGCACAGCGCGCGCCCGATTAGTCCAGTACCGCCGGTTAGAAGTATGTGCATGGCATCGTCCTCGCATGGCCTGACAGTGAGTATGCGCAATATGAAGATTTCTGACCGTCGTGCCTTTATTCCGGCGGCCAGTTGTCTTAACTATAGGTAGGTACGATTGCAGCCACACATCCTATACATAAAAACCATATTGTATAGCTTCTGTATAAATCGTAGCCTAAATGGCCTTGAGCAAGAGGTAAGCCATGACAGCCATCAACCCCATCGCCATCATCGGCACCGGCATCGCCGGGCTGTCCGCAGCCCAGGCCCTGCACGCCGCCGGACATGCGGTGCAACTGTTCGACAAGAGCCGCGGCAGCGGCGGCCGTATGGCCAGCAAGCGCAGCGACGTCGGCGCGCTGGACCTGGGTGCTCAATACTTCACGGCCCGCGACCGCCGCTTCGTCGAGGTGGTGCAACAGTGGCAGACCCGCGGCTGGGTCAGCGAGTGGACCCCCAGCCTCTACCACTTCGACAACGGCCAACTCAGCGCCTCGCCGGATGAGCAGATACGCTGGGTCGGCACCCCACGCATGAGCGCCATCACCCGCGCCATGCTCGGGGCCTTGCCGGTGCAGTTCTCCTGCCGCATCACCGAAGTGTTTCGCGGCGAACAGCACTGGCACCTGCAGGATGCCGAAGGCAATAGCCACGGCCCCTTCAGCCATGTGGTGGTTGCCGCGCCCGCACCGCAAGCCACGACCCTGCTGTCCAGCGCACCGAAGCTGGCCGGGGCCGCAGCCAGCGTCACCATGGACCCGACCTGGGCCGTGGCACTGGCCTTCGACAGCCCGCTGGAGACCAAGGTCGAAGGTTGCTTTGTGCGCGACAACCCGCTCGACTGGCTGGCCCGCAACCGCAGCAAGCCCGGGCGCGATACCGCCCAGGACACCTGGGTCCTGCATGCCAGCAGCCAGTGGACCAAACAGCATCTGGATATGGCCAAGGAAGAGGTGATCGAACAACTGCACGGGGCCTTTGCCGAGTTGATCGGCTGCGCCGTGCCGGCACCGGTCTTCAGCATGGCCCATCGCTGGCTGTATGCCCGCCCGGCCACGGCGCTGCAGTGGGGGGCCCTGTCCGATGCCGACCTGGGCCTGTATGCCTGCGGCGACTGGTGCCTGTCGGGCCGCGTCGAAGGGGCCTGGCTCAGCGGTCAGGAAGCCGCCCGCCGCTTGCTCGCACACCTGCAATGAAGGATCAGACCCGCACTGCGTCAGCCAGACACCGGCTTAATCCGCGCAAGCTGCTGCTGTCGAAATGGACGGCAGCACGGCCACTGAACCGTGAAAAACACTTCCTGGTCACCGAGCTGTTCTGCGACGAGGACGGCACTGTGCTGCAGGTCGAATTACAGGCCGTACTCAGCCAGCGCAGCCAACGCCTGGACTGGCAGACCCTGGAAAATGCCCAGCATTGGCTGATGGGCTGGCAGTAACCCCCTCCTCCCAGCGCCCAACCCCGGCCGCGTAAAGCCCTCGCCCACCACCGCCAACCAACCGTGCCCCCAAGACGTGCCGGGTGTTTCGCCGTGCCATTCAGCCAACATCTCTACACAAGCTGTACAAAATACTTGACCTGTACAATAGCCGCCCTATGATGAACACAAGTTGTACACGAATTGCATCTTGTACAAGACACCATCAGAGGTCGCGCCATGAACACGCCCCAGATCACCGCCACCAAGCCCAGGCTCGCCATCAGTGCCTGCCTGCTCGGAGCCGAAGTGCGCTACAACGGCGGTCATAAGGAATCGCGCCTGTGCAGCCGCACCCTTGCCGAATACTTCGAGTTCACCCCGTTGTGCCCCGAAGTGGCAATTGGCCTGGGTACCCCTCGCGAACCTATCCGCCTGGTCGGCGATCCGCAGGCCCCCCGCGCGGTGGGCACGGTCAACCGCGAGACGGATGTCACCGCCCCCCTGGCCGCCTATGGCGAGCGCATGGCCGGCGAACTGGGCGATATCTGCGGCTATATCTTTATGCAGCAGTCGCCGTCCTGCGGCCTGCACCGGGTCAAGGTCTATCAGGACAACGGCCGCCCCAGCGAACCCCAGGGTCGCGGCATCTTCGCCCAGGCCTTCTGCGCCCGGCACCCCGACCTGCCGGTGGAGGAAGACGGCCGCCTCAACGACCCGATCCTGCGCGAGAACTTCATCACCCGCGTGTTCGCCTACTCCGAGTGGCAACAGCTGCTGCGCGAAGGCCTGAGCCGCAAGCGCCTGATCGACTTCCACTCGCGCTACAAGTACCTGCTGATGGCCACCCATCCGCAGCAGTACAGGAGCCTGGGGCGCATGCTCGGCGACCTCGGCCAACATGACCTCTCCGCGCTGGCCCCGCGTTACTTCAGCGAGCTCATGGCGGCGCTGAAAAGCTGCGCCACCCGCCGCACCCACAGCAACGTGCTGCAGCACCTCAGCGGCTACCTCAAGCGCTCGCTGAGCAGTGCAGAAAAACAGGAAATGCAGCAGCTGATCGGCCAGTACCGCCAGGGCATAGTCCCGCTGGTGGTGCCCATGACCTTGCTCAAGCATCACTTGCGCCGTCATCCCGACCGCTACATCGCGCAGCAGGTGTACCTGCAGCCGCACCCGGAAAACCTCAGCCTGCGCAACGCCCTCTGACCATGGACGAGCTCACCGACAGCCCTGCCCCCGGCGGCGACGACTACCAAGCCGCCCTGGCCCAGGGCTATGTGCCGATCCGCGAAGTGGCGCGCATTACCGGGGTCAACGCCGTCACCCTGCGCGCCTGGGAACGCCGCTACGGCCTGATCGTGCCGCACCGCACGCCCAAGGGTCACCGCCTGTATTCCGCCGACCATGTGGCACGCATCCAGGCGATCCTCACCTGGCTCGGCCGCGGGGTTTCGGTCAGCCAGGTCAAGGGGCTGCTGCGCAGCGGCCAGCCGGTTTTCAGTGAGGCCGGCTCGCTCTGGGAAGAGAAGCGCCAGCACCTGCAGGAGAGCATCTGCAACCTGAGCGAGCGCCGCCTGGACGACTGCTTCAACCGCGAACTGGCGCTCTACCCGCCGCGCACTTTGTGCCAGCAACTGCTGATGCCGCTGCTGGAAGAACTGGAACTGCGCTGGCGCAACCAGTTCGGGGCCCAGGCCGAACGGGTGTTCTTCTACTCCTGGCTGCGCAGCAAGCTCGGAGCGCGCCTGTACCACAACAATCGCCAGTACCACGGCGCGCCGCTGCTGCTGATCAATGTCTCTGACCTGCCCATGGCCCCCGGCCTGTGGCTGACCGCCTGGCTGGCGAGCAGCGCCAACTGCCCGGTGGACGTCTTCGACTGGCCGCTGCCGCCGGCCGAACTGGCCCTGGCGGTGGAACATATCCAGCCCCGCGCGGTGCTGCTGTATTCCAGCCAGGCGCTCAATACCACCCACTTGCAACGCTTGCTGGCCGGCTATGACTGCCCCTGCCTGATCATCGGCCAGGCGGTGCAGATCCACCGACAGGAACTGTGCAGCCTGGCCGCGCAGAACCCCGACCTGAGCCTGGCCGCCGATCCGCTGGCCGCGCTGCAAAGCCTTGCCGACTTGAACCTGCTGAACAGCTGATGGGACATACCATGCTGCAATTGATCTGGTTTCGTACCGACCTGCGGGTGCAGGACAACAGCGCCCTGACCGCCGCCATGAGCAGCGGCCCGACCGTGGCGCTGTACCTGCTCAGCCCCGGCCAGTGGCTGGCCCACGATGACGCGCCGAGCAAGGTCGACTTCTGGCTGCGCAACCTCAAGGAGCTGGCCAGCGAGCTGGGCAAACTCAAGGTGCCGCTACTGGTGCGCACGGCCGATAACTGGAGCGCCGCGCCACAGGTGATCGGCGAGCTGTGCCAGCAGCTGCAGGTCGGCACGGTGCAGGTCAACGAAGAGTACGGCGTGCATGAAAGCCGTCGCGATCAGGCCGTGGCCGAGGCGCTGGATGGCCTGGGGGTGCATTTGCGCAGCCATCTGGATCAGCTGTTGTTCAAACCCGGCAGCGTGCTGACCAAGTCCGGGGGCTATTTTCAGGTCTACAGCCAGTTCCGCAAGGTCTGCTATCAGCGTCTGCATACCGCCCTGCCAGCGCTGATCGCCACGCCTAAAGCGCAGTCCCCGCTCGCGATCCAAGCGGATGCCATACCCGATCAGGTTACTGGCTTCACCCCGCCATCAGCCGCCCTGCGTCGGCTTTGGCCCGCCGGTGAAAGCGAAGCGCAGCGGCGTCTGGATGATTTCGCCGCGCAGCAGATCGACTTCTATCAAAGCGCCCGCGACTTCCCCGCCCAGGCCGGTACCAGCCAGCTGTCCGCCTACCTGACCGCCGGGGTGATCTCGCCGCGCCAGTGCCTGCATGCGGCGCTGCAAGCCAACCAGGGCGAGTTCGACAGCGGCAATCTCGGGGTGATCACCTGGATCAACGAGCTGCTCTGGCGCGAGTTCTACAAGCACATCCTGGTCGGCTACCCGCGCGTGTCCATGCACCGCGCCTTCCGCGCTGAAACCGAGGCCGTGGCCTGGCGCAACGCCCCGCAGGAGCTGAAAGCCTGGCAGCAAGGCCGCACCGGTTTCCCGCTTATCGATGCGGCCATGCGCCAGCTGCTCGCCACCGGCTGGATGCACAACCGCCTGCGCATGGTCGTGGCGATGTTCCTGACCAAGAACCTGCTGATCGACTGGCGCGAGGGCGAGCGCTTCTTTATGCGCCACCTGATCGACGGCGACCTGGCGGCGAACAATGGCGGCTGGCAATGGAGCGCCTCCACCGGCACCGATTCGGTCCCCTATTTCCGTATTTTCAACCCGCTCAGCCAGTCCGAGCGGTTCGACCCGGACGGACGTTTTATCCGCCACTGGCTGCCCGAACTCGAGGGCTTGAGCAAGAAACATATCCACCAGCCGAGCGCCGCGCTGCCCAGTGGCGGCGGGCTGTTTGGCGGCGCGGACTACCCGCGGCCCATGGTCGACCTGAGCGCCAGCCGCGCGCGTGCCCTGGCGGCCTTCAAGCGCCTGCCGCACCTGGCCGGCGAGGAGGCACGATGAGCGACTTCCTGCGCCAGTTCGCCCAGCGCTTTGCCGGGTTGAACAAGGACAACCTCGAACACCTGGACCAGCTCTACAGCGATGACGCGCTGTTCTGCGACCCACTCCACGAGGTGCGCGGCCTGGCCAATATGCGGCGCTATTTCGCCGAACTGTACGCCAACGTCAGCGAACTGCGCTTCGACTTCTACGGTTTCGACCAGGTGCGCGACGGCGAAGGCTACCTGCGCTGGACCATGAGCTACCGCCACCCGCGCCTGGCCGGCGGCCAGCTGATCCGCGTGGAAGGCTGCTCGCACCTGTTGTGGCACAGCAAGGTCTATCGCCACCGCGACTATTTCGACGCCGGCAGCCTGCTCTACGAGCACCTGCCCTTGCTCGGCTCGGCAATTCGCTGGCTGAAACGGAGGCTGGCATGAACGCGAACGCACGGCGTATCTGGCTCACCGGTGCCAGCAGTGGCATCGGCGCAGCCCTGGCCGAACAACTGCTCGAACAGGGTCACCGCCTGGCACTCAGCGCCCGCAGCATCGAGCCCTTGCAGGTCCTGGCCAAGCGCTTTCCTGAACAAGTGCTGGTGGTCGCCGGCGACCTCGGCAATGCCGAGCAGGTACGTGGCATTGGCGAGCATATCGGCCAGGTCTGGGGCGCACTGGATTGCGCCATTCTCAACGCCGGCACTTGCGAGTATGTCGAGGTCAGCGCCTTCGAGGCGGCGATGATCGAGCGGGTGATGCGCGCCAACCTGCTTACTGCCAGTTATTGCATCGAGGCCGCCCTGCCCCTGCTGCGCCTGGGCAACCGTGCACATCTGGTTGGTGTCGGCAGTTCGGTGACCTACCTGCCGCTCCCGCGCGCCGAAGCCTACGGTGCCTCCAAGGCCGCCATGCGCTACCTCATGGAAACCCTGCGCATCGACCTGCGCGCCGAGGGTATCGCCGTGACCCTGGTCAGCCCGGGCTTTGTCGACACCCCGCTGACGCAAAAAAATGATTTCCCCATGCCCATGCGCTGGCCGGTGGAAAAAGCCGCTCGGCATATCGCCGAACGGCTGCACCGGCAGCCGTTCGAGATCAACTTCCCCGGCCCCTTTATCGCCATGCTCAAGCTGCTCGGCCATCTACCCAAGCGCTTGCAGGTGGCCATCGGCACCCGCATGGCCCGCAGCGAAGCCACGACCAAGGACAACTCATGAAGATCGCCATTATCGGCAGTGGTATCGCCGGTTTGACCAGCGCCTACCTGCTCAACCGCAGCCACGCCATCCGCGTATTCGAGGCCGGCGACTGGATTGGCGGGCACACCCACACCGTGGATGTGCAGGTCGATGGCCAGCGTTATGCCGTGGACACCGGTTTTATCGTGTTCAACGACTGGACCTACCCCAACTTTATCCGCCTGCTGGGCAAGCTCGGCGTCGGCTTCAAGGCCACCGAGATGAGCTTCTCGGTCAGCGACCCGGTCAGCGGCGTGGAGTACAACGGGCATAGCCTCAATACCCTGTTTGCCCAGCGCCGTAACCTGCTCTCACCGAAATTTATCGGCATGGTCCGCGACATCCTGCGCTTCAACCGCGAGGCGCTGAACGACCTCAACCTGCAACGCATTGCCAGCACCATGACCCTGGGTGACTACCTCAAGGCCAATGGCTACAGCGAGCGCTTTATCCAGCACTACATCGTGCCCATGGGCGCGGCGATCTGGTCGATGTCGCTTAACGACATGCTCGGTTTTCCCCTGCAATTCTTCGTGCGCTTCTTCAAGAACCACGGCCTGCTGTCGGTCAGTAATCGGCCGCAGTGGTGCGTGGTCGAGGGCGGCTCCAGCAGCTATATCGCGCCGCTGACCGAGTCCTTCAAGCAGCATATCCGCCTCAACTGCGCGGTTAGCCGGGTCGAGCGTGATGGCGACGGCGTCACCGTCCATAGCGCCGCCGGAGCCGAGCGCTTCGACAAGGTGATCTTCGCCTGCCACAGCGACCAGGCCCTGGCCCTGCTGGCCGCACCCACGCGAGTCGAGCAGGAAATCCTCGGCGCGCTGCCCTATGCCGATAACGATGTGGTGCTGCACACCGACACCCGCCTGCTGCCGCAACGGCCACTGGCCTGGGCCAGCTGGAACTATCGCCTGGGCGGCCCGGCCAGCCAATCTGCCGCCGTCACCTACGACATGAATATCCTCCAGGGCATCCAGAGCGCCACCACCTTCTGCGTCAGCCTGAACCAGACCGCCGCCATCGACCCGAGCAAGATCCTCGCCCGCTACACCTACGCCCACCCGCAATACAGCCTGGCCGGCATGGCCGCGCAGGCGCGCTGGGAGGAACTGCTCGGTGCCCACCACAGCTACTTCTGCGGTGCCTACTGGGCCAACGGCTTCCACGAAGACGGCGTGGTCAGCGCGCTGCGCGTGGCCCGTGAATTCGGCGAGGCACTGTGATGAACAGCGCCCTCTACAGCGGCTGGGTGCAGCACCGGCGCTTTGCCCCGCGCCGGCACAACTTCCGCTATCGCATGGGCCTGCTCTATCTCGACCTGAGCGAGCAGGACGCGCTGCTGGCGCTGTCGCCCCTGGCCGGGCGCGGGCGCTTTGCCCCCTTCTCGTTCCGCGAAAGCGATTACCTGCCGCAGTTCACCGGGGCCGGCATAAGGCTCATCGATGCCGTGCGCCAGCGCGTCACTGAAGCGCTGGGCCGTACGCCGCTGGGGCATATCTGCCTGCTGACCCAGCCGCGCAGCTGGGGCCTGGCCTTCAACCCGGCGAGTTTCTTCTATTGCCATGAGGCCGATGGCCAGCTGGCGGCGATTCTCTGTGAGGTCAGCAACACCCCCTGGCGCGAGCGCTATCACTACGTGTTGCCGGCCGCAGGCACGGGCCATCAGCACGTCGCCGTGGCCAAGGCGTTTCACGTTTCGCCCTTTCTGCCGCGCGAGCTGGAATATCGCATGAGCTTCAGCCCGGTTGGCGAACGCCTGGGCCTGCATATGGCCGACTGGAACGGCGAGGAGAAAGTCTTCGACGCCAGCCTCAGCCTGCAACGCACCCCGCTTACCCGCGCCAGCCTGCACCGCTACCTGCTGAGTTTCCCCTGGATGACCGGCAAGACCCTCGCCGCCATCTACTGGCAGGCCCTGCGCCTGCTGCTCAAACGCATCCCCCTGTTCAGCCACCGGGCCGCCGACGGTGAGTTCCGCGTCGCCCGCCCTGTCGTGAAGGAAGTGCACCATGAAAAGCTCTAGCCTGACCTCCGCTAAAAATGTTGTGCGTACTGGCAGCGGCATCGGTGCCGGCCTGTTGCGCCGCGCGGTGCTGCGCCAGCTCAAGCAGTTGCGCCATGGCCAACTGGTGATTATCGAAGGCGACGAACGCCTGCAGTTCGGCGACGCCCACTCCAGCCTCAGCGCCGAGATCCAGGTGCTCGACCCGGCGACCTGGGGCCTGGTGGCCGGCAACGGCTCGATCGGTGCCGGCGAGGCCTATATCCACGGTTACTGGAGCACCCCGGACCTGACCGCGGTAATCCGTGTATTCGTCAGCAATCTGCAGGTGCTGGATGCCATGGAGGGCGGCCTGGCTCGCCTCGGCCGCCCTCTGATACAGGGGTTGCACTGGCTCAACCGCAATACCCGCAAGGGTTCGCGCAAGAACATCGCCGCCCACTACGACCTGGGTAACGAGCTGTTCGAGCAGTTCCTCGATCCGACCATGATGTATTCGGCGGCCATGTTCCAGGGCCCGGACGACAGCCTGGAACAGGCGCAGCTGCACAAGCTCGAACGCATCTGCCAGAAGCTCGCCCTGAAACCCAGCGACCATCTGCTGGAAATCGGCACCGGCTGGGGCAGCATGGCGATCTATGCCGCCAGCCACCATGGCTGCCGGGTCACCACCACCACCCTGTCCCGCGAGCAGTTCGCCTATACCGAAAAGCGCATTGCCGAGCTGGGCCTGCAAGGTCAGATCACCCTGCTGCTGGAGGACTACCGCGACCTCACCGGCCAATACGACAAGCTGGTGTCGATCGAAATGATCGAGGCCGTCGGCCATCGTTTTCTGAGTAACTATTTCGAGCAGTGCGCCAAGCTGCTCAAGCCCGATGGCCTGATGCTGCTGCAAGCCATCACCATCCGCGACCAGCGTTATGAACAGGCGAAAAACAGCGTCGACTTTATCCAGCGCTATATCTTTCCCGGCGGTGCCCTGCCCTCGGTGCAGAAGATGCTGGAAATAGTCACCGACAAAACCGATATGAACCTGCACCATATGGAGGATTTCGGCCTGCACTACGCGCGCACCCTGCGCCTCTGGCATGACAACCTGCGCCAGGCCCGGCACAAACTCGAACAGCTCGGCTACGACGACTGCTTCTATCGGCTGTGGGAGTTCTACCTGTGCTATTGCGAGGGCGGCTTTATCGAGCGCACCATCGGCACCGCGCAACTGCTGCTGGCCAAATCGGCGGCCCAGCCCCAACCGCTGCTGGGCCGATTGCGCTGATCGCCCGTTACCCGAGGACCCCTGGATGGCCAAACTGATCGTTAATACCCTGCTGTTCCAGCTCGGCTGGTGCGCCTGCGTGTTCGGCGGCGACACCCTGTGGCTGCTGATTGTCGCAGCGGTGCTGGCGGTGCATCTGCTGTGGACCAGCAGCTGGGCGGCGGAAGGCAAACTGCTGGTCAGTGTTTTTATGGCCGGCAGCGCCCTGGACAGTTTCCTGCTCAACCTCGGGGTATTCGATTTCGGCGAACCACGTACGCTGATTCCGCTGTGGTTGGCCTGCCTGTGGCTGCTGCTGGGTACCACCCTCAACCACTGCCTGGCCTGGACCGCCCAACCCTGGTGGCGCGGCAGCCTGCTGGGGGCCGTGGCCGCGCCGCTGTCCTACTATGCCGGCGCACGGGTCGCCGGCGTCGACCTGCCCTACGGCACCTGGCAGAGCCTGCTGCTGATCGGCGCGATCTGGGCCCTGGTGATGCCCGTTCTGCATGGCTTCGCCAGGCTCTATCGTGCGCAATACGAGCAAAAGCTGCGCACTCGCCAATCCACGTAGGGTGGATGGCCACCCCGTGGAAAACCGCGAAGCGTTTTCCACCAGCGCAGCGCCTCACAACCATGGTGGATGGGTAAAGCGCCATCCACCCTACGTCGGCAGCTAGCATCGCCAAAGCAGTGATGGCGTACACTGCGCGCCATGAGTCAATCCATTCCCCATATCCAAGTGCCGAGCGAACCGGCCGTCAGCTGCAGCAACTGCGCGGCCTGCTGCTGTCAGCTTGAAGTGATGCTGATCACCGATACCGGCGTGCCACCGCGCTATATCGCCACCGACGACTGGGGCGGCGAAGTCATGCTGCGCCTGGACGATGGCTGGTGTGCGGCGCTGGATCGCGACAGCATGCGCTGCACCATCTACGAGGTGCGCCCGCTGATCTGCCGCGAATTCGAAACCGCCTCCCCCGAATGCCTGGACGAGCGCAAGGGCATGACGGAAATCTATCGCTGAACCCGATCAAAGCTGCAGCGACAGAAGCTCATGCACGAGCGGACCATGCCCGCGAAACGCATCGCGGCCATGGCCCGCGCCTACAGGTACCCACAAAGCCGATAGTCGCAATGCCCCCCAGTTTGCTGCGCTACAGCAGGGTAGCTGGACGGCGGGGATCGCCTACACAACGCTGGCAGGCTCAAACCATCTAGAAACTCACGCGGTAATGCAGGGTATAGGCCTCGCTGCCGTCGTTCGGCTGCTTGAGCCCGGCATTGGAATAGTGCACGGCTCGCAGGCCGATTTCCTGATCGGCGAAACGCACCCCGAAGCCGAGGCGATCCTCGAACTGGAAGGACGAACCCAGGTCGTTGTCCTCCAGCTCGGTGCTGGCGAACAGGGCCACGCCGATACCGGCCTCGACATAGGGCCTGAACGTCTCGCCGGCGAATTCGTAGACCAATACCGGGCTGAAGGACAGGCTATGGTTGCTGGCCGTCTCGTCACCCTGCCAGTAGGTGTAGCCGGCATCCCAATAGCCGGTGAGGCGACCGCTGTCGTACTGACGCAAGGTACCGAAATCGAACTGGGTGCCCAGGCGATAGACCATGGTCGACTCACCGGACTGGCCGACGGCGAACGTCACATCGGCGGCCTGTACGGCAGCCACGCTCCCCAGAGATAGCGCCGCCAC
The DNA here is from genome assembly GCF_963970915.1 of Pseudomonas sp. EA_105y_Pfl2_R69. Taxonomy (NCBI): domain Bacteria; kingdom Pseudomonadati; phylum Pseudomonadota; class Gammaproteobacteria; order Pseudomonadales; family Pseudomonadaceae; genus Pseudomonas; species Pseudomonas sp. EA_105y_Pfl2_R69. The sequence goes on from NZ_CAXAOO010000004.1 coordinate 542,236, forward strand.
TGCGGCCAAAGAAGACAACTTGTTCATGGCACCGTCCTTTTTTCAGCAGAATAAGGAGAAGTCCGTGTTGCGCTGCCTGAAGTATAGAAATCTTTGATCTAAATAAAAGTCGACCGATACGTCACAGCGCCTGAACCTCGGCCGCCTGGCCCCATAACCGCGGCAATACCGCCTGCATCAGCCGGGGCTCGCCGCTGGACCAGAAGCGCGCCGCCTCGGCCGGCCCAGTGGCCAGCAACTCGCGCTCGCTGAGCAGCCGCTGCAGTTGCCGGGCCACTGCCGCGCCGGTGTCGATCAGGCTGATCGATTCGGGCACCAGGCTGCGCAGCAGCGGCTTGATAAAGGGGTAATGGGTGCAACCGAGGATCAGCGTGTCGCAGCCTTCGGCCAGCAGTGGTAGGGCAAAGCCCTGCAGCAACTCACGGGTGGCCGGGCTGTCCAGCTCGCCGGCTTCGATACGCTCGACCAGCCCCGGACAGGGCTGGGTAATCACCCGTACATCGCTGGCAAAGCGGTCGAGCAAAGCGGCGAACTTGGCGCTTTTCAGGGTTCCGGTGGTGGCCAGTACGCCGACCACGCCCGTTTGGGTCGCCGCCGCCGCCGGCTTGACCGCCGGTTCCATGCCGATAATCGGCAGCTGCGGGTACAGCTCACGCAACTCGGCCACCCCCGCCACCGTGGCGGTATTGCAGGCCAGCACCAGGGCCTTGGCCCCTTGGGCGAGGAGAAACTCGGCCAGCCCCCGGCAGCGCTCGCGAATAAATTCCGGGCTCTTTTCGCCATAGGGCACATGGCCACTGTCGGCCACATAGAGCAGCGACTCATTGGGCAGCAGTGCGCGAATCTCGCCCAACACCGACAGACCACCGACGCCGGAGTCGAACACGCCAATCGGCGCGTCTCTTGATACGTTACTCGGCATGGCCGCCACAGACGCTGCAAGCCGGATCGCGCTTGACCCGCAGCTCACGGAAACGACTGCCCAGGGCATCGATCAACAACAGGCGGCCGACCAGCGGCTCGCCAAACTGCGCCAATAGTTTCAAGGCTTCCAGCGCCTGCAGGCTGCCGACCAGCCCCACCAGCGGGCCGACCACCCCGGCCTCGCTGCAGGTCAGTTCGGCTTCGCTGCCGTGGCCGTAGATGCAGTGGTAGCAGGGGCTGTCATCGCGCCGCGGATCGAACACCGAGAGCTGGCCTTCCAGGCGAATCGCCGCGCCACTGACCAGCGGCACCTTGGCGGTCACGCAGGCGGCGTTGACCGCCTCGCGGGTGCTGAAGTTGTCCGAGCAATCCAGCACCACATCCACCGCCGCCACGGCGGCGGCCAGGGAATCGCTGTCCAGGCCCTGGGGGTGCAGTTGCAGCCTGAGCTGCGGGTTGATCGCCAGCAGGCGCTTGCTTGCCGAGTCGACCTTGCTCAGGCCGATGCTCTGGGTGTCATGGGCGATCTGCCGCTGCAGATTGGTCAGATCGACCGTGTCGAAATCCGCCAGGTGCAGCTCACCGACGCCTGCGGCCGCCAGATACAGCGCCACAGGCGAACCCAGGCCGCCGAGGCCGATGATCAGCGCACGGCTGTTTTTCAGGCGCAGCTGGCCGGCGATATCGATCTGTTGCAGGAGGATCTGCCGGCTGTAGCGCAGCAGTTCCTCGTCATTGAGCATGTCCTGCGGGTTCATAGCGTCACTCATTAATCAAGCGTCCCAGACTGATGCGCTCGTGGCCGCCCAGGTCACGCCGGCTTTCCACCGCGCCAAAGCCGCGCGCGCTAAGCAGCGCGCGCACCGCCGCGGCCTGGTCGAAGCCGTGCTCCAGCAGCAACCAGCCGCCCGCTTCAAGATAGCCCGGTGCCTGGGCAATGATCAGGCGAATATCGTCCAGGCCATCCGCACCCGCCACCAGCGCGCTGCTCGGTTCGAAGCGCACATCGCCTTCGCCCAGGTGACGATCATCGGCGGCGATATAGGGCGGATTGCTGGCGATCAGCTGATAACGCTGGCCGGCAAGGGCACTAAACCAGTGGCTTGCAACAAAGCCGGCATTGGCCAACTTGAGTCGTGCGCGATTGCGTTCGGCCAGGGCCACCGCCTCGGGCACACGGTCCACACCCGTGACCTGCCAGGCCTGGCGCTCGCTGGCCAGGGCCAGGGCAATCGCACCGGTGCCGGTACCCAGATCGAGCACCTGCGCGGGCGTGGCCGGCAGCAGCGCGAGAACTGTTTCCACCAGCAGCTCGGTGTCCGGACGCGGGATCAGGGTGTGCGCGGCGACCTCCAGCTCCAGGTTCCAGAAGCCCTGCTGGCCAAGAATATAGGCCACCGGCTCGCCGGCCTGACGCCGCGCCAGCATCGCCTCATAACGCTCAAGCTGCGGCGCATCGAGTTCGCGCTCCGGCCAGGTATGCAAATAGCTGCGCGACTTGCCCAGGACATGGGCGAGCAACAGCTCGGCGTCCAGCCGCGGGGTCGGCGAGTCGGGTAGTGCGGCAGCGTTGAGCAGCGATTCGATGGTGGGCATATTTTTCTCGTAGGGGGGATCGGGGCACGTCGCTCGCGCTTTATCGATCCACCGTGCGGGCTCCTGGTGGATGAAAAAGCGCCATCCACCCTACGTACTTTATCGATCCACCGCAGACTTCTGGTGGATGAAAAAAGCGTCATCCACCCTACGTGGCGCATGGCGTAGGGTGCGCCGTGCGCACCGCAGGACTTAATCGCCCAGCGCAGCCAGCTGATCGGCCTGATATTCGACCAGCAGCGGCTCGATAATCGCCTCGACACCGCCGGCAATCACTTCGTTGAGCGAATACAGGGTCAGGTTAATGCGGTGATCGGTCACCCGCCCCTGCGGAAAGTTGTAGGTGCGGATCCGTTCGGAGCGGTCGCCGGAGCCCACCAGCAGCTTGCGCGAATCGGAAATTTCCTTGTGCGCGGCGGCTTCCTGCTGATCCTTCAACTTGGCCGCCAGCCAGGCCATGGCCTTGGCGCGGTTCTTGTGCTGCGAGCGTTCTTCCTGGCACTCCACCACGGTACCGGTGGGGATGTGGGTGATGCGGATCGCCGAGTCGGTGGTGTTGACGTGCTGACCACCGGCACCGGAGCTGCGGTAGGTGTCCACACGCAGGTCGGCCGGGTTGATATCGATAGCCATCTGCTCATCCGGCTCGGGCAACACCGCGACGGTGCAGGCCGAGGTGTGGATGCGGCCCTGGGACTCGGTTTCCGGAACGCGCTGCACGCGGTGCGCGCCGGACTCGAACTTGAGCTTGCCGTAGACGTTGTCGCCCTCGACCCGGGCAATCACTTCCTTATAGCCGCCGTGCTCGCCTTCGCTGGCCGACAGCACTTCCACCCGCCAGCCCTGCTTCTCGGCGTAACGCGAGTACATGCGGAACAGGTCGCCGGAGAAGATCGCCGCCTCGTCGCCGCCGGTACCGGCGCGCACTTCGAGGAACACGTTGCGCCCGTCGTTGGGGTCCTTGGGCAGCAGCATGCGCTGCAGGCTGGCTTCCAGCTCGATCAGTTGTTCCTTGGCCTCGGCGACTTCTTCCTCGGCCATCTCGCGCATGTCCGGGTCGCTGTCCTTGAGTAGCGCCTGGGCACCTTCGAGGTCGGCCTGGACTTTGCGGAAAGCACTGAACGCCTGGTACACCGGTTCGATCTCGGCGTACTCCTTGGAATAGGCGCGAAACTGCGGCTGATTGCCGATCACTTCGGCATCGCCGAGCAACGCGGTCAGTTCTTCGAAACGATCCTGCAACAGGTCGAGTTTATTGATCAGTGACGCTTTCATTGCAGACCTTTATTTATTGGCCGAACTGCTATGGGTAGAAGCAGGCGACGCGCCCTCGTCCAGGGCAAAGAGTTCTTGAGCCACGCCCAACGCATCGACGCGGCCATCGGCAGAGAATTTTTTCAGCTGCACGCTGGGCGCATGCAGCAGCTTGTTGGTCAGGCCACGGGCCAACAGCGCCAATACATCTTCGGCCGAACTGCCGTTATTGAGCAGGCGCAGGGCCTTGCTCAATTCCTCGTCGCGCAGACGCTCGGCCTGCTGGCGGTAGGCGCGGAGCACATCCACCGCGGCCAGCTCGCGCAGGCGCTGCATAAAGTCCTGAGCGCCGATCGCCACCAGTTCCTCGGCGGCCTGAGCCGCGCCCTGGCGGCTCTTGAGGTTTTCCGCGATCACCTCGTGCAGGTCATCGACGGTATACAGGTAGACGTCGTCCAGCTCGCCGACTTCCGGCTCGATATCCCGTGGCACGGCGATATCGACCATAAAGATCGGCTTGTGCTTGCGCTGCTTCAGCGCCCGCTCCACCGCGCCTTTACCCAGGATGGGCAATTGACTCGCCGTGGAGCTGATCACGATATCGCTTTTGACCAACTCATCAGGGATTTCCGAGAGCAGCACGGCATGGGCCCCGAACTGTTCGGCCAGGTTGCTGGCGCGCTCCAGGGTGCGGTTGGCCACCACGATGCGCTTGATGCCCTGATCGTGCAGATGACGCGCGACCAGGCTGATGGTCTCGCCGGCCCCGATCAGCAGCGCCTGGCTGCGGTGCAGGTCGGCGAAGATCTGCTTGGCCAGGCTGACCGCGGCAAAGGCCACCGACACCGGGTTTTCGCCGATGGCGGTATCGGTGCGCACGGTCTTGGCGGTGCTGAAGGTGGCCTGGAACAGGCGCCCGAGCAGCGGCCCCAGAGTGCCGGCCTCGCGGGCCACGGCAAAGGCCGACTTCATCTGGCCGAGAATCTGCGGCTCGCCGAGGACCATGGAGTCCAGCCCGGAGGCCACGCGCATCATATGCCGCACGGCTTCGTCGTCGGCGTGGATATAGGCGCAGGCACGCAGCTCTTCGAGGCTCAGGCGGTGATAGGCGGCCAGCCAGGCCAGCACTTCATCGGCGCTCAAACCATCCTGTTCGAGGTAGAGTTCGCTGCGATTGCAGGTCGAGAGAATCGCCGCCTCCCGGCTGCTGGTGCGCTGACACAGCTGCTGCAACGCCTCAACCAACTGCTCGGGAGTGAAAGCCACGCGCTCGCGGACATCCACCGAAGCGGTCTTATGGTTGATACCGAGGGCAATAAAGGCCATGCAAGGTCGCTGACAGGGAGTGGAAGCCGGCAATTGTCCTACTTCGGCCAGGCGAGAACAACCACCGCCGGCTATTGTCCGATCAGGCTCTGCTGCCGCGTCTGAAACGGCAACAGGCTCCGAGCCAGGTTTATCTCTTAATCCGGATCATCCCAGCCCATGGGCTTGCCCTGGCGCTTGTGTCATGATGCCCAGACCGCAGGTTGGCCACATATTTCTCTATGAATAGATCCCTCGCCTTGCTGACTGCCGCTGCCTTGCTCAGCGGCTGCCAGACCTTTGCCCCCTCAGCCCCGGATGGCACGCCGCCGGTGGAAGACCCTGCCGTTGCGACGCCAGCCGAGCAGCCCCAGGTGTATGGCTCCTTCAGCCAAGACACCCTGCTGTCGCTGCTGACTGCCGAACTGGCCGGGCAACGCAATCGCTTCGACATTGCCCTGGGCAACTATGTACAGCAGGCCAAGGTGACCCAGGATGCCGGCGTCGCCGAGCGAGGCTTCCGCATTGCCGAGTACCTGGGGGCCGAGCAGGCCGCCCTGGAAACCAGCCTGCTGTGGACCAAGAATGCCCCCGAGAGCGTCGACGCCCAGCGCGCCGCCGCCGTGCAACTGGCCCGCGCCGGGCGCTACGACGAATCCATGCGCTTTATGGAGCGCGTGCTGCAGCGCCAGGGCGACACCCATTTCGACTTCCTCGCCCTGTCCGCCGCGGAAAGCGACCCCGATACCCGCGCCGGCCTGCTGCAGAGCTTCGCTCGCCTGCAGGAAAAATACCCCGACAACCATCAGCTGCTGTTCGGCCAGGCCCTGTTGCTGCAACAGGACGGTCGCGCCCAGGAGGCCCTGGAGCGCCTGGAGGGGCAACCCGTCAAGGACCGCCCCGTGGCCGCCATTCTGCTGCAGGCGCGCCTGCTGCAGAGCCTCGAACGCAACGGCGACGCCCTGATCCTGCTGGAGAAAGGCATCAAGCGGCACCCGGACGACAAGCGCCTGCGCCTGACCTACGCCCGCCTGCTGGTGGTCGAAGATCGCCTCGACGAGGCCAAGGGCGAATTTGCCTCGCTGCTGCAGCAGTTCCCCAACGATGACGACCTGCGCTTTTCCCTGGCCCTGGTCTGCCTGGAAGCCGAAGCCTGGCAAGAGGCAATCGTCTACCTGGAAGAGCTGGTCGAGCGCGACAATCACGTCGACGCGGCCCACTACAACCTGGCCCGCGCCTATGAAGCCCTCGATGAGCCCGACAGCGCCCTGATCGAATACGCCCTGGTCGGCCCCGGCAACGACTACCTGCCCGCCCAGTCGCGCCAGAGCGAGCTGCTGTTCAAGCAAAAACGTGGCGAGGAAGCGGCCCAGCGCCTGCGCCAGGCCCGGGAAAGCCAGCCCGATTACGCCATCCAGCTGTACCTGATCGAAGCCGAAGCCTGGAGCACACAACAGAACAACCAACGCGCCTGGCAGGTCATCGAGCAGGCGTTGGAACAGTTCCCCGAAGACCTCAACCTGCTCTACACCCGCGCCATGCTCGCCGAAAAACGCGACAACCTACCGCTGCTGGAGCAGGACCTGCGCTTTATCCTCGAGCGCGAGCCGGACAACGCCATGGTCCTCAACGCCCTCGGCTACACCCTGGCCGACCGCACCACGCGCTACGCCGAAGCCCGCGAGCTGATCGAGCAGGCCTACCAGCTCAACCCCGATGACCCGGCGATTCTCGACAGCCTGGGCTGGGTCAACTACCGCCAGGGCAACCTGGACGAAGCCGAACGCCTGCTGCGCAAGGCCCTGCAAGACTTCCCCGACCACGAAGTGGCCGCCCACCTGGGTGAAGTGCTCTGGGCCCAAGGCAAACAGAAGGAAGCCCGGAAAATCTGGCGCCAGGCCCTCGAACAGCAACCCGACAGTTCAATTCTGCGCAGTACCCTGCTGCGCCTGACCGGAGCAGAGACGCTTTGATGCTTGTGCGCCACCTGATAGTTTTCAGCCTGATTGCCCTACTCGCCGGCTGCGCCGGCCTGACCTCCCGCGAAGCCCTGGAAGGCCAGGGTGACGCCGGCCTCTGGCAGGCTCACAAACAGCAGATCGCCGGCCTCGACGCCTGGCAGATCAACGGCAAGGTCGGCATTCGCGCGCCCAAGGACTCCGGCAGCGGCACCCTGTTCTGGCTGCAACGCCAGGATTACTACGACATCCGCCTGTCCGGCCCGCTCGGCCGAGGTGCCGCGCGCCTGACCGGCCGCCCCGGTGCCATCCTGCTGGAAGTGGCCAACCAGGGTCGCTACCAGGCTGCCACCCCGGAACAGCTGATGCAGGAGCGGCTCGGCCTGAATCTGCCGGTCTCGCACCTGCTCTGGTGGATTCGCGGCCTGCCCTCGCCGGACAGCAAGAGCCGGCTGAGCCTGGATGCCGACAGCCGCCTGGCGCAACTGAGCCAGGATGGCTGGCAGGTCGAGTACCTGCGCTATACCGAGCAGAATGGCTTCTGGCTGCCGGAGCGGATCAAGCTCAGCGGCTTCGATCTGCAAGTCACCCTGGTGATCAAGGACTGGCAGCCGCGCCAGCTCGGCCAATGACCGCCCCGGCAATTCCCGCTGCCGCCGAACTGATTCTGCCGGCACCGGCCAAACTCAACCTGATGCTGCATATCCTCGGCCGCCGCGCCGACGGCTACCACGAGCTGCAGACCCTGTTCCAGTTTCTCGACTTCGCCGACGAGCTAGGTTTTGCCCTGCGCCAGGACGGCGAAATTCGCCTGCACACAGCCATCGACGGCGTGCCCCACGACAGCAACCTGATCGTGCGCGCCGCCCGCAGCCTGCAGCACGCCAGCGGCACCCGCCTGGGGGCCGATATCTGGCTGGGCAAGCGCCTGCCCATGGGCGGCGGCATCGGCGGCGGCAGCTCGGATGCCGCCACCACCCTGCTCGGCCTCGACCGGCTATGGCAGCTGAACTGGGACGAAGATCGTCTCGCCGCCCTCGGCCTAGGCCTGGGAGCCGACGTGCCGGTATTCGTGCGCGGCCACGCGGCCTTTGCCGAAGGCGTGGGCGAGCGCCTCACCGCCGTGGAGCTGGACGAGCCCTGGTTTCTCGTCGCCATACCGCAAGTCTTTGTCAGCACAGCAGAAGTTTTCTCCGACCCCGAGTTGACACGGGATACGCCGCCCATTAAAGTTCGCAGCCTTCTTGAGGGGGGTGGTCGTAACGACTGCCTGCCGGTGGTCCAGAAGCGTTATAAAGAAGTCCGTAACGCTTTGATCTTGTTGAACAATTTTGTTCCCGCAAGATTAACCGGCACTGGAGCTTGTGTGTTTGGGAGCTTCCCAAACCGGGACGATGCTGATAAAGTCGCCCGCCAACTTCCAGGCACTTTGCCAAGTTTCGTTGCCCAGGGTCGTAACATCTCGATGTTGCACCGCAAGCTGGAAAAATTGGCCAGGAAGTGAATGTGTTCTACCGAGTTGTACGGTTGTAGGGGCGTCGCCAAGCGGTAAGGCAGCAGGTTTTGATCCTGCCATGCGTTGGTTCGAATCCAGCCGCCCCTGCCATTTTCTATACTCATCCAGGTATACCCTCAGCCGGCAGGTACTGCGCGTGTCCAAGATGATGGTCTTTACGGGGAACGCCAACCCCGATCTGGCGCGACGTATCGTACGTCAGCTGCACATTCCCCTCGGTGATGCCTCGGTCGGTAAATTCTCCGACGGCGAGATCATGATTGAAATCAACGAAAACGTCCGCGGTAAAGACGTCTTCCTGATTCAACCGACGTGCGCGCCAACCAATGACAACCTGATGGAACTGGTAGTGATGGCCGACGCCTTCCGCCGCTCCTCAGCGACCCGAATTACTGCAGTCATCCCCTACTTTGGCTATGCCCGCCAGGATCGCCGTCCGCGCTCCGCCCGCGTGGCCATCAGCGCCAAAGTCGTGGCTGACATGCTCACCGTTGTAGGCATCGACCGTGTCCTCACCGTCGACCTGCACGCGGACCAGATCCAGGGCTTCTTCGATATCCCGGTAGATAACATCTACGGCTCCCCAGTACTGGTGGACGACATCGAAGACCAGCGCTTCGAAAACCTGATGATCGTTTCCCCGGATATCGGCGGCGTGGTACGTGCTCGTGCCGTGGCCAAATCCCTGGGTGTAGACCTGGCGATCATCGACAAGCGCCGCGAAAAGGCCAACCACTCCGAAGTGATGCACATCATCGGCGACGTTGAAGGCCGTACCTGCATCCTGGTCGACGACATGGTGGATACCGCCGGCACCCTGTGCCACGCGGCCAAAGCGCTGAAAGAACACGGTGCCTCCAAAGTCTTCGCCTACGCCACGCACGCCGTGCTGTCTGGCCGCGCGATCGAAAACATCGAAAATTCCGTACTCGACGAGCTGGTGGTGACCAACACCATCCCGCTGTCCGCCGCCGCGCAATCCTGTTCGCGTATTCGCCAACTGGATATCGCCCCGGTAGTGGCTGAAGCAGTCCGCCGCATCAGCAATGAAGAATCGATCAGCGCGATGTTCCGTTAATCCGGACAGCGCCCTGAACGCAAACGCCCTGCCCTGATGGCAAGGCTTTTCAACCAACCGTCCCGTCGCTGGTCGCAAGCGTAACGGACGGTTTGGTTATTTTGGAGAAGTGAAATGACTACTGAATTTGCCCTGAATGCCGAAGTGCGTTCCGACCTGGGGAAAGGTGCGAGCCGCCGCCTGCGTCGTAACGTCGCCATGGTGCCTGCCGTAATCTACGGTGGCGAGAAAGCCCCGCAATCGATCAGCCTGCTGGCCAAAGAACTGGCCAAGCTGCTGGAAAACGAAGCAGCCTACAGCCACGTGCTGAGCCTGAACGTCGCCGGCAGCAACGAAAGCGTTCTGATCAAAGCCCTGCAGCGTCACCCGGCCAAAGGCTACGTGATGCACGCCGACTTTATCCGCGTCATCGCCGGCCAGAAACTGACCGCCCTCGTACCGCTGCACTTCCTCAACCAGGAAACCTCGGTTGGCGTGAAGCAGCAAGGTGGCGAAGTCTCTCACACCCTGGCTGAAGTCGAAGTTTCCTGCCTGCCGAAAGACCTGCCGGAATTCATCGAAGTCGATATGGCTGCCGTTGAAATCGGCCAGATCGTCCACCTGGCCGACCTCAAGCTGCCGAAAGGCGTTGAGCTGGTTGCACTGGCTCACGGTAACGACCTGGCAGTGGCCAACATCCACGCTTCGCGCGTTGCCAAAGATGTTGATGTTGCAGCAGAAGGCGAAGGCGCTGCCGAGTAACCCTCGCACCGCCGGAAAACAGCCCAGACGCATTAGCGCCTGGGCTATTTCCACAAAAGGGCTCCTGACATGACTGCCGTACAACTGATCGTTGGCCTGGGTAACCCCGGCACCGAATACGACCAGACCCGGCATAATGCAGGGGCCCTTTTCGTTGAGCGGCTGGCCGACAGCCAGCGCATCAACCTGAGCCTCGACAAAAAGTATTTTGGCCTGACTGGCAAATTCAGCCATCAGGGCCGCGATGTTCGTCTGCTGATCCCCACCACCTTTATGAACCGCAGCGGTCAGTCCGTGGCGGCATTGGCGAATTTCTTCCGCATCCCGCCGGAAGCCATTCTGGTGGCCCACGACGAACTCGATATGCCCCCCGGCGTCGCCAAACTCAAACAGGGTGGCGGGCACGGTGGACATAACGGCCTGCGCGACATCATCGCCCAGCTCGGCAATCAGAACAGTTTTTACCGCCTGCGGCTTGGCATCGGCCATCCTGGGCACAGCAGCATGGTCTCCAACTTCGTCCTCGGCCGCGCCCCGCGCAGCGAGCAGGAGCTGCTGGACACCAGCATCGACTTCGCCCTGGGCGTCCTGCCGGAAATCCTCGCAGGCGACTGGAGCAAGGCCATGCACAAGCTGCACAGTCAGAAAGCCTCCTCTTAACTCTTCACCGCCATTTCGCGCGAGGGACACACCATGGGATTCAACTGCGGCATCGTCGGCCTGCCCAACGTCGGCAAGTCCACCCTGTTCAACGCCCTCACCAAATCCGGGATTGCGGCAGAGAACTTCCCCTTCTGCACCATCGAGCCCAACAGCGGCATCGTGCCGATGCCCGACCCGCGCCTGCAGGCCCTGGCAGAGATCGTCAAGCCGGAGCGGGTGCTGCCGACCACCATGGAGTTCGTCGATATCGCCGGCCTGGTCGAAGGTGCCTCCAAGGGTGAAGGCCTGGGCAACAAGTTCCTCGCCAACATCCGCGAGACCGACGCCATCGCCCACGTGGTGCGCTGCTTCCAGGACGACAACGTGATTCACGTCGCCAACAGCGTCGACCCCAAGCGCGATATCGAGATCATCGACCTCGAACTGATCTTCGCCGACCTCGACAGCTGCGAGAAGCAACTGCAGAAGACCACCCGCAACGCCAAGGGTGGCGACAAGGAAGCCGTGGCGCAGAAAGCCCTGCTGGAGAAGCTGATTCCGCACTTCAGCGAAGGCAAGCCGGCGCGCACCCTGATGAAGACCCTGGGTGACGACGAGAAGGCACTGGTACGCGGCTTCCACCTGCTCACCAGCAAGCCGGTGATGTATATCGCCAACGTCGCCGAGGACGGCTTCGAGAACAACCCGCTGCTCGACGTAGTACAGGCCATCGCCGACGCCGAAGGCGCGCCCGTGGTACCGGTGTGCAACAAGATCGAAGCGGAAATCGCCGAACTGGACGACGGCGAAGAAAAGGACATGTTCCTCGAAGCCCTGGGCCTGGAAGAACCCGGCCTCAACCGCGTGATCCGCGCCGGCTACGAGCTGCTCAACCTGCAGACCTACTTCACCGCCGGGGTCAAGGAAGTGCGCGCCTGGACCGTCAAGATCGGTGCCACCGCCCCGCAAGCGGCGGCCGTGATCCACACCGACTTCGAAAAAGGCTTTATCCGCGCCGAAGTCATCGCCTACAACGACTTCATCCAGTACAAGGGCGAAGCCGGCACCAAAGAGGCCGGCAAGTGGCGTCTGGAAGGCAAGGAGTACATCGTCAAGGACGGCGACGTCATGCATTTCCGCTTTAACGTGTAAGCGCTTGATCGCGCGCAGAAATTTTCTACTCAACAGGGTTGACAGCAACCCTCAAGACGCGAATAATGCGCGCCACTCGGCTACGTAGCTCAGCTGGTTAGAGCATAGCATTCATAATGCTGGGGTCCGGGGTTCAAGTCCCTGCGTAGCCACCAAACAAAACAAGGGTTTAGCGAAAGCTAAGCCCTTTTTTGTGCGCACTACAAAGTGGCTACAGCGTGCCCACCCATTCGAAAAGGCAGGATGCCCATGAAACGCCTAAAAACCCTCTTATTCGTGGCCGTATTGCTAGGAATCGGAAAGCTCCTATTCCCTGCACTTCCGCTGCATTACCAGCACGCCATTTCCGACTGGTATGCCCGCCTAGGCACCCCCACCTATGCAGAATCGCCGGACTATTTCTCTGCACGAGACCAAGCCGCAGTCATCAGCGAGAATGAGGCCCGTGGCCACAAGTTGAAATGCTATGGCAATCTGGGCCCTGCAGAACGCATTACCGCGCAAAATGACTATCTATGTTCGGCGAATATCAGCACGGCCTATGACAACATTCCGGCACGCCTGGTAACTTTCTTCTTCTCCAAGAACAAGCTAAGCAACGTACGCATCGAATTTGCGGCCGGAAGCTTTGACGTTCTAGATGATTACCTATCGAGAAAGCTTGCCGACTATCCACGCCTGGATCAGATGCCAGGTGCAAAATTCGGCACCGATCCATTCGGGAAGAAACTAGTCGTATGGCGAGTCAGGGACGGCCTAATAACTGCCGCCGCAGAAGATACGCCTGGACAGAACCCCGTAATACTGTGGAGCGGTTATAAATTCGGCAGCCTGTAAGAAGCGAATCCCCCGAATTCGACGCCCCAGGCCACCTGACCCGCCCTGTCACCCGGCGCACTGCGGCTACTTGAACCACGCCCCGGCAATGCCTTGCGCGATTGCGCGGCTTACGCTGACGAGTCCCCTCGCCCCTCGGGGGAGAGGGCCAGGGTGAGAGGTAGGCCATCAGCCCCACCCACCGCAAAGCCACCTGCAATCACCGGGAGCCCCGGGCTTACCGACAGAGACCTCCTTTATAGCTCCGCAGACGGATGACCACCGCCACGGGATAGACGCGAGCTCAAGAAGCCCGGGGAAACGGCCTCGAATTCTTTGTGACCCTCATCACAAAAAACGCCCAGACAACCCACTGCGCAAACTTTTGCGCATGGGACTTCGGCTAGCATCGCCGCTCGACACTCTCCACCTGGCTGCACACCAGCCATGACGCAACACACGGACGGAACCGTAAATAATGAGTGGCTACGTACCCAACGACCGCAGCGTAAAGCAGGAATCCCCACCCTCGCCCTACAACGGCAATTTCGACCAACAAGCCCCGCGCCCGCTGGAAGCACCCAGCCAGGTCAAATCCGAATGCCTGGTTGGCATGCGCTTTATCTGGGACAACGGCGAGCTTCTCGCAGCGAACACGCCCTACCTGCTGGCCCCCGACCAAGGTGCGGCCATCCAAGGCGGGCTGGATGCGCGGGGCGGCTTTATCCAAAGCCTGCAAGCCAGCTGCTACCAGGTGCAGTTACTGGCCAATAGCGACGTCGACAGCGCCGTTGCCAGCGCACGTGCAGAGCTGAAAGCGACGCTGGAGGCAATACTCAACGCCGAACACGCCGAAGCCGCCCAATTGCGTAGGGCTCAGGAACAGCGCAGCGCCCTCTCCAACTACCTGCATACCCGCTTCGCCTTCGGCAAAGGCTTCTTTCTCGGTGCCTGGGGCCTGCTCAAGTCGCTCAAGGAAATGGCCGACCTGGTAAGCCCCTATAACCACGCTTGGAATATGCTGAGCAGCGCCTGGAAGGCCAAGGTCTCCCCACAGGGAAGCTGGTACGACGATTTCCTGCAGAACTATTCACAGGCGCAACACCAGGAGCTGGTCGAAGCCCTGGGCTTCGACCCCAGCAATACAGCCGCGAGCAAATCGCCCAAGCCTACGAAGCCGCCTGCTTTATCCATGAGGACGGCCCGAGCAAACAAATGCTCAGCCGCTTCGCCGTGGATTACGCCAAAGCGCAAAACGTCGAGGAACTGGCCGAGTTCGGCGGCGGCGCGGTATTCGAACTGGTGCTGGCCGCACTGCTGGTGGTCTTCACCGGCGGCATCGGCCTCGCCGCCCGCGGTGCGGCCTCCGTACGCCATGCCGCCCTACTCAAGCGCCTGGGTAGCGCCCTGCAACGCCTGAGCGGAGCGCTGAAAAACGCGAAGATCAAGCTCAAAGGCCGCGCGCAAGGCAGAGGGACAAGTGCGCAGACGGTGGAGTTGCCGAGGCCGGAGGCGATACCTCGAGAATCGCTCGCAGTGCCTGTATTGCGGAGCTGGTCGCATCTGACCCTGAGTGATCGGCATTTCCCTCACCGGGTGACTATTCCCAAAAAGACCGGGAACACCATGTACACCGTGCCACCTGAGGTTGTGGCCAAGGACCTCGACGAAATTCATCGCATCGGTGAGCAAATTCGTACTGGCGAGTCCTTCAGCACATCGTCTGGAAGAACATTCGGCATTCATGATAATTCGCTCCATCCCATTAGCGGGCTAGGTACAGTCAATATCACATCGGCCGAGTACAACATCCTGGTTACAGCCAGAAAGAAGGGAATGGATAATGCCCGCAAGTCGTTGGACATGATGTCCCAGAAAGGTATTTTCACAGCAGAGCAAAAATCGAGAACATCTGAGCTTCTCGACCTAATGCAAGCCAGAGGTATCAAATGAGCGGCTCGGTAGATTTTTTCTTAAAAGATCGGATATCCGAAGACTCGGTAGTGGAGTTCTTCAATCGGCATATCGAGCAGGGTGTGGAATCGCTGGAATTTCCGAAGGCGGATGCCGCCTTGTTCCTGCAGTATTTTGAGTACGACTCTGGCTTTCACCAGTCCGCTGGTTTGGCCTGGGGCTTGAACGACTTCGCGCTGGACGATGTGGTCCTGGCCCAGCAATTGGCTAAAGCATTTTCTACCGAGGTGCTATTCGAGCCCCAGCGCCTGAACCTGCCGGCCGGAATGCAATGGTGCCTGGCGAGACCGGATGGCAGCCTACGCGCAGTCAATATCATTGAACTGAACGATGGCCTGGATGTGGCAGGTGATGCTGTGCTTATCGAGAGCGCAGGCTGACCCCGAGTTATGTGCAGTGACTCTCATTCTGCCGCTCGTCTAGCGAATGTCTTACACGCCCCGGCTCCGATACGCCCTGTTGCTACCCGGGCTCCAGGCCTAATCTGTGTCTATCAGCTGCTGCGCAGGACGCGCACAGGGATCACGGATGATCGACCATGGCCCGGATGGCTACCGACAGGATGTTGGAATGGTCTGAAAGAAACCCGCTTCGGCGGGTTTTTGTTGTGTGCGGTTTTTATGTAAGTGCGCCAGTCGATTAACGTATAACCATCAATGGCCTAACGGCCTTGGTCTAGCGGGATATCAAGGCTGCGGTGTTCGACCCTGTGCTGTTTGCCTTCCTCAACCGCACGCGCAACTAAGTGAACTGAACATGAATATAAATACTGAACACTTTGGGCTCTCAGTCGCCTCACTTGACGCAGACCTGATAGATCTAAATGCCCCTGAAGAGCTTGAAGATGCCGTGTATGTGGCCGCCGCCAATCTCTGCAAAAACCCCAATATAGACCTGCAAGACCTGACTGCCCTACTTAAGCAATCACTTGAGGGAACTGACAACAACGAATTCGCCTTACTGCTTACAAAAGCCACAAATGTAGACTGGCTGTATGATGAAGCAACGGAAGATTCAATGAGAGTAGTGACTGAAAAACTACTAGAGGGAATTGACTACTACGCCAAGGAACACGCACAGACATGAGCAACCTCGACAAAGCCATCGCCATAGCCTCTAAAGCGCATACAGGCCAAGTTGATAAAGCTGGCCGACCTTATATCTTGCATCCACTACGGCTTATGCTTAAATTTCGTAATGAAGACGAGATGATTGTAGCCGTAATGCATGATGTGGTTGAGGACAGCGATATATCTCTCAACGAGCTAAAGAACAGCGGCTTTTCAGAGGCCATCACACAAGCCATTGACTGTCTATCAAAAATAAATGGCGAGAGCTACGAAGACTTTATACTGCGCATAGCAAATAACACCCTAGCTAGAAAAGTAAAAATTGAAGATATCAAGGATAATTTAGACCTAACGAGAATCGAACATCTAGACACCAAAGACTTGGCGAGAGTCGAGAAATACCATCGCGCTTTGAGTCATTTGATTAAAGCAGCAGAGTGAAGACACGGTTTTCGCTGTAGGGCTCTAGATAAACCGTGGTCTGTCCCCGAATGTCCTTTTTCAATAAAACGCGGGACACGGCTGGCTTACTACTGACTAGTCCTCAGGACTGACATTCCAATACTCGGAATCAGGTTTCATATTTACAGATTCCAAGCACAAACCAGAACCTGAACGCCTCATCTGAAAATAGACCATTGGGACATCAGCCAAAATATTTCTTATCGTGGACTTACACTCTACAGAAGCCCTCATCCCAAATGAAATTGAGCATATCGCATCAGTCCCTATGCAAATCCCGCCATGAAGCTCTTTAATAAAGCGCCATTCCTCCTCATATTCCCAGTCGTTTGATTTAACTGACACTAAAGAATTGACGAACTGCATGTAAGCGTCCTTATCGGCATTGCAGCAACAGCTTGCATAGGCATCATAAACATTACACCTAATCTTTTCAGGCTTTAAATACGTAACCTTACGCAATATTTCTGCAAGTGAGTTTTTGGGGAATAACCTTTCCGTATAATAACCAATACAAACACCCTTATGATAATCACCGTAATGACTCCACATCGTGGTATTCATGCACTGGGAAGAAGCCGAAAAGACCCCAACCTCTCTCATAGCCTTCTCGACATGACCTTTAAATTCTACTACTTCTGCCTTGAACTCGTCAGAAAGAGAGTCACCGGTATAAAATTGACCAGATGTTTTACTAAAACAAACATATTTTCCAAGCCTAGTTGCAAGCTGCTGAAATGCATTCTCTAACTTTGACTCAAACTCAGCGCGAGCGGGGGCAATATCTTCAAGCACAAGCTGGCAATCAAAAGGATCGTTGAGATCCGCAGGTTTAGAAAACCAAACTGAACCGTTAATTAAACTCATCAAAAGATTAGCGTTAAACGCTCGATACTTATACAAAATCTCTGGATAACTCAACTGCGAAAACCTCGCACAACATATTTATATGGACGCACAGGAAGTGCTAATCCCTTGAGATTTAATATCAAGAAACTCGGTTAGATGCACTACCGTAGACTTTACCTCTTTCGCGCTTACCTACGGCAACAACTGTGACGATAAGCAGTTGATCTACGACGTCGTAAACAAGTCGATAACCAGCAGCACGTAGCTTGATCTTGTAGCAGTTGGGCATATCCCTGAGCTTGTCAGCCTCAACCCTGGGATTAACAAGGCGCTCCTTGAGCTTTTTGGCAAACTGCAGGCGAATGGTGCTGTCCAGCTTTCCCCACTCTTTCAAAGCTTGAGCGTTGAACTCCAGGGTGTACTTAGTCTTCTCCGGCTCCGCCGGCTTCTGCGATGAGGTCATCAATCTCTACTCGGACAGTAGGTTCACCACGCCGCGCACGGACGATTTCAGCCAGTCGCAGATCATCAATCAGTTCCAGCATGGCTTCGTAGCGTGCCGGAGGCACGGCGTAGAAGGCCGGTTCGTTTCGATTGAGGATCACAACGGTTTCGCCCGCACCCTCGCGGATGGTTCCCATAGGATCTCTTTTAAGGTCTGTCACCGACGCCGCAACGTCAGCCAGCACCGCGTATGTCATCGCCATATCCACCTGCTCTCGCTATTCGCGTTTCTATCTGGGCCTAAGCTAGTGTTTGTGGCCGAGCCGCCAGAACTGTCTGTATTGAGCTGATCTGGGCTGTTTGCTGTGGCCTAGCTATCTTGGTTAAGGACTTTTCTTCATAAGGTTAACTGTGCGAACACGGGGTTAAGCAGGCACAGACTAGCACCATAAAAAGCATCCTGAAAAGCACCATTATTAGATTATTTAGAAGCGCTCGCCCCACCAAGGAGAAGGTTAGGGGCCCAGGGCAACAATCCTGGCTCGAGAACCCTCTCCCCCAGCCCCTCTCCCGGAGGGCGAGGGGCGCAAACAGCGCCTGGCATTACAACGCGTAACGGGGACCTAGCCTTTTGTTTTCCGCGCAGGCCAAATGCTCATAGCACTCCCACCCAGCTCAACGCTCCACCACATGCAGCCCCGGGCGCACCCACTTTCCCTGCCGCCCACCAACCACAGAATCTCTTCGCTCGCCCGCACCCTGCCCGAAGGTGATAATGCGCCGCAGATAAGTGCCCTGCCCCACAGAGGAGTTCCATGGCCGTGCCGTTCGAGATCAAGCAGTTGAACCCTGAGGCCTACCGTCAGCAAACGCGGCGCAGCACGCTGATTCTGGTGCTGATTTTCCTGTCGCTGGCCATGCTGTTGGCCACCCTTGCCGTGCAGCTGTTCGGCACGCCCGGTGGTGATAATTTCCGTTGGAATCTGGGCGGTGTGATCGCCGGGCTGGTGTTGACCGTGGCGCTGGTGCGGCTGCAGTTCTGGCAGCAGCCCTGGATGGCGGCAGCGGTCTATGGCTGGCAGCTCAAGCGCCGACTGATGAGCATTACCAACCGCATGCACCATGTCAGCGCCGGTGTAGCGGCCCATGACCCGGCGGCGATGAAGTTGCTGCGCTTCTATCACCTTGGCCTGACCCAGATGCACCAGCTGGACGGCAACTCCAGCGCCCTGAGCCAGATAACCGCGGAGATCAATCGGCACCGGGAGGCCATGCAGGCCATGGGGCTGGATACCGAGAATCAGCAGATGGACCCCGCCTGGCTCGAGGCGGTTAAAAAGATCAAGGTCGCACAGTAGGCCGTCCGCAGAGCTATCCGGGCGCAACCTGAGAGGCGCAGCGCCGAACGTGCTCGATACCACCGGGGCGGAACACACAAGGCTCCGCAGCCTATCGGGCGCTCCTGTCAGCGTTGCCCGTTAAGCAGGCTGCGCGGCCGCAGCGTTCCCAGCAGCAATCCGGCGAAGATCAGCCCACCACCCAGCCAGTGGAACAGTTGCAGGCCCTCCCCCAATAGCAACCAGCCCAGCACGGCAGTAAAGACCGGCATCAAGTAATTGCTCAGGGCTGCCTTGGCTGCGCCGACCACCCGCACTCCGTGGTTCCAGGCCAGATAGGCGACCAACGAGGCAAACACGGCGGTGTAGCCGATGGCGGCCAGGTTGCTGACGCTCGCCTCAAACCGCGCGCCCTGAGCCAGCTCATAGAGGTAGAACGGCAGGATCAGCGGCACGCCGAGCAGCATCAGCACACCGAGCAGGGCCAGGGGCGGGATCGGCAACAGGAACTGCGCCCAACGCCGCAGCAGCAGCGAATACAGCGCCCAGTCGGCCACGGCCAGCAGCATGATCAGATCGCCCTGGTTGAATGCCAGGCCGGTGAGGCTGGCCCAGCGCCCCTGGCTGATCAGCACCAGCAAGCCCACGGCGGCCAGCCCCATGCCCCACCAGGCGCGGCGCTGGGGCCATTCGCCGAGCAGCAGGCCGGCCCCGATAAAGGTCATCAGCGGCAGGCAGGTGTTGACCAGGGTGATATTGATCGCCGCCGTGGTTTGCGCGGCGCTGTAGAGCAGGCTGTTATAGCCGGCGATGCCGAGGCCGGCGAGCACCAGCAAGCGCCAGCCGGCGTCTTTCAGTTGCTGGCGATGCCGCCACAAGGGGCCGGCCACGAAGGGCAGCAACAGCGTCAGGGCCAGGCACCAGCGCCAGAACGACAGGGCAAAGGGCGGAATTTCGCCGGCAAAGGCCCGAGCCACCAGAGCATTGCCGGACCAGCAGATGACCGCCAGGAGCAGCCCGGCGTAGGCGTAACGGCTGGAACTGCGCACGCCTCAGTTCTGCCCGAGGGGACGCAGGCGATATTGCGGCGGTAGCTGCTCGATGCCGCTGACGGCGACGTTGAGGTCCTTCCAGCGGCCATCCTTGATGCCGTAGATACAGCCGTGCACGGACAGCGGCTGACCCCGGTGCCAGGCGTTCTGCACGATGGTGGTGTGGCTGACGTTGGCCACCTGCTGGATCACATTGAGTTCGCACAGACGGTCGACCTGCTCCTCCTCGCTGGGCAGCTTCGCCAGGTGCTCGCGGTGCTCGTAATACAGGTCGCGGATGCTGCGTAGCCAGCCGTCGATCAGACCGAACTGAGTGTCCTGCATGGACGCGCGCACGCCGCCGCAGCCGTAATGACCGGTGACCAGGATATGTTTGACCTTGAGCACGTCGACCGCGTACTGGATCACCGACAGGCAGTTGAGGTCGGTATGCAGCACCACGTTAGCGACATTGCGGTGGACGAACAGATCGCCCGGCAGCAGGCCGACGATTTCGTTGGCCGGCACCCGCGCATCGGAACAGCCGATCCACAGGTACTCCGGCACTTGTTGCTTGGCCAGCTTGGCAAAGAACTCGGGATCTTCTTCATTGATCGCCTCGGCCCAGCGGGCGTTGTTGTCGAAGAGGTGCTGTAGATCGCTCATGGTTCACTCCCTGGTTCGTCGATGCGCACCATAGGAGCGCCACGGCCTTTTGACAAGCACACGCCGGCTGCAGTCACAGCCAGCCGCGCGGCAACAAGGCAGTGACGCGGTTACCGCAGGCGGCTGTTTCAGGCCCGCCGGCGACGCAGCAAGCAGAGACCCAGCAGCAGACCGGCACACAGCACGGCGCTGACGCCCCACTGCAGGGGGCCGGCATAGCGGTAGAGATCGGCCGGGCGCAGGCTCGCCTCACGCAGCATGCGCTGCTCGGCTGCGGCCCCGCTGGTGGGAATATCCGCCAGGCCATCGCCATCGATGTCCGGCAGGCTGCGGATATGGTCGAGCAGGCCCTGCCACTCCTTGTATTCCTGCACGCCCGGAGTCTCGGGGTCGGCATCGATGATCGCCGCCTTGAGCTCGCTCAGCGGCCTGCCCTGGGCATCCTTGGGCTGTACGCTGAGCAGGCCCTTGCTCAGGTCGCCGACCAGCCAGGTAAAGCTGCCGACATAGCTGGTCGCGCCGATGCTGTAGAGCCGCTGATCCGCCAGGTCGAGTGGCGTATAGCCTTTGAGCGGGTCGCCCAGCTCAATCCGGCTGATCCGGTCGAAGGGCACGCGCCAGGGGTTATAGCTGAAGCGCAGCCCCGAAACCCGTGGGTAATAGCTCTTGCTGTCGCGCATCTGATAGGCCAGTAGCAGCACCTCGAGCAGGCTCTTCAGCTCCCTGCCTGTGACATACACCTTGATCAGCGGATAACCCGGGGCGTCGTCCAGCTCGCCAACACCGAGCGGAGCGATGCGAAACAGGTCGGACACGCTCTGCACGCCATACCGGCCCTTGATCAGGTTGTCGCGAATGGTGCCGTTGCCGGTAAAGGACAGGTCGCTGCCCGTGGCCCGGCGCAAGGCATCGGTCACCAGGTTGGCGAGGATCGGGTCGTCGAAATCGCGGGTCAGGGTCTTGTCGACCTTGGCCAGCGCCTGGTCGAAGGCATAGCCCCGGGGAGCGAGCATGCGCGCGCTGACCACCTGCTTGAAGTCCTCGACCCGGGCGGTTATGGCGGCGTCCCCAGCAATCTGGTCGTCGATCGGGTGCAGTTGATAATCCACCAGCTGCGGAGTGCCCGCCTCATCCAGGCGCATGCGCAACTCGCCCAGGTGCTGGATTTCCGAGCCGGCCTGCATCACCGGCGTGCGCCCTCCCACCAGCAGCGGCTGGGCCAGGGCGGTGTGCGAGTGACCGCCGACGACGATGTCGATGCCCGGCACCTGCTCGACCAGCTCGACCTCTTCGCCGCGCCAGCTGCCATCGGCCTGCTGCACCACGCCCATGTGCGACAGCAGGATCACCACCTCGGCCCCCTCCTCACGCAGCTTGGCCACCATGCTCCGGGCCGTTGCCAGCGGATCGGCGAAGGTCACCGGTTTGATCATCGGGCTGACCGCCACGGCGTTGTTGCCGAGCAGACCGAACAGACCAAAGCGGATGCCGCCCCGGTCGATAAGCTTGTACGGCAGAATACGCCCGGCTTGATCGTGGGCCTGCAGGCTGTCGTCGGCCGTGCTCGTGGGGTCGAAGCGCAGGTTGCTCGACAGCAGCGCCAGTAGCGCCTCGCCCTTGGCCCGATGGGCGGCGCTGATCATCGCGGCCAGACCGGCCGGGCGGAAATCGAACTCGTGATTACCCAGGGTGGCGGCGTCATAACCCAGTTCGCTCATCAGGCGCAGCTCGCCGCCGGTTTCGCGGGTCACGGTATGGAACAGCGTGCCCATGCTGAAGTCGCCGCCATCGAGCAGCAACACGGCCTGCTCGCCGGCGGCGGCGCGGCGCTGCCGAAGCAAGGTGGCCAGGCGCGCGACACCGCCCCGGGTGTCGTCATCGCCGATGGTCGCAGGGGTGAATTCGTTGTTCGGGCCGAAGCCGAGCAGGCGCGATTGCCAGTCGTTGGTGTGCAGAATGGTAAAACTGCGCTCGGCGCTGCAGACCTGGGCAGCGACCAGCAGGCAACACGCCGCGAACAACGGGCGAAGCAATCCCATGGAAGATCCTTAAAGACAAGTGAGCCGGCACAACCGTCCCGGCGAGCGGTGCCGGCCAGTATGCGACAGGCCGCGCCCGGCGACAGCGGCGAATGGTGCCGCCCCTTGTAGCCAATCGAGTCAAGACTTGGGCGGACACCAATAGTCTGGCGCTTTGCGCGGAAGAGGCCGACGCAACTCGTCCGTAGGATGGTGCGGGCCGCGTAGGATGAGCGCAGCGATACCCATCAAGCGGTTTATGCCTGACCCCGCTCGCAGGGCGAGTATCGATGATGGGTTACGGCGCATGTGCTCTGCTGGCAGCAGGCCAACTGGCGTGCGCCTAACCCACCCTAGAGAGGCCGTTTAACCGCAGATTGATTTGTGTCGCGAGACTAATCGAACAGCGGGCAGACCATCACCAGGGCATCCTCGCGGCCGCCCACGGCCGGGTAGTAGTCGCGGCGCCGACCGACTTCGTTGAAGCCGTAGCGTTCGTACAGACGGTAGGCCCCCTGGTTGCTCGCGCGCACTTCCAGAAAGCAGTCGTTGGCCCCCTGGGCCTGGGCTTGCTGCATCAGGTGTTCGAGCAGTTTCAGGCCCAGGCCGCGGCCCTGACTTTCCGCCTTGACGGTGATATTGAGCAGGTGCGCCTCGTCGATGATCACCTGGATCACCCCGTGACCGACCTGCTGCTCACCTTCGAACATCACCCAGCAGCTGTAGGTGGTCAGGCTGTCGGTAAAGATGCCGCGGGTCCAGGGATGGCTGAAGGCGGCGTATTCGATCTTCAGTACGGTGTCGATATCCGCCGCGGTCATCGGGCGAAAGCTGATTGCATCACTCATTCAGGTTGACTCGGCAAGCGGTAGAAACCTCGGCACTCAGACCGGGACAAGGCGCGGCGGGGTGTATTCACGAATCAGCCAACCAGCGTGACCTGACGCGACGCATGGCCTGCCATAGCTCGCGCTTGCGTTCGGGTTCATCCATCAGCAACTCCAGGCCCGGCAGGGCCCAGGCCGCGCCCAGCCCCTCGACCTGCAACTCACGGTTATAGGCCTCGACATCGGCCTCACCGGCAAAGCGAATAGCCGGCAGACCCACCAGCCACAGGCAACTGCAGGGCTCCTGTTCTTCCAGGCGCGCACCGACAAAGCTCTGCACATACTCCAGCGCCGCCTGCGGCCCCTGGTCGATCTGCCCGCGCACCAGCAGCGGCCAGCGCACCGGCTCGCCGATCAGTTGCGGACTGTCCGGCAGGCCGGCGGCGCGCAGCAGGTCCTTGAGCAGCAGGTAGGCCGGGTCGCGCCCTTGCAGCGGCTCGCCGGTGGGCAATTCGACCAGCACGGCGCAGGCACCGGCGCGCAGCAGTTGCAGGGCGAAGCGCGGCGGTGGTGGGGCCATGACCTTGGCCGGCGCTGCGGCTTCATCCTCGGCAGCGGCCAGCGGCTTGGCGTGGCGCGAGACGACCGTGGGCCGCGGTACTTCGATCTTCGCCCGCGGCTCGGTCTGGGCCGGCGGCTGCGGCGCAGCCTCAGCAGCCGGCGCGGCCTCGGCAACCACCGCCTCGACGGCTGGCAGCTGGGGTTCCAGCTCAGGCTCGGCAGGCGGGTTCAGCAGCTCCGGCCGCGAGGGCGCAGCAAAGGGCAGCTCCACCCGCGGCAGCCAACTGGCCACCTGCATGGCGCTCAGATAGGCACGTCGGCGCAGTTCCGTGATCAAACGTCAGCCACCTGCGGATGGGCCTTGTGCCCGGCCTGCATCAGGTTCAGGGCATTGATATAGGCCTTGGCCGAGGCCACCAGAATATCGGTATCGGCCCCGTTGCCGTTGACGATGCGCCCGCCCTTCTCCAGGCGCACCGTGACCTCGCCCTGGGAGTCGGTGCCCTTGGTGATGGCGTTGACCGAGTACAGCAGCAGGCTGGCATCCGAGGCGGCAATCGACTCGATGGCCTTGAAGGTGGCGTCCACCGGGCCGGAGCCCTGGGCGCTGGCGGCCTGCTCGCGGCCATCAACGCTGAGCACCAGCTGCGCCTGCGGCACCTCGCCGGTCTTGCTCGCCA
Source organism: Pseudomonas sp. EA_105y_Pfl2_R69 (assembly GCF_963970915.1). Taxonomy (NCBI): domain Bacteria; kingdom Pseudomonadati; phylum Pseudomonadota; class Gammaproteobacteria; order Pseudomonadales; family Pseudomonadaceae; genus Pseudomonas; species Pseudomonas sp. EA_105y_Pfl2_R69. The sequence continues at coordinate 567,137 of NZ_CAXAOO010000004.1, forward strand.
CTTCCAGGGTGAGCAGCTTGAAATGCTCCGGGGCTTCCTCGGCCAGGGTGTCGGAGACCAGCGCCTGCAGGTCCTCGTCGAAGATTTCATGCTTCTTGTCGGCCAGCTCCTTGAAGCGGGCAAAGGCCGCGTTCAGCTCGCTTTCCCCGGCCAGCTGAATGCCCAGCTCGTCGAGGCGCGAACGGAAGGCATTGCGCCCGGACAACTTGCCCAGCGACAGCTTGTTGGTATGCCAGCCGACCGACTGCGCGGACATGATCTCGTAGGTTTCGCGGTGCTTGAGCACGCCGTCCTGGTGAATGCCGGATTCGTGGGCGAAGGCGTTGGCCCCGACTATGGCCTTGTTCGGCTGCACCGGGAAACCGGTGATGCCGGAGACCAGGCGCGAGGTGCTGAGAATATGCGGGGTGTCGATGCGGGTGTGCACGCCGAGCAGATCTGCGCGGGTCTTGATCGCCATGACGATCTCTTCCAGCGCGGCGTTACCGGCACGCTCGCCAAGACCGTTGATGGTGCACTCAACCTGACGCGCGCCGGCGACCACGGCGGCCAGGGAGTTGGCCACGGCCAGGCCCAGATCGTTATGGCAATGCACCGAGAACACCGCCTTGTCGGCGTTGGGAACTCGGTTAAGCAGCTGACGGATGGTGTCGGCGTACTGGTGCGGAATCGCATAGCCGACGGTGTCGGGAATATTGATGGTGCGCGCGCCGGCGTCGATCGCCGCCTCGATAATGCGGCAGAGGAAATCGATCTCGGAGCGGCCGGCGTCTTCACAGGAGAATTCGACGTCACTGCAAAGGTTGCGCGCGCGCTTGACCGCTTTCACCGCCTGCTCGACGACCTGATCCGGCTGCATGCGCAACTTGTGCTGCATATGGATCGGGCTGGTGGCGATAAAGGTATGGATACGCCCGGAGTTGGCCCCTTTCAGCGCCTCGGCGGCGCGGTCGATATCGGCATCCAGCGCCCGCGACAGGCTGCACACGGTGCTGTCCTTGATGGTATCGGCAATCGCCTTGACCGCGGCGAAGTCCCCTGGGCTGGCGATGGCGAAACCGGCTTCGATGACATCGACCTTGAGGCGTTCCAGGGCCTTGGCAATGCGCAGCTTCTCTTCGCCGGTCATGGAGGCACCGGGGCTCTGCTCGCCGTCACGCAGGGTGGTATCGAAAATAATGACGCGGTCGTTGCTGCTCATGCTGGGTTCCTCACGGATGCGCAAAAGCACAGGCCCGACGTGGGGACCTATGTCGATAAGCCGTGATTGTCGCGTGAAACGCCGCGGGCGGGAAGCGCGACGCATACCAATGCCACGCCGCGGCTAAAGCCACTCCCACGCCCCAGAAAGCAAAACGCCCGCCAAATGGCGGGCGTTTTGTTTGGATAGCACCATAACCGCTGATGGGTATCGCTTCGCTCAACCCATCCTACGGTCTGATTGAGCGAGCTAGAGTCCTGCAAGGCAAAAACAGGCGAAGAAGCGGAGTGTACTTTTGTACATGAGCATTCTGAGCCTGTTTTTAACGCAGCAGGGCCGACGCGCAGCCAATCAGAGGGCCTGATCCCAGGGACGGTCGCCGTTGGCGTCCTTAATCCGGGTCGGCAGGCCCATCTGGTCCAGCAGCTTGAGGAACGGCTCGGCCGGCAGCTGTTCGACGTTGGCCATGCGCGCGACGTCCCAATCGCCACGGGCCACCAGCAGAGCAGCGGCGACCGGCGGCACGCCTGCGGTGTAGGAGATGCCCTGGCTGTCGGTCTCGGCGTAGGCGTCGGCATGGTCGGCGACGTTGTAGATAAACACCTCGGCCGGCTTGCCGTCCTTAGTGCCCTTGACCAGGTCGCCGATGCAGGTCTTGCCGCTGTAGCCCGGGGCCAACGAGGCCGGATCCGGCAGCACGGCCTTGACCACTTTCAGCGGCACCACTTCGAGGCCTTCGGCGGTTTTCACCGGTTGCTCGGAGAGCAGGCCGAGGTTCTTCAGCACGGTGAACACATTGATGTAGTGCTCGCCGAAGCTCATCCAGAAGCGCACGTTGGGCACGTTCAGGTGCTTGGACAGGGAATGCACTTCGTCATGCCCGGTCAGGTACAGATTCTGCTCGCCAACCACCGGCAGGTCGTCGGTGCGTTTGACTTCAAACATGGAATTGCTGGTCCACTGGCTGTTCTGCCAGCTCCAGACTTGTCCAGTGAACTCGCGGAAATTGATTTCCGGATCGAAATTGGTGGCGAAGTACTTGCCGTGGGAACCGGCGTTGACGTCGAGGATGTCGATCGACTCGATGCTGTCGAAGTACTGCTGTTGCGCCAATGCGGCGTAGGCATTGACCACGCCCGGGTCGAAACCGACGCCGAGGATGGCGGTCACGCCTTTTTCCTGGCATTCGGCCAGTTGTTTCCACTCGTAGTTGCCGTACCAAGGTGGCGTTTCGCAGACCTTGCCCGGTTCTTCATGAATGGCGGTATCGAGGTAGGCCACGCCGGTATCCATGCAGGCGCGCAGCACCGACATATTGAGGAAGGCCGAACCCACATTGATGACGATCTGCGATTCGGTGTCGCGGATCAGCGCCTTGGTTGCTTCAATATCCAGCGCGTTCAGGGCGTAAGCCTGAATCTCGGCCGGCTGCTTCAAGCTGCCCTTGGCCTTTACGCTGTCGATGATGGCCTGGCATTTGGAGATGTTGCGCGACGCGATGGCAATCCGACCGAGTTCGTCGTTGTGCTGCGCGCACTTGTGGGCCACCACCTTGGCGACACCTCCTGCACCAATGATCAGAACATTCTTCTTCAATTTCTGTGTACCTCCTTTAACCGCCCGCCTTCAGGAAAGACTGGACAGGTAATCATCAAAGCCAAACTCACGAACCACCTCGACGCTGCCGTCGAGCTGCTTCACCACGATGGACGGCATTTTCAGGCCGTTGAACCAGTTCTTCTTGACCATGGTGTAACCCGCTGCGTCGATAAACGACAGACGATCGCCGATGGCCAGCGGACGATCGAATTGGTACTCGCCGAAGATGTCGCCTGCCAGGCAGGATTTGCCGCACACCATGTAGGTATGCTCGCCGTTGCAGGGGTCCATCTTGGCGTTGAGCCGGTAGATCAACAGGTCGAGCATATGCGCCTCGATGGAGCTGTCTACCACGGCCAGATGCTTGCCGTTGTACAGGGTGTCGAGCACCGTGACTTCCAGGGAGGAACTCAGGGTGATGGCTGCCTCGCCGGGCTCCAGATAGACCTGCACGCCGTATTTCTCGGAGAAGGCCTTGAGCCGTGCGCAGAACTGATCCAGCGGATAGTCGTCGCCGGTGAAGTGAATGCCGCCGCCGAGGCTGACCCACTCGACCTGCTCGAGCAGATGACCGAAGCGTTCCTCGATGGTGCTGAGCATCTGGTCGAACAGCTCGAAGCTGGCGTTCTCGCAGTTGTTGTGGAACATAAAGCCGGAGATCTTATCCATCACCGTGACGATCTTTTCCGGGTCCCACTCACCGAGGCGGCTGAACGGGCGCGCCGGGTCGGCCAGCAGGTAATCGGAGCTGCTCACCTGCGGGTTGACGCGCAGACCGCGCACCTTGCCGGCGGAAGCGTCGGCGAAGCGCTCGAGCTGGCCGATCGAGTTGAAGATGATCTTGTCGCAGTTGGCGAGCATCTCCTCGATCTCGTCGTCGGCCCAGGCCACGCTGTAGGCATGAGTCTCGCCGGCGAACTTCTGCCGGCCGAGCTTGAGCTCGTACAGCGACGAGGAGGTGGTGCCGTCCATATACTGCTGCATCAGGTCGAACACCGACCAGGTGGCGAAGCATTTGAGCGCCAGCAGGGCCTTGGCACCGGAGTGCTCGCGCACATAGGCGATCTTCTCCAGGTTAACCAAGAGCTTCTGCTTGTCGATGAGGTAGTACGGCGTCTTGATCATCTGCGTGTCTATGCCCCGAGTGCTATGCAAGGTCGGCCGGCAGGAAATCGACAGAGCCGACCCCCTCCCCAAAAAAGTGGAGGCGAATTGTGCCGATAACCGACGCATATCGAAAGAGCAATGGGGATATTTCGTCGATCAGACGACCGCTGGTGACGCTTTATCGCATAGCCGGTCGAGTATCGCGGCAACAGGCCCGGCGACAGTATGCCTGCCAGGATGGCTGACAAGCATGGCACAACGATGACAGGCGGGTAACCGCCAGGTAGCGCAGCAATGGACCCGGGTCGCCAGCTGGCTGCGGTTCAGGCCTGCGCCGCCGGTCTCGGCGCAGGGCCGCTCAGGGCGCGGCGAACAGGTAGAGATTGCCGTTCATGCGCACATCGCCATTGACCCGATAGGTCAGCAGATCGGTCTGCTGGAAGCCCGCCCCACCGGACGCGGCGCTATTGGAGCCGGCCAGGGTAAAGCGGGCATTGCTGAAGCTCGCATCGGTCAGCCCCAGGCGCATGGCCGAAGAATTGAAGGCCGCGCCATCACCGTCGTAACCGCTGTCGATGGTGACGATATCGAAACTCAGCCCCTCGAAGCTGAAGGTGCCCTGGATATTGTCCAGCACGATAAAACCACTGCTGTTGGCCGGCTGTATCGCCACCCGCGTGCCACACCCACCCGGGCAACGGGTCTGCGCGGGGTTCGCGGCAAAATTCAGGCTGGCGCTGATACTCATCCCCGCCTGCCCGCTTATCTCCTGCAACTCATCCTCGGCCAACGGCCGCAACTCGGCCAGCACGGGCCCCGCCATCAATAGCAGGGCAAACCCCAGGTAGGTGTTGCGCATGCTGAATCTCCTCATCGCGGCAGGTTCACGGTGCGCATATCCAGATAATCCACGCGCATACCGCGCACGACTTGCGAACCCAGATTGACACCGCCCAGGCTCAGGTTACCGATGCTGACATTGCTCTTCGGCACCTGCTGGTAGAAGGCCTGGTGGTTGTTCCAGGTGACGCTGGGCAGGGACAGGCGCAGCTCGCCGCCGGCCAGCACCGACAGGTTCAGCGGCTGCAGGCTGGCCTGGCCGAGGTTGATATCGAAATACAGGTTCTTGGCCACGGCACGATTGGCATCGGTGCAGACGCGACAGCCGCCGACGACCAGCTTGTCGGCATACATCTGCAGGCTGGCCTCGCCCTGCAGACCGGTGCTGTCGCCCCACAGGTTGAGGTAGGCCCCGTTAAGGGTGAAGCCCTCCAGGTGAATGGAAAAGAAATCGCTGCGGGTGGTGGTGGCACCTTTGATGATATTGCCGTTGCCGTCCTTGCTGTAGGCGGTACTGGGCAGGCTGAAGGTGGCTTCGACACCGACATCCAGGCCCTTGAAGCGGGTGCCGCCGTTCTGCAGGGTGGTCGCCACCAGGACCACCGAGGTGCGGTTGTCCTTGGTCTTCTGGATACGCCCGACCACACAGGTCGGTGCCTCGGCGGTGGGCACCCCGCACAGGCCGGAGAACTCGTCGAAATCGGTGGCCCGCTGGTTAAGGCTGTAGCCGTGACGCTGGGTATTCCAGGCCTCGCCCAGGGCTTTCTGCGCGGCAGCAAGCTCATCGAGCTGGGTCTGATAGCTATCGACCGAGGCGTTATAGGCGTTCGCCGCCGAGTTGATGCAGGCGCAGCCGTATTTCTCACCGAATGCCGGCTTCGAAAAGAACAGGTCGGCGGTTGCTGGAGCCGCGGCATAACGGGTTTGCATGGTGCTGTAGGCACCTTGAACATCGGCGGTTTCCGTGGCGACCTGGGTCCGGCGCTGCTCGACCAGCAGCATGTCCTGGTCGATGCCGCTCTTCAGGGTCAGGAAGCCGACGCTCTGATAACGCGCCAGAAGCGCATTGCGGGTCGCCTCCAGGGCCCCCAGTTCGCTGCCGATGGCCGCCTGGGCCAGGGTCGGATCGGTGCAGCCGGCCTCGCCGTACAGGCAACCCTGATAGTAGGACCACAGACCGTACTGGCGGGTATTGTTGAGCGGATCGTCCCAGGTCGGCGTGGTCAGCTGCAGGGCCTGGGTGCCGCTCGGCAGGGTCGGCGCGGCAGCCCCACTGACCACCTTCAGGGTAAAGGGGTGTAGCGGCGTGCCCACTTGCGCCGGGGCGTCCAGCGCCCCACGCTGGCTGCCGTCGCCCTTGATATAGGCCCGCTCGAGGTCGACGGTCAGGGCATTGCCCTGGCTATCCTTGAGCCCGCTCACCTGCGCGCTGGCACTGCCCTGGTCGTAGTAGAAGTTGTCCAGAAAGAAGCCGACCCCGGCCCCGCTGACTTCGCCCAATTCGCGATCGTCCAGGGCCTCCATGGCTGTGCTCAGCCCTGGCAGAGCCAGCAAGGCAAACAGCGCTCCCCACAGATGACTGTTCATGATCAGCAGCCCTTGGCCAGGCCGCCGACACAGGTCGGTACGCGCGCGGCACCGTTGAGGGCCTCGTACAGCGACACGACAAAGGGATAGAGGGCATTCGCGCCCTCGCCCGACTTGGCAAAGTTGGCAAAGGCCCCGGCCTGGGTCGCGACGAACTTGTTATTCGCCGAGGCCAGATCCTGCCAGGGTACGTTCTGGTTCTGCAGGGAAAAGAACACGCCCCGGGCACCGCCGATGTCGAGATTGGCCTGGGTGCGGTCGCCGACGAAAATGCTCTTGTAGTTGAGCAGGGGGAAGCAGGCGGGCAGGCCCGAGGCGGTACAGTCGCCGTTGTTGCTGGCAATCGCCGGTAGCAGGGGCTCGAGCAGAGCGTTGTCGGTATGGAAGGACGCGCCCTTGGGTACGCCGATATGGGTCGCCCGGTTGATCGGCTGACCGTTGATCGTGGTTTCACCGGTGCCGTTCTTGACCAGCTGGATATCGCTGAAAATCTCGGAATTGCCGGCCAGGCTGAGCGCCAGGCAGTTGAAATTGAAGGTGCAGGTAAAGGCGTTGAGGTTGTTCTGCTGCATATAGAACTCACGGGCGGTCGACGCCGAGCCGGTGACCAGGCCCTGCATATTGCCGGTCAGCGAGTGAATATCGCCGGACAGATCGCCCCGGGCGCGGCCGAATCCCAGGCGGATGCCCGCCACCTCGCGGATGCCCTGGCCGTTGACCTTGAAGGCAAATTCCAGGTAGGGATCGCGCACCTGAAACGGCACCACGGTGGCGCTGCTGGAGTTGGCGTTATCCACACGGCCCAGGGCGAAATTATCGATGCGGATATCCGCAGGCTGATTGGACACGGTGTTCGGCTGGTTGCGCGAATAGTTACCCAGGCGCAGTTCGTCGATATTGGTCAGCAGGTCGATCTCGGCACCCAGGTTGACCCGGGTGTACTCGAAACCGCCGTAGGTCAGGCCGTCGAGGGTAACCAATGCCTGGCCGGTGATCTCGGCCAGCTCGCTGTCCGCCATGGGCCTCAGTTCGGCCTGGGCCGCGCAGGCGAACAGGCTGCTGCAGAGCAGGGTCAGTACGGACTTGAGCGGATGGCAGGTCGGACGCATGACGAGTTCCTTATTCTTATGGCAGCGGCGTCCAGCGGACACCAGCCCTTGATAGCCACTATAAAAAGCCCACCTACAGAGCGGGCCGACCCATAGTCGAGAAAACCCGGGGAAATCGTCCTGCGGCCAGCCCTGGCCTGTTACCCATCGTCACACCGACGGTTACAGGCGACGTAGCAAGGCGACAGACGATGACTGACACTCAAGCCTTGCCCGCACCATGCAGTACAATCGGCGTTTTTGCAAAATGCCCGCGGAGCGGATGCCCCGATGATTGATCCCAAGCGCGTACTGCGCGCCCTTGCCGAACACTGGACGTTGCTGGAGCCGCTGTGCGAGCGCTTCGATGCCGGCACCCTGAGCCTGATGGAGCTGCGCAAGCAGCTGGCCGCCCAGTTGCCCGAAGGCACGCCAACCGATGTCACCGCCCTGCTCGACCAGTGGATCCGCCTGGATATCCTGGTGCCGGTGGCCAAGAGCCCCAATCGCTTCGAGCTGAATGCGCAGATCCACGACTTCCTCGCCTACCTGCGTCGCGAGCACCGCCTAGGCCTGTGCCTGGAAATCGAAGCCTACCTGCGCCACCTGGAGCGCCTGGCCGGCTATATCAAGGACGCCTTCGAGGTCCGTGACGCCGCCGACCTGGCCCGTCAGCTGCGTTTGCTCGATATGCGCGTGCGCGACGTCTTGAAGAAGCTGGCCAACGACGAACAAGCCCTGGTCGCCGTGGCCGAACGGGCCAAGACCAGCGACCGGCAGATTCCCCTGCGTCAGCGCTACGCCGAGGTGCTGGCCACCTGGGACGAGTACGTCGAGCCGATGATCCAGCTGGTCGCCGCCGACGGTGCCTTCGAGCAGGGCGTCTACCGCGTCGAACATGTGCTGCTGCGCCTGCTCGGCGAGCAGCAACGCCTCGGCCAGCTGGTCGACGACGACCTGCTGCTGCGCACCCACGCGCGCATCCTGGAAATGCAGACCACCGCCCAGCTAACCCTGCGCCGCGCCCGCGAGCTGCTGCTGCCGCTGCGTGAAGAAGCCCGCCGGCATAACGCCGTGACCCGTGGTGCAGCCCTGGCCCTGGCGGCGATCCGCAAGAAGGGCCTGGACGCCGTGCCGCAGGCCTCGATGCCGCTGTTCAGCCGCCCGCAAAGTACCTTTCTCGGCACCGCGTCGCAGGTCGAGGCCTACGTCTATGCCCTGGCCCGTTTCGAGCCCAAGCCCGCCCAGTTCCCCAAGGCCCACAGCAGCCGCAAGGGCGAAGCACCGCGCGCGCCCCGCACCGCCCGGGAGATGATCGAGCGCTGCGAGCAGGCCCTGCCGCTGCCGGACCTGATGGTCTGGCTGCTGGAGCAGGAGCCCGAAGGCGCTACCGACGAATTGCTCTACTGGTTCTCGCGCCTGTCCCGCGATGGCCGCTTCCAGCGCGAGCGCCTGGAGCGCCGCGACTACCTCACCCGCGAGCATCAGGTCAGCCTGAGTTCCTTCGCCTTGCTCAGATCACCAGCTGGCCCGTAGGGTGCGCCGTGCGCACCACCCACGAACCCGCGGTGCGCACGGCGCACCCTATGCATAACGCGCTCAATGGATCGCCATGAATATTGATCTAAAAGAACTGACCCAGCTCGCCCCGATCTTCCGCGAGCTGTTCAAGGGCTACCACATCAGCCGCAGCAACCCGGAGCTGTACACCCAGCTGGCCGGCCAGCAGGACCAGTACCGCAGCCTGTTCAAGGCCCTGGGCTATGAGCTGACCTGCGACAGCCGCGGCTTCTACTATTTCGTCCCCGAGCAGATGGGCGCGCAGGTCAACAAGACCGCCCAACGTCTGGCGCTGTTCACCTTTATCCTGGTCGAGCACCTCGCCGACCAGGGTCGCGACCCGCTGGCTGTGCTCGATGGCGGCAGCCTCGGCCGCGACGAACTGCCGGCGCTGCTGGAAAAATACCGCGACCTGTTCCTGCAGGCCGAAGTCACCACCGTTGAGGAGCTGGAAGAAAAAGTCATGCGCCGCCTGACCCAACTGGGTTTTGCCAGCGAAGACAACGGCATCTACCGCTTTCTCGCGCCCATGCACCGTTTCCTCGATGTCTGTCTCTCCGTGCAGCAGGACCGCGATCTGGCCGCCACCCTGCACAGCAGCCTGCCGCTGCCGACCCCGGTACTGCTCAACGATGAGGCCGAAGACGAGATCATCAGCCTCGCCGAGACTGATATGGATGAATCCGAAGAAGACGCCCTGGCCCGGGCCATGGCCGAAGAACGTGAAGCCCAGGAGATAGACGCATGAGCCAGGAACGCTATGGCATCCGCCGCTTCGCCCTGCTGAACACCGCCGGCTACAGCCTCGGCCTGTTCCCGCTGGAAAACCCGCTGTCGGTCTACGGGGCCAACAACCTGGGCAAGTCCGCCTCAATCAACGCCCTGCAGTTCCCGATTCTGGCGCGCATGTCGGACATGAGCTTCGGCAAATACAGCCTGGAGCAGTCGCGCAAGTTCTACTTCGCCAGCGACACCAGCTATATCCTCGTCGAAGTCGCCCTGCCCCACGGCCCGCATGTGATTGGCGTGGCCGGACGCGGCCCGGGCGGTGGCTTCGGTCATCAGTTCTTCGCCTACCAGGGCACCCTGGACCTTGAGCACTACCAGAAGAACGGCACCTGCCTGCGTCAGCGTGAGCTGTTCAACGCCCTGGAGCGCGAAGGCATCAAGGCCTACGAGCTGAAACCCGAGGAGCTGCGCCGCCTGCTGGTCGGCGGCCACACCTCGATCCCGCTGGACCTCACGCTGATCCCGCTGCGCTCCACCAGCGAGCAGAGCCTGAAGACCTTCCGCGCGCTGTTTATCAACCTGCTGCATATGCGCGAAATCACCGCGGCCAAGCTCAAGCAGCTGTTCCTCGATGCCTTCGAGCACAGCCTGCGTTCGGGCAGCGTCGACTATATCGCCGCCACCGAAGAAGCCTTCCGCGATGTGCGGCGCATGGAGCAGGACTACCAGGCCCTGGTTACCGCCGGCCCTTTGATCGAAGCGTTGGCCGCCGGCGTGGCCCAACGCGAGCTGCTACGCGGCAAGCTGCATCGCCTCTCGCCGCTGCTCGACTCGCTGCTCGGCACCTGGCAGGACTACGCCGGCGCGCGCCGCGAGGAACTGGTGATCCAGGCCGAACACTACCGTGGCGAGCAGGACGGCCTGCAACAGGAACAACGCGGTGGCACCCAGGAGCTGATGCGCATGGAACGCGAAATCAGCGAAATCCAGCGCTGGCTCGGCGAACTGTCGGTGCTGAAGAACCGTTTCGCCCTGGTCAACGACGCCAAGGTGCTGGAAGAACAGCTGCTGGCCGCCAAGGATGCCCACGACGAGCTGGCCGGTGCCCTGGCGCAGTCGCGGCAGTTCTCTGCCGAGGATCTCGACGAGCGTCTGCGTGATCTGGAAAAGCGCCTGAAATCGGTCAAGCAGCAACTCGAACACGCCGACAACAACAGCTACTCACGCCTGCGTGAGGAGTTCAGCCAGCAGGATGTGGATAGGCTGATGCGCCTGTTTAACGGCCAGCTGTTCAGCCTGCCCCTAGTCGACAAGAGCTGTGAAAAAGGCATTCATATCGCCGAGGGCGACGCCTGGGTCAAATCCCTGGAAGCCATACTGGATGGCTTCAAGGGTGAGCATTTCGAAGTGCCCGGGCTGTCCATCGACCTCAGCCATATCGAACCGCCGGCCCTGCAAGCCCTGGCCGACCGCGCCGCCCTGCGCGACCAGAAAGACCGCCTCGACCGCGAATACAAACAGCTGAAAACCCAGCAGGCGGTAGCCGCCGACCGCGCCGCGAGCAAGGCCCAGGCCGAGCAGTTCTACCAAGCCGTGCTGGATGCACAGAAAGCCCTGGAAGACTTCCGCAAGAGCCAGACCCTGGCCGTGGAAGAGCCACAGAAACTGGAGCAGCTGGCGCAACTGGAAGCCGCCCAGGACGAACTCAAGCGCGCCTCCGATGCCTTTACCGAGCGCGTCCAGCAGCTCTCCGCCAAGCTGCAACTGGTCGGCCGTCAGCTCGCCGATTTGGAAGCCAAGGAGCGCACCCTGGAAGACGCCCTGCGCCGTCGCCAGCTGCTGCCGGCCAACCTGCCGTTCGGCACGCCTTTTACCGATCCGGTGGACGACAGCCTGGACAACCTGCTGCCGCTGCTCAACGACTACCAGGACGCCTGGCAGGGCCTGCAACGGGTTGACGGCCAGATCGAGGCGCTGTATGCCCAGGTGCGCCTCAAGGGCGTGGCCAAGTTCGACAGCGAAGACGACGTCGAGCGCCGCCTGCACCTGCTGGTCAACGCCTACGCCCACCGCCAGGACGAAGCCATCACCCTGGCCAAGGCACGCCGTGCGGCGGTTACCGACATCGCCCGGACCCTGCGCAATATCCGCAGCGATTACGACAACCTGGAACACCAGCTGGCGCTGTTCAACCGCGAGATCAACAAGCGCCAGGTGTCCAACCTGGAAAGCTTCCGCATCGTCCTCGCACCGAACAAGGACGCGCTCAAGCATATCGATCAGATCATCCACAGCGCCGGCCAGTACGAACAAGGCGAAACCCTCTCGGTGTTCGACCTGCAGCAGAGCAGCGAGCAGGACAGCAAGAACGAGGAAGCCAAGGAATACCTGGCGCGCCTGGTCGCCGCCAACCATAACCAACTGGGTTTGAAGGACCTGTTCGAACTGGCTTTCGAGATCACCAAGGTGCATGGCCAACCGGTGATCCACACCGATATCGACGGCGCGGCCTCCAACGGCACCACCATGACCATCAAGGCGCTGACCAACATGTACCTGTTGCTGCACCTGATGGACCGCGACCAGGCCGGCAAGGTGCGCTTGCCCTACTACCTGGACGAGGCGGCGGATATCGACGAGAAAAACCAGCAGGCGCTGATCGAAACCAGCCTGCAGCTCGGTTTCGTGCCGATCCTCGCGTCGGTCAAACCGCAGGTCTCGGCCCATGTGGCCATCGACCTGGAAGGCGGCAGCGGACCGAACGGCATCTATATCGACGAAGCGGATTGGAAATATATCCAGCGCCGCGACAGCGCCAAGAGCAAAGCCGAGCAGACGACCGCAACAGCCGAACCCGCCTGAGGCCTAGGGTGGGTTAACGGCGCGCGTATCGTCGATACAACCAAGGGTCCCGCCGCCGCGTAACCCACCAACCTTATGCCAGGCAGGACACCCCAAACCACAAGGGCCGCAATGGCGGCCCTTGTGGTTATTTCTCCAGCGCTATCTTCGGTGCCCAGCGCAACCATTCTTCGTTCACTTCATCGTGCAGGGCAAAGGTCTGCCCTGGCAACGCCGGCCCCCCCATCTGCGGGTTATCCGGTGAAGCGAAGGCGATGCCACCTTCCAGCAAGGCCTCCAGGGACTCGGTACGCACCTTCACCCCGCTGAACAGCCCTGCATCCACGCCGATGCCGCTGGCATTCCAGAAACGGCTGCCGCTGCGTACCAGCGGCGCATAGCGCGGTTCGATCAGCACATGGATCAGCACCCGATCCGAAGTCGGCCCCAGCTCGAAATCGGTAACCTTGCCCACCGGCACTTCACGGTAGCTGACCACCACCCCCGGCTTGATCGAACCGCGTCGCGCCGCACTCAACACCAGACGCAGACCTTGCTCACGGGCATTGGCTTTAGGCGGCGTTTCGGCGGCAGTAAAGCTCATCTGCGCAGCGCCCTTCTGGTTCGAGAGCCGCACCTCCAGATACTGGCCGGTGACCAGGGTTTCCAGGTTGGCCGCCCGGGTTAGGCTGACCTCCGGCTTGACCACCCAGAACTGCGTGCCTACACGGGCAATCTGCTGTGTCGCCTGGGTAATCCGCGCATAAAGAATCACCGCCTGCAGATCATCCGTCAGCTCGATGCGCTCCACTTTGCCCACTTCCAGGCCCTTGTAGCGAATCGCCGTTCCCGGACTGAGACCATCGCCACTGGATACGCGAATAGTCAGCTCAACACCTTTCTGCAACGCCACTTCCTGGCTGCTATGGAGGCTAAAGCGCTCGATCCGCTTATTGCTTTTAGGCGCATTAGGATTTGGTGTTTCAAAGGCGATGCCGCCCGCGAGCAAGGTCTGTAATGACTCGCTCTTTACCTCAACGCCGGACAGCCCACCCTTCAACGTAATACCGCTGGCATTCCAGAAGCGCGTGCTGCTGTTCACCAGGTGCGCGTGCTCAGGCTCGATGTGCACACCAAAGGCCACCCGCTTGTCATCACGCGACAGCTGAAAACTCTGCACCGTACCGACCTTGACCTGTTTGAACAGAATCGGGCTACCCACTTCCAGAGAGCCACGCGTGTCGCTGAACAACACTAGGTGCAAACCCGCCGCTGACAGATCGAGCGGCGGGGCTTTGGCTCTGGCGACAAAATCACGTAGTGCAGGATTTCCGGCCTCACCAGGCCGGATGGCGATGTAGTTGCCCTTAACCAGCGCCTCCAGCCCGGTTATCCCGGCCAGGGAAATCGATGGCTTGACCACCCAGAAATCGGTGCCTTCAACCAGATAGTCTTCGGTGCGTGGGTCGAGCATCAACTCCACCTGCGCACCGCTGAGGTCCTGATCAACCTTGAAGGTCTTCATATGCCCGACCTGGATGCCCTTGTACATCACCGGCGTACGGCCCGGGTCCAGACCATCGAACTCATGCAGTTTGAGCGACACGCGAATGCCGGCCTGGGCGCTGTCGAAGTCTTCGTACAGGCGAAATGGCAAGCTCGGATCAGTCGGTGGGCTGTCCTTGCGGTGCTCGGGCGTGGCAAAGGCAATCCCGCCCGCAACAATACTCGCCAGAGACTCGGCGCGTACCTTCACCCCAGATAAACCGGCATCGATGGAGACCCCGCTGGCGTTCCAGAAGCGCGTGTGTTTACGCACCAAGGAGGCAAACTCCGGCTCAATAAACACCTTCACCTCGATCAGGTTCTGCTCCTCAACCAGGGCATAACTTTTCACCCGACCCACCTGAATCTGCTTGTAGAACACCGGGCTGTCACGGTTGAGTGAGCCTAGCCGTTCGGCTTTGAGAGTCAGGTGCAAACCAGGGGCGGTGTCGGCCAATGGTGGCGGCTCGCTCAACGCAGTGAATTCACGTGTAGGTTCGCCATCACCTGGGCTGGCAGTGATGTAGTTACCCGATACCAGGGTTTCCAATCCAGTAATACCAGCTAGGGAAACACTCGGCTTGACCAGCCAGAAGCGCGTATTAGTGCGCAGGTGCGGCTCAACCCGCTTATCCATTTCCAGGGTCGCGCGCACACCGCGCCGCTCACCGCTGTCATCCAATTCCAGGGCAATGACCTTGCCGATGGGCATGCCCTTGAAGATCACCTCGGTCTTGCCCGGTTGAATGCCATCACCGCTGGCGAACATCACCTGAATCTCGATACCGGCTTCGTTATAGGCACGCCAACCCAGCCAGCCACCGATAAGTAGCGCAATCAGCGGCAATACCCAGATAGCCGACCAGTTCGAAGCAGGCCGCGCCTTGGCCATCGGCAAATCATTCATGGTTGTCATCCGAGTCCGTGTTATCCCAAATCAAACGAGGGTCAAAGGTCAAAGCAGCCAGCATGGTCAGGATCACCACACTGGCAAAGGCAACGGCACCCATACCGGGCTCGATACTCGCCAGGCTACCGAAGTTGACCACCGCCACCAGAATGGCGATGACAAAAATATCCAGCATGGACCAGCGCCCGATCCACTCGATAAAGCGGTACATCAGAATGCGCTGGCGCGCCGACATCGGCTGATGACGTTGCACCGAATACAACAGAAGAGTGATGCCCACCAGTTTGAAGGTGGGTACCAGAATACTGGCGATAAAGACCACGGCGGCAATCGGCAACATGCCGTAGTTCACCAGTTCGATAACACCCGACATGATGGTGTCGGACTGCCCCTTGCCGAGGGAGTTGACCGTCATGATAGGCAGCAGATTAGCCGGGATATACAGAATCGCCGCAGTGAGCAGCAAGGCCCAGGTACGCGCCAGGCTATTCGGCCGCCGTGCGTGCAACTGTCCACCGCAACGGCTGCAGAACTGCTTGCCTGCCTCGCTCGAGAGCGGGTTGAGTTGATGGCACTCATGACAAATCAGCACACCGGCATCAATCGCCCGCATGTCCATCCTCCCCGGACAAGGCTTCCCAGATCTGGTGCGGTGACATGGTCACTTCCAGCCACACCTGCACCAATAGCAAAGCAATAAAACACAACAGGCCAAGACCCAGGGTTATTTCGGCCAAGTCAGCCAGCTTGACCAGCGCCACCAGAATTCCCATCAGATAGACCTCGAGCATGCCCCAGTCGCGCAGGTGGTGATAGATGCGGTAGAGCAGCAAACCATAGCTGCGCCCAATATCCAGGCGAATGCTCAGCAGTACAGCGAACTGACAGAGCAACTTGAGCAGGGGCACCGCCATGCTGCAAAGAAACACCACCACGGCGATGCCCTGCATGCCGCTGTTATACAACCCCAGGACGCCGCTCCACACGGTGTCATCACTTGCCTGCCCAAGCAGATTGAGCTGCATGATCGGCAGAAAATTGGCCGGCACGTACAACAGCAAGGCGGCGATCACCAACGCCATACTGCGGCGCACCACCTGCGGACGATGGGTGTACAGCTCGTAACCACAGCGCGGGCATTCCACGCGCTCGCCCTGATTGGCAGGCGGCTTGCGCATCAGCAAATCGCATTCATGGCAGGCCATCAGCTGCTGCAGCTCAAGCTCGGAAAGTGACTCAGCGGGTGCCGGATCGGACATGCACAGAACTCTAATAAGAATACGCTGGGTATCATAGCCACGCGCTGTATCAGCTGCCTATCAAAGGCTTGCCTCTGCGCATCAAGTTTTCTCGCGGCCAAAGTAAAACCCCCGACCAGTTTCCTGATCGGGGGTTTTGGTATAGGTGCTTGACGATGACCTACTCTCACATGGGGAAACCCCACACTACCATCGGCGATGCATCGTTTCACT
>NZ_CAXAOO010000005.1:0-383327 GCF_963970915.1 Pseudomonas sp. EA_105y_Pfl2_R69
TGTGGTGAGCAGCAGCACTGTCGGAACAGGCGAGTCCTGCAGCGGAATAAGGCCGATAACAATGATGATCTGTGTGATCGATTGAACGCTTGGCCCCCGCTGCGCGAACTACAGAATGGCCAGGGCGTAAAGCCCACAACAGGCCGGATATACGAATGCAACCGCGCTGACGACAGGTGCAAAAGAAAAGCTTTGCCCACTACTTGTGGGGAGAGTCCATATACCAGTTGTTAGAAGCGTGTTGCACGAATGCGCTCTAAAACCTGGAGTCGTTTTCACAAGGCACCCCGTCATGGTCTCCGTCCATTTTAGTGTTTGGGCAGTTTCTTACAAAATACTCAGCTTCTGCTCTTGAGCGCATTTGGCTGCAGTGTTGCCTGCCATCACAGGAGAAGTTATTTGTTGGTTGCTGTAATGCTGTTACAGGGGCTTGGAATACCTGAGGTTCTGAAGAAATATCTGCTTGTGTTGTAGCAATATTTTTTTGGTAGTAATTCCAGCCAACGAATGTGATCAGTGCGTAAATAATTAACTTCTTCAAGATTTCACCAATTTCTGCTCATGTTTCTAACGTTTGGTTAAGGGGCGGGCTTTAGCCCGTCCCAGTGAGCGAAGCGAACGGTTTGAACCACTAGTTAGGAGCCCGTTCACAATGGTTTATTTTCAATGCTCTGGCTAGGAAATAAACACCGCCTGCAAGACTTAGCTTGGAAATTCCGCCAATTAATCCGAGAACAACTGCGCCCGTTGCTGGTAATGGGTTGCCTAACTCAAAGTTCGTTTCTAAAAATATTTGTGCTAAAAAGCCAAGCCCTAAAGCGCCATTGAATGAAATTTGGATTACTAATGAATAAATAGCGTAGATGCCGATTAAAATTCCTGCTTTTTTGCTTTTTGATACAAGAATGAATAACGCCAAACCAACCAATAGCAGCTCTGCTGAATAATGGATTGCTATTTCGATATTTTGAAGAAGCAATGTAGGGTTCCTAACGTTTGGTTAAGGGGCGGGCTTTAGCCCGTCCCAGTGAGCGAAGCGAACGGTTTGAACCAGTTGTTATACCTAAACTGCGCCAAACAGTTTTCGCGATTCATTCAATGAAATTAGATGTTCCTCAAGATTTTTTTCATGGTGACTTGGTTCGCCGTTGCTGAGGCTTATGATTGTGGAAGCACACATTGTAGCTACTTGAATTTGGTTGCTAGCTTTTTCTGCGCTGCCTCGAATTTGGCGAAACACCGAATTTCCAACTTGATCGGGAAAGTTTTTCTGAAGGGCTTTCAATTTTGGCCTGAGGACTTCCAAGACAGAGTTCCCATATTTTATGGCCTCATCTCTAGATGGAATTTTCCCTTTGTGGATAACTTCATTTCTGAAGGTGATCATGCCTTGGGGGAGAAGGGATGCTGCTTCTTTAAAATGAGTTGCCCAGAGAAATATGAAGGCACCAAGTTGACGCTCTGATTGACTGGAGACAGAGTTCCAAACGGATTGAAATAAAACGTCAGATTCGGTGGATTTTTCAAGAAAAATTCGGATTGCACATTCGTAAAAGCGCTCAAGGCTAGATGTAAATGATGAGACAGCCTCGCGATAATATCCGTCCAGTATTGCGTGAGCGCCAATGTCAAATAGAACTTCAAATTTTTGCTGCTGAAGGACTGTTACGGTTGTATGGCCAAAAGAGCAAGTGACTTCATAACAGCCGTCATCTTTAAATTCGACGCGTGCAAACTCCCCAGATGGCCGACCAAATTCTTGTAGGCACTGCATGCAGGGGATTATTAGACGCATCGATTCTCTCTTTAGGTATAACTATAAATAGACACCAAATGGTGTGATAACGCCTGCTGCATTTGGTGGATAACCTTCCTTGTGCCCTTCGCTAACCCTATCTAGGCTGAGCAATGCAGCGGTCGGGTGACCGTATAAGGAGTTATGCACCATGGATGGCAAGCCTCGTTTGCTCGATCAGGTTCGTGAACAGACTCGTTTGAAACATTACTCGATTCGTACTGAGCGAGTCTATTGTGAGTGGATCAGGCGATTTATTCGTTTTCACCAGTATCGGCATCCGTCGGAAATGGGGGCGGCGGAGGTGGAAGCTTTTTTGTCTGATCTGGCGGTGCGGCACAATGTGTCAGCTTCGACGCAGAATCAGGCGCTGGCTGCGTTGCTCTTCCTTTATAAACAGGTACTCAAACTGGAGTTGCCCTGGCTGGGGGAGGTGGTGAGAGCGAAGAAACCGCAGCGTTTGCCGGTGGTGTTGAGTGTCGAGGAAGTGCAGGCGGTATTGGCGCAGTTGCACGGCGAGCTATGGTTGATCGCCAGTTTGTTATATGGCTCGGGAATGCGCTTGATGGAGGTGCTGCGTTTGCGGGTCAAGGATGTGGAATTCTCCAGTCGACAGATTCTGGTGCGCGATGGCAAGGGGGCGAAGGATCGAGTCACGGTTCTGCCGTTGCGTTTACTTGAGCCGTTGAAGCGTCAGTTGCAACTGGTGAAGGCACTGCACAATGCGGAGTTGTTGGCCGGGCGTGGCGATGTGTATTTGCCTGATGCGTTGGCGCGTAAGTATCCCAAGGGGCCTTGGGAGTGGGCCTGGCAGTATATGTTTCCGGCGCAGGGGCTGTCGGTCGATCCGCGCAGCGGTGCGCGGCGGCGTCACCATGTTGATGAGAAGCGCTTGCAGCGGGCCTTCAAGAGAGCGGTCAGGGCTGCGGGGCTTGCTAAGCTGGCCACGCCACATACCCTGCGCCACTCCTTCGCCACGCACCTGCTGGAAAGTGGTCAGGATATTCGCACGGTACAGGAGTTGCTCGGCCATGCCGATGTGAAGACCACGATGATCTACACCCATGTCCTTAACCGTGGCGGGCTGGCGGTGTTGAGCCCGCTGGACCGGGTGTAACAGGTGGGGAGGTTGACGGCAACTTACTCGGCGCTGTGATTCGGGCTTTGCAGCAGGCGGTAATAGAAGCCGCTGGCATTGGCCCGTTTATCGATGTCCACGCGTTTGTTGGTGCCGCCGATGACCAGGCTGTTGCTGAAACTCTGCCGGATCACTTCGGCAAACTGTTGCTAGGCTGCACCGTTGACCTCGGATACCACCGAGGTCTCGCGGCCTGCGGGCAGTTGGCGGTCCTTCCCCGACCAGCGCCGCAGGATGCTCTGGCTGCTGGTGGTCGGGTGCTCGGTGTTAGCGCTCAGGCGTGGATAGCGTTGCTCCAGCCACTTGCGCATGCCAGCGAAGGCGGCGGCGCTGACGGCCTGTTGGTCGGCGCGCCGACCTGATGTGACAGGGCCGGTAGCCGACGAGCACGGCAATCAGGCGCGCAGGGCGATTGGCGGAATCAGTAGCAGACGTTTTATCTCTTTAATGGGCGCAGAACCAGTTGGCTGCGGCTATTGACCTTGATCGCCTCGCCATCCAGGTGCATCGGCACATACTCGCCACGTATATAGCGCTCGGCCTGGTCCTTGTAGTGGGTATCGAACAGCACGCCGCTCTGGCCGACCGGGTTGATGCCCAGCGCGCTGCTGGCGTCGGCGAGGTCGATCAGGCGGCGGGTCGAGGGGCCGTAGACCACCGACCAGGGCGCGGGGCCGATCGGCTGCGACAGGTTGTTCGGGGTTTCGCGGCTGCCGGGCGCAGCGAAGGGGCCGACGTTGAACAGCATATCCAGCGGCTTGCGCTGGCCCAGCGGGTGGTTGTGGGTGAGGGTGTGGGTGCTGCCCCAGGCCCATTGGCTCGGGTCGTTACCGAGGGTGTTGCGCAGGTGCGCCAGGCAGTTCTGCCAGGCGGCCTTGACGGCATCGGCGCGGGTTTCCACGGCATCGCTGCCGCGGTTGTCCCACCAGGGTGAGTCGGCAGCGGCGGTCAGGCGCGGCAGGGCGCTGTCGAGCGCTCGGGTTTGCAGCAGGTTGGCGAAGAAGGCGTCCCCCAGTTCGTCGGCCATGGCCTCAAACGCCAGTTGATAGACCAGCTGGTTGAACAGGGTGGCGGCAGTGGCGTCGAGTGTGTGCTGGCCATCCCAGTTCAGCAGCTGCTCGATCAGGGCCTGTTCCTCGGCATCGCCGGCGGCGGCACGCAGGTCGGCGGCCAGCGGCGCGAGCAGGCGTTGCGGGTAGCCGGTGCCGGGGTCGAGTTGCAGGGCCTGGCTGTTGCTCAGGTCCCACTTCACGCTGCTGTCGCTCAGGTGTTGGTCCAGGCGTTGGCCGCGGTCGGCCAGGTTGTAATAGCCGGGTATCTCCATGCCGGTCGGCGAAACGGGCTGGTAGTTGGCCGAGACGATATAGCCGCGCGCCGGGTTCTCCTCCTGCGGGTTGGCGCTGAACGGGTAGTAGCCGTCCTTCTGCGCCTCGCCGCTGGCTCCGTCGAGGATAAAGCTCGGGTTGACCCCGGCCGGCCGGCGCGGCAGTTTCGCCGCCGCCCACCAGCCGATATCGCCGCTGGCATTAGCCCACACCACGTTCAGTCCGGGGGCCTCGATATGCTCGACGGCGGCGCGGGCCTGCTCCAGGCTGGCGGCGCGGTTGAGCTGGTAGAAGCCGTCGAGGATCGGGTTCGCGGTCTCCAGGAACGCCCACCACATGGCAATCGGCGTGCTGCCGACGGTTTCGCCCAGGGCGCTGTTGATGAGCGGGCCGTGGGGCGAGCGGCGGATGGTCAGGCTGACCGGTTCGGCGTCCTTGACCTTGATCTGTTCTTCGCGGCTGTGCAGCTCGACCCACTGGCCGCGGTACCAGACCTGATTGGGGTTGTCTGGGTTGGTTGTTTCGGCGATCAGGTCGAGGTCGTCGTTCTGGAACATGGTCAGGCTCCAGGCGAACTCGCGGTTATGCCCCAGCGAAGCCACCGGATTGAGCGCCTGGTGATGGCCGTACAGGCTGAATCCGGGGTAGCTGAGGTTGGCCTCGTACCACACCGAGGGCGTGGCGAAGCGGATATGCGGGTCGCCGGCCAGCAGCGGTTTGCCGCTGGCGGTGCGGCTGCCGGACACCGCCCAGGCGTTGCTGCCCTCGAACTGCGGCAGGCCGGCATTCAGCAGCGCGGCGTGGCTCAGTTCGGCGATGGCGTTGAGGTCCTGCCAGTCGCCGGCGGCGAGGCTCTGCCCGACCACGCCCTGGGGGTGCCAGTCGAGGTCGAAGGCCTTGAGGTAGTCGGCCCCGAGCTGATCGCGGATATGCGTCAGCACCGGTTCGGTGCGAAACGCCGCGGCGAAGCTGTAGGCCATATAGCCGGCGACACTGATGGTATCGGCCACGCTGAACGGGCGCGGCGCGATGCCCAAGACATCAAACTCCAGCGGTGCGGGGCGGCTGGCCTGGTACTGGTTGATGCCGTCCAGGTAGGCCAGCAGTGCCTGGCTGGCCGGGGTGTGCATGTCCATCTGCGCGGCGTAGCGGTCGGCGTGTTCGCGAATGCCCAGGGTGCGGAACAGGCGGTCGGTGTCGACCAGTTTGCTGCCGAGAATTTCCGCCAGTTCGCCGCGGGCCAGGCGGCGCAGGAGTTCCATCTGGAACAGCCGGTCCTGGGCGTGCACGTAGCCCAGGGCGCGGTACATATCGGCCTCGTGCCGGGCCTGGATATGCGGAACGCCGCGCTCGTCGTAATCCACCGTGACCGCGGCCTGCAGGTCGTTCAGGTGCAGTTCGCCGCTGCGCTGCGGCTGCTTGCCGTCGATGTACCAATAAGCGCCGGCGGCGCTGGCGGCGACGAGCAGGGCAAGGGCGGTCAGGGAGCGCTTCATCGGTTTTCCTTATTCTGGGTGGTGACGCGGCGCGGCCATTGTGCGGGCCGCTCGCCAGGACTGGCATTGACCAAATGCATGGATGATGAAAGTCTTTGGTCACTAACTGGAGGCTCGATGGACGCCGATCCGCATAACGGCATGGCCAGTGCCTTGACCCATTCCCCAACCTTGCGCCGGCTGCTCTACGAGGCCCTGGCCGAACTCGGCCTCGACCCCACCGACACCTATCGCCAGGCCTACCGCGGCGTGGCCCTGGCTCCGCCGCTGCTTGACGCCCGCGAAGACCACGACAGCGCGCCGCGCTTCTGGCAGGACCTGGCGGCCATCACGGGCGATCCGGATATCGGCCTGCATCTGGGCGCGGTGATGCAGCCGCGGCCGCTGGACGTGGTCGGCTACCTGCTGCTGGCCAGCCGCGACCTGGGCCAGGCGCTGGACTGCTTCGTGCGTTTCCAGCACATCCTCTCCGGCGGTTTCGCCGCGCGCCTGGAGCTGGACGGCGAGCAGGCGCGGCTGATCTTCGACCTCAACTACCGCGGTATCGGCTCGCTGCGCCAGCAGATGGAGTGCCTGGCGCTGTTGCTGCTGAAGATGCTGGGCAGCGTCTGCGCTAGCGCTATCGCCCTGGACGCCGTGGATTTCCGCCATCCCGCGCCGCGCCGGCTGAGCGAGCACCGGCGGCTGTTCGGCCTGCTGCCGCGCTTCGCCCGGCCCCACGATGCGCTGATCTTTCCCCGCGCCTGGCTGAGCCGACCGTCGCGCAGCGCCAACCCGCGGCTGTTCGCCGTGCTCTGGGCGCAGGCCGAAGTGGAGCTGGCGGAGCTGGAGGAAAACCAGCTGCTCAATCGCGTGCGCTACTGGCTGGAGGTCAACCTGGGCGTGCAACTGTGCGACCTGCCGGGCTGCGCCAAGGCCCTGGGTTACAGCGCCGGCGGCCTGCAGCGCGCCCTGGGCGAACAGCGCCAGAGCTTTCGCCTGCTCCACGATGAGGTCCGCCGCCTGCGCGCCCAGGGCCTGCTCGACAGCGGTCTGGCCATTCGCGAGGTGGCGCGGGCCTGCGGCTTTGCCGAGTTGTCGCCGTTCTACCGGGCGTTCAAACGCTGGCAGGGGACGACGCCGCAGGGTTACCGCCAGCAGTCAGGGGCGATCCAGCAGGCCGTTGAGAAACTACCTGCGTTGCCGATACGGCGTTAAAAACAGGCTCGGCTTCCTCGCCTACGTTTTCAACGGCCTGCTAGTGCAGTGCTGCGGTGTCGATAAAATTTAGATCGCCAGAAAACCGTGGCCTACGCCGTTCGCGTACAGAGGTCACGTCTGGCGCAAAACCTGTAGGAGCGGCTGGGCGGCACTGCGCCTTGGCCGCGAAGCCAGGCGACTCAGTGGCGAGACCTGGCTAGGGTTGCCATTGGCAAAAGCAGCCGACGGCCAGGGTGTTGCCGGCGCTGACCGGGCGGTTGGCGGCCAGGGCTTCGAGTATGGGTTCGATAAAGCTGTTGTTCGAGGTGCAGGTGAGCCCTTCGCTGTAGGGGCCGAAGTAGGCGAGCTGGCCGTCACGGTCCCAGATCGCCACCGCCGGGCTGGCCGGGATCTGTTCGCTACCCGCGAGGCCGGGCAGGGCCTGCAGGGCGCTCAGGGTGGCAGGCAGCTGACCTTGGCTGCCGGGCTTCTGCACGGCATAGAAGCTCACGCCCAGGGGGCCATAGTGTTCGAGCAGCTCGGCCAGGTGCTGCTGGTTGCCGACGTTGCAGGGGCAGGCCGGGTCCCAGAAGTGCACCAGGCGGATCGGCCCGGGGCCGGCCAGCTCGGCGGGCAGGCGCAGGCGTTCGCCGTAGAACAGCGCCGTCTGGTCGCTGAAACTGCGGATAAAGCGCGCCTCGTACCACTGGTAGGCGGCGAGCATGGCCGCGCCCCAGAGCAGAAGCAGCAGGCCGGCGAGCAGGCGTTTGTAGGTTCTGGGCATGGTTGGTCTTCGTAAACAGGTGCGCAGCTTGCCATGGCTGGCGCGACAGCTGAATATCCACAGCTCGAACCACGCAGCGTCGTCGCCCTGTCAATCACTCCTCGGATAGTCGGAAGCCCCATGTCAGAGCCCTTTCAGCCGGATAACCTGATCGCCAGTCTGCGACCCTTGGCCGCAGCGGCGTCGCTCACCCCGGCCGAGCAGAATTACCGGAGTTTCTACGGTTTCGCCGGCAATGGCGCAGCGCACAGCCGGTTGGGCACTATCCAGGCGGGTGCTTACCGGATTGCCCTGCAGGCCTGGTGGCCCGAGCAGCCGCGCGCCACCCTGGTGCTGCTGCACGGCTATTACGACCACAGTGCGCTGTACCGCCATGTGATCGACTGGGCCCTGGCGATGGGCTTTGCCGTGCTGACCTTCGACCTGCCCGGGCATGGTCTGTCCAGTGGTGCGCGGGCCAGCATCGGCGACTTTGCCGAGTACCAGCTGGTGCTGCAGGCGGTGCTGGCCGAGGCGGCCGCCCTCGAGCTGCCGCAACCCTGGCATCTCTGTGGGCAGAGCACCGGCGGGGCGATTCTGATCGACTACCTGCTGAGCGGTCAGCCCGGTCCCGAGGTGGGCCAGACCATCCTGCTCGCGCCCTTGATCCGGCCGCGGGCCTGGGGTTGGTCGCAGCTCAGCTACAGGGTGATGAAGCACTTCGTCCGGGAGATTCCCCGGCGTTTCAGCGTCAACTCCAGCGATGCCGCCTTTATCGATTTCGTCCATCACCAGGACCCGCTGCAGCCGCGCTGCCTGCCGACTGCCTGGGTGGGGGCGCTGAGCCAGTGGGTGCCGCGCATCGAGTCGGCCCCGCGCAGCCCCCACAGCCCGCTGATTATCCAGGGCGAGGCGGATATGACGGTGGCCTGGGAGCACAACCTCGAGGTGTTGCAGGACAAGTTCGCCGCACCGCAGATCCTGCGCCTGGACCAGGCGCGCCACCATCTGGCCAATGAAACAGCGGCCTTGCGCCAGCGTTATTTCGACTTTCTGAGCGAGCGCCTGGCGTAGGGCGTACTCGGCTTTGGCCTCCTGCGTCGCTCTACCTCCTGCCTCCATGCAGTCGTCGCGAAGCAGTACGCCGTTGGGGTTTGGCGGTGCCGAAGAGTGGCGGACTGTTCGCTGGTGCTCCTGAGTCCGCCCTACGTCTCCTCAACCCAACTTCAAATCCCCTGCGGTGCCGGGGCCAGGCTGGCGCTGCTCTGGCCAACCGCCAGGCCGCTGCGAATGGCGGCCAGGGCGGCCTGGTAATAGGCCTTGCCCGCTTCCGACTGGGCAAAGCTGACGAATTCTTCCAGTTCCGGATCGCTCAGCTCGCGGTAGACGTGTAGCAGGGTGTTGTCGAGGTCCGCGCCGATCTGCTCCATCAGGCGTTGGCGCTGGCCGTTGAGCAGGGCTTGCGCGCTATCGCCACCGAGCAGGCCGGGGAGCATCTGGCTGAGGCTGTCGGCGGCCACGCCGGCCAGGGCCAGGCTGACCTCGGCACCGGCTTCCTTGGCCGGCAGCGCCTGGGCCAGGTGACGGATCAACAGACGGCGGGTGGCACTGGCCTCGTTGCGCGGCAGGCCATTGGCATAGCGCGCCAGCTGGTCGCTGCGGGTGGCGAGCAGTTCGGCGTCGATGATCTTGCGTCCCAGGGGCGACTGGAAGAACTGCAGCGCGGAGGCGGGCTCGTCGAGGTTATCGCGCAGGCCCTGCTGGGCGCGCTGGTCGATGGCCTGGGCGGCGAAGCGCTGGTTGCTGTTGTTCACCAGCGCCTGGTACACCGCCGGCGGCAAGCTGCCGCGATAACGCTCCTGAGCGGCCTGCAGGGCGTCGCTGAAATGCATGCGCTGCTGTGGCCAGCCGGCGGCCTGGTATAGCTGCAGGTAATCGTCGGCGAGGGCGGGCAGGCTGAGTAGCAGGGTCAACAGCAGTGAGGTGACGCGCATAAGAACTCCGTTGGTGAAGGCGGCTATTCTCGATGGGCAGCGGGCGCTTGTCGAGGCGCGCTCGGCGGCCTGCTAGAATCGCCGTCCTGCATAGATGCAGGTACTCATTTCCTGGGGCAATAATTGACAACCCTGTCTGGCGATAACCCGAGTGCGTGCCTGGCACGCATCATCGATGACCTGGCCGAGCACGGCTGGTCGCTGCAACCCCTGTTCATACCCCCTACTCTGACTCTCGATCTGGCCGAAGAGTGCCATAGGCGCGCTGCCGCCGGTGCGCTGGTGCCGGCCAGTGTCGGCCGTGGCACCCTGGTGGTGGTCAGCGAGGGTGTGCGCGGCGACCGCATTCAATGGCTGGAAACCGGCCAGGACGCGGCCTGCGACCAATACCTGACGATCATGGATGGGCTGCGCCAGGCGCTGAATCAGGGGCTGTACCTGGGACTGGAGGATTTCGAGAGCCACTTCGCCCTGTATCCGCCGGGGGCCTTCTATCTCAAGCACCTGGATCGCTTTCGCGACAACGACCGGCGTACGGTGTCGGTGGTGCTCTATCTCAATCAGGACTGGCAGGCCGAGCAGGGCGGTGCCCTGCGCCTGTATCTGGTGGACGGCGAGACGTTCGATGTGCTGCCGCAGGCGGGCAGTCTGCTGGTGTTTCTCTCGGCGCAGATGCCCCATGAGGTGTTGCCGGCGACCCGTGAGCGTCTGTCGCTGACCGGCTGGTTCCGTCGGCGTGGGGATGGCCTGTTCTAGGAGCCTGTCGGACTTAACACTGTTCTACTGCGGAAAAGCCGGACTCGGCCATTTTTCTGCTCTTTCTCGTTAAATAGCTCGCTATTCGCCTCGAAAGATCAACAAAACTGACTCGAGCCGGACTTTCCCTCGCTACGAACGGTCAAGCCCGACAGGCTCCTAGGACGGTTGGCGTGGGCGGTCAATGGCCCCAGATGCGCAGATGCCCCTGCAGGTTGCTGAGGTCGCGGATTTCCACCCGGCCCAGGGTGCTGGAGCCGGGCGCGCCGGCATTGCCGATGCCGAGGTCGGCGGCGATACGCATGCGGATGGTCAGCGGCGTGGTGATCAGACCGTCGGCCAGCAGCTGATCGCTGGTGGTTTTCAGGTCGGGCAGGGCCAGTTGCAGCTTCTGCGTGCCGCCCTGGCCGACCACGTCGACCTGCAGGGTCGGGGCGTTGACCAGGGCGCTGTTGAAGTAGAGCTTGGCGGGGCCATAGGCGACGCTCACCGGGCAGTCGCCGGGGGCGGCGCAGCCGTTGTCGATCTGCAGGTTGCGCAACTGCAGGCTGCCGCCGTCGTCTTCCCAGCTGATTTTCGCCGCCTCGGTTTTCAGGTCCAGGGTCAGGGTGATGCCGGCCTGGCCGGCGATGGCGCTCAGTGAGGCGTTGTCCAGGGCCTGCATTTCCCCGTGGGCCTGGCCAAGTGGCAGCAGGCAGGTCAGCAGGGCCGGCAGCAGAAGCCGATAAGTGACGGTGGGCATGATGCGTATCCCTCGCTGGAACAGTGATGACACGCAGTCTGGTCGCGCGCGAGCTGTGGCACCATTGTCCGGCGCGGCTTCCCGCCTAAGGATAGGTCGGGGGCCGGCGCAGGCCCGGGCGGCGGCGTGAACGGCTTGGCAGTTTGGCCGCAGCCCCGGCCCTTAGGTTGGCCGCTGCAGGCGCGGCAACGGCCTGGGTGTTACCTAGCGTGACCGTACCAAGAGGAGGATGTGATGCAGAAAATACTGGTAAGCCGCTGCCTGTTGGGCCATCCCGTGCGCTACGACGGCGGTGCCCATGGCCCGTTTACTGTGCTTGAGCGCTGGCGGCAGGAGGGGCGCATTGTGCCGCTGTGCCCGGAAGTCGCCGGCGGCCTGCCGACCCCGCGCGCTCCGGCGGAAATTGCCGGTGGCCAGGGCGCGCAAGTGCTCGATGGGCGTTTGCCGGTGCTGACCCTGGACGGCGAGGATGTCAGCGCCGCCTTTGTCGAGGGGGCCGAGCAGGCGCTGGCGCTGGTGGCGAAATATGGCATCCGTATGGCGCTGCTCAAGGCGCGCAGCCCGTCGTGCGGCAACCGGGAAAACTACGATGGCAGTTTCAGTGGCACCAGGGTCGCGGGTGAAGGGGTCACCGCTGCGGCCTTGCGCCGTGCCGGGGTGCGGGTGTTTAGCGAAGAAGAGCTGCCGGCAGCGGAGGCGGCGCTGCGTGAGCTGGAGGAGCATCCGATCTAGGGTAAGAGCACTTAAATCGCGAGCATAAAAAAGGGAGGCCGCAGCCTCCCTTTTTCGTATCGCGGCAGCGCTTAGAACCTGGATTACGATCTCGCGAGCTAGAGTCCTGCAAGGAAAAAACAGGCGAGGAAGCGGAGTGTACTTTTGTACATGAGCATTCCGAGCCTGTTTTTAACGCCGCAGGGCCGACGCGCAGCAGATCGTGACCAGGTTCTTAGAACAGTACGCGGCTACGGATGGTGCCTTTCACGTGCTGCAGCTTCTCCAGCGCCAGATCGGAGTAATCGGCGTCGACGTCGATTACCACGTAGCCGACCTTGTCGTTGGTCTGCAGGAACTGGCCGGAGATGTTGATGCCGTTTTCGGCGAACACGTTGTTGATCTCGCTCATCACGCCCGGGATGTTGGCGTGGATGTGCAGCAGACGGTGCTTGCCCGGGTGCGCCGGCAGGGCCACTTCGGGGAAGTTGACCGAGGACACCGAGGTACCGTTGTCGCTGTACTTGACCAGCTTCTCGGCCACTTCCAGGCCGATATTGGCCTGGGCTTCGGCAGTCGAACCACCGATATGCGGCGTCAGGATCACGCGATCCAGGCCACGCAGCGGGCTTTCGAACTCTTCGTCGTTGGACTTCGGTTCGGCCGGGAACACGTCGATGGCCGCGCCGATCAGGTGTTCGTCCTTGATCGCCTGTGCCAGGTGATCCAGTTCGACCACGGTGCCGCGAGCGGCGTTGATCAGGATGCCGCCCTTTTTCATCGCGCGGATTTCCTTCTCGCCGATCATCCACTGGGTGGATGGCAGCTCGGGTACGTGCAGCGAGACGATGTCGCACATGCCCAGCAGGTCGTGCAGCTTGGCGATCTGGGTGGCGTTGCCCAGCGGCAGTTTGGTCACGGTGTCGTAGAAGAACACCTGCATGCCCATGGCTTCGGCGAGTACCGAGAGCTGGGTGCCGATGGAGCCGTAACCGACGATACCCAGCTTCTTGCCGCGGATTTCGAAGGAGTTGGCCGCCGATTTGATCCAGCCACCCCGGTGGCAGGAGGCATTCTTCTCGGGGATGCCGCGCAGCAGCAGGATGGCCTGGGCCAATACCAGTTCGGCCACCGAACGGGTGTTCGAGTAGGGCGCGTTGAACACGGCGATACCGCGCTCGCGGGCGGCGTCGAGGTCGACCTGGTTGGTGCCGATGCAGAAGCAGCCCACGGCCACCAGCTTGTTCGCGCAGTCGAACACTTCGGCAGTCAGCTGGGTGCGCGAACGGATACCGATAAAGTGCGCGTCGGCGATCTTTTCTTTCAGCTCGTCGTCGGAGAGTGCGCCCTTGAGGTACTCGATGTTGGTGTAACCAGCGGCCTTCAGGGTGTCCACTGCATTCTGGTGGACGCCTTCGAGAAGAAGGAACTTGATCTTGCTCTTGTCGAGAGAGGTCTTGCTCATCGGAGTACCTGTCGTCCCACAAATAGTGTCAGGGAAATGCATCGGCGACGTCGCCGAGCGGGCCTCGCTGAATCGGCTCGAGGCACGATTCACGGGGTGCGTATGCTAGCATGATCTTCTTTTTCCATGCTCGGTTGCGACCTGAATGGTTCTCAGGGCGACCATGAATTGTTTGAGAGTTCACTTGATGACTACTGCTGCCCTGATCGATGAGCTGAAGACCCTGGTTGAGCCCGGCAAGGTGCTGACCGATGCCGATTCCCTCAACGCCTACGGCAAGGACTGGACCAAGCATTTCGCGCCGGCCCCCCTGGCGATTGCCTTCCCCAAGAGCATCGAGCAGGTGCAGGCCATTGTCCGTTGGGCTAACCGGCACAAGGTCGCGCTGGTACCGTCCGGTGGCCGTACCGGCCTGTCCGCCGGTGCCGTGGCCGCCAATGGCGAAGTGGTGGTGGCCTTCGACTATATGAACCAGATTCTCGAGTTCAACGAATTCGACCGCACCGCCGTGTGTCAGCCGGGCGTGGTGACCAAGCAGCTGCAGATGTTCGCCGAGGACAAGGGCCTGTACTACCCGGTGGACTTCGCCTCGGCCGGTTCCAGCCAGATCGGCGGCAATATCGGCACCAATGCCGGCGGTATCAAGGTGATTCGCTACGGCATGACCCGCAACTGGGTGGCCGGCCTCAAGGTCGTCACCGGTACCGGCGAGCTGCTGGAGCTGAACAAGGACCTGATCAAGAACGCCACCGGTTACGACATGCGCCAGCTGTTTATCGGTGCCGAAGGCACCCTGGGTTTCGTCGTCGAGGCGACCATGCGCCTGGACCGTGCGCCGAAGAACCTCACCGCGATGGTCCTCGGCACCCCGGACTTCGACTCGATCATGCCGGTGCTGCACGCCTTCCAGAACAAGCTCGACCTGACCGCCTTCGAGTTCTTCTCGGACAAGGCCCTGGCCAAGATCATGGCCCGCGGCGACGTGCCGGCGGCCTTCGAAACCGATTGCCCGTTCTACGCCCTGCTGGAATTCGAAGCCACCACCGAGGAAGTCGCCGAGGCGGCCCTGGCCACCTTCGAGCATTGCGTCGAGCAGGGTTGGGTGCTCGATGGCGTAATGAGCCAGAGCGAGCAGCAGCTGCAGAACCTGTGGAAGCTGCGCGAGTACATCTCGGAAACCATCAGCCATTGGACGCCGTACAAGAACGATATCTCGGTCACCGTCTCGAAAGTGCCGGCGTTTCTGCACGATATCGACGCGATCGTCGGCCAGCATTACCCGGACTTCGAAATCGTCTGGTTCGGTCATATTGGCGACGGCAACCTGCACCTGAATATCTTGAAGCCAGAGAACCTGTCCAAGGACGAGTTCTTCGCCAAGTGCGCCACCGTCAACAAGTGGGTGTTCGAGACCGTGCAAAAGTACAACGGCTCGATCAGCGCCGAGCACGGCGTGGGCATGACCAAGCGCGATTACCTGACCTACAGCCGTTCGGAAGCCGAGATTGGCTATATGAAGGCGATCAAGGCGGTGTTCGATCCGAACGGGATCATGAATCCGGGCAAGATTTTCCCGCTCTGATAGCTGCTGCGCTCGACCATGCTGCGTTGGCGTACCCGGAAAAAATGCTCATTGGCAGCAGCCAACTCCGCTTTTTTCCGGATACGCCGCCTTGCCTGGCCTTCGCTCGCGACGCTCTCAGCGAGCTGATTAAATCTTTGGTCGCAACGACGGTCTGCGCTGAAGCCGGCATGATCCTAGGGCGGGTGCAGCCCGCCACCTGACACACCGCACGCTCCCACAAAGAGCCGAGCACGGTATTCCCATAAGGAGTCGCCCATGAGTTACCAGCATCAGTACATCGATGGCACCCATATCCATTTTCCCCTGGGCAAGGTGGTGTGCATCGGCCGTAACTACGCCGAGCACGCCAAGGAACTGAACAACCCGGTGCCCACCGAGCCGTTGCTGTTTATCAAGGCCGGCAGCTGTGTGGTACCGCTGGATGACGGCTTCACCCTGGTCGAGGGCCGTGGTGACGTGCATTACGAGGCGGAGATCGCCGTGCTGATCGGCAAGCCGCTGTCGCGCACGCCGAATGCCGAGGAGGTGCGCGACGCCATCTCCGGCTTCGCTCCGGCCCTGGACCTGACCCTGCGCGACCTGCAGACCAGGCTCAAGGAAAAGGGCTACCCCTGGGAAACCGCCAAGAGCTTCGACGGTGCCTGTGTGCTGGCCCCCTTTGTGCCCGGCGATGCAGTCGAAGACCTCTCCGATATCGGCATTCGCCTGAGCATCAACGGTGAGGTGCGTCAGGACGGCAATAGCCGCGACATGCTCAACCCGATTCTGCCGATGATCCAGCACATCTGCGGCCACTTCAGTCTGCAGCCGGGCGATGTGATCCTCACCGGTACGCCGGTGGGCGTCGGCGCGCTGCACAAGGGCGATGAGCTGGTGCTGGAGCTGGTCGGCCACAGTCGCTTCGCCAGCCGCGCGCTCTAGCCACTGCCGGGGCTGGCTGTGCGGGCACCTGGAGGTGCCTGCTAATAGAAACTTAAGCGTTGCGCTCTAGTCTGATCGTCATCGTTCTGTCGAGTCGTGTGCGATGCCTGGCCGGTTTTCCTCCTTGATGCGTCCGCGCTGGTGGACGCTGTTGTTGTTGCTGGTGGCCGTGATCCTGTTGGCGGGTTACCTGCACTGGGATGATCGACTGCGCTTCTGGTTCAAGCAGCAGCAGTCGAGCCCTGCCGAACAGCAGGCGAGCATCTGGCTGCCCGGCTATCGCGCGGTGCTGCAGGGCAAGCCGGTGCAGGGCCTGGAAGATGATGAGCTGTCCGGCCTGACCTACAGTGCGGCCAGCAATACCCTGTTCAGTGTGACGGGCAAGAACCCACAGTTGATCGAGCTGACGTTGGATGGTCAGGTGATCCGGCGCATCCCTCTGCATGGGTTTTCCAATCCAGAAGGGGTGGAAATGCTCGCCGATGGTCGCCTGGCGGTTATCGATGAGCGCAAGCGTACCCTGACTACCTTCAAGCTGGACGCTTTGACCCGCAGCCTGGAATTTGCCGATCTAGCGTCTTTCGACCTGGGCTTTGCCAAGGCCGGCAACAAGGGCTTCGAGGGTATTGCCTGGGACTCGCGCAACGAGCGCGTGCTGCTGGGCAAGGAACGCAGTCCACTGGGGCTGTTCAGTCTGCCTTTCCCCGGTGAGGATGGCGCTGCGGGGGCATTGCAGCCGCTGCCAACCGGGCATCTGTTCCTGCGCGATATTTCCTCGCTGAGCTATGACGCCCGCACCGGTCATGCGCTGGTGCTGTCGGACGAGTCGCGCCTGCTGCTGGAGGTGGATGCCCGCGGCGAGCCGGTCAGTTTTATCA
This sequence comes from Pseudomonas sp. EA_105y_Pfl2_R69, assembly GCF_963970915.1. Lineage (NCBI taxonomy): Bacteria > Pseudomonadati > Pseudomonadota > Gammaproteobacteria > Pseudomonadales > Pseudomonadaceae > Pseudomonas > Pseudomonas sp. EA_105y_Pfl2_R69. The sequence goes on from NZ_CAXAOO010000005.1 coordinate 16,749, forward strand.
GCCTGAGCGGCGGCTTCAACGGCCTGCACCGCGGGATCAAGCAGGCGGAAGGGGTGACCATGGATGCGGCGGGCAATATCTATATCGTCGGCGAGCCCAACCTGTTTTATGTGCTGAGCAAGCTGCCCGCGGTGGCTCGGCCGGAGAACGATTGATTTAAGCTTGGCTTAAGCGGCGATTAAGCCTGGATTCAGCTACGCCCCCTACTCTGGTCCCATCACCCGATTAGAGGCTTACCCCATGAAGCGTTTCACTTTGGTTCTGCTGCTCGCTCCGCTGTTCTCCACCGCCGCCCTGGCGGCCGGCTACACTGGCCCCGGTGCTACGGCTCAGGTCACCAGCGTGGCGGCGGCGCTGAAAGCCAGCGACGACACCCCGGTGCTGTTGCAGGGGCAGATCGTCAAGCGTCTGCAGGACGAACTCTATGAGTTCAAGGATGCCAGCGGCACCATCAATGTCGAGATCGACGACGAGGATTGGCCAGCCCAGGCCGTCTCCGACAGCGTGACGGTCAGGCTGACCGGCGAAGTCGATCATGACCTCACCAGTCGCGAGATCGATGTCGAATCCCTCGAACTGGTCAACTAAGCTACGCCGGCCTTTACCTGCGCCAGCCCGGAGCCCTGCTTCGGGCTGGCGTCGTTGTGTCCCCGTTACTCTTTGCGAGTGAGTCGCCATGCGAGACCATTTCACCTTGAAACGCTTGTCGTTGAGCCTTGCCGTGCTGGCATTGCTGCTGCTCGGGCTGTTTGCCCAGGAGTACCGTCTGTTCGAGCGGGCCTGGTTCAATGTGCAGCAGTGGCAACAGGCGGCTAAAGGTCAGCAGGCCGCCATGCTGTTGTCGGATTACCAGGTGGATATCGAGGCCAGGGTGATCGAGGGGCTGGATGACGATGTCTCGGCGCTGACCTACGACCCGGATCGCAACAGCCTGTTTACCGTGACCAACCAGAAGCCGCAGCTGATCGAACTGTCGCTCGATGGCGAGCTGCTGCGGCGTATCGACCTGCATGGCTTCGGCGATGCCGAGGCGGTCGAGTACATCAGCCAAGGCCTGTATGTGATCACCGACGAGCGCCAGCAGCGTCTGATCAAGGTGCGGGTGGATGATGCCACCACCGAACTGCATGCCGATCAGGCCCAGCAGCTGTCGCTGAGCCTGGGGCTCAATGGCAACAAGGGTTTTGAGGGCCTGGCCTACGATTCGGTCGGCCAGCGTCTGTTTGTCGCCAAGGAGCGCGACCCGCTGCGCATCTATGAAATTCACGGCTTCCCCCAGCGCGACCCGCAGCAGCCGTTTGCCATGCATGTGCTGGATGATCAACAGCGCGATGCCGGCCTGTTCGTGCGCGACCTGTCCAGCCTGCAGTTCGACGAGCGCAGCGGTCATCTGCTGGCGCTCTCCGATGAATCGCGCCTGGTGCTGGAGCTGAATGTCGCGGGCAAGCCGATCAGCAGCCTGTCGCTGCTCGCCGGGCGCAACGGGCTTAAGCGCAGCGTGCCCCAGGGCGAGGGTATCGCCATGGATAACCAGGGCGTGCTCTACCTGGTTAGCGAGCCGAACCTGTTTTATCGCTTCAGGAAGCCTGAGGCAGTGGCTGCTGATTGATGACCGAGGATTGCAGCAGGTGCGCGGTTTTCCATTCAAAGCCCAGGGTCAGGCCGATGGCCGCACAGGCCAGACCACCGGCCAGTCCCCACCACACGCCCTGGGCACCCCAACCCAGCGGGAATGCCAGCACCCAGGCCAGCGGCGCGCCGATCAGCCAGTAGCAGGCCAGGCCGACCCAGAAGGTGGTCTTGGCGTCCTTGAGGCCGCGAATCGCGCCCATGGCGATGGTCTGGATACCATCGAAGAGCTCGAACCAGGCGGCAATCGCCAGCAGGGCCACGGCCAGGGTCACCACCTCGGCATAGGCGCTGTCGCTGGGGTCGAGGAACAGTCCGACCACCCAGTGCGGCGCGAGCCAGAACAGACAGGCGAAACCGAGCATGCACAGCGCACCGAGGCCGATGCCCAGGCGGCCGGCCTGGCGTGCCTGGTGCAGCCGGCCTGCGCCGAAGTGCTGGCCGATACGGAAGGTCACCGCGTAGGAAATCCCCACCGGCACCATAAAGGCCACATACACCGACATGATCGCGATCTGGTGCGCCGCCAGTTGCTGGCTGCCCAAGGCCCCCATGCTCAGCGCGGCGAAGGCGAACAGCCCGGCCTCCACCGCATAGGTGCCGCCAATCGGCAGGCCCAGGCGCAGCAGCTCCTTTAGCTGGGCCCACACTGGCCGCAGCAGCCCGCGCCACAATGGGTAAGGGCTGTAGGCGCTGTGGTGCAGCACATGCCAGGCCAGCAGCAGCGCCATGACATTCATCACCACGGCGGTAACCAGGCCGATCCCGGCCAGGCCCAGGTGCGGCAAGCCGAACCAGCCCTTGATCAAGGCATAGTTGAGGATGAAGTTGGCCAGTGCGCCGCCGATGCTGATGGCCATTACCGGGCCGGGGCGGCCGATGGCGCTGGTAAAGCCGCGCAGGGCCATAAAACTCATATAGCCGGGCAGGGCAAAAACCAGGGTTGAGAGAAACTGCATGCCGCCGCTGACATTCTCCGGCTGCTGGCCGAAGTACAGCAGCGCCGGGCCCAGGTTCGACAATGCCAGGCCGGCCAGCAGCGCCAGGCCCCAGCCGAGCCACAGGCCGTTCTGCGTCAGCCGGGTGACCCCGGCGGCGTCCTGCGCGCCGTGACGGATCGCCACCAGATTGCCGACGGAGGCAATCACCCCGACACAGAAGATCGAAATAAAGGAATAGCTGGCTGCGCCCAGGCCGCCGGCGGCCAGCTCCGCGGGGCCGAGCAGGCCCATCATCACCGTGTCGGTAAACACCATCAGCACATGGGCCAGTTGCGCGGCAATCAGTGGCCCGGCGAGTTTCAGGATGGCGCGCAGTTCGCCACGCAGCGGTTGCAGCATGATGAGTTCTACTCAGTCAGAAGGCTTGCCCGGGTGATCCGTGCAGGCAGAGAATGCGCCTATTCTCATGAGCCAACTGCGACAGCACAAAAGGATAATAGCGATGACAGGCATGACTATTACTCATGGTTCGTGCACATGAACCAGCGCCTGCCGCCGCTCTATGCCCTGCGCGCCTTCGAGGCGGCGGCGCGGCACTGCTCCTTTACCCGCGCGGCCGAAGAGCTGGCGATCACCCAGAGTGCGGTCAGCCGCCATGTGCGCACCCTGGAAGAACACTTCGTCTGCCGCCTGTTCGAGCGCCGTGGCCGCAGCCTGCAGCTCACCGAGACGGCGCGCATGCTGCTGCCGGGGCTGCGTGATGGCTTCGAGGCGCTGGAGCGCGCGTGCAATACCCTGCGCGTCGACGACACGGTGCTGCGCCTGAAGGCCCCATCGACCCTGACCATGCGCTGGTTGCTGGCGCGCCTGTCGCGCTATCGCCTGAGCAGTGCCAGTGAAGTACAGCTGACCAGCGCCTGGATGGACGTGGACAAGGTGGACTTCCTGCATGAGCCCTTCGATTGCGCCGTGCTGCTGAGCCAGGGCGACTTCCCGGAGGAGTGGGAAAGCACCGAGCTGTTCGCCGAGTGGCTGATTCCGGTCTGTGCGCCTGAAGCCTTGAACGAGCAACCCTGGGATCTGCCGCGCCTGCAGGCCGCCGAACTGCTGCATCCCACCCCGGACCGGCGCGACTGGCGGCAGTGGTTGCAGGCCATGGGCCTGGCCGATCAGGTGTCGCTCAAGGGCGGCCAGGTGTTCGACACCCTGGAGCTGGGCATGGTGGCTGCTGCGCGCGGTTATGGCGTATCGATCGGCGATCTGCTGATGGTCGCCGAGGATGTCGCCCAGGGGCGGCTCGGCCTGCCCTGGCCCAGCGCCGTGCCCAGTGGTTGCAGCTACTACCTGGTATGGCCCAGGGCGCGCCGTGGCCAGGAGCGCTTTCGACGCTTGCGCGATTACCTGGTGGCCGATGTGGCGGCGATGCAGTTACCGGTGGTGGCGCGGGTGGGAAGCGGCGAGCGTTAGAGTGGCTTCGCGCATGGCGTAAAAAATATTGGACTATCGCTTCTTGGCTTGTCGAAATAAACCTCATTAAAACAACTAGTTGCGGGCTGTTTCGGGCTGAACACTCCGCTGCTCCCGGTCTGATTTCTTAACAAATTGCGCTTATTTGTTTGACATATTTTACGGCTTTGGCAGACTGGCCCCAAGGTTGCGACTGCCGGATGGGCGTTTTCAGTGCATCTGCGGCCTCTTCAGCAGGTCTTTTGACAGGCGCAACCAGCCGTAAAAACAGGAGGCGTGTGACCGCCGTCAGCCCTTCTGCACAGCAACGGCAGCCAATCCGGGCTGCCCCAAGGTGATGTATGTCCAACAACAATACGAAACAGCGCCCAGGCGCGCGTAAACCGGTTGTCCTGATGTCCATGGGCGCTCAAGAGCGCAAGGGGCATGCCTATCAAGTCATGACCCACAAATACATAGCCCCCCTGGTCGAACTGTCTGGCTGTGTGCCGCTGCTGGCCCCCAGCTGCTGCGGTACCGATGACATCGAGCAGTACCTGTCGATGGTCGATGGGGTCTACCTGACCGGTGCCGGCAGCAATATCGACCCGGCGCTCTACGGCCAGGAAAACCTGACCCCGAGCAAAGGCCAGGACCAGGATCGTGATCTCTTCGATATTCCCCTGATTCGCGCCGCCCTGGCCCGTGGCCTGCCATTGCTCGGCGTCTGCCGCGGCATGCAGGAAATCAACGTGGCCCTGGGCGGCAGCATCCACCAGAAGGCCTACGAAGTGCCGGGCATCAGCGATCACCGCGAAGACCCCAGCACCTCGGTCGCCGAACAGTATGCCGACCGCCACAGCGTGCGTGCGCTGCCGGGCAGCTGGTTTGCCGAGCTGATGGGGCATGCCGAGTTCCCGGTCAACTCCCTCCACGGTCAGGCCGTGGATCGCCTGGGCGCTGGTATCGAAGCCCTGGCCCATGCCGAGGATGGTCTGATCGAAGCCATCCACCTGCCGGACGCCGCGCAGTTCACCCTGGCCGTGCAATGGCACCCGGAGTGGCAGGCGGCGCAGAACCCGCACTCGGTGAAGATCTTCCAGGCCTTTGGCGACGCCTGCCGTGAGCAGGCCGCACGGCGCGACCAGTAAGCTTTGAGCTGACAAAAACAAGCCCCGCAAATGCGGGGCTTGTTTTTGGCTATGTACCCGGTACGTGTTGAAGGCTGTGGGCCGCAAAATGATGTCGTGGGAGTCCTGATTCGTAGGGTGGTTAGCGACGCAAACACCGCCCGAAGATCCCACCCACGATAGTGGCGCGGCGCGTAACCCACCAGCCAATGGAGCGCATGGTGCCGGCGGTGGGTTACGCCGCATGCCGAGTGACGTGATGCTTGGCAATCACTCTATGCGGCTAACCCACCCTACGAAAGCTGCTTGCAACAGGTAATTGGGACATAGCCTTCTTTATGGGGGCGCTTCAGGCACCGTTGTTGCTGGGGCGATATTGCAGGGCCTCGGCCAGGTGAGGGCGGCCGATGCGGGGCGCGCCGTCCAGATCGGCCAGGGTGCGCGCCACCTTCATCACCCGGTGTGCGGCGCGCAGGCTCAGGCCCAGGCGTTCGCAGGCGTTTTCCAGCCAGTGGCGATCCTCGCCATCCAGGCTGCAGTGTTGCTGCACGCCGGCCAGGTCCAGGTGGGCGTTGGCACAGCCCTGGCGCGCCAGTTGCTGCTGGCGTGCGCGCACCACCAGGGCGGCCAGTTCGGTGCTGCTGGGGCCGTGGTTGCTGCTGGTTTCCAGGCGGGTGGTTTCCCGGGGTACGCTCAGGTGCAGGTCGATGCGGTCGAGCAGTGGGCCGGAGAGCTTGCTGCGGTAGCGCTGGATCTGTTCGGCCGAGCAGCGACAGCGTCCGGAAGGGTCGCCCAGATGGCCGCAGGGGCAGGGGTTCATCGCCGCCACCAGTTGGAAGCGCGCCGGGAAGCGCACCTTGTCGCGGGCCCGAGCGATGACGATATGCCCGCTTTCCAGGGGTTCGCGCAAGACTTCCAGAACCTTGCGATCGAATTCCGGAAGCTCGTCCAAAAACAGGACGCCCTGATGGGCCAGGGTGATTTCCCCCGGTTGCGGCCGACTGCCGCCGCCTACCAGGGCCGGCCCGGATGCACTGTGATGGGGCGTGCGAAAAGGCCGCTGGGGCCAGGCGGTCAATGGCGTGTGGCTGGCCACCGAGTGGATGGCGGCCACTTCCAGTGCTTCCCGTTCGTCCAGCGGCGGCAACAGGCCGGGCAGGCGGCTGGCCAGCAGGGTCTTGCCGGTCCCCGGTGGGCCGCTGAACAGCAGGTTGTGCGAGCCGGCCGCGGCCACCAGCAGGGCGCGCTTGGCCGCGACCTGGCCCTGCACTTCGGCGAGGTCCGGGTAGGGCTGCAGCTGGCGCAGCAGGCCCTGGGCCTGATAGGGCGCGATGGGCGTCTGACCATTGAGGTGGGCGGCGACTTCCAGCAGATGCTCCACGGCAATCACTTCCAGCCCCGAGGCCAGGCTGGCTTCTTCGGCGTTGGCCTTGGGCACCATTAAGGTGCGCCCGGCGGCGCGGGCAGCCAGGGCGGCGGGCAGCACGCCCTGTACGGGGCGAATCGCCCCGGACAATGCCAGCTCGCCCAGGCATTCGAGCCGCTCCAGGGCGGCGGCCGGTACCTGGCCGCTGGCGGCGAGAATCCCTAAGGCAATCGCCAGGTCGAAACGCCCACCGTCCTTGGGCAGGTCGGCCGGGGCCAGATTCAGGGTGATGCGTCTAGGCGGGAACTCGAAGGCGCAGTTGAGGATGGCGCTGCGCACCCGGTCCTTGCTTTCCTTGACCGCCGTTTCCGGCAGACCGACCAGGGCCAGGGAGGGCAGGCCGTTGGCCAGATGGGCTTCGACCGTCACCGCCGGGGCTTCGACGCCGACTTGGGCGCGGCTGTGGACTATGGCCAGGGACATCGATCACTCCTTGATCGGCTGGTGCATCCGCTGTGGGCGTTACTCGTTGGTGGTGGCGGCTTCTGTGGCGTCTGCCCCGCGCGCTTCCATCTCGGCGACCTTGGCTTCCAGGGCTTCCAGGCGGGCGCGGGTACGCGCCAGGACCACCATCTGGCTGTCGAATTCGTCGCGGCTGACCAGGTCGAGCTTGCTGAAGCCGCTTTGCAGCAACAGCTTGAACTGGGTTTCGAATTCGCTGCGTGGCAGCGGGCTGTCGCCACTGAACAGGCGAGAGGCGTGTTGGCTAAGGGCGTCGAGCAGGGCTTTGGGTGGCAGCATGGCGAGATTCCGGTAACAGATGGTCGCCAGTGTAGCACGCAGTCCCGGGCGGCTTGCCTGGGCGCGGCCGGTGCACTTGGCTGGCGCGCTGCACGCTTTTCGCGCGTGCGGCGGCAGGGTGCCGCACCATTGTTGTGCGCTGGTTACCCCTAAACGTCAGGGATAATCCCCTGTTTAGTAGCTAACTGCATGAAATAAGTAGTTTTTATTGGAGTTGGCAGGCTTTCTGCTTTGTCTCTGGCGACGCATGCACCGATGCAGTTCCGGTGCGTCAGGCGGGGCGGGGAAGTGCTTCGCCGGGAGCTGTTGGTGAGTATCGGTGCCGCTGGCTTAGGGCCGCGATGCATTACAAAAGCCAGACACTGCGCTTAGACTTGAGTCGGGTTCGTAATTCCTGGGGCAAGTCCACCTTACACGGGAGAAAGTTTCATGAAGCTAGTCACTGCCATCATCAAGCCGTTCAAGCTGGACGACGTCCGTGAGTCACTGTCGGAGATCGGCGTGCAGGGCATCACTGTCACCGAAGTCAAAGGCTTCGGTCGGCAGAAAGGCCATACCGAGTTGTACCGCGGTGCCGAATACGTGGTCGATTTTTTGCCGAAGGTGAAAATCGACGTGGCCATCGCCGATGATCAGCTCGATCGTGTGATCGAGGCCATTACCAAGGCCGCCAACACCGGCAAGATCGGTGACGGCAAGATTTTCGTTGTAAACCTGGAACAGGCGATTCGCATCCGTACCGGCGAAACCGATACCGACGCGATCTAAGCGCCCTTCGAACCCCACACGCCCCAGGAGTTAAACCATGACTCTGCGAACAATCGCAGGGCTAGGAGCCCTTTTGTCTCTCGTTCCTGGCTTTGCCATGGCCGAAGAGGCAAGCCTGAGCAGCGGCGACACCGCCTGGATGCTGGTGGCCACTGTGCTGGTGCTGTTTATGACCATTCCCGGTCTGGCGCTGTTCTATGCCGGCATGGTGCGTTCCAAGAACGTGCTGTCGGTGTTGATGCAGTGCTTTGCCGTGACCGGTTTGATCAGCATCCTGTGGGTCGTTTACGGCTACAGCCTGGCATTTGACAGCACCGGCATGGAGCAGGGTGTGGTCAACCTCAACTCCTTTGTCGGCGGTTTCTCCAAAGCCTTCCTCAGTGGTTTGACCCTGGACAGCCTGGTGGCCACGGTGCCGGAATCGGTGTTTATCACCTTCCAGATGACCTTCGCCATCATCACCCCCGCCCTGATCGTCGGAGCCTTTGCCGAGCGCATGAAGTTCTCGGCCATGCTGATCTTCATGGCGCTGTGGTTCACCCTGGTCTATGCGCCCATCGCGCATATGGTCTGGGGCGGCGACGGCGCACTGATGTGGGACTGGGGCGTGCTGGACTTCGCCGGCGGCACCGTGGTGCATATCAACGCCGGTATTGCCGGGCTGGTGGCCTGTCTGGTGCTGGGCAAGCGCAAGGGCTTCCCGACTACCGCCATGCCGCCGCACAACCTCGGCTACACCCTGATCGGCGCAAGCATGCTCTGGGTTGGCTGGTTCGGTTTCAACGCCGGCTCGGCCCTGGCGGCCAACGGCAGCGCCGGCATGGCCATGCTGGTGACCCAGATCGCCACCGCTACCGCGGCGCTGAGCTGGATGTTCGCCGAGTGGATCACCCATCGCAAACCCAGTGTGCTGGGCATCGCCTCGGGTGCGGTGGCGGGCCTGGTGGCCATCACCCCGGCATCCGGTACGGCCGGTCCCATGGGGGCCCTGGCGATCGGCTTGGCCAGCGGGGTGATCTGCTTCTTCTGTGCCACCAGCCTGAAACGCAAGCTGGGCTATGACGACTCTCTGGACGTTTTCGGCGTGCATGCCGTGGGCGGTATCGTCGGGGCCATCCTCACCGGGGCGTTCGCCGCACCGGCGCTGGGGGGCTTTGGCGAAGTGGAGAACATTCCTGCGCAGTTGTGGGTGCAGTTCCAGGGGGTGGCCTTCACGGTGGTGTACACCGCGCTGGTGACCTTCGTGATCCTGAAAGTGATCGACCTAGTAATGGGCCTGCGTGTCAGCGACGAGGAAGAGACCATCGGCCTCGATCTCGCCCTGCATAACGAGCGTGGCTACAACCTGTAAGCACACGGAGCGCGTCCGGAGCCAACCCGGACGCCTTAACCGAATAGCGCTATAAAGCGCAACGGCAAGAGGTGAACCATGGACAACACAGCATTGACTGCACTGCAGTACGGTTTTGACACCTTCTACTTTTTGGTTTGCGGCGCCCTGGTGATGTGGATGGCAGCGGGTTTTGCCATGCTCGAGTCCGGGTTGGTGCGAGCCAAGAACACCACCGAGATTCTCACCAAGAACATCGCCCTGTACGCAGTGGCCAGTGTCATGTACCTGGTGATCGGCTATCACATCATGTACTCCAGCCCGGAAGGCGGCATCCTGCCAAGTCTGGGCTTCCTGATCGGCGACGAGAACAGCGTCGAGTCGGTGCTTGCCGGCGGTGACGACGCGCCCTACTACTCGGCCCGTTCCGACTTCTTCTTCCAGGTGGTGTTCGCCGCTACCTGTATGTCGATCGTCTCCGGTGCCGTGGCCGAGCGCATGAAGCTGTGGGCTTTCCTCGCCTTCGCCGTGGTCATGACCGGTTTCATTTACCCGGTACAGGGTTTCTGGAAGTGGGGCTCGGGCTTCCTCAACGAAGCCGGCTTCCTCGACTTCGCCGGTTCCGGCGTGGTGCATATGGCCGGTGCGACCGCTGCTCTGGCTGGCGTGCTGCTGCTCGGTGCACGTAAAGGCAAGTACGGGGCCAATGGCCAGGTCAACGCCATTCCGGGTGCCAACCTGCCGATGGCGGCCCTGGGTACTTTCATTCTGTGGATGGGCTGGTTCGGCTTCAACGGCGGCTCGCAGCTGAAGATGAGCACCATCGAAGACGCCAACGCCGTGGCCCAGGTGTTCGTTAACACCAACATGGCCGCTGCCGGCGGCCTGATCGCCGCGATGATCGTGGCGCGCATCCTGTTCGGCAAATCCGACCTGACCATGGCCCTCAACGGTGCCCTGGCCGGCCTGGTCGCCATCACCGCCGAACCCCTGACCCCGAGCGCCCTGCAGGCGACCCTGATCGGCGGCGTGGGTGGCGTGCTGGTGGTGTTCTCGATTCTGGGCCTGGACAAGCTGAAGATCGACGATCCGGTCGGTGCCATCTCGGTGCACGGTGTGGCCGGTGTCTGGGGCCTGCTGGCCGTCTGCCTGACCAACAGCGACTCCAGCCTGGGCGCACAGCTGCTGGGTATCGGTGCGATCTTCGCCTGGGTGTTTATCGCCAGCCTGATCGTCTGGTCCATCATCAAACTGGTGATCGGCCTGCGGGTAACGGAAGAAGAAGAATACGAAGGCGTGGACATCGCCGAATGCGGTATGGAAGCCTATCCGGAGTTCACCAAGAACTGATTGTCCGGAGTTTCGACGAGGGCGCCTTTATGGCGCCCTTTGTTTTTTCTGCGGGCTGTCGGGAGGCTGCCGGCGTTTGCGCACGATGCTGTTGTGATGCACCGGCAACAGACCCTAGAATGCGCGCCGTTGAGCGCAGATCGCCGATGCGTGGCGCTCAACCTGGGTAAGGCCACAGGATTTTTTTCCGGCGACGTTAGAAAGCTGACGCAGCTGGGCTATAACTACTCTGCTTTTCGCAAGTCATGAGGTTGGAACATGAGCGACGAAGATCTGGAACACGACGAACTGGAAGGCGCTGACGAGGACGATGGCGAGGAACTGGCCGCCGCCGACGATGGCGACAGCAGCGATGATGACAACGGTGATGACGAAGTCGTACCCGCCAGCAAAAGCAAGAAGGTCAAGGCTGCCGTTGACGTCGAAGAACTGCCCAGCATCGAAGCCAAGCAGAAAGAACGCGATGCCCTGGCCCGCGCCATGGAAGAGTTTCTCTCCCGCGGCGGCAAGGTGCAGGAAGTCGAGCCGAATGTCGTCTCCGACCCGCCCAAGAAGCCCGATAGCAAGTATGGCAGCCGCCCTATCTAAGCGGTTGGCGTAGCGCAAAAAGCCCGCAGGCCATAAGCCTGCGGGTTTTTTTGTGGCTTTTCCCCGTCCGCTGCTGCGTTCAGGTGCCAACACCTAAGTGTGGAGGGATCTGATTTCGTAGGGTGCGCTGTGCGCACCAGCTCTAGCCGTCGACTCTTGGTGCACGCGGCACCCCCTCTCCTAGGGGCTCCTGCAAGCAGTGTCACCCTCTACGGGCCGTCGCTGCGCGACGTAGGGCTTGTGGGCGCGGTTTTATCGGCTTACGCCCAGCTATGCAGCAGCGCAGGCAGCTCGGCCAGGCTGCTAATCTGCCCGTCCGGGGTGTTGTCGGCCTCCCAGGCGATGCCCTGGGGGTTGAACCAGATGGCCCGCAGTCCGGCGGCCTGGGCCCCGGCGATATCGTCGCTGGGGTGGTCGCCGATATGTACCGCATGCTCGGCCTTGATGCCGGCGCGTCTGAGGGCTTCCTGGAAGGGTTTCGGGTCGGGTTTACCGACCCCCAGCTCCTCGGCGCACAGGGCGAACTGGAAGTAATCGGCCAGGCCCAGGCGGCGCACGTCGGCATTGCCGTTGGTGATCACCCCGAGTTGGAAGTGATTGGCCAGGATTTCCAGGGTCGGGTGTACTTCGGCGAACAGCTCGACCTGATGGCGCGCCGCGAGAAACACCTGGAAGCCCGCCTCGGCCAGGGTCTGCGCCTCTCCGTGGGCATAGCCGGCGTTCTCCAGGGCCTGGAACAGAATGCGCCGGCGCAGCTCGCTGAGGCGGTGCTTGAGCATGGGCTCGGCCTGCAGCAGGCCGGCGCGAATCGCCCACAGATGCTCCACCGGCACCGCGCCGAGGCGTGGAGCGTGCAGGGTCAGCCAGTTGCGCAGCGCCGCTTCGGCGTCCTGCATCACCGGAGTGACATCCCACAGGGTGTCGTCGAGGTCGAAGGTAATCAGCTGGATGCTCATTCTGTGCTGCCTTTGCGTTTGGCTCGGGGGTGGGCCTTGTCATAGACCGTGGCCAGGTGCTGGAAATCCAGGTGGGTGTAAACCTGGGTGGTGGCGATATCGGCGTGGCCGAGCAGTTCCTGCACCGCGCGCAGGTCCTGGGACGACTCCAGCATATGGCTGGCGAAGCTGTGGCGCAGCATATGCGGATGCAGGTGCTGACCGAGCTCGCGCACGCCGGCCTGGCGCACCCGTAATTGCACCGCGCGCGGGCCGATTCGCCGGCCCTGCTGGCTGATAAACACCGCGCCATCGGCCGGCCTGGCCAGGGCGCGCATTGGCAGCCACTGCTCCATGGCCTGGCGCGCCATACGGCCGATGGGCAGTTCGCGGGTCTTGTTGCCCTTGCCGAGCACCCGCACCAGGCCGGCGGGCAGATCGAGGCCGTCGAGGTTCAGGCTGACCAGCTCCGACAGACGCAGGCCCGAGGAGTAGAACAGCTCGAGCATGGCCTGATCGCGGAGGGCGATAAAGTCGTCTTCCAGCGCGCCGTCGAGCAGTTGCGCGGCGCGGTCGGTATCCAGGGTTCTCGGCAGGCGACGCTCGCCCTTGGGCGGGCTCAGGCCGCTGGCCGGGTCGCTCAGGCAGTGGCCTTCGCGAATCAGGTAGCGGTACAGGCCGCGCGTGGCCGAGAGCAGGCGCGCCAGGCTGCGGCTGGACTGGCCCTCGAGGTTGAGGCGGGCAACCAGACGGCGCAGGCGTTGGGTGTCCAGTGCCGACCAGGCGGTCAACTGCTCGCGTTCGCAGTAGGCCAGCAGCTTGCTCAGGTCGCGGCTATAGCCATCGAGGGTATGCACCGAGAGCTGACGCTCACTGCGCAGGTGTTCGAGGTAGGCGTCCAATTGGTCTTGCATGGAAGCTCCCTGCGGGCGCGGGGCCAGGCGCGGTAACTCGTAGGGTGGAAAACCGCGAAGCGTTTTCCACCGGGTCGCTGGTGGATGAAAAAGGCGTCATCCACCCTACCAGGCTGTTGAAAAATTACCTGCGTTGCCGATCCGTCGTTAAAAACAGGCTCGGCTGCCTCGCCTATGGTTTTCAACGACCTGCTACATCTTGCCATTGGCGTACGGCTATCTCACCGAACGCAGCGGCGTGGCGAAACCCGGTACGACGCGGGCCAGCACTTCGGCGATATAGCCGAGGAACAGGGTGCCCAGGGAGCTCTTGTAGTGCTGCGGGTCGCTGCTGCCGATCGCCAGTACGCCGTGCAGGCCCTGATAGGACAGCGCCACCACCGCGGCGGAGCCGACCTGGGCACCTTCCGCGCCGAACAGGAAGCTCAGCTCGTGTTCGCGCAGCACGCCGCAGATGGTCTTGCCGCCGGCCAGCAGGCCGCCGATGGCCTGGTGTGCTTCGGCACTGCTGACCGAGCGACCCACGGGCAGGGCGGCGTCGCTGAACAGGATCAGGCTGACGAAGGGCACCTGGAATTCGCTGCGCAGGCTGTCTTCGACACAGCTGACCACTTCTTCCAGGCTGCTGGCGTCGAGCAGGTCGAGCACCAGGCGGCGAGTCTTGTCGAACAGGCGGTCGTTGTCGCGGGCCACGTCCATCAGTTGCGAGAGGCGATGGCGCATCTCGATATTGCGCTCGCGCAGCAGTTTGACCTGGCGCTCGACCAGCGACACGGTGTCGCCGCGCTGGTGCGGAATGCGCAGCTCGGGGATCAGCTCGTCGTGGTCGATAAAGAATTCCGGATGCAGGCGCAGGTAGGCGGCGACTGTTTCCGAATCCAGTGGTTTGGGCGAATCCTGCTTGTCGGTCATAGGCGAACCTGTCCTTCGTACACACGTACCGCGGGTCCGGTCATCATAACGGGCTGACCGGGGCCTGCCCACTCGATGGACAGCTTGCCCCCCGGCAGTTCGATCTGCACCGGCGAATCCATCCAGCCCTGGCTGATGGCCGCCACGGCCGCGGCGCAGGCACCGGTACCGCAGGCCTGGGTTTCCCCGGCCCCGCGCTCCCAGACGCGCAGCTTGGCGCGTTGACGGTCGATAACCTGGAGGAAACCGACATTGACCCGCTGCGGAAAGCGCGGGTGGTGTTCGAGTTTCGCGCCCAGGCTGTGCACCGGCGCGCTGTCGACGCTGTCGATGCGCAGCACCGCATGGGGGTTGCCCATGGACACGGCGGCCAGTTCTACAGTCTGACCGTCGACGGCTACGCTGTAGCTCAGCGCCTGCTGCTCGGCCTGGAACGGGATATCGGCAGGCACCAGGCGCGGTGCGCCCATATTGACGCTGATCTGGCCGTCGTTGCGCACGTCCAGCTCGATGATGCCGCCCTTGGTTTCCACGCGCATCTGCCGCTTTACCGTCAGGCGCTTGTCCAGCACGAAGCGGGCGAAGCAGCGCGCGCCATTGCCGCACTGCTCCACTTCCGAGCCGTCGGCATTGAAGATGCGGTAGCGGAAGTCGACGTCCGGGTTGCTCGGCGGTTCGACGATCAGCAGCTGATCGAAGCCCACGCCGGTATGGCGGTCGCCCCACTGCTTGGCGTTCTTCGGCTGGATATGTGCGTGCTGGCTGACCAGGTCGAGGACCATAAAGTCGTTGCCCAGGCCGTGCATCTTGGTAAAGCGCAATAACATGAGCTTGTCCTTAGCTGGCGGGCGGCAGGCAGCTTTCGCCGGCAAACAGCTCGCTGAGCGTCTCACGGCGACGCACCTCGAAGGCCTGATCACCCTCTACCATCACCTCGGCGGCGCGGCCGCGGGTGTTGTAGTTGGAGCTCATGACAAAGCCATAGGCACCGGCCGAACGCACGGCCAGCAGGTCGCCTTCGGCCAGGACCAGGTCGCGGTCCTTGGCGAGGAAGTCGCCGGTCTCGCAGATCGGCCCGACGATGTCGTAGTTGCGGCTGCTGCCGTCGCGCGGCTGCACCGCCTGCACGTCCATCCAGGCCTGGTACAGGGCCGGACGAATCAGGTCGTTCATCGCCGCATCGACGATGGCGAAGTCCTTGTGCTCGGTGTGCTTGAGGTACTCGACCCGGGTCAGCAGCACGCCGGCGTTGGCCACGATAGAGCGGCCCGGCTCGAACACCAGGGCCAGGTCGCGGCCGGCAATGCGCTCACGCACCGCCTTGATATAGTCGCCGGCCAGCGGCGGCTGCTCGTCGCGGTACTGCACGCCGAGGCCGCCGCCCAGGTCCAGGTGTTGAATGCGGATGCCGCGGGCGGCCAGGCGATCGACCAGCGTCAGCAGGCGATCCAGGGCATCGAGGAAGGGCGGCAGGGTGGTCAGCTGCGAGCCGATATGGCAATCGACGCCGACGATCTGCAGGTTCGCCAATCCGGCGGCGCGGGCGTAGACCGCCTCGGCCTGCTCGATATCGATGCCGAACTTGTTCTCCTTCAGCCCCGTGGAAATATAGGGGTGGGTGCCGGCATCCACGTCCGGGTTGACTCGCAGGGAAATCGCCGCGGTCTTGCCCAGTTCGGCGGCCACCAGCTGCAGGCGTTCCAGCTCTTCGGTGGACTCGACGTTGAAGCAGTGCACGCCCACTTCCAGGGCGCGGCGCATATCGTCGCGGCTCTTGCCGACGCCGGAGAAGACGATCTTGCTCGCCTCGCCACCGGCGGCCAGTACCCGCTCCAGCTCGCCACGGGAGACGATATCGAAGCCCGCGCCGAGACGCGCCAGCACATTCAGCACGCCGAGGTTGGAGTTGGCCTTGACCGCAAAACAGACCAGATGGGGCATGCCGGCCAGGGCATCGGCATAGGCGTGGTATTGCGCCTCGATATGGGCGCGGGAGTAGACGTAGGTCGGCGTACCGAAGCGTTGGGCGATGGCGGACAAGGCCACACCTTCCGCGAACAGCGCGCCGTCGCGGTAGTTGAAGGCGTTCATGGTGCTGTCCTTATTCGGTCTGCGCAGGGGCGGGCTGGCTTTCTTCAGGGAGGAACAGCGGGCCTTTCTGACCGCAGCCGGCGAGCAGCGTGGTGACGGCGACCAAGGCAATAAGGGCAGTAAACAACCGCTTCATGGTGGAATCCTTGTAATAAAGCATGATTGCGCAGGAGTATACCGACCCCCCGGACCCTTGCCTATGCGCCAGGATTCCCGTCTGGCGGGGGCTTTGCTTGTATCGTGGCGGATAGCTTTGGGCGCATGGCCAGTGATCAGGAGTCTGCATGGACAACCCCGTAGCGCTTGCTAGCTCGGTTTCAGTGGCCTATCTGCAGGGGCTGCTCGACTACCTGGAGCGGCATGGCGTGGCCAGCGCCGCCCTGCTCGAACGGGCGCAACTGAGTCCGCAGCTGCTCGCCCAGCGCGACCAGCGCATCGCCGCCAGTACCTACCTGGAACTGCTCGGCCTGGGGGTGCGACTGAGCGGCGACGACTGCCTCGGCCTGCACCTGGGCGAGGCGGTGCGTCCCGGCTATTACGGGGTGCTCGGCTACCTGGTCATGAGCTGCGCGACCCTGGCCGATGCCCTCCATCGTCAGGCCCGCTATGCCGCCCTGGTGGGCAATCTGGGCCGGGTCGAGCTGACTGACGAGCCGCCCCGGGAAGGCCGCGAACCCCAGGTGGCGCACAGCTGGCAGCCGTTGCTGGCGCAACAGCAGCGTCAGCTCAGCGAAGAAACCCTGGCCGCCTGGGTGACCTTCGGTCACTGGATCAGCGGCCTGGATATCCCACCCAGCGAAGTGCGCTTCCAGCACCCGGCACCGGCCGATACCGGCGAACACCTGCGCATCTTTCGCTGCCCGGTGCTGTTCGGGCAGGCCGACAACGCCCTGGTCTTTCCCAAGCGCCTGCTGAGCGCGCCGCTCGGCCAGGCCGACGCCCAGGTGCGGCTGATGCTCGATGCCTATGCCGAGCGCCTGCTTGGCGAGATCCAGCAGGGCCATAGCGTGCTCGACCGTGCGCGCCTGGAGCTGATCAGGCAGTTACCCGAGGCCGGTGCCGAGCTGGGCCTGATCGCCGCGCGCCTGGCCATCAGCCCGCGCACTCTGCAGCGGCGTTTGCGCGAGGCCGGCCTGTCCTTCAACCGGCTGGTCGACGAGACGCGTCAGCAGCTGGTGTTGCGCTACCTGCGCGACCCGGCGCTGGAGCTGGCGGAAATCGCCTTTCTGGTCGGTTTCAGCGAGCCGGGTTCGCTGGCCCGAGCCTTCCGCCGCTGGACCGGGCAAAGCCCCGGCGAGTACCGCCGCCAGCTGCCGTGATAAAAGCGAGTGCGTTGGCGGATGCCGTGCAGCGTCTTGCGCGGTGGCCTGATCGGGGCAATGCTCATGTACACTTTGCCGCTTGCGCCTGCCTTGTGGGTTCCCGGCTGGCGCGTTGATAACGCCTATTCCGTGCAGTCGCTGAATTTTCTGAGGTAAGTCGCAATGAGTTTGACCGAAGCCCGCTTCCACGATCTGGTCGATGCCACCCAGCAGGCAGTGGAAGATATTTTCGATGAAAGCGACCTGGATCTGGATCTGGAAAACTCCGCCGGCGTGCTGACCGTACGCTTCGAGAACGGTACCCAGCTGATCTTCAGCCGCCAGGAGCCGTTGCGCCAACTGTGGCTGGCGGCGCGCTCCGGCGGTTTCCATTTCGATTACGATCCGGCCAGCGAGCGCTGGATCTGCGACAGCAGCGACGAGCAGCTGGGCGAGATGCTGGTACGCATCACCCTGGAGCAATCCGGTGCCGACCTTGAGTTCGAAGAGCTCTGACAGTCCCGGCGCAAGCCCGCCGGTCGCCTCGCCCTGCCGCCGCCAGTGCTGCCTGGACGAGCGGGATATCTGTCTGGGCTGCGGCCGCACGCTGGCGGAGATTCTCGAATGGGGCCAGGCCGACCCCGCGCGCCGACGTGCCATCTGCGCCGCTGCCGAGGCGCGCTTGCAGCAGCGCCCCGGCGTCCCCTGACCAGGCGGTCTTGTTTATTTAAGTGGCTGTGATACGGTCGGGACCACCCTTGCAAAACCCCATCCCCGTGATGGGGTTTTGCTTTTTCCGCAATCGGCAAAGGCCGCCTGGAATTCGGCAGCGTGTTTGCACGCTGCTGCCCGGCGGTTTGACCAAGGAGATTTACCCGCACCATGACCAGCGCACCCTCGATCACCATTACCCGTCTGGATTTGCAGCGTCTGGAGCATCTGCTCGACAGCCTGGACGACTTTGGCCCCGGTGCCGTGGCCTTGCAGGCCGAGTTGGACCGCGCCGAAGTGGTCGGTCACGACGAGGTGCCGGCGGGGGTGGTGACCATGAATTCGCAGGTGCATTGCCGCGAGGAAAGCAGCGGCAAGGACTATCACCTGAAGCTGGTCTACCCCCAGGACACTGGCGGTGAAGGCACGGTCTCGATCCTCGCGCCGGTTGGCAGTGCCCTGCTGGGCTTGTCCGTGGGCCAGCATATCGACTGGACTGCCCCCACCGGCAAGGTGCTCAAGCTGACCCTGCTGGCGGTTGAGTATCAGCCGGAGGCCGCGGGCGAATACAACCGTTGAGCCGTTCGGCTAGCCGGCGGGGGTGTTTGGGCTAGGCTGCATGGTGTGTTCCGCCCGGCAAGGAGGCCCCATGTCCAGTCTGCCCCTGTATTTTCCCCAGGGATTCGCCCTGACCCGGGCGCTGCAATGCGCCCAGCTGGTCGCCGCGGCTTACGCGCAGTACGACCAGTGGCAAGCCCAGGACCGCCCGCGGCGGCCCCGGGAGTTCGTCTGGCAAGCGCCGGATTTTGCTGCCCACTACAACGCCTTGCAGGTGCCGACCTTCCGCCTGGTCAACGACAGCGATCTGGTGCCGCAGATACCACCCGGGGTGACTGGCTGTATCAGCACCTGGGGCTGGCCGTGACCTTCAGCGCCAGCTATGCCGATGTAGCGGCCAATCACAGCCTGGCGGACTGCTACCTCTACGCGCTGCAAAACCCACAGGCACCGATGCGCTAGCGGCTTGCCGCACCGTGCTCAGGCTTTCTGCAGGGCGTTGTTCAGTGCCTCTTCCAGGCGCGTCTTGTAGCGCAGGTAATGCACCGTCTGCATATGCCCTTCGGCCAGCACCGCGGAGAGATCCAGGTCGGTGATATAGCAGGGGTAGCGGGCCCCGCCCGAACGCTGGGAGAGAATGTGCTGGGCCACGGCGGCGAACAGGTCGCCGGCGTACTCCAGTTCGGAAAACTCGCGGTGGTTGCAGTACAGGGTGACGTGGGAGCGCGTATGGCCTGCCGTCTCTGCGGGTCGCCGCTGCACGAGGTTAAGAGTCGCGCCCGAGGAATTCTTGCCGTCGGCCGGTTCGACAATCGCCTGCACGTCATAGAAGGGGTGGCTGATCGGTGTCTGCGGCGCGGGGCGGCGTTCCAGACGCTGGGCGCGGTGCGGTGCATCCGGCTCGACCCGGTAGTAGAGGATATCCAGGTGTGCAGCGTCCTGCAGATTGTCCAGCGGTAGCAGGGCATTGCGCCGGTACAGCACCGACTGCAGAAAGCGTTGCAGGGGCGTTAGCAGGCTCTGTTCGTCACGGAAGGGCAGCTGCTGGCACCACAGCCCATTGTGTTCGTCCAGCACGCTGAGTTCGGCCAGGCCGCTGGTTTCGTGGATCCGGTAGAACACCTGGATGCAGTTCGGCCGGCCGAACGGCAGGATCAGGGCCAGGTCGTCGCCTTCCAGGGCGCTGCGATCGAGGTGCAGTTCGCTGTAGTGCGGTTGTTTGCTGCCCAGGTGCTCAATCAGCGCGGGCCGGTCTCTCAGGGCGGTGTGGCGTACCTGGCCCGGGGTCAATTCGAGCAGGTGATAGTGCTGCTTGATCTGCAGCAGGTAGCGCTTGCGTTGCGCGCTGCCGAAGTTGCCCAGGGCATCGCGGAACAGTTCCTCGACCCGCTCGGCGATGGTGTTGGCGCGATTGCGGCAGAAGCAGCGCACCCGCAGGTTCGGTGGCTTGCCCCCGGCCGGCAGGCTGTTGAGAAAGTCGCGCAGGCAGTCGAGCAGCGCGTGGGGGCCGTCGTAGCGGTTGACCAGCAGTTCGTTCCAGCTGTTCAGGCTGACCTGATCGATGGTCAGAATCAGGTTCTCGCGCACCCCGGAATAGCCCAGGGCGTCGGTGCGCTCGCTGGTCATGTGCACATTCAACTGGCTGAAGTGCTTGAGCGGGTCGATGCCGACGTTCACCAGCAGCAGCACTTCGCTGGGTACGCTGGCGCTGAGCAGGGCGCTTTCGTCGACCGCCGGCAGGGGCAGGGGCACCACTTGCTGCAGGCTGGCCAGCAGGTTGGACAGTTCGAACTCGTTCAGGTCGCTGCTGCCCGGGTGCAGCGACAGCCGTGTACTGCTGTCGATCACGCCGTTGCGCTGACACCAGGCCAGCAGCTCGATCAGTTCGCGGGTACGCTTGAGCGGCGAGAAGTTCTCCAGTTCCTGGGCGTTGACGCTGCCGTTATAGAGGGCCCACTGGCTTTCGTTGGGCGCGTCCGGGCTGGGGCTCTGGGCCAGGGTCAGGGTGTCTTCGGCCAGGTCCGGGGCGATCCCGGGGTTGATGAATTCGACCTTGCCGGCCTTGCGTTCGAAGGCCGCATACAGGCGGCGGCCGAGTACGCCGAGGTCGCGGCTGTTGAGCGAGCTGCCGGCCTGCTCGCTGCGGGCGAAGGCGGAGAGAAAGCGATAGCTGTAGGTCAGTTCGTTGACCAGCATGCGCCGCTCGGCACCGACCTGGCGCACCTTCCACTGGCTGCGGCTGTCGAGCAGGGCCAGTTGGCGGCCGTCCCAGTTCCAGTCGCGGGTCAGGCGCTCGAGCAGCTGCCGCTGCCAGCTTTTGCGCGGAGTGCGTGGCGGGCGGCTGAGTTTCTTGTCCACTTTCAGGTACAGGCAGCGGCGGATCAGCTCCAGGCGTTCGTGCTCGCCGCGGGCCTTGAGGTATTCCTCCAGCCGCCGGTACACCACGATATAGGGGTCGAGTTCGTCGAGATCCAGCTGGTTGGCGAACACCGCCTGCTTGAAGCGCAACGACAGGCACTGGACCTTCGGGTGCTCGCTGGCATAGACCTCGGTGAGCAGTAGCTTGAGCACCGACTTGTAGGGCGACTCGATGCCCTTGAACAGTTGCCACATGCCGGCACCGATAAATTCATCGGGGGGGATGCGCGCCAGGTGGCCGAGGTCGAGCACCTCCTCGGCGCGGATAAAGCGCTTCGAGAGCAGGGTGTCGATGTAGTGCTGGTAACGCGCCTCCTCGTAGACCGGCACCAGCCACCACAGCGGGGTGCGCCCGCCGAGCCAGATCGCGGTGCGGTAGAACTCGTCGAGCAGCAGGTAGTGCTGGGTGGTGCCGCAGTCGTCCGAGGTCAGCTTGGCCGCGCGGTCGCCCTGGGTGAAGCGCACCGGGTCGATCAGGAAGAAATGTGCCTCGGCCCCCTGGCTCGCGGCCCAGACTTCGAGCAGGGCGCACTTCTTGTGCAGCTCGTCGAGCTGCAGGGTGCTGAGATCGTTGGCGTGGCACAGCCACAGGTCCATGTCGCTGTTCTCGGCCTGGGCCACGGTGCCCAGGCTGCCCATCAGAAACAGGCCGTGGATCGGTAGCGTTTGCTTGCCGCGGTAGGGCTTGTAGGCGAAGGAGCGCGTCAGGCGCTGGACCTCGCCGAGCAGTTCGTCGCTCGGCTCGAAACCGCTAAGGCCGGCCGGCGTCAGCCCGGAGACATAGCCGGGCAGCAGCGGGTGGTTGACGTGAAACAGCAGCGGCAGCAGCTTGAGCACCAGCTGCTGGCGCGTCGACAGGGCCTGCATGGCGCGCTGCAATCGGCCCTGGTTGAGTTTGAGGAAGCGCGCGCGCAGTTGGCTTAGGACCTTGCGGTCGATGCCTTCGTCAATATCCGGGCGAATTTCCTGGGTGCGGCTCATGCTCGGGCTCTGCGGGACGGTAGGCCAAGGGTATGAGGCCGCTGGTCGGTGTGGCGGCCTGCGTCGAAACCCGCTCCAGGCGTTGCGGGGCGGCGCAGGCGGTGATGGGTCAGACCACTTCCGGTACGTTGAGGATGGTCAGCAGGACCTGGGTGTGTTCGGCGGCATCCAGGCCCAGGCTGGTCAGGTAACCGCCGTCGGCCTGGCTGATCAGGCCTTTATCGTGCAGACGTTTGGCCGCGGCGATGGCAGCGGGGGTGGCCGTGTGGTGAACCTTGATGCCCTCCTGGGTGTTGCCCAGATTGAACAGCGCGAGAATTTCCAGTTCGGCAAGCAACTCGGGGGTAAAGGCCATAAGTACTCCTGCTTCTTGTTTTGGTGAGCCGTGGCCCGGTGGCCGACGGCGGAAGCGGTGTGCGGCATTCGGTGAAGCTGCTGCACCCAGTCCAGGCAGTGTAGTGAAGCCCGGCCTAATCTGCCGCCACTCGATGCTGCCAGAAGTCGCATGGCGCGGGTTAAAAATTTTTCTGGTGGGCCATCCATGGCCGCCACCCTGCGGGCCGTCGCTTCGCGACGTTAAAAATCGCGGCAGAGGGTTGTGCTAATCCTGGCCGGGCAGTTCCGGCAGAGCGCGCAGGCCCTGCTCGTAGCGGGCGGCGTCGAAGGGGCGGTCGTCGCGCAGCATGGCGTCGATTTCGTCGGCCAGGACCAGGGCCATCAGCTGGAGGATTTCCTCGCGCTCATAGCCCACCAGCAGCAGCTTGTTCAGCACCGCCTGGACAAAAGCCGGCTCGCCGGCTTCCAGCTGGTTTTCCACCGCCTGGATCAGGGTCGCTTCGGCGAAGCGTTCTTCGCTGTCGTCATCTTCGTGCACGGGGTTCTCCAGATTAGGGGATGGGTGCCTGTTCATAGAAACGCTCGGTCAGGGCTTTGCCGTGCTGCTTGCTGAGCAGCCTGCGCAGCGTGCCGTCGGCAATCATGGCCTGCACATGCTGGAGCAGCCAGTCGATGCTGGCTTGGTCCAGGGTACGCCGCGAGAGGTACAGGCCGACGCCGAAAGCATCCGATTCCGGCACCTGAATAATCCGCAGTTGCTCGCCCAGGGCCAGATCATCCAGCTCCTTCTGGTAGACCCCGGCGGTCATCACCGTGGCCTGAATGCGCCCAGCCTGCAGCTTGAGGAACAGATTGTGCGCGGTGGGCGACAGCTGGATGCGCTGCTGGGCATAGAGTGGTGCCAGGCGTTGGTCGAAGTAGGGGCCGCTGGAGTGGCCGCGGATCAGGCCGATCTTGATGCTCGGGTCGGCCAGCAACTGGGCCAGCGAGTCGATCCCGGCAGTGTGCCTGCGGTCGATCAGGATATCGTTGCGGTTCTTGAAGTATTCGACGAACACACCCTGTCGATCGCGCTCGGCGGTGCGGATGGTCGGCGAGACGATATCCAGATGCTGCAGGTCGGCCTCATGCCAGGCGCGCATGCGCGGCAGTGGCCGGAGCTGGAAGGTGCAGCCGCTGCGTTGCCCCAGCTCCTGGTAGAAATCGAAGGATGAGCCCGCCGGCGTGCCGTCGTCCAGCAGGTAGTAGCTGTAGCCGATCTGCGAGATGCCCACACGGTAAGCGTGCGAGCAGTTGCTGGCGGCCTGGGTCGCGCCGCTGAGCAACAGCAGGCAGAACAGAAGCACGATGGCGGGCATGGCAACTCTTGGTTGAGTGCGGGGAATGGGGCTGGTTGCATAGACCGGCCCCGTTTACGCAGTGGGCTAGCGGCTGGCCAGCAGTTCGCGACCGCGCTGCGCCGCGGCGCGTACCTGGTTCGGCGCGGTACCGCCGATGTGATCGCGGGCATTCACCGAGCCTTCCAGGGTCAGCACGGCGAACACGTCCTGCTCGATCTGGTCGCTGAACTGGCGCAGTTCGTCCAGGCTCATCTCGGCCAGGTCCTTGCCGTTGTCGACGCCGTATTTCACCGCGTGGCCGACGATCTCGTGGCAGTCGCGGAACGGCAGGCCCTTGCGCACCAGGTAGTCGGCAAGGTCGGTGGCGGTGGAGAAACCGCGCAGCGCCGCCTCGCGCATGATCGCGTGCTTGGGCTTGATCGCCGGGATCATGTCGGCGAACGCGCGCAGCGAGTCGCGCAGGGTGTCGGCAGCGTCGAACAACGGTTCCTTGTCTTCCTGGTTGTCCTTGTTGTAAGCCAGCGGCTGGCCCTTCATCAGGGTCAGCAGGCCGGTCAGGGCACCGAATACCCGGCCGGTCTTGCCGCGCACCAGCTCGGGCACGTCGGGGTTCTTCTTCTGCGGCATGATCGAGCTGCCGGTGCAGAAGCGGTCGGGCAGGTCGATAAACTGGAACTGCGCGCTGGTCCACAGCACCAGCTCTTCGGAGAAGCGCGACAGGTGCATCATGGCGATGGCGGCGGCGGCGCAGAATTCGATGGCGAAATCGCGATCCGACACCCCGTCCAGGGAGTTGCCGCCCACGGCGTCGAAGCCCAGCAACTGAGCGGTAACTTCGCGCTGAATCGGGTAGGTGGTGCCGGCCAGCGCGGCGCTGCCGAGTGGCATGCGGTTGGTGCGCTTGCGGCAATCGACCAGGCGTTCATAGTCGCGGCTGAGCATCTCGAACCAGGCCAGCAGATGGTGGCCGAAGGTCACCGGCTGGGCGGTCTGCAGGTGGGTGAAGCCGGGCATGATGGTCGCCGCTTCGCGTTCGGCCTGCTCCAGCAGACCCTGCTGCAGGCGGGTGATTTCGCTGAGGATCAGGTCGATCTCGTCGCGCAGCCACAGGCGGATATCGGTGGCCACCTGGTCGTTGCGCGAACGGCCGGTGTGCAGCTTCTTGCCGGTGACGCCGATGCGATCGGTAAGGCGCGCCTCGATGTTCATGTGCACGTCTTCCAGGTCGACGCGCCAGTCGAACTGGCCGGCCTCGATTTCGCCCTGGATCTGGGTCAGGCCGTCAATGATGCTGTCGCGCTCGGCGTCACTCAGCACGCCGACCTTGGCCAGCATGGTCGCGTGGGCGATCGAACCCATGATGTCGTGGCGATACAGGCGCTTGTCGAATTCGACCGAGGCGGTAAAGCGGGCGACGAAGGCGTCAACGGGTTCGCTGAAGCGGCCGCCCCAGGATTGATTGGTTTTTTCAGTGCTCATGGGCTTCACTCGGCTGGTGCGCTAAAGCGCGCTGGCTGCCTTGCAGCCAGCAAGGCGGAAAATTGTGCGGATAATAACAGGGCTAACGAGCATGCCACGAGAGGCATGCCGAATATGCAAGCCGTCGCCGCGCGGCTTCGTCGGCCGGTCCGCGCCCGGGCTCTGCTGCCTGCGTCACAGTTTGAGCGGCGGCGACGCATCTCGGCGCTTTATTTTGCCCGGCCGGGGCTGTCTATCTTGCCGCTGGGCCGGGCTACGCGGAAACTGCGCCGATGAAAACAACAATACCCACGCCCACCGCGACACCCCTCGATGATTTCTTCGTACCCGAGCTGTGTCAGCCCGATGCGCTGTTGAGCATGGTCCTGCTGGCCGAGCTGCTGGTGCTGGTGCTGGTGCTCTCGGAGCCCATGCTGCCCGGTTTCGACTGGGTGCGGCTGGCCCTGACTTCGCTGTTCGTGCAATGGAACGTGCTGCTCTCGGCCGCCCTGCTCTGTCGGTTGCGGCCGTTAATGGCGCGCATGCGCGTGGCCGTGGCCGGTGTGCTGTGCTGCGCCATCGTGGTCGGTCTGACCCTGATCTGTACCGCGGTGGCCGAGTACTACCAGCTGGGCGGGCCGTTGCCGCGCACCGGCGAGGTCAACCTGTACCTGCGCCATGCGCTGATCAGCCTGATCATGTCGGCGTTGCTGCTACGCTATTTCTATCTGCAGAGCCAATGGCGCCGGCAGGAACAGGCCGAGTTGCGCGCGCGCATCGAGTCGTTGCAGGCGCGCATCCGTCCGCACTTCCTGTTCAACAGCCTGAACAGCATCGCCAGCCTGGTGGTAGTCGATCCGCACAAGGCCGAGCAGGCGGTGCTGGACCTGTCCGACCTGTTCCGCGCCAGCCTGGCCAAGCCCGGCAGCCTGGTGCCCTGGTGTGAGGAGCTGGAGCTGGCGCAGCGATATTTGTCGATCGAGCGCTATC
Source organism: Pseudomonas sp. EA_105y_Pfl2_R69 (assembly GCF_963970915.1). NCBI lineage: Bacteria > Pseudomonadati > Pseudomonadota > Gammaproteobacteria > Pseudomonadales > Pseudomonadaceae > Pseudomonas > Pseudomonas sp. EA_105y_Pfl2_R69. Next base: position 43,043 of record NZ_CAXAOO010000005.1, read on the forward strand.
GTCTTGGCGAGCGGCTACAGTTGCAGTGGGAGATAGTCGACGTACCGGAGGATTTGCCCATTCCACAGCTGACCTTGCAGCCCTTGCTGGAGAACGCCCTGATCTACGGCATACAGCCGCGCATCGAGGGAGGGCTGGTGCGCGTCGACGCGAGCTATCAGGAGGGCGTCTTCCAGCTGTGCGTGAGCAACCCCTACGAACAACCGGATGCGCCGCAGGTTTCTCGAGGGACCCAGCAGGCGCTGAATAATATTGATGCGCGGCTGGTGGCACTTTTCGGACCGCGGGCCAGTCTCAGCGTAGAGCGCCGTGACGGCCGCCACTTCACTTGTCTACGCTATCCTTGTGCGAGACCCCTGCAGGAAGCCAGTGCATTATGAATGTCCTGATTGTCGATGACGAACCCCTGGCCCGTGAGCGCCTGAGCCGAATGGTGGGCGAACTCGAGGGTTACCGTGTGCTTGAACCCTCGGCCAGCAACGGCGAAGAGGCGCTGAGCCTGATCGATAGCCTGAAGCCCGACGTAGTGCTGCTGGATATTCGCATGCCGGGGTTGGATGGCCTGCAGGTGGCGGCCCGGCTCTGCGAACGCGAAGCGCCGCCGGCGGTGATCTTCTGTACCGCCCATGACGAATTTGCCCTGGAGGCGTTCAAGGTCAGCGCGGTGGGTTATCTGGTCAAACCGGTGCGCGCGGAAAGCCTCAGCGAGGCGCTGAAGAAAGCCGAGCGCCCCAACCGCGTGCAGCTGGCGGCCCTGACCCGGCCCGCCGGCGAGAGTGGCGGCGGGCCGCGCAGTCATATCAGCGCGCGCACCCGCAAGGGTATCGAGCTGATTCCCCTGGATCAGGTGATCTACTTTATCGCCGACCACAAGTACGTGACCCTGCGCCACGTCGGCGGCGAGGTGCTGCTGGATGAACCGCTGAAAGCCCTGGAAGACGAATTCGGCGAGCGCTTCGTGCGCATCCACCGCAACGCCCTGGTCGCCCGCGAGCGTATCGAACGCCTGCAGCGCACGCCCCTGGGGCACTTCCAGCTGTACCTCAAGGGTCTGGGCGAGGAGGCGCTGATCGTCAGTCGCCGGCATGTGGCCGGGGTACGCAAGCTGATGCATCACCTCTGAGGCTGAGCGGGCAACCCGGATGACTCCGGGTCGCAGGCCTGATGTGAGCCAGCCTGTTATTATTCCCGGCAATCCGTTTTCTGGAATTGCCCATGTCCCGCGAAATTCGTATCGCCACCCGTAAAAGCGCCCTGGCCCTTTGGCAGGCCGAGCATGTCAAGGCGCGCCTGGAACAGGCCCATCCCGGCCTGATCGTCAGCCTGGTACCCATGGTCAGTCGCGGCGACAAGCTGCTCGATGCGCCGCTGGCGAAAATCGGCGGCAAGGGCTTGTTCGTCAAGGAACTGGAAACCGCCCTGCTCGAAGGCCAGGCCGATATCGCCGTGCATTCGATGAAGGATGTGCCCATGGACTTCCCCGAAGGCCTGGGTCTGTACTGCATCTGCGAACGCGAGGACCCGCGCGACGCCTTTGTCTCCAACACCTTTGCCAGCCTCGATGCACTGCCGCCCGGCAGCGTGGTCGGCACTTCCAGCCTGCGCCGCCAGGCCCAGCTGCTGGCGCGTCGGCCGGACCTGAAAATCCAGTTCCTGCGTGGCAACGTCAACACCCGCCTGGCCAAGCTGGATGCCGGCGAGTACGACGCCATCATCCTCGCCGCCGCGGGCCTGATTCGCCTCGGTTTCGAAGCGCGCATCCGCTCCTCGATCAGCGCCGAGGACAGTCTGCCGGCCGGTGGCCAGGGCGCGGTGGGTATCGAATGCCGCAGCGCCGATAGCGAAATCCAGGCCCTGCTCGCCCCTTTGCATCACCGCGATACCGCGTTGCGGGTCAGCGCCGAGCGTGCCTTGAACAAACATCTGAATGGCGGCTGTCAGGTGCCGATCGCCTGCTACGCGGTGCTGGAAGGCGAGCAGCTGTGGTTGCGTGGCCTGGTCGGCCAGCCGGATGGCGGTTTGCTGCTGCGGGCGGAAAACCGTGCGCCGGCGGCGCAGGCCGAGCAGCTGGGCGTGCAGGTGGCCGAGGCGCTGCTGGCCCAGGGCGCGGCGGCTATTCTGCAGGCCGTGTATGGCGAGGCCGCTGACGAGTGAACGCCTGGCGGCTGTTGCTGACCCGGCCGGCCGAGGAATCGGCGGAACTGGCGGCGACCCTGGCGGCCCGCGGCATCTATAGCAGCAGCCTGCCGCTGCTGCGCATCGAGGCCCTGACGGAAAGCGTCGAGCAGCGTGCCGTCCTGCTCGAGCTACAGCGCTACTGCGCGGTGATCGTGGTGAGCAAACCGGCGGCGCGGCTGGCCCTGGCCCTGCTTGATCGCTATCAGGCCGAGCAGCCCTGGTTCAGTGTCGGTGCCGCCACGGCGCGGATTCTGCGTGAGCATGGCCTGCGCGTGTATTACCCCGAGCAGGGCGACGACAGCGAGGCCCTGCTCGCCCTGCCGCAGCTGCAGCAGGCGCTGACTGCGGCCGTTGCCCCGCAGGTGTTGATCCTGCGGGGCGAGGGTGGCCGAGAGTTACTCGCCGACTGCTTGCGCGGCCAAGGCGCGCGGGTTGACTATCTGTCACTGTACCGCCGGCTATTGCCGGAGTACCCGCCGGCGACGCTGCCCCAGCGCATCGCCGCCGAACGACTGAATGGCCTGGTGGTCAGCAGCGGGCAGGGTTTTACCCATTTGCACGAGCTGGCCGGCCACGACTGGCCACGACTGGCTCGTCTACCCTTGTTTGTACCCAGCCCACGGGTGGCCGACATGGCCCGTGCGGCCGGTGCGCAATTTGTTGTGGACTGTCGCGGCGCGAATGCCGCGGCCTTGCTGGCGGCGTTGCAGGCGCAACCTGCCCCCGACCTCTGATGCAAAGGATGGATACGTGAGCGAAGCGACTACCCCGAACGAACAGGAACCAACCGCTGTGGACGCGTCTGCCGCCAAGCCGGTGCCGCCGGCCAAGCCGACATCCCGCGGCAACGCCCTGGCTGCCGTGGCCTTGTTGGTGGGGGCCGCCGGTGTGGCGGTGGGCGGATGGAGCGTCTGGCAGGTGCGCGCGCTGGACCTGCGTGACCAGCAGCAACTGGGCCAGCTGCAACAGACCCGCGAGCAGACCGATGGCCTGGTGGCCAAGACCCGGGCCCTGGACAGTCGCTTGCAGCAATTGCCGCCGCCGGCCGAGCTGGACGGCCAGCGCCGCCTGCTGAGTCAGTTGCAGGGCGACCAGCAGCTGCTCAACCAGCGCCTGGAAAGCCTGCTGGGGGCCAGTCGCCAGGACTGGCGACTGGCCGAAGCCGAGCATCTGCTGCGCCTGGCCAGCCTGCGCCTGTCGGCGCTGCAGGACATCAACAGCGCCCTGGCGCTGGTCGAGGGGGCCGACGAGATTCTGCACAGCCAGGATGACCCGGCGGCCTTCGCCGCTCGCGAGCAGTTGGCGAAGAGCCTGGAGGCGCTGCGTGGCAGCTTCGACCCGGATCGTACCGGGTTGTTTCTGCAGCTTGGCGCACTGCGCGATCAGGCCGCGCAGCTCGAGGCCCTGCCGCCAAGCTTTGTCGGCGATGGTGAAGGGGGCGCGCTGAGCGAGCTGGCCGCCGCGGGCGAGCCGCAGAGCTGGTGGGTGCGCGGGCTGGAAACCCTGGCGCAGTACGTGCGTCTGGATTTCAGTGCCGATCAGAATATTCGCCCTCTGCTGGCCGGGCAGGCGCTGTCGCAGGTGCGCCTGGCCCTGAGCATGAGCTTCGAGCAGGCGCAGTGGGCCGCTCTGCATGGCCATACCGCGGTCTACCGGCAGGCCCTGCGCCAGGCCCGGGATGTGCTGGCCAGCCACTTCAATGCGGAAAATCCGGACAGCCGTGCGCTGGCGGCGCGGATCGACGAGTTGCTGGAGCGGCCTATCGAGGTCAAGGTGCCTGACCTGAGCGCCAGCCTCAATGCGATCCAGGCCTATATCGCCAGCAAGCAGTCGGCCCGTGCCCAGTTCGAGGCCGACAGTGCGGTCGAAGTCGAAGTCGAAGTCGAAGTCGAAGTCGAGTCGGCCGAGCAGGAGCCGCGCCCATGAAACGCCTCTATCTGCTTCTCCTGATACTGGCGGCGATAGTCGGCCTGACGCTGCTGGGCCTGGCCATCGCGCAGCATCAGGGTTATGTGCTGCTGGCCTACAAGGGCTTTCGTTTCGAGTCCAGCCTGTGGGCCTTCGTCGGTCTGCTGCTGGTGCTCTGGTTGCTGCTGCACGGGCTGCGCCTGTTGCTGCGGTTCGCCCTGACCTCGGCCGGCCTGGTCAATCCCTGGTCGGGTCTGCATCATCGCCGGCGGACGCGCCTGGCCGCCGAGCTGGGCTTTGTCGATCTGGCCGAGGGCCATTGGACGCGCGCCCTGCGCCATTTGCGCCGCGCCGCCGAGAGTGCGCCGCAGCCCCTGATGTATTACCTCGGCGCGGCGCGGGCGGCGCAGCAACTGGGCCAGCATGAGGACAGCGATGCGCTGCTGGAGCGCGCGCTCGAGCGTCAGCCCAAGGCCGAGCTGGCGGTGGCCCTGACCCACGCCGAGCTGCAACTGGCACGGGGCCAGGCCGAGGCTGCCCGGGACACCCTGGAGGCCATGCGCGAGCGCTATCCGCAGCAGCATCAGGTGCTGCTGCGCTTGCAACAGCTGTATCTGCAGCAGCAGGACTGGTCGGGCCTGCTGGGGCTGTTGCCGGAACTGCGCAAGCAGCGGCTGCTCGGCGACGCCACCCTGAGCGAGCTGGAGCGGCAGGCCTGGCGCGGTCGCCTGGCGAGTATCGGCCAGGCGACCGAGGACAGCCACGAAGAGCGGCTGGAGGCGCTGGCCAAGGTCTGGCAGCAACTGTCCACGGCGCAGCGCCAGGAGGCGGATATGCTCGCGGCCTATGTCGAGCAGCTGCGTCATCTGGGTGCCGAGGCGGATGCCGAAGCCTTGCTCCAGGCCGCCCTGAAACGTCAGTACGACAGTCATCTGGTGCGCCTCTACGGCTTGCTGCATGGACGCGATGCCGCCCGTCAGCTGCAGGTGGCCGAAGGCCTGTTGCAGGCTCACCCACAGGATGCCGGGCTGTTGCTGACCTTGGGCCGCCTGTGCGCGCACAATCAGCTATGGGGCAAGGCGCGCGGCTATCTCGAGAGCAGCCTGACCTTCGAGCGGCACCCGGAAACCTGCGCCGAGCTGGCCCGTCTGCTGGCCCAGCTGGGTGAGGTCGAGGCGAGCAACCGCCTGTTTCAGGACGGCCTGGGCCTGCTGGACCGTCGCCTGGCCGGCTAAGCCGGGCTGTTCCGCGGCAGAGCGAATAAGGTTATCGGCCCTGTTGCGGGGGAATGCTTTACAGTGGTGCCGGCTGTTCGAGGGTGCAGTCATCCGGTTGTCTTCGAGAGCTGGATGGTGCGCATGGATGCGCGCATGATGCTTACAAGCGGGCGCACACCAGTAGGTCAGGCGTGGAGCTGGGGTCGGTTGCCCTGAGCTTTTACAGGCCGCTTGCGTCGTGCGCGCGCGACTGGGGACGAGTTAAACGCTTGTATGAAATTTTCTCCAGGGCTGTCTTGAAGGCTCAGGCGGGCGGGCATAATCTGGCTCGCAGGTACCGCCGGAAAGTTGCCGTTCCACGGTTTTCTTCCCAAGCCCCTGGGCCAATCGACAGAAAAATGTCTCGACCAGGCGAACAACACTAATAGCAATAGGGAAGTGAGGTCATCATGCTCGAGAGTTGTCAGAACGCCCAGGAACGTTGGGGTGGAGTTCACCTGCTGATCGACCGCTGGCTGCAAGAACGTAAAGAGTTGGTGGACGCCTATGCGGCCATCAACAGTTCGCCGCAAGCGCCGAGTGCCAACGCCGAGACGCTGCAGAAATTCTGCGAAATCCTCGTCGACTACGTGTCGGCCGGCCACTTCGAGGTCTACGAACAGCTGACCAACGAAGCCAAGGCATTCGGCGATCAGCGTGGTCTGGAACTGGCCAAGCAGATTTACCCGCGTATCGAAGTGATCACCGAAGTGGCATTGGCCTTCAACGACCGTTGCGACAATGGCGACTGCCATGATTCGGGGTCGCTGATCGATGAGCTGGGGCACCTCGGGCAGTTGCTGCATGAGCGCTTCGAGCTGGAGGACTGCCTGATCGAAGTCCTGCACAATGCCCATCAAGAGCAGGCCGCGCCCGTTATCTGATATGTCTGCATCGGTAGGTTGGACTTTGCCTCGCTCAAGCCAGGCTGGAGCGGTCCGCCTGCGTGGCCGGGCTCCTAGTCCCGGGTGTTGAGCAGCTCCAGTTCGAACACCAGGGGCGAGTACGGCGGGATCAGATCCCCCGCGCCTTCTGCGCCGTAGGCCTCGGCGGATGGAATAACCAGCCGCCAATGGGCCCCGACCGGCATCTCCTGTAGGGCACTGCGCCAGCCGGCAATCACGCTGGGCAGGCTAAACCACTGGGGTGTCCGACTCTCGTCAAACTGACTACCGTCCGCCAGTTGACCGCTGTAGCGCACCTGCACGCGGCTTTCGGCCTGGGGTTTTGCCCCTTTACCTGGGCGCAGCTCCTGTACCAGCACACCCTTGTCCAGCTCCCGCACCCCGGCCTTGGCTTTTTCCTTGGCGAGGAAGCGCCGCTCCGCCGCCATGGCCCTGTCGCGCAGCGCCGGGACGTCGGCCAGCTGGGCTTCATGGGCGGCGAGCAGGCTGTCGATGCGTTCGCCATCCAGGGCCAGGGGCTCGTTGCGATAGGCCTGGCGCAGGCCGTCGAGCAGGGCTTGCAGGTGCAGCTGCGGGACTTCCTCGCGCAGTCGTTCGCCCAGACGCACGCCCAGGCTGTAGGCCAGGTCTTGTGAGTCTTCCTGCGCCTGCGCGAGGGGCGCGAGCAGGCACAGCAGTAGCAGCGAAATTCGCGGCATGGACATTCTCCGAGCAAGGTTGCGCTGATTATGCCTGCTAGCTCGGTGGGCGAGGTAGCGACGCAGCCGCGAGGAGGGCTAGTATGAGTGGCATCTTCACTCGCCAGGAGGCGCGTTATGTCGGCTACAAAGAACGCAAAGAAAAAGTCGGTCAGTACCCCGCTGCATTTGCTTCAGCAGCTGTCCAGCAGCCTGCTCGAACATCTGGAAGATGCCTGCAGTCGGGCCTTGATCGAGGCCGAGAAGCTGCTCGCCAAGCTGGAGAAGCAGCGCGGCAAAGCCCAGGAAAAACTGCACAAGGCGCGCAGCAAGCTGCAGGATGCCGCCGTAGCCGGCAAGTCCAAGGCCCAGGCCAAAGCCAAGGACGCAGTGACCGAACTCGAAGAGCTGCTGGATGCGCTCAAGGCGCGTCAAACCGAAACCCGCAGCTATATTGCCGAGCTCAAGCGTGATGCCCAGGAAAGCCTGAGGCTGGCCCAGGGCGTGGGCAAGGTCAAGGAGGCCGTGAGCAAGGCGCTGGACACACGTGCGGCCAAGGCCGCGAGGGTCGCCCCGGTGGCCAAACCGGCGGTGGCCAAGGCCCCGGCCAAGCCTGCCGCGAGCAAGGTCGCTGCCAAGCCGGCCCCAGCGACCAAAGCTGCAGCAAAACCTGCGACTAAGGCTCCGACTCGGGCTGCAGCAAAACCTGCGGCCAAGGCTCCGACTCGGGCTGTGGCAAAACCTGCGGCCAAGGCTCCGGCTCGGGCAGCGGCCAAACCTGCGGCCAAGGCTCCGACTCGGGCAGCGGCCAAACCTGCGGCCAAGGCTCCGGCTCGGGCAGCGGCCAAGCCTGTGGCCAAGGCCCCAGCCAAGGCTGCGGCCAGCACCACGGCGAAGCAGCCTGCTGCTAGCGCGAGTGCCAAACCGGCAGCCAAACCGGCGGCTAAGCCTGCGGTAAAAGCCGCCGCCCAGCCGGCCGCGAGCAAGGCTCCTGCGACCAAGGCAGCCAGTAAACCGGCTACCAAACCTGCAGCCAAACCGGCGGTGAAAAAGCCGGCTGCGCCTGCCAAACCCGCTGTCGCCCCCGTCGCTCCCACCGCGGCAACCAGCAGCGACAACACCAGCACCGCGCCAAGCGCGTCCTAAGTCAGGGGCGGTCCGCCGCGTCGCGCAGCACCTGCAGCGCGGCGGGCTCGGCGGCGGGAGTGAGCTGCTCCAGCCAGCAGCCCGGTTGCGCGGCCTCTGCACTGGGCCAGTCGCGGCTGTGCAGGGCCAGGCGCTGCAGCAGTTCGCGCTCGGCTTGCAGTTCGAGCGCTTTGACCTCTTCGCGCAAGCGCGCCAGGCTCGGGTCGACCTGTGCGGCGCTGCGCCAACCCTGGCGCAACTGCCGCAACGGCGTCACCACCTGCGCTTGCCAGGGCTGGGCGATGCTGTGTAATGCCGTGATGCGTTGCGCCGTGCAGGGCACCCTGCGCGCCTCGCACCAGAGTGCGCAGAGCAGCAGGCAGACATCCGCGCCCTGGGCCTGCAACTGCAGGCAGGCGGCTTCGACGCCGGGACGTTGGTAGAGCTCTTCGGCAAATGGCCACAGGTCAGGGTACATGGTGCTTTCCGCGTAACTGTTAGGCGACTCTGGTAGACTCCGCCGCCATTATGATTCGACTCCAGAACCTCACTTTACAGCGTGGCCCTCAGCGTCTGCTAGAAGACGCCGAGATGACCCTGCACCCCGGCCATAAAGCCGGCCTGATCGGTGCCAATGGTGCCGGCAAATCCAGTCTGTTTGCTCTGCTACGCGGCGAACTCAGCGCGGACGCGGGCGACTGCCTGATCCCCGCCGACTGGCGCATTGCCCATATGCGCCAGGAGATCGACGCGGTCGAGCGCCAGGCGGTGGACTATGTGCTCGACGGCGATCTGCAGTTGCGCAAGGTACAGGCCGAGCTGGCGGTGGCCGAGGCCGCCCACGATGGCGCGGCCATCGCCCGCCTGCACACCGAGCTGGACAACCTCGATGGCTACTCGGCCGATGCCCGCGCGCGCAAGCTGCTCGCCGGTCTGGGTTTCGACAGCGCGCAGATGGACCGCCGCGTCGGCGACTTCTCCGGTGGCTGGCGCATGCGCCTGAACCTGGCCCAGGCGCTGATGTGCCCGTCCGATCTGTTGTTGCTCGACGAGCCGACCAACCACCTGGATCTGGATGCGATCCTCTGGCTGGAAGGTTGGTTGCAGAGCTACCCCGGCACCCTGCTGCTGATTTCCCACGACCGTGATTTTCTCGATGCGGTGGTCGACCACGTCGCCCATGTCGAACAGCGCAAGCTGACCCTCTATCGCGGCGGCTATTCGGCCTTCGAACGCACCCGTGCCGAGCGTCTGGCTCAGCAGCAGCAGGCCTACGAGAAGCAGCAGGCGCAACGCGCCCATATGGAAAAGTACATCGCCCGCTTCAAGGCCCAGGCGACCAAGGCCCGGCAGGCGCAGAGCCGGATCAAGGCCCTGGAGCGCATGGAGGAGCTGTCGGCTGCGCATGTCGACTCGCCGTTCGATTTCAGCTTCCGCGAAGCCGACAAGATATCCAGCCCGCTGCTGGACCTGAGCGAAGGCCGTCTCGGTTACGGCGACAAGGTGGTGCTGGAGCAGGTCAAGCTGCAGCTCACCCCTGGCGCACGCCTGGGCCTGCTCGGCCCCAACGGTGCCGGTAAATCGACCCTGATCAAGAACCTCGCGGCTGAGCTGCAGCCCATCAGCGGCCGCTTGCAGCGTGGCGAGAACCTGGTGGTGGGCTACTTCGCCCAGCATCAGCTCGATGCCCTGGACGACAAGGCCAGCCCCTTGCTGCACTTCCAGCGCCTGGCCCCCACCGAGCGCGAGCAGACCCTGCGCGATTTCCTCGGCGGCTTCGACTTCCGCGGTCCGCGCTGCGACGAGCCGGTGCTGAATTTCTCTGGTGGCGAAAAAGCCCGTCTGGCCCTGGCCCTGATCGCCTGGGGCAAGCCCAACCTGCTGTTGCTGGATGAGCCGACCAACCACCTCGACTTGGAAATGCGCCTGGCCCTGACCATGGCCCTGCAGGAGTTCAGCGGCGCGGTGGTGGTGGTATCCCACGATCGCCACCTGCTCAAGAGCACCACCGACGAGTTCCTCCTGGTGGCCGATGGGCGGGTGCAGCCGTTCGACGGCGACCTGGAAGACTACGCCCGCTGGCTGGTGGATTACCGCGTGCGTCAGGCCGCGCCGAGCAACGCCGAGAGCAACCTGGACAGGACCGACAAGCGCGCCCAGCGCCAGGTCGCGGCGGCGCTGCGTCAGCAGTTGGCCCCGCACAAGCGCGAAGCCGACAAGCTGGAAAAGGAGTTGGGGCAGTTGCATGGCCAGCTCGCGGCCGTGGAGCAGCGTCTGGGCGACAGTGCCATCTATGAAGCGGCGCGCAAGGACGAGCTGCGCGATGCCCTGGCCGAGCAGGCCAGGCTGAAAAGCCGCGAGGCCGATCTGGAAGAGCGCTGGATGCTGGCCCTGGAAACCCTCGAGGCCTTGCAGGCAGAGTTGGAGGCCGCCAGTTGAACCTCGAATGGCCCGCTGGCGAATGGCTGCTCGCCTACAGCGAACCCTTGATCCGCGGCGCTCAGGTGCTGCTGATCCTGTTGCTCGCCTGGTTGCTCCAGCGCCTGCTGGCGCGCGGCTTGAACCGTCTGGCCGGGCGCTACCCGCAGTTGCCGCTGGAGGTCCTGTGGCCCCTGCGCGGTGCGCTGCGCTGGTTGATCATGGGCAGCGCCTTTATGCTGGTGCTGGAGCGCCTGGGCGTCTCCGCCCAGGTACTGTGGACGGCGCTGACCGGCTTTGTCGCGGTGGCGGCGGTGGCCTTCTTCGCCATCTGGAGTGTGCTATCCAACCTGTTCTGCGCGCTGCTGATCGTGACCCTGACGCCGTTTCGCATCGGCGACTGCGTGGAAGTGATCGAAAGTGCCGACAAGCCCGGGGTCATAGGCCGGGTGCTGTCGATCAATCTGTTCTACACCACCCTCGAAGACCTCAGCGGCGATGCCCCGGGGTGCTGGGTGCAGGTGCCCAATAGTTTGTTCTTCCAGAAAGCCGTGCGCCGCTGGCGCAATGGCGAACTCCCCGTCGCGCGCAAACTCGAGATTTAACCATGATGGAATGGCTGGCCAACCCCGAACTCTGGGTCGCTTTTCTGACCCTGACTGCCCTGGAAATCGTCCTCGGCATCGACAACATCATCTTTATCTCGATCCTGGTCAGCCGTCTGCCCAAGCATCAGCAGCCCAAGGCACGCTTCTTCGGGCTGGCCCTGGCGATGGGCACGCGGATCCTGCTGCTGCTGTCGATCAGCTGGGTGATGCGCCTGACCAACGACCTGTTCCACGTCTTCGGTGAAGGTTTCTCCGGGCGCGACCTGATTCTGTTCTTCGGCGGTCTGTTCCTGCTGTTCAAGAGCACCGCGGAGATCTACCACAGCTTGGAGGGCGAGGAAGAGGGGCAGGCTGCCGGCGGCAAGGCCTACGGCTTTATGGGCATCATCGTGCAGATCGCCATCATCGATATCGTCTTCTCCCTCGACTCGGTGATCACCGCGGTCGGGCTGGTGGACAACGTGCCGGTGATGGTCGCGGCCATCGTCATCTCGGTGATCGTGATGATGCTTTCGGCGGGCACCATCAGCGATTTCATCGACAAACACCCGAGCCTGAAGATGCTCGCCCTGTCGTTCCTGATCGTGGTCGGCACGGTGCTGATCGCCGAAGCCTTCGACGTGCATGTGCCCAAGGGTTACGTGTACTTCGCCATGGCCTTCTCGCTGGCGGTGGAAGCCATCAATATCCGTATGCGTACGGCCCGCGCCCGGGCGCGCAAGGAAGAGATGGAGCCGGTGCACTTGCGCAAGGGTTCGCCGGACTGAACGTCCTGCTGGGCGCAGTCAACGACAAGGGGTAGGCTAAGGCCTGCCCCTTTTTTATCGATCTGTTTGAGGTATCGCCATGGCACTGGAAACCTGGCTCGCGTTCTTCGTCGCCTGTTGGATCATCAGCCTGTCGCCGGGGGCCGGGGCGATTGCCTCGATGTCTGCGGGATTGCAGTACGGCTTTCTGCGCGGCTACTGGAACGCCCTGGGTCTGCAACTGGGCCTGGCCCTGCAGATCGTTATCGTCGCCGCCGGCGTCGGGGCGATTCTGGCGGCTTCGGAGCTGGCCTTCAGCCTGATCAAGTGGTTTGGCGTGGTCTATCTGGTGTATCTCGGCTACCGGCAGTGGCAGGCGCTGCCCAGCGACATGGCGGCACCCGCCGAGCGCCCCATCGGCCGGCCGCTGACCCTGGTGCTGCGCGGCTTTCTGGTCAACTTCAGCAACCCCAAGGCCATCGTCTTCATGCTCGCGGTGCTGCCGCAGTTTCTCAACCCGCAGGCCCCGCTGCTGAGCCAGTACCTGGTGATGGGCGTGACCATGATCTGCGTCGACCTGATCGTCATGGCCGGCTACACCGGCCTGGCGGCGCGGCTGCTGCGGGCGCTGCGTTCGCCGCGGCAGCAGCGCATCATGAACCGCACCTTCGGTGCCCTGTTCGTCGGTGCCGCCGCGTTGTTGGCCACGGTGCGGCGCGCGCCGGTCTGAGACGCTGAGCCAGCCAAGGGGGCAGCAACCATGCGCGTGTGGATAGATGCCGACGCTTGCCCCAGGGCGGCCAAGGATCAGTTGGTCAAGTTCGCTCTCAAGCGTCGTTTCGAGGTGCTGCTGGTGGCCGGTCAGGCCCAGGTCAAGCCGGCCTATAGCTGTGTGCGGCTGATTGTGGTGCCCAGCGGCCCGGACGCCGCCGACGACTACCTGGTCGAGCACGCCCTGCCCGGCGAACTGGTGATCTGCAGCGATGTGCCGCTGGCCGACCGCCTGGTGAAGAAAGGCGTGGCCGCCCTCGACCCGCGCGGCCGCGAGTTCGATGAGCGCAATATGGGCGACAAGCTGGCGGTGCGTAATCTGTTTACCGAGCTGCGCGAGCAGGGCCAGGTCGGTGGCGGCCAGCCCCCTTATGGCGAACGCGACAAGCAGGCCTTTGCCAATGCCCTGGATCGCATTCTGACCCGCTTGCAGCGCCAGGCCGGCGGCTAACGCCTAGCCGCATAGATAGGTGCCGGTACCCACCGCCACCAGGGTGCCGTCGTCGCTGTGCAATTCGCTGCGTACCACTGCCACCTTGTTGCCCGAGCGCAGCAGCACCGCCGTGGCGGTAAAGCGCTGGCCGCGTCCGGGGCGCAGGTAGTCGATGCGCAGGTCGATGGTGCCGAGCTTGGACAGGCGCGTCATGCGTTCGCTGCTTGCCAGGTGCTGGTGCTTGTCGAACGCGCCGATCAGGGCCATGGCCCCGCCGGCCACATCCAGCAGCGAGGAGATCACCCCGCCATGCAGGATGCCGTGGACGAAGTTGCCGATCAGCTCCGGTTTCATCGGCAGGTGCATGGTTACCCGTTCCAGGCTCAGCTCGTCGAGTTCGATGCCGAGCATCCGGTTGAACGGAATCCGTTGGAAAAAGCCGCTGACTGCCTGCTGCAGTTCGGCATCGAGCACGCTGGGTGGGTGAGTCATGGGGGCTGAGCCTGGGCGAGTGTCAGAGCAAACTGCCGCATGCCGTCCGGTTTGACCAGAGGCGCGGCCGGTGTGCCGCGCCGATTGGCAGGAACGGACTAGGGTTCAAATGTCGCAAACATGTAGGAGCACGCCATGCGTGCGAATCGCCGGCATGGCGGAGTGCCGCCCAGCCGCTCCTACACGCCATGGCTAACGGCGCATGGGGCCCCATGACAAATGACCTGTGTCACGACACTAGTCGTGGTGGGCCAACTCCAGTACCCGGTCGACCAGCTTGTTGATCCCCGAGGCCGCCTCGCTGATCGACTGGGCGAGCATATAGGCCGGGGTGCTGACCAGTTTGCGCTGATGGTCTTCGACGATTTCGCTGACTTCGCACTCATGGTGGACCGCGCCCATCTGGGTCATGGCCGCGGCGGTGTCGTGGTCGTTGCCGATGGTGCAGATCACCCCGCTGCCGAAGATCTTCGCCGCCAGGGCCGGCGCGATGCAGATCAGGCCGACTGGCTTGCCGGCCTTGACGAAGGCCTGAGCGGCGCTCAGTACGTCGGCCTGCACCGTGCAGCCTGCGCCGCTGATGGCGAAGTCGGAGAGGTTCTTCGCCACGCCGAAGCCGCCGGGCATGATCAGCGCGTCGAAATCGCCGACATGCAGTTCCTTGACGTCCTTGATCTGGCCGCGGGCGATGCGCGCCGACTCCACCAGTACGTTGCGCGTCTCGTTCATCTCGTCGCCGCTGTAATGATCGACCACATGCAGTTGCGGCACGTTGGGGGCATAGCACTGCACCTGGGCACCGCGCTGGTCGAGACGCAGCAGGGTGATCACGCTTTCATGGATTTCCGCGCCGTCGTAGACACCACAGCCGGAAAGAATCACCGCGACTTTTTTGTTCATCAAATACTCCTGAAATGCCGAGCCGTACCGGATTGAATCCTGTTCTTGTCTGTCGCCATATGCCCCCCAGTTTGGCATGGTGCGCCGCGAGGGCACTGGGGGCCAACGGCTAGAATTCTCTTAGCAATCCTAGCCGTACAACGCTCTGGCGACACTATGAATTACATCCTCTACGCCGTACCTTTTTTCTTTGTGCTGATCGCCCTGGAACTGCTGGCCGATCGCTGGCGCGGGGTCAGCAGTTACCGTCTGGCCGACGCCATCAACAGCCTCAGCGCCGGTGTCCTGTCGACCACCGCGGGTCTGCTGACCCGGGTCGTCGGTCTGTTCGTCTACACCCTGGCCTGGCAGCAGCTGGCGCTGTTCGAACTGTCCGCCGAACCACTCTGGGTCTGGCTGCTGGCCTTCGTCTTCTACGACTTCTGCTACTACTGGAACCACCGCCTGGGGCATGAGCGCAATGTGCTGTGGGCGGCCCATTCGGTGCATCACCAGAGCGAGGATTACAACCTCTCCACCGCCCTGCGCCAGACCAGCACCGGCTTTATCTTCGGCTGGATCTTCTATCTGCCCATGGCCCTGATCGGGGTGCCGCCGCTGGTGTTTCTGACGGTGGCGGCGCTCAACCTGCTCTACCAGTTCTGGGTGCATACCCGGCATATTCCCAAGCTGGGCTGGTTCGAGTGGCTGTTTGTCTCGCCGTCCAACCACCGGGTGCACCATGCGCAGAATGCTATGTATATGGATCGCAATTACGGCGGCGTGTTCATTTTCTGGGACAGGTTGTTCGACACCTTTCAGGAGGAGCTGGACGCCGAGCCGGTGATCTTCGGCGTGACCACGCCGCTGGCCAGCTGGAACCCGCTGTGGGCCAATGCGCAGTTCTATGTGGCCCTGTGGCGCGATGCGCTGCGCGCCGAGTCCTGGTGGGACAGGTTGCGCATCTGGTTTATGCCCACCGGCTGGAGGCCGGCCGATGTGGCGGCCAGGTACCCGCAGGTAAAGCCCGATCTCAGCCAGTTCGTCAAATTCGAAGTACCGCTGAGCCGCGGCCAGCAAGCTTACGCCGCCGCCCAGTTCAGTCTCTATGTGCTCGCCGGTACCGGTCTGCTGGCGCTGGCTGCCGAGCTGAGCACGGCGGCACTGCTGCTGGGGCTGGCCTGGATGGCCGGCGGCCTGTACGTGATAGGTGCCTGGCTGGAAAACCGCCCGACGGCCAGGCGTCTGGAGCTGTTGCGCCTGGCGTTCAATCTGCCGGCGGTCTGGCTGGCCCTGCAACTCGGGCTGCTGCCGGCGCAATCGCTAGTCTGGCCGCTGCTGCTGGGTTACAGCCTGCTCAGCCTGGTGACATTGTCCCGCACGTCAGGTGAAGCGCGCGCGGTAGCGGCCTGAATCCGGCGTCTCAGAAGGCGGCGTAGCGCGCGGCTACCCTGTCGGCGGCACAGCCGTGGCGGTCCGCGGGGGCGGCTGAAATAAAGGCGCTGCCCGAGGCGTGCCGCGCTATGCCGCGGATTTTTCCCCCGCTATTCTGGATCCGCTTGCGGCAAGCGGTCGCAGCGCTGTCGTGTGCCGTCATACTTTGGTCATAATGACCGCTTATAACTGTCACACTCGCCCGTCGACCCGGGCTCTGGAGTCTGCCGTGAGCTTTACCCCCGCCAATCGTCTGTTCCCCGCCACCCGCCTGCGCCGTAATCGCCGCGATGAGTTTTCCCGGCGGCTGGTGCGCGAGAACCGTTTGAGCGTCGATGACCTGATCCTGCCGGTATTCGTCCTCGACGGCGAAAACCGCCGCGAGGCCATTGCCTCGATGCCCGGCGTCGAGCGTCTGTCCATCGACCTGCTGCTGCAGGAAGCGGAGCGCTGGGTGGCCCTGGGCATTCCCGCCCTGGCGCTGTTCCCGGTGACGCCGCTGGAGAAGAAATCGCTATTGGCTGAGGAGGCCTGGAATCCGGACGGTATCGCCCAGCGTGCGATTCGTGCCCTGCGCGCCAGATTCCCCGAGCTGGGAGTGATCAGCGACGTGGCCCTCGACCCGTTCACCACCCATGGCCAGGACGGCATTCTCGACGACGACGGCTATGTGCAGAACGACATCACCGTCGATGCCCTGGTCAAACAGGCCCTGTCCCATGCCGCGGCCGGTGCCCAGGTGGTCGCCCCGTCAGACATGATGGACGGCCGCGTGCAGGCGATTCGCGAGGCTCTGGAGCTGGCCGATCACGGCAACGTGCGGATCATGGCCTACTCGGCCAAGTACGCCAGCGCCTACTACGGCCCGTTCCGCGATGCGGTGGGCTCGGCCGCCAACCTGGGCAAGGCCAACAAGGCCAGCTACCAGATGGACCCGGCCAACGGCGACGAGGCGCTGCATGAGGTGGCTGCCGATCTGGCCGAAGGTGCGGACATGGTCATGGTCAAGCCGGGCATGCCCTATCTGGACATCCTCTGGCGGGTCAAGGCGGAATTCAAGGTGCCGACCTTTGTCTATCAGGTCAGTGGCGAGTACGCCATGCATATGGCCGCCATCCAGAACGGCTGGCTGGGCGAGGCGGTGATCCTCGAATCGCTGACCGCCTTCAAACGCGCGGGTGCCGATGGCATCCTGACTTATTTCGCCGTACGTGCGGCAGAACTGCTCAAACAGGGGCAATGACGCCCCCGGGACATTTGCGATGAACACCGAAGGACTCAGTAACAGCGAACTGCAGGACGCCCAGCCGGTCGTCGACGAGGCCGTGGCCGTGGAGGCCCCGCCGGTCGAAAGCGTGGCCCCGGTGCCCGCACCGGCACCCGCAGCGCCGGCCCCGGCGGTGATTCCGAACCTGGACGACAGCAGCCTGTATATTCACCGCGAATTGTCCCAGCTGAAGTTCAATATCCGCGTGCTGGAGCAGGCGCTGGATGAGTCCTATCCGCTGCTGGAACGGCTGAAGTTCCTGCTGATTTTCTCCAGCAACCTCGACGAGTTTTTCGAGATTCGCGTTGCCGGCCTGAAGAAGCAGATCAACTTCGCCCGCGAACAGGCCGGGCCCGACGGCCTGCAGCCGCACCAGGCGTTGGCTCGGGTGGCCGAGCTGGCGCATGAGCAGGTGGAGCGCCAGTACGCCATCCTCAACGACACCCTGTTTCCGGCGCTGGCCAAGCACAACATCAACTTTATCCGCCGACGTTTCTGGAACACCAAGCTCAAGGCCTGGGTGCGCCGCTACTTCCGCGACGAGATCGCGCCGATCATCACCCCCATCGGTCTCGACCCGACCCACCCGTTCCCCTTGCTGGTGAACAAGAGCCTGAACTTTATCGTCGAGCTGGAAGGTATCGACGCCTTCGGTCGCGATTCGGGGCTGGCGATTATTCCGGCCCCGCGTCTGTTGCCGCGGATCATCAAGGTCCCGGAAGACGTCGGCGGTCCCGGCGACAACTACGTGTTCCTCTCCTCGATGATCCACGCCCATGCCGACGACCTGTTCCAGGGCATGAAGGTCAAGGGCTGCTACCAGTTCCGCCTGACCCGCAACGCCGACCTGTCGGTGGACACCGAGGACGTCGAAGACTTGGCCCGCGCCCTGCGCGGCGAGCTGTTCAGTCGCCGCTACGGCGATGCGGTGCGCCTGGAGGTGGTCGACACCTGCCCGCGGCCGCTGCTCGATTACCTGCTCAAGCAGTTCAACCTGAGCGAGAGCGAGCTGTACCGGGTCAACGGTCCGGTTAACCTGACCCGGCTGTTCAGCATCACCGGCCTGGAAAGTCATCCGGAACTGCAGTACACGCCGTTTACCCCGGTGATCCCCAAGCTGCTGCAGAACGCCGAGAACATCTTCAGTGTGGTCAGCAAGCAGGACATCCTCCTGCTGCATCCGTTCGAGTCCTTCACCCCGGTGGTCGACCTGCTGCGTCAGGCGGCGAAAGACCCCCATGTGCTGGCGATCAAGCAGACCCTGTACCGCAGCGGGGCCAACTCGGAAATCGTCGACGCCCTGGTCGAGGCGGCGCGCAACGGCAAGGAGGTCACCGCGGTGATCGAGCTGCGCGCGCGTTTCGACGAGGAGTCCAACCTGGCCCTGGCCAGCCGCCTGCAGGCGGCCGGTGCGGTGGTGATCTATGGCGTGGTGGGCTACAAGACCCACGCCAAGATGATGTTGATCCTGCGCCGCGAGAGTGGCGATATCGTCCGCTACGCGCACCTCGGCACCGGCAACTACCACGCCGGCAACGCCAGGCTGTACACCGACTACAGCCTGCTCACCGCCGACGTGGCGCTGTGCGAGGACGTCTCCAAACTGTTCAGCCAGCTGATCGGCATGGGCAAGACCCTGCGCATGAAGAAGCTGCTGCATGCGCCCTTCACCCTGAAGAAGACCCTGCTCGATATGATCGCCCGCGAGACCGCGTTGGCGGCCGAGGGCAAGCCGGCGCATATCATCGCCAAGTTCAACTCGCTGACCGATCCGAAGATCATCCGCGCGCTGTACAAAGCCAGCCAGACCGGGGTCAAGATCGACCTGGTGGTGCGCGGCATGTGCTGCCTGCGCCCGGGCATCGCCGGGGTGTCGCACAATATCCAGGTGCGCTCGATCATCGGCCGCTTCCTCGAGCACACCCGGGTGTTCTACTTCCTTAACGGCGGCGAGGAGAAGATCTACCTGTCCAGCGCCGACTGGATGGAGCGCAACCTCGACAAGCGGGTCGAGACCTGCTTCCCGGTGGAAGGCAAGAAGCTGATTCTGCGAGTGAAGAAGGAGCTGGAGGTCTATCTGACCGACAACACCCACAGCTGGGTGTTGCAGTCGGACGGTCGCTACCTGCGCAGCAGCCCGACGGGCAATCAGAACCCGCGCAGCGCCCAGGCCGGGCTGCTGGACAAGCTGACGGTGCCGCTGGTCAGCGCCCGCTAAAAAATGGCTGGGCGTTATTTTTAACGTCGCGTAGCGACGGCCCGTAGGGTGGCCGCCATGGATGGCTGGCCATAAGAAAGACTGCTGGCAACCCTCTGCCGTTTCCGGGGGAGGGCCGCGGAAGGGCGGCAGAGGGGTGTGAGCGTCAGCGCACGCTGAGTTCGATACCGATGCGCTTGAGCCATTCCGCTTCCTGGGTGAAGTCCGCCTGGGTCAGCGGGTTGGCGGCCAGCCAGTCCTGCGGAAAGGCGATTTCCAGGCGCTGCTGACTGGCCTTGAGCTGCACTTCGGGCATTTCCTGGCTGCCACGGATATGGTGGAACAGGATGGCGAAGCGTAGCAGCACGCACAGGCGCATCAGCTTGATGCCTTCCTCGCCGAAGGCGGCGAACTTGTCCTTGGGAATATTGCGTCGATGGCCACGCACCAGCAGTGCCAGCATCTGCTGGTCCTGGCGCGAGAAGCCGGACAGGTCGGAGTGCTCGACCAGGTAGGCTCCGTGCTTGTGGTACTGGTAGTGGGCGATATCCAGGCCCACCTCGTGCACCTTGGCCGCCCAGCTGAGCAGCTCGCGGTGCCAGTCGTCGTTCAGGGCCCAGTCGCCCGCCACCTTGTCGAGGGCCGAGAGCGCCTTGCTTTCGACCCGTGCGGCCTGTTCCAGGTCGACGTGGTAACGCTCCATCAGCGAGCCCAGGGTGCGCTCGCGCACGTCTTCATGCTGATGACGGCCGAGCAGGTCGTAGAGCACGCCTTCGCGCAGCGCCCCTTCGGAATGGCTCATGCGCTGGATATCGCAGGCGTCGAAGATGGCCTCGAGAATCGCCAGGCCGGCGGGGAAGATGCCGCGGCGATCTGGCTTGATCCCGTCGAGGTCGAGCTTGTCCGCCTCGCCCAGCTTGAACACCTTGCGCTTGAGCCAGGCCAGACCTTCGGCATTGACCTCGCCGGTGCCGAGGCCGGCGGCCTGGATGGTCAGGCCGATGGCCTTGATGGTGCCCGAGGCCCCCACCGCATCTTCCCAGCCGAGGCGGCGCAGGCCGTGCTCGATGCCCATGATTTCCAGGCGCGCTGCGGTATAGGCCTGGGCGTAACGCGCCGGGGTGATCTTGCCGTCCTTGAAGAAACGCTGGGTAAAGCTGACGCACCCCATCTGCAGGCTTTCGCGCAGCAGCGGCTCGAAGCGCTGGCCGATGACGAATTCGGTGCTGCCGCCGCCGATATCGGCGACCAGGCGTTTGCCCGGGGTGTCGGCGATGCTGTGGGACACGCCGAGGTAGATCAGGCGAGCTTCTTCGCGCCCGGAGATGACTTCCACCGGGTGGCCGAGAATGGCCTCGGCGCGCTGGATAAATACATCGCGGTTGCGCGCCTCGCGCAGGGCATTGGTGCCGACGATGCGCACCGCGCCTTCCGGCAGGCTGCTGGTCAGCTGGGCGAAGCGGCGCAGGCAGTCGAGGCCGCGCTGCATGGCTTCCTCGTTGAGCAGGCGGGCCTCGTCGATACCGGCGGCCAGCTGCACCTTGTCGCCGAGGCGCTCGAGGATGCGGATCTCGCCATGGTCGGCTTTGGCCAGCACCATGTGGAAGCTGTTGGAGCCCAGGTCGATGGCTGCAATCAAGGGAAAGGACTCGGCAGGGGTATGCGGCATGGCGGAGACATCTCGATGCGGAACCCGGCCATCCTGCCACGATCATCCGGCCTCGCCAACGCATACTGATGTCGCAGTCCCCGCGCGCGTTCCTGGAAAGCATGGACGCCCCGCCGCGAGCGGCGGTCCAGCGCGCGGGTCGGCCGTTGGTCGCGGGGCGCATCACCCTTGGCTTGAGCACGTCCTTTGGCGAGTAAAAGGTCGGGCCTAGAGGTTGACCGAGCCGATAAACTGGCGCAGCTCCGCGGTCTGCGGTTCGGCGAACAGCGCTTTGGGCGCGCCGACCTCATGCACCTTGCCCTGGTGCATGAATACCAGCTTGTCGCCGACCTCGCGGGCGAAGCGCATCTCGTGGGTGACCATGATCAGAGTCATGCCCTCGCTGGCCAGTTGCTTGACCACCGCCAGCACCTCGTTGACCAGCTCCGGGTCGAGCGCCGAGGTGATCTCGTCGCACAGCAGCACCCGCGGTGACATGGCCAGGGCGCGGGCGATCGCCACCCGCTGCTGCTGACCGCCGGACAGACGCTCGGGGTAGGCGTCGAACTTCTCGCCGAGGCCGACCCGCTCGAGCATCTGCCGCGCCAGTTGCGCGGCCTCGTCGCGCGCCAGCTTTTTCACCACCTGCGGGGCCAGCATGATGTTCTCGCCGACGCTGAGGTGGGGGAACAGATTGAACTGCTGAAACACCATGCCGACCTTCTGCCGCAGGCTGCGCAGGTCGGCGCGGGCGGCGTCGATATAGTCGCCGTCGACCTCGATCACCCCGTCGTTGATCGATTCCAGGCCGTTGAGGGTGCGTAGCAGGGTGCTCTTGCCCGAGCCGCTGCGGCCGATGATGGCGACCACTTCGCCTTCCTCGACTGTCAGATCGATGCCCTTGAGCACGTGGTTGTCGCCGTAGTACTTGTGCAGGGCGGTGACGTTAAGCAGTGACATTCAGCCTCCTTTCCAGGCGGTATGCGGCAAGCGACAGGGGGTAGCAGAGCAGGAAGTAGCCGAGCGCCACCAGGCCGTAGACCATAAAGGGCTCGAAGGTGGCGTTGGCCAGCATGCCGCCGGTCTTGGTCAGCTCGGTGAAGCCGATGATCGAGGTCACCGCGGTGCCTTTCACCACCTGCACCGAGAAGCCCACGGTGGGGGCGATGGCGATGCGCAGCGCCTGCGGCAGCACCACGTGGCGCAGCACTTCGAGGCGGCTCATGGCCAGGCTTTCGGCGGCCTCCCACTGGCCGCGGCCGATCGACTCGACGCAACCGCGCCAGATCTCGGCGAGAAAGGCGCTGGTGAACAGGGTCAGGGCGCAGGCGGCGGCCAGCCAGGGCGACACGTCGACGCCGAGCAGGGCGATGCCGAAGAACACCATAAACAGCTGCATCAGCAGCGGCGTGCCCTGGAACAGCTCGATATAGCCGCGCGCCAGAACTCGTAGGGGTTGCAGCGGTGAAATCCGCGCCAGCAGAAGCAGCAGGCCGGCCACGCCGCCGCAGGCGAAGGCCACCAGCGACAGCAGCAGGGTCCACTGCAGGCCGACCAGCAGGTTGCGCAAAATGTCCCAGAAGGTGAAGTCCATCAGCGACCTCCGACGACGAAGCGGCGACCGATCCAGGCCAGCAGCTGGCGGATCAGGATCGCCATGGCCAGGTACAGCAGGGTGGTCACCAGGTAGGTTTCGAAGGCGCGGAAGTTGCGCGACTGGATAAAGTTGGCGGCGAACGACAGCTCCTCGGTGGAGATCTGCGAGCACACCGCCGAGCCGAGCATGACGATGATGATCTGGCTCGACAGCGCCGGCCAGACCTTGGCCAGGGCCGGGCGCAGGACCACGTAACGGAAGCTCTCGAAGCGGTTCATGGCCAGGGCTGCGGCCGCTTCCAGTTGGCCGACGGGGATGGCCTGGATGCCGGCGCGGATGATTTCGGTGGAGTAGGCCCCCAGGTTGATCACCATCGCCAGCACCGCCGCCTCCCACTCGCTCATCCGCACGCCCAGGGCCGGCAGGCCGAAGAAGATGAAGAACAGCTGGACGATAAACGGGGTGTTGCGGATCAGTTCGACATACAGGCCGAACAGCTGGTTGAACGGTTTGATCCGCCAGGCGCGCAGCACCGCACCGATGATGCCCAGGCCGACCCCGAGCAGGGTGCCGGCGGCGGTCAGGCTCAGGGTGAAGAATGCGCCTTGCAGCAACAGGTCGGCGTTGTCCAACACCGGAATGAAATCGAACTGGTACGCCATCGCGCGCCTCCTGTCTCTGCGCCTTTACAGGCCGGCCGGCAGCGGCTGCTTCAGCCACTTCTCGCTGAGCGCATTGAGGCTGCCGTCGACCTTGGCGCTGGCGATGATCGCGTTGACCTTGGCCAGCAGCGCCGCCTCGTTCTTGTTCATGCCGATATAGGCAGGCGAGTCCTTGAGGGTGAGCTTCATCAGCGGCGCCCGCTGGGGATTGCGCTCGGCGATGGTCGACATCACCAGGTTGCCGCTGGCGATCAGGTCGACCTGGCCGGAGAGGTAGGCGGCGATGGTCGAGTTGTTGTCCTCGAAGCGCTTGAGGGTCGCGCCCTTGGGAGCCACTTTGCTCAGCTCGATATCCTCCACCGCGCCGCGGGTCACGCTGATGGTCTTGCCCGCCAGGTCGTCGAGGCTGCTCACGGCCGCGTCTGCCGGGCCGAATACGCCGAGGTAGAAGGGCGCGTAGGCGCTGGAGAAGTCGATCACGGCTTCGCGCTCGGGGTTCTTGCCCAGGCTGGAGATCACCAGGTCGACCTTGCCGGTGGTGAGGAAGGGGATGCGGTTGGTGCTGTTGACCGGGGTCAGCTCGAGCTTCACCGCCAACTGGTCGGCCAGCAGTTGCGCGGTGTCGATATCCAGGCCGCGCGGCTGCATGTCCGGGCCGATCGAGCCGAAGGGCGGAAAGTCCTGGGGGACGGCGACTTTAAGCACGCCGCGCTCGGCGATGTCGCTGAGGCTGTCGGCGAAGGCGCTGGGCAGGCTCAGGGCCAGGCCGGCGACGAGCAGGTTGAGTAGGTGGCGCTGAATCTTGTGCATGGCATGCTCCCGGTGGACGAGTGAAATTCGATTGATTTCGCTGGCTACCCGAGTGCATTGCTCATGCCAATTCCATTTGATTCATGCACTTAGCTATATTGCTTTTGTAAAACAAGGTCTTACTGGTATGAACAGTTATAAAGTTGACTGGTCGGTCAGTCAGGGTGCTGCGCCATTTGGGTGCGGGGCCGCGAGCCGGGCTTCAAAACGGCGCAGCGCTTGCCTGGCGGCCGCTCTGGCCGTACAAAGAGCACCTTTACTGGACCGACCGGCCTGAACAGTCATGCATGCTTCCGCTCCTCGTGCCGTCCCCGAGTACGCCCTGCAGGCGATCCGCCAGCTGATCGCCGACGAGGACTATCGCCCGGGCGATGCCCTGCCGTCGCAGCGCGATCTGGCCGAGCGCCTGGGGGTCAGTCGCACCTCCCTACGCGAAGCCCTGTCGTCCTTGAGTGCCCTGGGCATGATCAGCGTGCAGCCGGGCAAGGGCGTGTTCGTCCAGGCCACATCCGCCCAGGCCGCGGCCCCGACGGGCTTCGCCTGGCCGTTCGCCGAACAGGTGTCGGCGAGCGACACCTTCCAGCTGCGCTTCGCTCTGGAGGGATTCGCCTGCGGCCTGGCGGCGGCGACCCTGACCGCCGAGGAACTGGATGCGCTGCAGGACAATGTCGAGCAGATGCGTCTGGCCCTGCGCGCTGGTGATTTCGACCGCGCCTCACGCCTGGATTTCGATTTTCACCGGCGCATCCTGCTGGCCAGCGGCAACCAGGCCATGTGCGGCATCGTCACCTCCAGCGCGGATATTTTTCTGGAAAGCCAGAAGCTGCCGTTTATCCGCCCGGAGCGGGCGATGGAGACCTGGCAGGAACACCGCAAGATCCTCAAGGCCCTGGGGCGGCACGCCTCGGGCCCGGCGCAGAAGGCCATGCAGCAGCATATTCGCGCGGCTGCCTTGCGCACCGGCATCGCTTTTGTCACTCTCGGCGACTAGCGTTCGGGTAAATTCTTTGTGGGCCCATAGATAGGCTCAATGGTGTCCGCCTTCCTGTGTCGGGAAAGCCGGGCTATGATGTCGACCATCTTTTGCTTCCGAACACGGAGACTTTCCATGAGCGAATTCATCACCAATGTCAGCGACGCCAGTTTCGACCAGGATGTCATCCAGGCCGAGGGTCCGGTGCTGGTCGACTACTGGGCTGAGTGGTGCGGCCCGTGCAAGATGATCGCGCCGGTGCTCGACGAGATTGCCCAGACCTACCAGGGCAAGCTGAAAGTCTGCAAGCTGAACATCGACGAAAACCAGGACACCCCGCCCAAGTACGGCGTGCGTGGCATTCCAACCCTGATGCTGTTCAAGAACGGCAACGTCGAAGCGACCAAGGTTGGTGCGCTGTCCAAGTCGCAACTGGCCGCATTCCTCGACAGCAATATCTAAGCGACTGTGCTGTTGAATAAGCCCCGTAAATAGCGGGGCTTTTTTATGGACTGCCATCCATGGCAGCCACCCTTCGGGCCGTCGCTACGCGACGTTAAAAATGGCTCCCAGCCATTTTTTCTGCCTGGCGGGCATGCCCGCTTCCCTCATCCGGCGCTGCGCGCCACCTTCTCCCGGAGGGCGAAGGGCATCGGATGGCGTCGCTGCGAGACTTTCATTTAAGGGCTGGACGTGCCGCTAAAGCCGGTGTTACATTCGGCCTCGCTGCATTTCCTATGCAGCCCCCTGCAAGCCGTCGCCGACGGATTCCTACGCGAATACCTTCGAAGCACGCTGGCGATCCAATCGCCTTTTAGCGGCGCGGCCTCCCAAGCTGAATAGCTTATTTCCCCTCCTTCATGATTACGTCATTCCTATGAATCTGACCGAACTCAAGCAAAAGCCGATCACCGAACTGCTGGAACTCGCCGAACAGATGGGCCTGGAAAACATGGCTCGTTCGCGCAAGCAGGACGTGATTTTCTCGCTGTTGAAAAAACACGCTAAAAGCGGTGAGGAAATCTCCGGTGATGGCGTGCTGGAGATTCTCCAGGACGGTTTCGGCTTCCTCCGCTCCGCGGATGCCTCGTACCTCGCCGGCCCCGACGACATCTACGTCTCGCCGAGCCAGATCCGCCGCTTCAACCTGCGTACCGGCGACACCATCGTCGGCAAGATCCGCCCGCCGAAAGAGGGCGAGCGTTACTTCGCGCTGCTCAAGGTCGATACGATCAATTACGATCGCCCGGAGAACGCCAAGAACAAGATTCTGTTCGAAAACCTGACGCCGCTGTTCCCCACCAAGCGTCTGGTCATGGAAGCCGGTAACGGCTCCACCGAAGACATCACCGGCCGCATCATCGACCTCTGCGCCCCCATCGGCAAAGGCCAGCGCGGCCTGATCGTGGCACCGCCGAAAGCCGGCAAGACCATCATGCTGCAGAACATCGCGGCCAACATCACGCGCAACAACCCGGAAGTGCACCTGATCGTCCTGCTGATCGACGAGCGTCCGGAAGAAGTGACCGAAATGCAGCGCACCGTGCGCGGTGAAGTGGTCGCCTCGACCTTCGACGAACCGCCGACCCGCCACGTGCAGGTCGCCGAAATGGTGATCGAGAAGGCCAAGCGCCTGGTCGAGCACAAGAAGGACGTGGTCATTCTGCTCGACTCCATCACCCGCCTGGCGCGCGCCTACAACACCGTGATCCCGAGCTCCGGCAAGGTCCTCACCGGTGGTGTCGACGCCCACGCCCTGGAGAAGCCGAAACGCTTCTTCGGCGCGGCGCGTAACATCGAGGAAGGTGGTTCGCTGACCATCATCGCCACCGCGCTGGTGGAAACCGGCTCGAAGATGGACGAAGTGATCTACGAGGAATTCAAGGGCACCGGCAACATGGAACTGCCCCTGGACCGTCGTATCGCCGAGAAGCGCGTATTCCCCGCGATCAACATCAACCGCTCCGGCACCCGCCGCGAAGAGTTGCTGACCGCCGAAGACGAGCTGCAGCGCATGTGGATTCTGCGCAAGCTGCTGCACCCGATGGACGAAATCGCTGCCATCGAGTTCCTTATCGACAAGCTGAAAGCGACCAAGACCAACGAAGAGTTCTTCCAGTCGATGCGCCGCAAGTAAGCCACGCGAGCCTCACAAAAGCCGGGTAAGCCCGGCTTTTGTGCATCTGGGCGTTGCTCCATTCTTCTGAATAACCCAGTTCGGCGCTAAACTTTGCGCCCCTATTGCTCGGCCCGAAATGAGGCATCTGCATGCAGTATCGCGACCTGCGCGACTTTATCCGTGGGCTGGAACAGCGCGGCGAACTCAAGCGCATCCAGACGCCGGTTTCCCCTGTGCTGGAAATGACCGAGGTCTGTGACCGCACATTGCGTCGCGGCGGGCCGGCGTTGCTGTTCGAGAACCCCACGGGCTTCGACATGCCGGTGCTCGGCAACCTGTTCGGCACGCCCAAGCGGGTAGCCCTGGGCATGGGCGCGGAAGAAGTCAGCGAGCTGCGCGAGATCGGCAAACTGCTGGCCTTCCTCAAAGAGCCCGAGCCGCCGAAAGGGCTGAAAGACGCCTGGTCCAAGCTGCCGATCTTCCGCAAAGTGCTGGCCATGGCACCCAAGGTGCTGAAGGACGCGCCCTGCCAGGAAGTGATCGAGGAGGGCGACGACGTCGACCTCGGCAAGCTGCCGGTGCAGACCTGCTGGCCCGGCGATGTTGGCCCGCTGATCACCTGGGGGCTGACCATCACCAAGGGGCCGAACAAGGAACGGCAGAACCTCGGTATCTATCGCCAGCAGGTGATCGGCCGCAACAAGCTGATCATGCGCTGGCTCAGCCACCGTGGTGGTGCGCTGGACTACCGCGAGTGGTGCCAGAAGTACCCGGATCGCCCCTACCCGGTGTGCGTCGCCCTCGGTGCGGATCCTGCGACCATTCTCGGTGCGGTCACCCCGGTGCCGGACAGCCTGTCCGAATATGCTTTCGCCGGCCTGCTGCGCGGCCATCGCACCGAGCTGATCAAGGCTCGCGGCAGTGATCTGCAGGTGCCGGCCAGCGCCGAAATCGTCCTCGAGGGAGTGATCCATCCCGGCGAGTTGGCCGATGAAGGCCCCTACGGCGACCACACCGGTTACTACAACGAGGTGGACCGCTTCCCGGTGTTTACCGTGGAGCGCATCACCCGCCGGCAAAAGCCGATCTACCACAGCACCTACACCGGTCGCCCGCCGGATGAACCGGCGATCCTCGGGGTGGCGCTCAATGAAGTGTTCGTGCCGATCCTGCAGAAGCAGTTCCCGGAAATCACCGACTTCTACCTGCCGCCCGAGGGCTGCTCCTACCGCCTGGCGGTGGTGACCATCAAGAAGCAGTACCCCGGCCACGCCAAGCGCGTAATGCTCGGTGTCTGGTCGTTTTTGCGACAGTTCATGTACACCAAGTTCGTCATAGTCACCGACGACGACATCAATGCACGGGACTGGAACGACGTGATCTGGGCGATTACCACGCGCATGGACCCCAAGCGCGACACGGTGCTGATCGACAACACGCCGATCGACTACCTCGACTTCGCCTCGCCGGTGTCCGGTCTGGGTTCGAAGATGGGCCTGGACGCCACCCATAAATGGCCGGGCGAGACCACGCGTGAGTGGGGCCGGGCTATCGTTCAGGATGAGACGGTCAAGCAGCGCGTCGATGCGCTCTGGTCTGAGTTGGGAATCGATTGATGAAAGTCACCCTGAATCCTTCGGGTGCTGTACTTGAAGTACGGGCCGGCGAGCGCATCCTGGATGCCGCGCGACGTCTGGGCTACGACTGCCCGCAGAGCTGTCGCAATGGCAACTGCCATATCTGTGCGGCGCTGCTGGTGGAGGGGCGGGTGCAGCAGGGCGCGAGCGCGCTGGACCATGGCGAGCTGTTCACCTGCCTGGCCGAACCCCTGGAAGACTGTGTGCTGCACTGGGACGGTGTGCTGGCCCCCGGCGAGCTGCCGGTGCGCGAGCTGGCCTGTCGGGTTGTCGCGTGCGATGAGGTGGGCGGCGACGTGTTCCGCCTGCGTCTTAGCGCTCCGGCCGGAAAGGTGCCGCGCTACCACGCCGGCCAGTACCTGCTGCTGCAGCGCGAGGATGAGGATTACGCCGCCTTCTCCCTGGCTTCGGCCCCCCATTGTGGCCGGGAGCTGGAGCTGCATATCCTGGCCCGTGACGAGTCCACCGCGAAGCTGATCGCCCAGCTGCGCAGCCGGGGCCTGGCGCGGGTGAAGATGCCATTCGGCGATACCCACCTGGCCGAGCTGCCGGATGGCCCGCTGGTGCTGATCGCGGCCGGTACCGGCATGGCGCAGATGCACAGCCTGATCGAGCACTGTCGCGCCGCCGGCTTCGCCCACCCGGTGCATCTGTACTGGGGGGCGCGCCGGCCGGAAGACTTCTACGCGCTGGAGCACTGGGCGCAGTGGCGGCAACTGCCCAATCTGTTCCTGCATCAGGTGGTCAGCGACCAATGTGGCTGGCAGGGCCGCTGCGGCCTGCTGCACGAAGCCGTGCGCGAAGACTTCGCCGACCTCAAGGCCCTGCATCTGTATGCCAGCGGTTCGCCGGCCATGGTCTATGCCACCCTGGATGCCCTGGTCGATGCCGGCATGGACGCCCACCAGATGCGCGCCGACGTGTTTGCCTACGCGCCGCGCGGGTGAATGAAAGAAGCCGCTCTGGGGCGGCTTCGTAGGGTGGATCACGCTTCACCGATCCACCAATCTGGGCGTGAGTGGTGGATGAATAAGGCGTCATCCACCCTGTATTTACCGCACCTGCACTACCACCTTGCCCACGGCCTTGCGCTGACCCAGGGTGTCGATGGCTTCTCCGGCTTTTTCCAGCGGGAAGGTCTGCGACACCAGCGGCTTGAGCTTGCCTTCGGCGTGCCAGGCGAACAGCTGCTGGAAGTTGGCCGCGTTGTCCTGGGGCTGGCGCTGGGCGAAGGAGCCCCAGAATACCCCGACCACCGCCGCGCCCTTGAGCAGGGCGAGGTTGACCGGCAGCTCGGGAATGCGCCCGCTGGCGAAGCCCACCACCAGCAGGCGGCCGTTCCAGGCGATGCTGCGGATGGCCGCATCGAACAGGTCGCCCCCCACCGGGTCGTAGATCACGTCCGCGCCCTGGCCACCGGTCAGGCGCTTGACCTCGTCCTTGAGGTTGCTGTCGCTGTAGTTGATCAGCTCGTCGGCACCGGCGGCCCTGGCCACTTCCAGCTTCTCGGCGCTGCTCGCCGCGGCAATTACCTTGGCCCCCATGGCCTTGCCGATCTCCACTGCCGCCAGGCCGACGCCGCCGGATGCGCCGAGCACCAGCAGGGTTTCGCCCGGCTGCAGGTTGGCGCGCTGCTTGAGCGCGTGCATCGAGGTGCCGTAGGTCATGCCGAAGGCGGCAGCGCTGGCAAAGTCCATGCTGGCCGGGATCGGCATGACGTTATAGCCGGGCACGGCCACTTCTTCGGCAAAGCTGCCCCAGCCGGTCAGGGCCATGACCCGGTCGCCGACTTTCAGGTGGCTGACCTTCTCGCCCACCGCCGCCACCACGCCCGCAGCTTCGCCGCCGGGGGAGAAGGGGAAGGGTGGCTTGAATTGGTATTTGCCCTCGATGATCAGGGTGTCGGGGAAGTTCACCCCGGCCGCATGCACGTGCAGGAGCACTTCGTTCTTCTTCGCTTCGGGGCTGGCGATTTCTTCCAGTACCAGGGTTTCGGCGGGGCCGAAGGCTTTGCACAGCACGGCTTTCATCGGGCGCTTCCTCTAGGGTTGATGGGGTTGCAGTGTAGGGTGGCGCGGGTCGCGGTCAACGAGCATGCCCGCTCCTGATGGCCTTGCATAAGCATAGGGCTTGGGCCTGGCCGCCGCTGTGGCTATGCTGGAGCCTGTCTGCGTTGCATTCGCCTCGCGATGCAGCGGGACAGACCCTAGTGACCTGCTAGCCGTACCGGCCGTCGGGGCCTGAATTCTTGAGGATTACACCGTGAAAGTCTGGATCGCATTGCTGATGGCTCTGTCCCTGCCGCTGTTGGCGCAGGCCGAGGAGGATGAAAAAGCCAAGGAGGGGGCGGCCCCTGTGGTGGCCTATGTTTCCCTGTTCCCGGCCCTGGTGGGCAATTTCGGTACGGGGCCGAAGCTCAAGTTCTTCAAGGCGGATATTTCCCTGCGGGTCTCCAGTGTCGAGGCCGAGGCCGCGGTCAAGCACCACGACCCACTGATCCGCAATCAGCTGGTGATGCTGTTTTCCCAGCAGACCGACGCCAGCATGGCGGCGGCCGACGCCAAGGAGCTGCTGCGTCAGCAGGCGCTCAAGCAGGTGCAGGATGTGCTCAACGAGGAGGAGGGCAAGCCGCTGGTGGAGGACCTGCTGTTCAATAACCTGATCATTCAGTAGTCCGCGCCAGCTGCCATTCGCAGGTGCAGTTGCGGCCCTGGTGTTTGGCCCGGTAGAGCGCCTGGTCGCTCTGGGCGATCAGCATATAGGGCTGGTTGTCCTGGCTCGGCTCGATGCAGGCCAGGCCAATGCTCAGGGTTATCCGGCCGAACGGGCTGCCCGGGTGAGGAATATTCAGTTCGGCCAGCTGCTGATGCACCCGCGCGGCGACCTGGGCCCCGCTGTGCAGGTCGGCGTTGGCCAGGATGATGGCGAATTCCTCTCCGCCATAGCGGCAGGCGCAGTCGTCTTCGCGCTGCATGCAGCATTGCAGCAGTTCGGCGACCTGCTGCAGGATATCGTCGCCGGCCAGGTGGCCGAGCTGGTCGTTATAGGCCTTGAAATAGTCGATATCCAGCATCAGCAGGGTCAGGGCAGCGTTATGTCGGCGCATGCGGCGCCACTCGCTGGCCAGGCGGTTATCGAAGTAGCGCCGGTTGTACAGGCCGGTCAGGCCGTCCTGCTGCGACAGGCGCTGCAGCTGCGCTTCGATCTGCAGGCGTTCGTTGTTGTCGCGGGAGACCCCGATCAGGTATTCATGGCCATTGATAACCATCAGTTGGGCGCTGATTTCGGCGGCCTGCAGGCTGCCGTCGCGGCGGCGCATCTGCTGCTGGAATATCTGTGACAGCTTGTCCTGCTGCGCCTGGCGCACGCCGTCCAGCCACTGGTGGAAGTCCGGCAGCAGTTGCTCGGGGTCTTCCTTGAGCAGATGGCTGAAGGCCTCGGCGCTATAGCCCAGGCTGCTGTACATGGCCTGGTTCATATGCAGGATGTCGCGGCTCTGCGGGTCGATGATAAACAGGCCGTCGCGACTGGCGTCGGTCAGGTCGAGTACCAGTTGCAGGCGTTCGCGGCTGTCGCGCAGCACCTGTTCGATCAGTTCGCGCTGGCTGACCTGCTCGTTCAGCTGGCGGTTGCCGTTGTTCAGGGCGTGGGCGCGGCGGGCGTTCTCCAGGGCCAGGGCGAGGGCGGCGACCAGCAGCAGGCTGATAATCAGGCTGGCCCCGAGGATGAACTCGGGCAGTGGCGTGCTGAGTTGTTGGACCAGGCGCTCGCTGGGCTTGAGGCGCAGGGCGAAGTTGCTGTTGTTGAGCAGCTGCAGCGCCACGACCTGCTGCAGGGCCTCGACCGCGGGGCCGCGGGTGCGCTGGTAGATGGGTTGCCCGGTTTCCAGCAGGGAGGCGCTGAAGTCGCCATCGTCGAGGCCGCTGAGCAGTTCGTCCATCAATTGCTCGACGCGAAACACACCCTGCAGGAAACCGTCGAAGACCGGTTGCTGCTGGGGGCTGGCGATAAATAGCGGGGTGTAGAGGATAAAGCCGCGGCCACCCTGGACCAGGGCGAAGCTGTTGGAAAAGCGCGGTTCGCCACTGGCCTTGGCCTGCATCGCCAGGTTGAAGTTGGGGTGAGCCGGGGTCAGACGGAACTGCTGGGCGGCCTCGTTACCCTGTAGCGGCTCGATCCAGCGCATAACGAGGTCGTTGCCCAGCCACTGGATAGCCTGGTAGCCCTTGAAGTGCTTGAGGGAGAACTGGCTGTCGAGGGTCCATTCGTCCCGGGGGATGCGCCCGCGGTGGTTCCACGCTTGCGCCAGGCGCTGCAGATCGTCGACCTGGTAGATCAGGCTGGCTTCCAGCTGACGGGCCAGGCTGTAGGCCTGATAGCTCACGCGCTCGGCAATACGCTGCTGTTGCGCGCTCAGCAGTTGTTGCCAGATCAGCAGGCTGGCCAGGCACAGCGTCAGCAGTAGAACTGCGAGCGCGAGGTGGGCTGGCCAGGGGGAGCGAGAGCGCTGCAACATAGAGAGCCCCAAAAGGTTCCTCTACCTAATAGCACAGTGCTATTTCAGCGCATAGCCAGGATCGCCGCCCACTCCTGGCTGCTGACGGGCATCACCGACAAACGGCTGCCTTTGTGCACCAGCGGCAGTTCCAGCAGGGCGCTTTGCGCTTTCAGCTGCGTCAGCGGGATGACCTGCCGAAAGGCCTCGACAAAGGCCACGTCGAGGGCGCTCCAGGGGTTCTTGGTGGCGCTGGCCTTGGCATCGAAGTAGTGACTCTCGGGCTCTAGCGCCGTGGGGTCGGGGTAGTGCGCCGAGGCAATCCGGGCGATGCCGGCGATACCCGGCTGCGGGCAGCTGGAGTGATAGAAGAAGAACAGCTCGCCCGGCTGCATGCTGCGCATAAAGTTGCGCGCCTGGTAGTTGCGCACCCCATCCCAGCGGGTTTGCCCCAGGCGCTGCAGGTCATGGATCGAGAGTTCGTCGGGTTCTGACTTCATTAACCAGTAAGGCATGAAC
The DNA here is from genome assembly GCF_963970915.1 of Pseudomonas sp. EA_105y_Pfl2_R69. Taxonomy (NCBI): domain Bacteria; kingdom Pseudomonadati; phylum Pseudomonadota; class Gammaproteobacteria; order Pseudomonadales; family Pseudomonadaceae; genus Pseudomonas; species Pseudomonas sp. EA_105y_Pfl2_R69. The sequence goes on from NZ_CAXAOO010000005.1 coordinate 76,797, forward strand.
TTTGCTCCTGTTCGCCAGTCCTTAAGCGGGCAGACCTGGTCGGCGCGACCAGGGGCCGTGCTCAGGCGCTGTCTGTATCGGCCTGGCGGCTAGTGGCTGCCGGGCCGTCGCGGGATCAATAAGAATAATCGCCACGGGTCCACCGTGGGTCATGCCTTCAAGGGGGAGGCATTCCATGAAAAAACGTAAACCAGATGTGTTGTGGGTATTGGTGATTCTGTTCAGCCTGGGTGTGGTCACCACGGGCTATACCCAGAGTCTATGGGAGCGCCAGCCGGACGCGCCAGTCGGCCAGCACGCGGCCGGTTGAGTCAGCCAAGCGCCGCAGGGAGTGCGGCACCCCGCAGCAATCAGTACCAGGTCTTGTCCGTCACCGTCGCTTGCAGCGGCACATCCCAGCTGGCCATCGTCAGCCGATCTACCTGCTGACATTCGTGAGCCAGACCGAGCAGCGTCGGTTTGTGCCAATTTTTGCGCATTTTCCGGTAGGCCAGGCTGCGGTCATAGAAGCCGCCGCCCATGCCCAGGCGTCCGCCGTGGCGATCGAAACCGACCAAAGGCAGCAGAATCAGATCCAGCGCCCAGATCTTGCGTTGCCGCGCGCGGTTGCGCCGCGGTTCGGCAATGCCGAAGCGATTGGCCCGCAGCGGCTCGCGCGCATCGATGCGTTGAAACACCATCTTGCTCTGCGGCCAGGGGCTGAGTACCGGCAGGTAGGTCGTCTTGCCGCGACGCTGGGCGGCGCGCAGCAGGGGACGGGGGTCGATTTCGCCGTCATTGGGCAGGTACAGGGCGATATGCCTGGCGCGGCGGAACAGCGGGTGCTGCGCCAGTTGTCGGTGCAGACCGCGGGCGGCCTGGCGTTGAGCCAGGCCGCCGAGGGCGCGCCGTTGCTGGCGCAACTGGCGACGCAGTTGCGCACGGCTGAGAGAGTTGGATTCGATCATGGCTGCTGGCGCTGACCGTTGCCGCGAGTGGGCAACGGGCTGGAAAGAGTGACTCCCCGACGTGCCGCTGTCGGCTTAGCCCTTGAACCCGAAAGTTCAAGGTGGAGGGTGCAGGAGGCGTTAAGGCTTTCCGTCAGGCGGACATGCACACCGGCCTCAACATGCAACCTCCGGGTTTGTGCGTATCGGCTCAGGGACATCACCAACTGGCGCACACTCCAGGGAGCGGTGGCCAGTATACCCGAAACCGCCGGCGAATCAGCTGCCGTGTTCATCCGCGTCGCTTTCGAGGGCGTGATCGACTCGGCTGAGCAGGCTGCGTACCTGTTCGCTGTTGGCGCTGGCCTGCTGGTCGAGGTGTTGCTGTTTGTGTAGCAGGTCGTGGGTGATATTCAGGGCGGCCATGACCGCGACGCGGTCGGCTCCGATGACTTTGCCGCTCGAGCGAATCTCACGCATCTTGCCGTCCAGATAACGTGCGGCGTTCTCCAGATTGCTGCGTTCATCGCTCGGGCAGGCGATGCAATATTCTTTGTCCAGGATCTGGACGGTAAGCGTATTCGACTGAGTCATTAATCCTGCTCCAGGGCTTTCAGGCGCGAAATCATGGATTCGACCTTATGCCGGGCCATTTCGTTCTTTTCAATAAGATGGGCGCGTTCCTCGCGCCAAGCCTTTTCATTTGCCAGGAGAGCGCGGTTGTGGGCCTTGAGCTGCTCGACACGCTGGATCAGCAAGTCCAGCTTGGTCGTAAGGGCGTGCAGGTCGGCATCTTCCATGGATTCTCTACTCGTGGGTATATGAGCGGGGCTGGCAATCGAAAAATAACGTCTTTCAGTCGTCTTCGACAGTATCGGAGGCGCTGTCGAAGCGTTTTCTAGCCAACCATTCAAGCCGTAATGCCTGCACATGTAAAACCTTGCGCAGACCTTTCTGTACGCGACGCTGGCTGATGATCAGCGCCAGCCGCGAGAGTGTCTGGGTGCGGCGGGCAATGCGGATGTCGGGGTGTTCGCGGATATTGCGCACGGCGGCCGAGACGATGATGCCGCTGTAGCTCTCGGGTGCGCTGATGTCGACTCTCGGGCTGGGCGGTTCCTTTTCATTGAGAATGGCGCGGAACTTCGAGGTGCCGATCGCCTGGCTGTAGATCAGGTGTTCCAGGGCATCGAGCTGGGCCTTGGCCTGGGCATCGCCGGCGGCGCATGACTCCAGCTGCGGCATGGGGTAGACGACTATCTTATAGACCTCGAACGGGTCGAGCACGCTCATGGCCACCGCATCGGTGCGCTGGTTGGTCAGGTGCCGCTTGATGCGCGTGCGGATCGACTCTTTGGTCTGGCCGACATAGATGGGCTCGTCGTCGTAATCATAGAAGGCGTACACCCCCCACTTGTAGTTGCCGAGCTTGATCCGCCCCTGGGTCAGCGGGTTGCTCACTTCCTGGTTGAGAAAGTCGTCCAGCAGACGGCGCAGCTCCCGGGTCTCCAGGGGCAGTTCGCTGGTGGCGATGGAGGCCGCGGGGGCGTCGGCGGTTGCCAGGAGCAGTTGTTCGTGCAGGCTCACAGGGCCTCCCGGAGCTGTTGCTGGGCGCGTTGCAGGGGCAGCAGCAGGTGTTGGTTGAGGTGCGCGACCACCGTCACCACGACGCCATCCCCGAGCAGGTGGTAGGCGTCATTGTAGTTGGCGGGCAGGCGATAGCTGTCCGCCAGGCCCATCAGCCGCGCGGCCTCGCGGGGGGAGATCAGCCGTGAGCGAATCGACTGGCCATGCACGATCATGATGGTCTGCCGGCTGGAGCCGCCGGAAGGGGTGCGCAGGCAGCCGGCGATGCCGTCGAAGCGCACTTCGGCGCGCTGCAGGTTATTGCGCGTGCGTTTGTAGATGGTGCCTACCTGCAGCCTGCCGAGCTGCTGGGCGGCTAGCACCTTCTGCCGGTTGAGCGGGCTCATCAGCGTCAGCAGCCTTTGCGTCTGCGCCTCGCTGTGCCAGCTGACGCCGCTGGGTTCGGCCTCGATGATGTCGTCCAGGGTGTGCATGGGCGTGGCCGGTTCGGCCAGTTTCCACCAGCGCCACTGGTCCTGGATCTTTTTTGCCAGGTTGTTGTGACAGGCGATCAGCTTTTCCGGGTGCCAGGCCGGCGAGGGGCGCTGGCCGATCAGTTCGGCGGGGAGCTGCAGGGCCTGGTCGACGCAGAGGATAAACAGCCGTGGCCGCGATTGCGGCACGAACTGCACCGCATCGATCACCAGTGCGCCGAACACATAGCCCGCAGCGGCGATGGCCGCGGCAATGGCTTCGAAATCCTTGCCTTCGTGGGAGGTCAGGGTGCCGTAGACATTCTCGATGACGATCATGCCCGGCTTGCGCCCGTCCTGCGCCAGCTCGCGGATCAGCCGCATAAAGCCCCAGAACGAGCCCGAACGCTGGCCGCGCAAGCCTGCACCGTTGCCCGCCAGGGACAGGTCCTGGCAGGGAAAGGAGGCCCAGGCCAGGGCGGCGTGGCCGGGCAGGTCGCGGCCGCTCAGGGCATTGATATCGTCGACCCGCAGGTGCTCGCCGCCCCAGTTGGCGACATAGGACTCGGCCTTCTTGGCGGAAAAGTCGTTGGCGAAGCTGCAGCTCCATGCTTCGCCAAGGCCTGCGCGGGCCATGCCGCCACCGGCAAAGAATTCATAGAAAAACGGCATGTGACGCTTACCTTGTGCACAGACTGGGGGCGGGGCGCGGTGGGCTGGGGCGAATCCGTCGAGCACCTTGAATGGTCTTGGCGCGCTTGCTGGTGCCAGGGGCTGTTGACGTTTCATCACGACCGCGCCGGAGCCTGTTTTTGCGCGAGGCAAGGCACGAGACGCGAAGTTTGGTTGTTCCAAATGAGTGTCGAGAAACGCAGCATCGCGCAAAAACAGGCCCGGCCCTGCGGGTTGCGCGGAAAATCTCGCCATGCGGTGTTGGGGGACTGGGCAAGGGAATAACCATTACCGGCGTCCCCCGCCTAGCCTGGCGAGATTTTGCGCAGCAACGCGGCTTGTGCTGAAACATCAACAGCCCCTAGGATACAAGGCCTCCATTCTAGTGATTGCGCAGCTTTGCGCCTAGTTATCTATGCCTACTTCGAATTCTCCGTACGCCGCCTTCGCCGCCCTGCTCGCCAGCAGTGGTCATTCCGTTTCCCCGGCCGAGTTGCACGGCCTGTTGCTCGGACGCAGTTGCGCCGGTGCCGGTTTCGATATCGAGCCCTGGCTGATCGATGCCGCCGAGCTGCTCGGTAGCGCCGCCGAGGACAGCGTGCGCCAGGCGCTGATCGGCCTGCAGGAAATGGTCAAGAACGAGCTGTCGAGCAACGATGTCACCGTGGTCCTGCTGTTGCCCAGCGACGATGCGCCGCTTGGCGAACGCGCCGTGGCGCTGGGACAATGGTGTCAGGGTTTTCTCGGCGGCTTCGGCCTGACCGTGCGCGACAAGGCCCTGAGCGCAGAGGCCATGGAGGTGCTGCAGGACCTGTCGGCCATTGCCCAGGTGCAGAACGCCCTGGAAGAGTCCGAGGACGGCGAGAGCGATTACATGGAAGTGATGGAATACCTGCGCGTTGCGCCCCTGCTGCTGTTCAGCGAGTGCGCCAAGCCCGAGGCTGCGGCGGTCAAACCGTCGCTGCATTGATTCGCCCGTCACTGATTTTCATGTAACTGGAAGTGGACCCTATCTGCCTATGATCAGCATCCCCAAGTCTGAATACGCCCGTCGGCGCAAGGCGCTGATGGCGCAGATGGAACCCAACAGCATCGCCATCCTGCCAGCCGCGCCGGTGTATATCCGCAACCGCGATGTCGAACACATCTACCGCCAGGACAGCGACTTTCAGTACCTCTCCGGCTTTCCCGAGCCGGAGGCGGTCATCGCGCTGATTCCCGGCCGCGAGCATGGCGAGTACGTGCTGTTCTGCCGCGAGCGCGACCCGCTGCGGGAAATGTGGGACGGCCTGCGCGCCGGCCAGGACGGCGCGATCAGCCAGTATGGCGCGGACGATGCCTTCCCCATCGGCGATATCGACGACATCCTGCCGGGGCTGATCGAGGGCCGTGACCGGGTCTATTCCTCCATGGGCACCCACCACGAGTTCGACCGCCAGCTGATGGAGTGGATCAACGTGATCCGCTCCAAGGCACGTCAGGGCGCTACGCCGCCCAACGAGTTCGTCACCCTCGAGCATCTGCTCCACGACCTGCGTTTGTACAAGTCGGCGGCGGAAATCAAGGTGATGAAGGAAGCCGCGGAGATCTCCAGCCGCGCCCATGTGCGCGCCATGCAGGCTAGCCGTGCCGGGTTGTTCGAGTATCACCTGGAAGCCGAGCTGGATTACGAGTTCCGTAAGGGCGGGGCGAAGATGCCGGCCTATGGCAGCATCGTCGCCGCCGGCAAGAACGCCTGCATCCTGCATTACCGCGAGAACGACGCGCCGTTGAAGGACGGCGACCTGGTACTGATCGACGCCGGTTGCGAGATCGACTGCTACGCCAGCGATATCACCCGCTGCTTTCCGGTCAATGGCAGGTTTTCCCCGGAACAGAAGGCCATCTACGAGCTGGTGCTCAAGGCCAACGAGGAAGCCTTCAAGCATATCGCCCCGGGCAAGCACTGGAACGAAGCCCACGAAGCCACCGTACGGGTGATCACCGCCGGGCTGGTGGAGCTGGGCCTGCTTGCGGGCGAGGTCGAAGAACTGATCGCCAGCGAGGCCTACAAGCCTTTCTATATGCACCGTGCCGGCCACTGGCTGGGCATGGATGTGCACGATGTCGGCGAGTACAAGGTCGGCGGCGAATGGCGCGTGCTGGAGGTCGGCATGGCCATGACCGTGGAGCCGGGCATCTATATCGCCGTGGACAATCAGGACGTGGCGAAGAAATGGCGCGGCATTGGCGTGCGTATCGAAGATGACGTGGTGGTGACCAAGACCGGCTGCGAGGTCCTCACCACCGGCGTGCCGAAAACCGTGGCCGAGATCGAAGCGCTGATGGCTGCCGCCCGCACCGTGGCCGCCTAGATTATGCAACGGGTGGATATCGCGATTATCGGCGGCGGCCTGGTGGGGGCCAGTCTGGCCGTGGCCCTGCAGGCCGAAGCTAAACAGCGTGGCTGGCAGATTTGCCTGATCGAGCCGTTCACCCCGGGCAGCGGTTATCAGCCCAGTTACGACGCGCGTTCCACCGCGCTGTCGTTTGGCTCGCAGCAGATCTATCAACGCCTCGGCCTGTGGCAGCAGATCAGCCAGCGCGCCGAGCCGATCAAGCAGATTCATGTTTCCGACCGTGGCCGCTTTGCCGCCGCGCGCCTGAGTGCCGAGGAAGAAGGCGTGCCGGCGCTGGGCTATGTGGTGGAAAACGCCTGGCTCGGCGAATGCCTGTGGCAGGCCCTGGACCCGCAGGTGGTGAGCTGGCGCAGCCCGGCCCAGGTCACACGCATGCAGGCCCTGGCCGATGGCTATCGGCTGACCCTGGATGACGGCAGCGCGCTTGAGTGCAGCCTGGCGATTCTCGCCGAAGGCGGCCGCTCCGGCTTGCGTGAGCAGCTGGGTATCGCCGTCAGCAGCACGCCTTATGGACAAAGCGCGCTGATCGCCAACGTCAGCCCGCAGGAGGCGCACAACGGCCTGGCCTTCGAGCGCTTTACCGAAGAAGGGCCGATGGCCATGCTGCCGCTGGCGGATAACCGCTGCGCCCTGGTTTGGACCCGCGCCACCCTGGAAGCCGAACGCCTGTCGGCGCTAAACGATGCGGCGTTTCTCGCCGAGTTGCAGCAGGCCTTCGGCTATCGCCTGGGCAGTCTGCGCCAGGTCGGCGCGCGCCATCTCTACCCGCTGGCCCTGACGGCGGCCAAGGAGCAGGTGCGTCAGCATCTGGTGGTGCTCGGCAATGCCGCGCACAGCCTGCATCCGATTGCCGGCCAGGGTTACAACCTGTCCCTGCGCGACACCCTGGTGCTGGCCGAAACCCTGCTGGCCAGCAGCGTGCCACTGGGTGATCTGGCCACCCTGCAACGTTATCTGAGCAGCCAGCAGCTGGACCAGCAGCTGACCGTGGGCTTTTCCGATCAGGTCACCCGGCTGTTCAGCACCGGCCAGCCGCTGCTGACGGCCGGGCGCAACCTCGGCCTGCTCGGCCTGGATCTGCTACCCCCGGCGAAACGCTGGTTCGCCCGCCAGGCCATGGGCCTGGGCACCCGGCCGCAGTAAGGCCGCCGCCCCACTCTTAAGGAAGCATGATGCACGCGGATCTGATTATCGTTGGTGCTGGAATGGTGGGCAGCGCCCTGGCGCTGGTCCTGCAGGAGCAGGGGCTGGAGATTCTGCTGATCGACGGCGGCCCGCTGAGCGTCAAACCCTTCGCTGCGCAGGCCGCCTTCGAGCCACGGGTCAGCGCCTTGTCGGTGGCCAGCCAGCGTATTCTCGACCGTCTCGGTGTGTGGCCCGGCATCGCCGCGCGACGCGCCTGTCCCTATGCCGAGATGCAGGTGTGGGACGGCTCCGGCACCGGGCAGATCCATTTCAGCGCGGCCAGCGTGCATGCCGAGGCGCTCGGCCATATCGTCGAGAACCGGGTGGTGCAGGATGCCCTGCTCGAGCGCCTGCACGACAGCCCGATTGGCCTGCTGCCGGGTGCCCGCCTGGAGCAGCTGCGCCGCTCCGGCGATGGCTGGTTGCTGAGCCTGAATGACGGCCGCGAACTGCGTGCGCCGCTGCTGATCGCCGCCGACGGGGCCAACTCGGCGGTGCGTCGCCTGGCCGGTTGCGCCACTCGCGAGTGGGATTACCTGCACCACGCCATCGTCACCAGCGTGCGCTGCAGCAAGCCGCACCAGGCCACGGCCTGGCAGCGCTTTACCGATGACGGGCCGCTGGCCTTTCTGCCGCTGGCAGGTCCGGCGGGCGAGCACTGGTGCTCGATCGTCTGGTCGGTTACGCCGAGCGAAGCCGAGCGCCTGATGGCGCTGGACGAGGCCGATTTCCGCCGCGCCCTGGGCTTTGCCTTCGAGCATCGCCTGGGCGAGGTGCTGCACGCCGACCCTCGCCTGTGTATCCCGCTGCGCCAACGCCACGCCAAACGCTATGTGGAGGAAGGCCTGGTCCTGGTCGGCGATGCGGCCCACAGCATTCATCCGCTGGCCGGTCAGGGCGTCAACCTGGGCTTTCTCGATGTCGCGGTGCTGGCCGAGGTACTGCAGCATGCCGCACAGCGCGGCGAGCGCCTGAGCGATGTGAAGGTGCTCAGCCGCTACGAACGCCGGCGCATGCCGCACAACCTGGCGATGATGGCGGCCATGGAAGGCTTCGAACGGCTGTTCCAGGCCGATCCGTTGCCGGTGCGCTGGCTGCGCAATGCCGGGCTCAACTGGGTCGACGACCTGCCCGAGGCCAAGGCGCTGTTCGTGCGTCAGGCCCTGGGCCTGGCCGGCGACCTGCCGGAACTGGCACGGGTCTGAGGCCGGCCAGCGCGGCCAGGTCTCTTCCCCTGGGCGGCACGCCCTGCAACATCACGATCCTCCCCGACGGCACCGGCTCGGTGCCGCGCCGCGCCCGGCTTTTGCGTCGGGCTTGATCTGGATCATGGCGGATTGATCTTGCGAAGCGAACAATGGTTGAGAAACTAAATGCTATTCACTAGTATTTGGACCCTCAACCCGTCCTTAGCAAGAGGCAATCTCCATGCAGGTCAGCAAATCGTTGTTCGCCGCTCTTACCCTCACCGCGCTGGCTGGCGCTGTGCAGGCCGCCGATGAAGTGGTGGTGTACTCCGCGCGTATCGACGAGCTGATCAAGCCGGTCTTCGATGCCTACACCGAGAAAACCGGGGTCAAGGTCAAATTCATCACCGACAAGGAAGCGCCGCTGCTGGCGCGCCTGAAGGCCGAGGGTGCCAATACCCCGGCCGATATGCTGATCACCGTGGACGCCGGCAACCTCTGGCAGGCCGAGCAGGAAGGCGTGCTCAAGCCGCTGGACTCCAAGGTCATCCAGGCCAATATCCCGGCCCAGTACCGCTCCAGCACCGGCAGCTGGACCGGCCTGTCGCTGCGCGCGCGGACCATCGTCTACTCCCCCGAGCGGGTCAAGGCGGGCGAGCTGACCACCTACGAGGCCCTGGCCGACAAGAACTGGGAAGGCCGCCTGTGCCTGCGTACCAGCAAGAAGGTCTATAACCAGTCGTTGACCGCCACCCTGATCGAGACCCACGGTGCCGACAAGGCCGAGGCGATCATCAAGGGCTGGGTCGGCAACCTGGCCACCGACGTATTCGCGGACGATACCGCGCTGATCCAGGCGGTCGATGCCGGTCAGTGCGACGTCGGTATCGTCAACACCTACTACTTCGGCCGTCTGCACAAGCAGCAGCCGGACCTGAAAGCCAAGCTGTTCTGGCCGAACCAGGCCGACCGTGGCGTGCACGTCAACCTGTCCGGTGCCGCCGTCACCCTGCATGCCCCGCACGCCGAGGCCGCGCAGCAGCTGCTGGAGTGGATGACCACCGAAGAGGCCCAGGGCCTGTTCGCCGGTCTCAACCAGGAGTTCCCGGCCAACCCGCAGATCGCGCCTTCCGCAGAAGTGGCCGCCTGGGGCAGCTTCAAGGCCGACGCCATCCCGCTGGAAGTGGCCGGCAAGCGCCAGGCCGAAGCGACCATGCTGATGGATCGCGCCGGCTGGAACTGATCGGCCCGCGTTGGATGGGTTGAGCGCAGCGATACCCATCGCATACCGGCGCGATGGGTATCACCGCTACGCGCCTCAACCCACCTACGCCGTTATACTCCACGCCCCGGCCCAGTCCGGGGCGTTGTGTTTTCCGTCTTGAGGAGAGTGCGTGGCCCTTCCTGCCCAGCGTCGCTGGTACCCCATCGCCTTTGCCGCCGCCCTGCTGGTGCTGCTACCCCTGAGTGTATTGCTGTTCAGCTGGCACGAGATCGACCGGCAGATCTGGGCGCACCTGTGGCAGACCCAGCTGCCGCGGCTGATCGGCAATACCCTGGTGCTGGTGTTCGGGGTGGGTGTGGGGGTGACCGTGCTGGGCGTCAGCCTGGCCTGGCTGACCAGCCTCTGCGAGTTCCCCGGCCGGCGCTGGCTGGACTGGGCGCTGATGCTGCCCTTCGCCATTCCCGCCTATGTGCTGGCCTTTGTCTTCGTCGGCCTGCTGGATTTTGCCGGGCCGCTGCAGACCCTGCTGCGCGACTGGTTCGGGCCCGATTTGCGCCTGCCGCGGGTACGCTCTACCGGCGGGGTGATCATCGTCCTGGTGCTGGTGTTCTACCCCTATGTCTATCTGCTGGCGCGCAACGCTTTTCTGGCTCAAGGCAAGGGCCTGATGGAGGCGGCGCGGGTGCTCGGGCTAAGCCCCTGGCGGGCGTTCTGGCGGGTGGCCCTGCCGATGGCGCGCCCGGCCATCGGTGCCGGCCTGGCCCTGGCGATCATGGAAACTCTGGCCGATTTCGGTGCGGTTTCGGTGTTCAATTTCGACACCTTTACCACGGCCATCTACAAGACCTGGTACAGCTTCTACAGCCTGACCAGCGCCACCCAGCTGGCCAGCCTGCTGCTGCTCGCGGTGATGCTGGTGCTCTATGGCGAGCGCCGCGCCCGTGGTGCGGTGCGCCCGGTCAACGAACGGCCGCGGGGCAAGGCGCTCTACCACCTCAAGGGCGGTCAGGCACTGGCGGCGAGCGCCTGGTGCGGCCTGGTGTTCGCCTGCGGTTTCGTCATCCCCGTGCTGCAGCTGATCGTCTGGTTCTGGCAGCGCGGCCGCTTCGATCTGGATGAGCGTTACACGGCGCTGATCCTGCACACCCTGTACCTGGGCGGCATGGCGGCGCTGATCACCGTCAGCATGGCGCTGCTGCTGGCCTTCGCTTTGCGTCTGGCCCCGACCCGGCTGATGCGCGGGACGGTCGGCCTGGCCAATGTCGGTTATGCCCTGCCCGGCTCGATGCTCGCGGTGGCGATCATGCTGGCCTTCAGTTACCTCGACCGCGAGCTGGTGATTCCGCTGTCCGCCTGGCTGGGCGGGGCCGGCAAGCCGATCCTGCTCGGCAGCCTGTCGGCGCTGCTGCTGGCCTACCTGGTGCGCTTTATGGCGGTGGCTTTCGGTCCGCTGGAGAACAGCCTGGCGCGGGTGCGCCAGTCGCTACCGGAGGCCTCGCGCAGCCTGGGGGTCGGCGGCATCGGCCTGTTCTTCCGGGTTTACCTGCCGCTGCTGCTGCCGGGTGCCTTGTCGGCGGCGCTGCTGGTGTTCGTCGATGTGCTCAAGGAAATGCCGGCGACCCTGCTGATGCGCCCCTTCGGCTGGGACACCCTGTCGGTGCGGGTATTCGAGATGACCAGCGAGGGCGAATGGGCGCGTGCCGCGCTGCCGGCCCTGACCCTGGTACTGGTCGGATTGTTGCCGGTGATTCTGCTGATCCGCCGTTCGGCGCGGCGGGTTGGCTAACCGGCGGGGCGCTAAGCGCGTATTGGCGCAGCGAGCAGTAGGCTGCAGCCCAGGTGGCGTAGTGCTTGGCGAGTACGCCCTACGGCCAAGATGACCCGCCGCGGTCTTGCGGCTACAATGCGCGCCATTCGCAGCGGCCCATCATCTCGATAGCCCGTGCCAGTACCCGATTCTTTGGGTTCAGCCGGGTTGCCGCCGCACTGCCCAGCCCGCAAGGAGACACTTATGGGACAGCGCACACCTCTCTACGACCTGCACCTCGCCTTGGGTGCCAAGATGGTCGATTTCGGCGGCTGGGACATGCCGCTGCACTATGGCTCGCAAGTCGAGGAACACCATCAGGTGCGCCGCGATTGCGGAGTTTTCGACGTGTCGCACATGACCGTGGTGGATGTCCGGGGGCCGCAGGCCAAGGCCTATCTGCAGCACCTGCTGGCCAACGATATCGATCGTCTGCAGAGCATCGGCAAGGCGCTCTACAGCGGCATGCTCAACGAGCAGGGCGGGGTGGTGGACGACCTGATCGTCTATCTGACCGACTTTGGTTACCGCGTGGTAGTGAATGCCTCGACCCGCGACAAGGACCTGGCCTGGATGCGCCTGCAGAGCGTCAACTACGCCGTCGAACTGCACGAGCGCGCCGAGCTGGCCATGCTGGCGATCCAGGGGCCGCAGGCGCGCAACAAGACCGCCGAGCTGGTCAGCCAGTCCCGCGCCAATCTGATCCAGAGCCTCAAGCCCTTCGAGGGCCAGCCCGATGGCGAGTGGTTTATCGCCCGCACCGGTTACACCGGCGAAGACGGTCTGGAAATCATGCTGCCGGCCAGCGAAGTGGTGGCCTTCCTCAATGACCTGGTCGGTGCCGGGATTTCCCCGATCGGCCTCGGCGCGCGCGACACTTTGCGCCTGGAAGCCGGGATGAACCTGTACGGCCAGGACATGGACGAAAGCGTCACCCCGCTGGCCGCCAATATGGCCTGGACCATCGCCTGGGAGCCGGCCAGCCGCGGCTTTGTCGGGCGTACGGCGTTGCAGAAGCAGAAGGCCGAAGGCGTCGCCTCCAAGCTGGTCGGCCTGGTGCTGGAGGAGCGCGGTGTACTGCGTGCTCACCAGGTGGTGCGGGTCGAGGGTGTGGGCGACGGCGAGATCACCAGCGGCAGCTTTTCCCCGACCCTGGGTAAATCCATCGCCCTGGCCCGCGTCCCGGCGGCGACCAGCGAGCGGGCCGAGGTGGAGATCCGCGGCAAGTGGTACCCGGTGCGGGTGGTCAGGCCGACCTTTGTGCGTAACGGCAAGGCCCTGATCTGAGTCCTCGCCACGGATCTGCTGCGCGTCGGCGATACTGCGTTAAAAACAGCCTCGGAATGCTCATTTACAACCAGTAAACTCCGCTTCCTCGGCTGTTTTTGCCTTGTCTCGCTCTAGCTCGCGAGATCCTGAAACAAATTCTGAACACCAGGCTGGCGTGAGTTCTGCATCAGCCGGCAGCCCAATGGATCTGGGAAGCACCGCTAGCCCCTTGCTGCGAGTGCGCTCGTTACGAGTTAAAGACTTTCTTTCGCTATGGCCAAGGCCTGCTAAATTTCCATGACGGCGCGGTCGCCGTCATGTCTGATGAGGAACGACACATGAGCAATATCCCCGCCGATCTGCGTTACGCCGCCAGCCACGAGTGGGCGCGCCTGGAAACCGATGGCAGTGTGACCGTGGGCATTTCCGATCATGCCCAGGAGGCCCTGGGCGATGTGGTGTTTATCGAGCTGCCGGAAGTTGGCAAAACGCTGAATGCCGGTCAGGAAGCCGGGGTGGTGGAGTCGGTCAAGGCCGCCTCGGACATCTACGCGCCGATTTCCGGCGAAGTGATCGCGATCAACGACGGTCTGGCCGACAGCCCGGAGAGCGTCAACAGCGATCCGTACGGCAGCTGGTTCTTCAAGCTCAAGCCGAGCGACGCCAGCGAGCTGGACAAACTGCTCGACGCCGCCGCCTACCAGGCCGCCGCCGACAGCGACGCCTGAGTAGCCTGAGTCCAGCTAGCAGGCTGTTGAAAAACGTAGGCGAGGCAGGCAAGACAAGGCAAAAGCGGCCGAGGAAGCGGAGTGTACGAGCTGTACATGAGCATTCCGAGGCCGCTTTTAACGCAGTATTGCCAACGCAGGTAGTTTTTCAACAACCTGCTAGAGCTCGCTGGCCAGCACGGCCCGGGCCAGCTCCATATCGCTGGCCTGCAGCTGCGGGTCGCTTTCGCGTAGCTGCAGCAGCAGGGCTTGCAGGTAGGGGCCGCGAATCTGTCCGTCGCTGGCGACGAAGCTGCTGGCATCGTCGCGCAGCGGAACGATCATTTTCTTGTCTTTGACGGTCAGGTAGGTCGAGGCGGTGGTGGCTCCGGACGAGAGCACGTCACCCCAGTCCACGGCGAGTGCCTGAGTGCTGCTCAGGCACAGCAGCGCGAGCAGGGGCAGATTGATCGAACGCATAGCGGTATCTCCATAATGCAGGGTCTACCTGAATTGGGATCGCATCGCGCGCCCGCGGTTCCGGGTGAGCGGTTATGGCGTCAGCTGGCGCTGTCCGGCGTCGCCGCGTGGTGTTCCAGATAGTGCTGCAGTAATCCGGGGAATTGCCGGCGGGCGATCAGCCGGAAGCCGTGCCGTCGATACAGCGCCAGGTTGCGTGGCGCACCGGTTTCCAGGGCGATGCCCGGGCCGCCGCTGGCGCGCAGTTGCGCCAGACTGTGGCTTAACAGGGCGCTGCCCAGCCCCATGCCCTGATGCCCCGTGGCCACCGCAATGAACTCGATGCGCCCGCTCTCGGCCGGGGCATGCTGGTCGAATGCCTCCAGCAGCAGGTCCAGGCGGGTCAGGCAGTCGGCCCCGCACTGGCTGCGGATCACCTCGGCGAAGCGCTCCAGGCTGGCGGCGCTGGGCTGATGCCCGGCAGGGCTGAAGTAGCTCAGGCCGAGCAGCTGGCGGTCCTGCCAGGCGGCCAGGATCGGCAGCCGGTTGGCGCGATGAAAGGCCTGGTAACCGGCCAGGTAGGCACGCCGCCTGGCCGCGTAGCCGGGGCGTTGGTCGAACAGGTACCAGGCCAGCGTCGGGTCGCAGGCAAAGGCCTGGTCGAGCAGGGTCAGCGCCTCTGCATCCTGCGCCGCGGGCAGCGGCGCGAGTTGCAGCGGGCTCATTGGCAGGCTTCGACCTTGAGGATCACACCGTCCTGGCCGGTCACCCGCACCCTGGTGCCGGCCGGCAGATCCGGGCCGCTGACCAGCCACAGCGAGTCGCCCGCCTTGACCTTGCCGCGGCCTTCATGGATGGCCTCGTGGAGGACGAACTGGCGGTCGAGCAATTCGCTGCCGCGGCGGTTCAGCCCCGGCTGATCGGAGGGCTTGGCCGCGCTGCGCTGGCGTCGCCACCAGAGCACCGCGGTCAGCACCGAGAGCACCCCGAACAGGATGAACTGCAGGGCCCAGGGCAGTTCGGGGAGGAGGAAGGTCAGCACGCCGACGCTGGCGGCGGCCAGGCCGATCCACAGCAGGTAGCCGCCCGCGCCGAAGACCTCGAGGATCAGCAGCAGGGTGCCGACCGCCAGCCAGTTCCAGTACGACAGGTGTTGCAGGCTGTCCCACATGGCTTAACCCTTCTTCTCGCCGCCGAAGGTGGCCTTGACGATTTCGCCGATACCGCCCACCGCGCCTATCACCTGGCTGGCTTCCAGCGGCATCAGGATGACCTTGCTGTTGTTGGCGCTGGCCAGGTGGCCGAGGGCGTCGATGTATTTCTGCGCGACGAAGTAGTTGATTGCCTGCACGTTGCCGCTGGCGATGGCGTCGGACACCACCCGGGTGGCTTCGGCTTCGGCCCCGGCGGCGCGCTCGCGGGCTTCGGCTTCGAGGAAGGCGGCCTGACGCTGGCCTTCGGCCTCGAGAATCTGCGCCTGCTTCTTGCCTTCGGCGGTGAGGATGGCGGCGGCGCGCAGGCCTTCGGCTTCGAGGATTTGCGCGCGCTTGATGCGCTCGGCCTTCATCTGCCCGGACATGGCCGCCATCAGGTCGGCGGGCGGGCTGATGTCCTTGATCTCGATGCGGGTGATCTTGATGCCCCAGGGCGCGGTCGCTTCATCCACGGTGCGCAGCAGTTTCTCGTTGATCGCATCGCGCTGGCTGAGCATGGCGTCCAGCTCCATGGAGCCGAGCACGGTACGGATATTGGTCTGCAGCAGGTTGCGGATCGCATGGGTGAGGTTGTTCACCTCGTAGGCGGCCTGGGCGGCGTTGATCACCTGGAAGAAGCACACGGCGTCGATCTGCACGGTGGCGTTGTCAGAGGTGATCACTTCCTGGGGCGGAATATCCAGCACCGTTTCCATCACGCTGAGCTTGTGACCGATGCGGTCCATCACCGGCACGATGATGTTCAGGCCCGGGGTCAGGGTGTTGGTGTAGCGGCCGAAGCGCTCCACCGTCCATTGCGAACCTTGGGGCACTACTTTGAAGCCCATAAATACGACGGCGACCGCGAGGCCGACGAAGAGAAAAATCACACTGCCGATTTCCATAAACTGCAACTCCATCGATTGATTTAATTATTCGAACATCTAAGCACAGTTGTCGGCGCACGGAGGGGGGCATAAGCGTTACCGCGTCTGTTAGCCGGCCACAGCTGTGCTGCCGTTCGCCATTTTGTGTTGTGGCGGCGGCTTTCAGTTGACCTCTAGGGCGCTGGGCAGCGCCGCGATTAGTCGGGCATCAAAACCATAAATGTCGGGCGCATAGCGCAGCGTGCCGTTGTCCAACGCCTCGGCCGTCCAGTAGGCGACCAGCAGCGGGGCGGGTTGCTGCAGACGGTACTCCTGGGTTTTACCGCTGGCGATGCGGGTCTGCACCGTGGTCAGTTCCTCGGCAGGCAGCAGCCAGGCGAGCAGGGTGTCCACGGCTTCGACCCGCACGCAACCGGAACTGAAGGGCCGCGGGGCCTTGGCAAACAAGTGCTGGCTGGGCGTGTCGTGCAGGTAGACCGAGAAGGGGTTGGCGAAGCGCAGGGCCACGCGGCCCAGGGGGTTGCGACGGCCGGCGGCCTGGCGCAGCAGGATGACTCCGGGGTTGTCCCAGTCCACCAGATGCGGATCGAGAGCATTGCCGTGACGGTCGAGAACGCTCAACTCCTGGCGTTCCAGGTAGGCCAGGTCTTCGCGAATCGCTGGCAGCTTGTCCTCGCGCAGGATGGTCGGTGGCACGGTCCAGGTCGGGTTGAGCGTCAGCCGCGCGATACGCGAGGCGAGCAGCGGCGTCTGCCGTTCTGCGCGTCCGACCTGGATGCGGCTGCGCCAGAGCGGCTGGCCCTGGCGTATGACCTGCAACTCGGCGCTGGCCACGTTGATCAGCACCTCGGCGCTATTCATGTCGTCGGCCAGCCAGCGCAGGCGCTCCAGGTTGGCGCGCAGCTGGTCACGGCGGCTTTGCGCGCTGAGGTTCAGTTCGGCCAGGCTGGCCGCGCCGAGGATGCCATCGTCCTGCAGACCGTGGGCGGCCTGAAAGGCTTGCAGGGCGGCGACCGTCGTCGCGTCGAAGCGTGTGCCGGGATCGTCCGTCAGGGCACCCAAATAGCCTCCTGCGATCAGTCGGGCACGCAGGGCCGGCACCCGGGCGTCGCTGCGCTCGGGCTTGAGCAGTGGTCCTGCGGGCAGTGTCGCCCAGTGGCCCAGCGGTTGCTGGCGCTGCTCGGCGTAGGCGCTGCGCAGGCGCTGATACTGCGGCGTGCCTGGGCGCGCGCTGGCGAAGGCCTGGGCCGGGTTGTGCAAATGCAGCAGGGCCAGCGACAGGGCGGCCAGTTGCGGGTCGGAGGTGGGCCAGTCGGTGGCCCGCCAGAGGGGCTCGAAGCGCTGCTGCAGCAGGCGGCCGCGGCGTAGATGGAGCAGCGCCTGGAGGTAGCTGTGACTGGTCAGCAGGTCGGCGCAGTCGGGGTGCTCGGCTTGGGCGGCGTCCATCAGGCTGTTGGCTAGCGGGTATTCCCCGGGGTGCAGGCCGTCGTCCGCCAGTTGTTCGATCTGTGCGCGCAGCTGTTGCAGCTGCGCCTCATCGCGCCAGGCGGGACTGTGCTCACGCTGGGCGTAGAAGTCCGCGAGGAGCCGGCGCGCATTCTCGTCTAGGCTTGTCGGGAGGGGCCCGCAGGTATCCAGCAGCCCCTCTAGCATCGGGCGTGGCTCGCTGCCGGCGCTGGCCGGCTGCTCCACTGCGTTGACGACCAGTGGCAGGGTGAGCAGGGCAGCGCTCAGGTAAGATGTGCATTTATTGAACAATTAAGCTGGCTCCGATCCTTGGTTTGCGTGACACCTCTCTATAGATGCGGTGTACCACGAGCGGCAGGGGCGGGTCGAACGGGATCTGCTGACAGGACGTCCTGGATTCGTGCTTTAGAGGTGTTTGCGCACATGTTGGGACGTATTGCTCGCTCGTGTCTGGCCGGCCTGTGGCTGCTGGGCGTACCGCTGGCGGCCACGGCTGCTCAGGCGGATGGACTGGCCCGGGAGCTGGCGCGGATCGCTCCCGGCCTCAATCAGCAGGCTCTGCAGCATGCTTTGGCGGCCATGCACTGTGCGGTCAACCATGGGGCCGCGCCGGCGCGGCGTCTGGCGGTGATCGATTATTCGCAACCTTCCACCGAGCGACGTCTGTGGATCTTCGATCTGCAGCGCAAGCGCTTGCTGTTGCGTGACTTCGTCGCCCACGGCCGGCAGTCGGGGGAAAACTTCGCCGATCGCTTCTCCAATACCCTGGGCAGCCACCAGACCAGCCTGGGGCTGTTCCGCACCGCCGAGAGCTACCGGGGCAAGCACGGCTATTCCTTGCGCATGGATGGCCTGGAGCCCGGCCTCAACGACCTGGCCCGCGAGCGCGCCATCGTTATCCACGGCGCGGACTATGTCAGCCCGCGGCTGGTGCGCAGCCAGGGGCGCATCGGGCGCAGCCTGGGCTGCCCGGCGGTGCGCCAGGAAGTGGCGCGGATGGTGGTCGATCAGCTCAAAGGCGGGCAGTTCCTCTTCGCCTGGCACTCCGACCAGCGCTGGCTACAGGGCTCGGCCTACCTGGAGTGCAAGCCGCAGCGGGTGGCGGCGTTGCTGAGTCGCGTCGGCGAAGGCTGAGAGCCTGCTCATGATCTCGCGAGCTAGAGCCATACAAGGCGAAAACAGGCGAGGAAGCGGAGTTTACTGGTGTAAATGAGCATTCCGAGCCTGTTTTCAACGCAGTAGGGCCGACGCGCAGCAGATCATGAAGGCTATTTCTGCTCGCTCTGCGGAGTAACCCGCAGCACTTCCTCGATGGTGGTCAGGCCGGCGGCGACTTTTTGCGCGCCGGACAGGCGCAGGCTGCGCATGCCTTCCTTGAACGCATGGCGGCGCAGGGCGATCAGGTCGGTGTCGGCGCTGATCAGCGGCTTCATGGCGTCGTTGATCAGCATGATCTCGTAGACCCCGGCGCGACCACGGTAACCGGTATCGCGGCATTCCAGGCAGCCCACGGCACGGCACGCCTGAGTCGGCAGCGGTGCGTTCCAGGGCTTGGTCAGGCTCTGCCAGTCGTCTTCGTTGAGGGTATGGGGGGCCTTGCAGTGCGGGCACAGGGTGCGTACCAGGCGCTGGGCCATGACCCCGAGCAGGGTGGCCTTGAGCAGGTAGTGCGGCACGCCCAGTTCGAGCAGGCGGGTGATGGCGCTGGGTGCATCGTTGGTGTGCAGGGTGGACAGCACCAGGTGCCCGGTCAGCGCGGCCTGGATCGCCATCTCGGCGGTTTCCAGGTCGCGGATCTCGCCGACCATGATGATGTCCGGGTCCTGGCGCATCAGCGCGCGTACGCCGCTGGCGAAGGTCAGGTCGATATTGCTCTGCACCTGCATCTGGTTGAAGGCCCCCTCGATCATCTCGATCGGGTCTTCGATGGTGCAGACGTTGACCTCGTCGGTGGCCAGCTGCTTGAGCGTGGTGTACAGCGTGGTGGTCTTGCCCGAGCCGGTGGGGCCGGTGACCAGGATGATGCCGTTGGGCTGTCCGGTCATGCTCAACCAGCGCTTCAGGTCGTCGGGGGAGAAACCCAGCTGGTCGAAGCTTTTCAGCAGCACCTCGGGGTCGAAGATGCGCATCACCATCTTCTCGCCGAAAGCGGTGGGCAGGGTCGACAGGCGCAGTTCCACCTCGCCGCCTTCCGGGGTCTTGGTCTTGACCCGGCCGTCCTGGGGTTTGCGCTTTTCCGCGACGTTCATCCGGCCCAGGCTCTTCAGGCGGCTGACCACCGCCATGGTCACCTGCGGCGGGAATTGATAGACGGTGTGCAGCACGCCGTCGATGCGAAAACGCACGCTGCCCTGCTCGCGGCGCGGTTCGATATGGATATCGCTGGCGCGCTGCTGGAAGGCGTACTGGAACAGCCAGTCGACGATATTGACGATATGCGCATCGTTGGCGTCCGGCTCCTGATCCTGGGCCCCGAGGTTGAGCAGCTGCTCGAAGTTGCCCACGCCGCTGACCTTCATGTCGTTGGCGGTAGCACCGCTGACCGATTTGGCCAGGCGATAGAACTCCAGGGTCAGGCGCTGGATATCCGCCGGGTTGGCCACCACCCGCTGGATCGGGCGCTTGAGCACGTGGGTCAGGTTGGCTTCCCAGCTGTGCACCAGGGGTTGCGCGCTGGCGATGGTCACGCTGTCGCTGTCCACCGCCACGGCGAGGATCTTGTGCCGTTGGGCGAAGGCGTAGGACATCAGCGGGGTGATGGCGGCCACGTCGATCTTCAGCGGGTCGATGCGCAGGTAAGGTTGCCCGGCGAACTCCGCCAGCCAGACGGTGAGCGTCTCCAGGTCGAGTTTCTTGCCCGGGCGGCTGAGGTCGTCGACCTGCTGCGCGGCGAGAAACTCCAGGGGGTGTTGCTGGGCGTTCGACGAGCTGCGGCGGATGGCCAGGCACTGCTCGGCACTGTCCTGGGCCACCCGCCCCCGGGCCACCAGTTCGCGCAGCAGGTCACTGAGGTCCAGCGGACGGTCCTGGGTGGACGAGGCGAATGCGGACATAGGGCTCCCTGGTAGTTCGAACGGCAAAGCCTGCAGCTTGACCGCTGGGTGGCGGCTTGTCTGCCTACTCCATGCCGTTTTGCACGCTTGGCCGGGCCCGACTGTGTGCTTGCGGGCCCGGCCGCGTTGCCTTGAACAAGCGCTTAGGCGCGCTTGAGTGTCTTGACGCCTTCGCTGGTGCCGAGCAACAGCAGGTCGGCCGGCCGCGCGGCGAACAGGCCGTTGGTGACCACGCCGACTATGGCGTTGATCTGGGCTTCCAGCTCTGCCGGGTTGATGATCGACAGATTGAAGACGTCGAGGATGATATTGCCGTTGTCGGTCACCACGCCTTCGCGGTACACCGGGTCGCCGCCGAGCTTGACCAGCTGGCGGGCGACATGGCTGCGCGCCATTGGGATCACCTCAACCGGCAGCGGGAAGGCCCCCAGTACCGGTACCAGCTTGCTGGCGTCGGCGATGCAGATAAAGGTCTGGGCCACCGCCGCGACTATCTTCTCGCGGGTCAGGGCCGCGCCGCCGCCCTTGATCAGGTTGAGGTGCTCATCGCTCTCGTCGGCCCCGTCGACATAGAACTCCAGGTCGCTGACCGTGTTCAGCTCATACACCGGAATGCCGTGGCCCTTGAGCCGTGCCGCGGTGGCCTCGGAGCTGGCGACTGCGCCGTCGAACTCCATCTTGTGCTTGGCCAGGGCGTCGATAAAGCAGTTGGCGGTGGACCCGGTGCCGACCCCGATCACACTCTTGGCGTCGAGTTTGGGGAGAATAAAGTCGACGGCCGCCTGGGCAACGGCTTGCTTGAGTTGATCCTGGTTCATCATGGGGGCCTGGCGTGAGAGTGAGGTAAGGCGCGAATTATAGCGCGGCTGGGCCTTGCGACGTTAAAACCCTGCCCGTCGGGCCGCGTGAGAGCGTAGCGAGCGAAGGTCAGGCAAGGAGCTACGTTAGTAACAGCCACTGTCCGAGCCTGTTTTTAACGCCGCATCACCGAGTGCAGTAGCTCTCACGTGGTCTGCTTGTATGGTCGCGCGGCGCGACCCTGGGGTAGACTCGCGGACTCCCCGAAAAGCTGCCTGCGATCTCGCCATGCTCGAACAGTACGTCAAGAAGATCCTCACCTCGCGCGTCTATGACGTGGCGGTGGAAACCCCGCTGCAAGCCGCCCCCCAGCTGTCCGAGCGCCTGGGCAACCAGATTTTGCTCAAGCGCGAAGACCTGCAGCCGGTGTACTCGTTCAAGATTCGCGGTGCCTACAACAAGCTGGCGCAGCTGTCGGCCGAGGAGCAGGCCCGTGGCGTGGTTACCGCCTCGGCCGGCAACCATGCCCAGGGCCTGGCCCTGGCGGCCAAGGTGCTGGGGGTCAAGGCCACCATCGTGATGCCCAAGACCACCCCGGAGATCAAGGTTCACGGCGTGCGCTCGCGTGGCGGCAAGGTGGTGCTACACGGTGACAGCTTCCCCGAGGCGCTGGCCTATTCGCTGAAGCTGGTGGACGAGAAGGGCTACATCTATGTCCACCCCTATGACGACCCGCACACCATCGCAGGGCAAGGCACCGTGGCCATGGAGATACTCCGTCAGCACCCCGGCCAGCTGGACGCGATCTTCGTGCCGGTGGGCGGCGGCGGCCTGATCGCCGGGATCGCCGCCTATGTGAAGTACCTGCGCCCCGAGATCAGGATCATCGGCGTCGAGCCGGACGATTCCAACTGCCTGCAGGCCGCCATGGCGGCCGGCGAGCGGGTGGTGCTGCCCAGCGTTGGGCTGTTCGCCGATGGTGTGGCCGTCGCGCAGATCGGCCAGCACACCTTCGATATCTGCAAGGACTATGTCGACGAGGTGATCACCGTCAGCACCGACGAGATCTGCGCGGCGATCAAGGACATCTACGACGACACCCGCTCGATCACCGAGCCGGCCGGAGCCCTGAGCGTGGCCGGGATCAAGCGCTACGTGGAACGCGAAGGTTGCAGCGGCCGGGTGCTGGTGGGTATCGACTCGGGTGCCAACGTCAACTTCGACCGCCTGCGCCATGTCGCCGAGCGCGCCGAGCTGGGCGAGAAGCGCGAGGCGATCATCGCCGTGACCATCCCCGAGCAGCCGGGTAGCTTCAAGGCCTTCTGCGAGGCCATCGGCAAACGCCAGATCACCGAATTCAACTACCGCTACCACACCGACAAGGAAGCGCACATCTTCGTCGGCGTGCAGACCCACCCGGAAACCGACCCCCGCGCGGCCCTGGTGGAAAGCCTGCGCAGCCAGGGTTTCCCGGTGCAGGACCTGACCGACAACGAACTGGCCAAGCTGCATATACGTCATATGGTCGGTGGGCATGCCGCGGCGGTGCCGGATGAGTGCGTATTCCGCTTCGAGTTTCCCGAGCGGCCGGGGGCACTGTTCAACTTCCTGCAGAAGCTCGGCGGGCGCTGGAATATCTCCATGTTCCACTACCGCAACCACGGCGCGGCCGATGGTCGGGTAGTGGCCGGGCTGCAGGTGCCCCACGACCAGCGCCATCTGGTGCCGGCGGCCCTGGAGGCGATCGGTTATCCCTACTGGGATGAGAGCGAGAACCCGGCCTACACACTCTTTTTGGGCTAAGAACCTATTCAAAGTCTGCTGCGCGTCGGCTCTGCTGCGTTAAAAACAGGTTCGGAATGCTCATGTACAGCTCGTACACTCCGCTTCCTCGCCTGTTTTTGCCTTGCATAGCCCTAGCTCGCGAGACGTTGAACAGGCTCTAAATGGCAGGAGCTGAATCGATGGAACATTACCAATTGCTGAAAATCGCCCACAGTGCCCCGGGCATTCTGCTGCTGCTGGGCGTGCTGGCCCATGTCTTTATGCTGTGGAAGGCGGCGCGGGTTGGCGATGCGGCGGTGCTGCAGCGCAAGCTCAAACGCACCCGCCTGATCAGCCTGCCGGTGCTCGGCCTGCTGGCCCTGAGCCTGCCGGTCAGCGGCTGGTGGCTGGTCAATCTGGCGGGCTTCCCGCTGGGGCTGACCTGGTTGCTGGCCAGCAGTGTGCTGTTCGGCGTGCTGGTGCTGGTCGGCCTGCTGCTCAATGGTCGTCTGGCGGCCTGGCAGGCATTGGGCGACAGCCCTGCGCCGGCGAATCTGCTGCGCTTGTGCGCGGTCTATGCCGGGCTGCTGGTGCTGCTGTTGCTGGTGATCATGGGGTTGATGGGCGCAAAGCCGGTTTGATAATCCCTGGCTGAACAAAAACGCCGCCTAATCAGGCGGCGTTTTTCGTAGCGGCGGATTTAGCGCAGCGAAATAACCGGCCAACCGCGCTTCTCGGCTTCTGCGCGCAGGCTCGGGTCGGGGTCGACCGCCACGGGGCGGGTGACCCGCTCCAGCAGGGGCAGGTCGTTCATCGAGTCGCTGTAGAAGCAGCTGTCGGCCAGGCTGAAACCGCTTTCCGCCAGCCAGCGGTTGAGGCGGGTGACCTTGCCTTCCTTGAAGCAGGGCACGTCGGTGGTGCGCCCGGTGTAGCGACCGTCCTGCATTTCGCACTCGGTGGCCAGCAGGGTGTCGACGCCCAGGCGCGCGGCAATCGGCGCGGTGACGAAGCGGTTGGTGGCGGTGATGATCAGCAGCTTGTCGCCGGCGGCGCGGTGTTCCTCGAGCAGGGCTTCGCCCTTGGCCAGGATGATCGGCTCGACACAGTCGCGCATGAATTCGCGGTGCCATTGCTCGAGCTGGGCCATTTCGCTGCGGCCGAGGATCGCCAGGCTGAAATTCAGGTAGTCGCGGATGTCCAGGCGACCGGCCAGGTAGTCCTGGTAAAACTGGTCGTTGCGAGCCTTGTAGGCGATGCCGTCGAGGATGCCGCGCTCGCACAGGTAGTCGCCCCAGGCATGGTCGCTGTCACCGCCGAGCAGGGTGTTGTCGAGATCGAATAAAGCCAAACGCACGGGACACCTTTTTTGCAAACCTTGTGGGGCGGCCAGAATACCGATTTTTATGAGGCATGCCCAATCGTCGCCGTTGGCTGCGGGCCGTCCGGCGCGGGTCACCGCGTTGCCGCTGCCGCGACCTTTGTGGAACAATGCCGGAACATGCGTTTACGAGGTTGTGCGCCGTGATCGATCCTGATGGTTTTCGCCCCAACGTCGGCATCATTCTGACCAACGATGTCGGCCAGGTGCTTTGGGCGCGTCGGATAAACCAGGACGCCTGGCAGTTCCCGCAAGGCGGGATCAATGACCATGAGTCGCCTGAAGAAGCGCTTTATCGCGAATTGAACGAAGAAGTGGGCCTGGAGCAGCAGGATGTGAAAATTCTCGCCTGCACCCGGGGCTGGTTGCGTTATCGTCTGCCTCAGCGTCTGGTGCGTACCCATAGCCAGCCGCTGTGTATCGGCCAGAAACAGAAGTGGTTCCTGCTGCGCCTGACCTCGGATGAGCAGCGGGTGCGCATGGACCTGACCGGCAAGCCGGAGTTCGACGGCTGGCGCTGGGTCAGTTACTGGTACCCGCTGGGCCAGGTGGTCACATTCAAGCGCGAAGTCTACCGTCGCGCCCTCAAGGAACTCGCTCCGCGCCTATTGGCGCGGGACTGACACTGATTAGAGCCGAGCCATGCTCAATACGCTGCGCAAGATCGTCCAGGAAGTCAACGCCGCCAAGGACCTCAAGGCGGCGCTGGGGATTATCGTGCAGCGGGTGCGCGAGGCCATGGGCAGCCAGGTCTGCTCGGTCTATCTGCTCGACCCGGAAACCAACCGTTTCGTCCTGATGGCCACCGAGGGTCTGAACAAGAAGGCCATCGGCAAGGTCAGCATGGCCCCCAACGAGGGCCTGGTCGGCCTGGTCGGCACCCGTGAGGAGCCGCTCAACCTCGAACACGCCTCCGAACACCCGCGTTACCGCTACTTCGCCGAAACCGGCGAGGAGCGCTACGCCTCCTTTCTCGGTTCGCCAATCATCCACCACCGCAAGGTGATGGGCGTGCTGGTCATCCAGCAAAAGGAGCAGCGCAAGTTCGACGAGGGCGAAGAGGCCTTCCTGGTCACCATGAGCGCGCAGCTCGCCGGGGTTATCGCCCACGCCGAGGCGACCGGCTCGATCCGCGGCCTGGGCAAGCAGGGCAAGGGTATCCAGGAAGCCAAGTTCGTCGGCGTGCCGGGCTCGCCCGGTGCGGCCGTGGGCACGGCAGTGGTGGTGTTGCCGCCGGCCGACCTGGAAGTGGTACCGGACAAGAGCGTCGACGACATTGCCGCCGAATTGCAGCTGTTCAATACCGCCCTGGAAGGCGTTCGCTCGGACATGCGTGCGCTTTCGGCGAAGATGGCCACCCAGTTGCGCCCGGAAGAGCGCGCCCTGTTCGATGTCTACCTGATGATGCTGGAAGACGCCGCCCTGGGTAACGAGGTGGTCAAGATCATCCGCACCGGTCAGTGGGCCCAGGGGGCCTTGCGCCAGGTGGTGACCGAGCACGTCAACCGCTTCGAACTGATGGACGATGCCTACCTGCGCGAGCGCGCCAGCGACGTCAAGGATCTCGGCCGGCGTCTGCTGGCCTACCTGCAACAGGCCCGTCAGCAGACCCTGGTGTACCCGGACAACTGCATCCTGGTCAGCGAAGAACTGTCGCCGGCGATGCTCGGCGAGGTGCCGGAAGGTAAGCTGGTCGGCCTGGTCTCGGTCCAGGGTTCGGGCAACTCTCACGTGGCGATCTTCGCCCGGGCCATGGGCATTCCCACGGTGATGGGCGCGGTCGACCTGCCCTATTCGAAGATCGACGGCATCCAGTTGATCGTCGATGGCTATCACGGCGAGGTCTTTACCAACCCCAGCGAAGTGCTGCGCAAGCAGTATGCCGAGGTGGTCGAAGAGGAGCGCCAGCTGACCCAGGGCCTGACCGCCCTCAGCGGCCTGCCCTGCGAGACCCTGGACGGCCATCGCATGCCGCTGTGGGTCAACACCGGCCTGCTCGCCGATGTGAAACGCGCCCAGGAGCGTGGTGCCGAGGGTGTCGGCCTGTACCGCACCGAAGTGCCGTTCATGATCAAGGAGCGCTTCCCCAGCGAGAAGGAACAGCTGGCCATCTACCGCGAGCAGCTGGCGGCCTTCCACCCGCTGCCGGTGACCATGCGCAGCCTGGATATCGGCGGCGACAAGGCGCTGAGTTACTTCCCGATCAAGGAAGAGAACCCCTTCCTCGGCTGGCGCGGCATCCGCGTCACCCTCGACCACCCGGAAATCTTCCTGGTGCAGACCCGCGCCATGCTCAAGGCCAGCGAGGGCCTGGACAACCTGCGTATCCTGCTGCCGATGATCTCCGGCACCCAGGAGCTGGAAGAGGCCCTGCACCTGATTCACCGCGCCTGGGGCGAGGTGCGCGACGAAGGCACCGATGTACCGCTGCCGCCGATCGGGGTGATGATCGAGATCCCCGCCGCGGTCTACCAGACCCGCGAGCTGGCGCGCCAGGTCGACTTCCTCTCGGTTGGCTCCAACGATCTGACCCAGTATCTGCTGGCGGTGGACCGCAACAACCCACGGGTCGCCGACCTCTACGATTTCCTCCATCCGGCCGTACTGCAGGCCCTGTGCAAGGTGGTCGAAGGGGCCCATGCCGAAGGCAAGCCGGTGAGCATCTGCGGCGAGATGGCCGGCGATCCGGCCGCCGCCGTACTGCTGATGGCCATGGGTTTCGATGGCCTGTCGATGAACGCCACCAACCTGCCCAAGGTGAAATGGTTGCTGCGCCAGATCAGCCTCGGCAAGGCCAAGGAGCTGCTGGCCCAGGTGCTGACCATCGACAGCCCTCAGGTGATCCACAGCACCCTGCAGCTGGCCCTGCGCAACCTCGGCCTGGGCCGCATGATCAATCCGGCCTCGGATATCCAGGCCTGAGAGCTTGTGAAAAAAACTCTCGCCTACTGCGGCCGCCTCCAAACCCCCGCTGCTGACGTTGCGCTATGTGAAAAATGGGGTCATTTAGCTCACTAAACTCCCCCATTTCTCACGCAGTGCGCCTTGCCGCGAACGCCTGGAGACAGCCTCGCGACGGCGTTCGATATTTTCACAAGCTCTGACTCAGGCCTCGACGACGACCTCGCCCAGATAACGGCCGCCCGGCCCGAAGCTGCGCTCGATCAACTGACGGCTGCCGTCGGCATGTACGATCAGGGCGCTGCTGGCACGGGTACCGTAAGTCGTGCTGGCGATAAACACGCTGGACAGCAGACGTTCGCCGGTCAGGCCGATACCGGTCTGCGGCAAGTGTTCGTCGGCCGCCTGCGTCGGGTCACCCAGCAGGGCAAGCAGGGCCTGCGGCTGCGGCGCGTCGAGGCACTGGCGCAGCGCGTTTTTCGCCCGCTGCAGCTTGGGCCAGGGCGTATCCAGGTCGGCATTCGACAGGCCGTGTAGGCCTTCCGCCAGCGCGTTGGCGCGCCCCGTCCGGGAGTTGAAGTGCCAGAGCTGCCGGTGATCGCCGAGCAATAGATTGAAGCCGCTGTAGTGCCGGCGCTGCTCGCGCAGCTGCTGGAGAAAGTCTTCTGCGTTCAGACTGCCGCCGAGAAAGGCCACCGGCAGCTCGCCGCGCGAGCGCAGGCCCTGGCCCTGGCCCTGGGCGGGGTCGCGGATATTGGTCAGGGCGGCGAAACGCCCGCCTGGGCCGATGCCCAGCCAGGTACCACCGGCCTGCAGGTCGCGTCCGGCAAACACGCCGGGTAGATCGGGCCATTCGGTCAATGGCTGGCTCGGGCGAGCATAGAACTCGTCGCGGTTGGCGGCTACCAGTAGGGGATGGGCATGGCCGGGCCGCCAGGCCA
Source organism: Pseudomonas sp. EA_105y_Pfl2_R69 (assembly GCF_963970915.1). Lineage (NCBI taxonomy): Bacteria > Pseudomonadati > Pseudomonadota > Gammaproteobacteria > Pseudomonadales > Pseudomonadaceae > Pseudomonas > Pseudomonas sp. EA_105y_Pfl2_R69. The sequence continues at coordinate 105,054 of NZ_CAXAOO010000005.1, forward strand.
GAGCGATCAGGCACATGGGCTAGCCCCTTAATTTTTCCAGGACGCCGGCACTGTCCAGCTCGGCACCCAGGTGCAGGCGCACCTTGCGTGCGCCGCCGCCCAGGCCGAGCTCCAGCAGAATGCGCTCCTCGACCTGCGCCAGGCCGCCTTCCAGGTATTCCAGTGGCTGGATCAATAGCTGTGGCGGCAGGCTCAGGCGCAGAAAGCGCTTGGGCAGCAGCTCCGCGAGCCCGCGTCGGAGCAACTGTTGCGCCGCGCTAAAGTCCGCCACCAGCAGGCGTTGGTTGCTGAATGGCGGATCGGCCTGCAGGCGCAGCTCGCGGCCATTTGGCAGCAGGCTCAGGTGCATCTGGTTACAACTCAGCTTCAGGTACAGGATCGGGCTCACGGCGGTCTGTTCCGAGGGCGATCCTGGCACTTTACGCAAAGCTCGGGCATACATCCATCGCCCGAAGTAGAGTCCGGACCTGTGCATCCGTTACCATGCCGCATCATTTGCGGGGGTGTCGATGGAACTGCTGCTGTATTTGCTGCTGGGTGCGGCCGCCGGAGTGCTGGCCGGGCTGTTCGGGGTAGGGGGCGGCATCATCATCGTGCCGGTGCTGGTGTTCAGCTTCGCCGCTCAGGGCTTCGAGCCGGCAGTACTGACCCATCTGGCCGTGGGCACATCTCTGGCGACCATTATCTTCACCTCGATCAATTCGGTGCTGGAGCATCAGCGCAAGGGCGCGGTGCGCTGGCCGATCTTCGTCTGGATGACCCTGGGTATCCTGCTCGGCGCGGCCCTTGGGGCGGCTACTGCTTCCGCGATCCAGGGCGAGATGCTGCAGAAGATCATCGGCGTGTTCGCTATCGTTATCGCCCTGCAAATGGCCCTGGAGCTGAAACCCAAGGCCAGCCGCGTGGTCCCAGGCAAGCCAGGGCTGACCCTGGCCGGTGCGGTGATCGGCTGGGCTTCGGCGATTTTCGGCATCGGTGGCGGTTCGCTGACCGTACCCTTCCTGACTTGGCGCAGCGTGTCGATGCAGCAGGCGGTGGCAACGTCCTCGGCCTGCGGTCTGCCGATTGCCCTGGCAGGTGCCCTGTCCTTTATCTGGCTGGGCTGGGATGCACCCGGCCTGCCAGACTGGAGCCTGGGTTTCGTCTACCTGCCGGCCATGGCCGGGATTGCCATTACCAGCATGTTTTTTGCCCGCTTTGGCGCGCGCCTGGCACACAAGCTGTCGCCGCGCCTGCTCAAGCGTCTGTTCGCCCTGCTGCTCTTGGTAGTGGGCGTGAATTTCCTGATCTAAGGAGTTTTTGATGCTGCCTTACCCGCAGATCGACCCGGTGGCGCTGGCCCTCGGCCCGCTGAAAATCCATTGGTATGGCCTGATGTACCTGGTCGGCATCGGCGGTGCCTGGTGGCTGGCCTCGCGCCGGGTCAACGCCTTCGAGCCGAGCTGGAGCAAGGAAAAACTCTCCGACCTGGTGTTCTGGGTGGCCATGGGCGTAATCCTCGGCGGCCGTCTGGGCTATGTGCTGTTCTACGACCTGGCCGCCTATATCGCCGAGCCGGTGAAGATGCTGCGCATCTGGGAGGGCGGCATGTCCTTCCACGGCGGCCTGATCGGGGTGATGCTGGCGACCTGGTGGTTCGGCCTGCGCAACAACAAGAGCTTCTTCCAGCTGATGGACTTTATCGCCCCGCTGGTGCCGATCGGCCTGGGTGCCGGGCGCATCGGCAACTTTATCAATGCCGAACTCTGGGGCAAGGCCACTGATGTGCCCTGGGCCATGGTCTTCCCCACCGATCCTGAGCAACTGGCGCGGCATCCCTCGCAGCTCTATCAGTTCGCCCTGGAAGGCGTGGCGCTGTTCGCCATCCTCTGGTTCTACTCGCGGGGGCCCAGGCCGACCATGGCGGTGTCGGGCATGTTTGCCCTGTGCTACGGCATCTTCCGCTTTATCGTCGAGTTCGTCCGCGTGCCGGATGCCCAGCTCGGCTATCTGGCCGGCGGCTGGCTGACCATGGGCCAGGTGCTCTGCGTACCGATGGTGCTCGGTGGCCTGGGGATGATCGCCTATGCCTATAAACGCCAGGCTGCACAGGAGGCCGGCCGATGAAACAGTACCTCGAGCTGATGCGCCTGGTGCGCGACACCGGCACCTTCAAGAGCGACCGCACCGGCACCGGCACCTACAGCCTGTTCGCCCACCAGATGCGCTTCAATCTGGCCGACGGCTTCCCGCTGGTGACCACCAAGAAGTGCCACCTGAAATCCATCATCCACGAGCTGCTGTGGTTCCTCCAGGGCGACACCAATATCAAGTACCTGAAGGACAACGGCGTGCGCATCTGGGACGAGTGGGCCGACGAAAACGGCGACCTCGGCCCGGTGTACGGCTATCAGTGGCGCAACTGGCCGACGCCCAATGGCGAGTCGATCGACCAGATCAGCAAGCTGATCGAGATGATCAGAAAGAACCCGGACTCGCGCCGCCTGATCGTCTCCGCCTGGAATCCGGCGCTGGTCGAGCAGATGGCCCTGCCGCCATGTCACGCGCTGTTCCAGTTCTATGTGGCTGACGGCAAGCTCAGTTGCCAGCTGTACCAGCGCTCGGCGGACATCTTCCTCGGGGTGCCCTTCAATATCGCCAGCTACGCCCTGCTGACCCTGATGGTCGCTCAGGTCTGCGGCCTGCAGCCCGGCGACTTCATCTGGACCGGCGGCGACTGCCACCTGTACGTCAACCATATCGAGCAGGCCAACCTGCAGCTTGCCCGCGAGCCGCTGCCGCTGCCGACCATGAAGCTCAACCCCGAGGTGAAGGATATCTTCGCCTTCAAGTTCGAGGACTTCGAACTGGTCGGCTATCAGGCCCATCCGCATATCCCTGCGCCAGTCGCCGTCTAACAGCCTGCTCCAGGCGGCCGCGCAGGCGATCTTGTCCCGCCGCGGCCGCTCGCACAGGGCATCGAGCCGCTTGCGCGCCTCGTAGTCCTGGGTTTCGCGGCCAGGGCGGCGGCGGTATTTGTTACCCTGGCGTTTTGCCGATAGGGGAGAGTGTGCTTGTGCCGAGGATTCTGATCAGCCTGCTGTTGTGTCTGCTGGGGTTGCCTGCCGCGGCGCAGGAGTCGAACGCGCCGGTCTTGCGGGTGGGTATCAACGAAGTGCCGCCCTTTGTCATCCAGGAGCCGGACGGCAGCTGGCGCGGCATCAGCATCGACCTGTGGCAGGCCGTCGCCGAGCAAGCGGGTTATCGCTACGAGCTGCTGCCGATGCCGTTCGATCGCCTGCTGCCGAGCCTGGAGGGCGGCCAGCTGGATGCGGTGGTCGGCGCGCTGACCATGACCGCCGAGCGTGAATCGCGTTTCGACTTCACCCATCCGTTCTACCGCAACGGCCTGGCCATCGGCGTGCCGCACGGCGGCGAGGGGAGCGGCTGGACCGCGGTCAAGGGCCTGCTGTCCTGGCAGTTCGTCAGCCTGATCCTCGGCCTGGCGGTCCTGATGTTGCTGGTCGGTGGGCTGCTCTGGCTGTTCGAGCGGCGGCACAACCAGCCGCAGTTCGGCGGTTCCCCGGCGCAAGGCCTGGGCTCCAGCTTCTGGTGGGCGGCGGTGACCATGACCACCGTCGGCTACGGCGACAAGGCCCCGGTGACCCTGGGCGGGCGGCTGATCGCCCTGGTATGGATGTTCGCCGGGTTGGTCATGGTTTCGATCTTCACCGCGGCAGTGACCAGCGCGCTCACCGTGGGCAACCTGAAGGGCGGCATCCAGGGCGTCGACGACCTGCGCCGCGCCCATGTGGCGAGCATCGACAAGACCATCAGCGCGCGCTATCTGGACAGCCAGCGGATTCGCCGCAGCGACTACCCCAACCTGCTCGAGGCCATGCGTGCGGTACAGCTGGGCGAGGTCGATGCGGTGGTCTACGACCTGCCTATCATGCAGTACCGCAACGGCGAGCTGGGCGGCGGCGGTCTGCGCCTGCTGCCCGGCACCTTCGAGGAGCAGTCCTACGCCTTCGCCCTGGCCGACGGCAGCCCCTACCGCGAACGGATCAGCCAGGAGGTGCTGCGCGTCACCGGCGGCGACGACTGGGGCAAGGTGCTGGAGCTTTACCTGGGCAGGCCCTGAGCCTCCAAGGTTCCGCTGTCAGGGCGATGATCGTGGGCAGGCCCGAATGTGCGGACCGCTGTTGCACCCTATAACGGTGCTGTCAGCGTGACGCTCAGTGCGTCGATCTGCGCCTGGCGCTCGCCGTCTTCCAGCCGTGCGCCGGGGTTGAGCGATGACCATTCGGGATGGGCGCGAGCCTTGTGCAGGGCGTCCGGCAGCTTGCCCTCGCGCCAGCTGGCGTCCTGCGGCGTTGTCAGCGTGATGGCCTCGACCGCGGCATGGCCGCGGGCTTCCAGCGCTTGCAGCAGCAACTGTTGGCGCAGGGCGAGCAGGCGCAGCACGGCGTCGTCCACGGTCAGCTCGCGCTGGCCCTTGAGCTTGCCTTTCAGGCGGCTGCCGTAGCCGCGCAGGGTCTGCGCGCCACCGCCGATCAACGCGCCCAGGGCGGCGGCGGCCCCGAGGGTGACACCACCGACCAGCAGATCGATGCCCACGCCGGTGGCCGCGCCAGCGGCCATACCGCCACCGACCTTGACCCCGAGCTGCTTGAGGGTTTCCGGGTTGAACAGGTCGTCGCCCCAGCGCCCGTAGAGCAAGGGCAGGTCGCCGGCCTGGGCATCCTCCTGACGGAAGGCATACAGGCGCAGCAGGGCGTCCACGCAGCGCTGTTCGCGTTGGCGGATGGCCTGATGCAGGTCGCGGACCGCGCCCTGTTCCAGGGTGGCCTGGGCGGCGACGCTGCGGCGGCAGGCGGCGCAGTCCATCAGCAGTTCGGCGATCAGGCGCGCGCCGCTGCTCTTGCGCAGCTGGCGCTGCGCCTGGTGGTCGTCGATCAGCCGTTGCAGTTGCGGGCGGGCCTTTTCCTGCAGCAGGGCGAGGCTCTCGTACAGGCGGCGCTCGCCATCCAGCGGCGGCGCGACGCTGTCGAAACACACCAGGGCATGCAGGCCGAGGCGGGCCAGGGCGTCGCGCCAGTCGTGCTCGCGGTGGTTGCTGCTGGCGACGAAGTTGAGCACCGGCAGCAGCGGTTTGCCGCACATGGCCAGCACGGCCAGTTCGTCGCGGTATTTGGCCAGCACCGGCTCGCGGGCGTCGATCACGTAGAGGCCGGCGTCCGAGACCAGCAGCTGGCGCAGCACCTTGGCTTCCTGTTCGAAGCGCTGGCGCGCCTCGCTGCCATCGAGAAAGCGCGCCAGTCGCTGCGGGCCGTCCAGGCGTTCGCCGGGGCGGTCGAGGCGCTCCAGGTAGTCGAACAGGGCGATGGCGTCTTCCAGGCCGGGGGTGTCGTACAGCTCCAGCAGCGCGCTGCCATCCACCGACAGCCGTGCGCCCTCGACATGGCGGGTGGTGCTGGGGCGGTGGGACACTTCGCCGAAGCCGATGTCGCGGGTCAGGGTGCGCAGCAGCGAGGTCTTGCCGGCATTGGTATGGCCGACCAAGGCGAGTTTCAGCGCCTGACTCATCCTAGGCTCCGTAGGGTGGATGACGCTGTACCCATCCACCCACAACGAGGGTGGATGAAAAAGGCGTCATCCACCCTACCCCGTGGGCGATTTGTCTTGGGTTGCATCCGCGTCACCAGGCGATAGATGTCAGTCATGGCCATGCTCCAGCCAGTTAAGCGGCGCGCTGTCGCTATAACTGAGCTGCAGCTGATCCAGCGCGCGGTGCCAGTCGCCCAGGCGGGCGCTGTCCAGTGCTTCGCCCGGCGGCGGAGGCAGCAGCCAGATACGGGTGGCGCTGGCCGTGCGCGCCAGTTCGCCGAGCAGTCCCAGGCTGCCGCGGTCCGGCGAGCGGCGTGGGTCGCAGGCGATCAGCAGGCGTGCCGGGGGAAAGCGGCTGAGCTGGTCGAGCAGCTGCTTGCGCTGCTCACGGCTGTCGATCACCCCGGCATCGCCGATGCCTTTGGGCAGGGCCGGTGGCCAGCTGCGCTGCGGATCCAGTTCGATTGCCAGCAGCAGCGCGCCCTGGCTGCTCTGCGCGCTGCTGCCAGCCTGGGGCTGATGCAGCTGCAGTGGCGCGGCGTCGCACACGCCCAGGCGTTCGCTGCCCGGTTGCAGGCGCTCGCGCAGCAGGCTGTAACCGGGCAGGTGGATGTCCAGCGCGAGGGCGGCGCAGCCACGCCGCCAGCGCCACAGGCAGAACAGCAACAGCAGCAGGCGCGGCAGTACGCCGTAGATCAGCACGGCGGCGACCAGCCAGACGGCCCAGCTCTGGCGCACCAGTTCGCTGTTGTACAGGTCGCTGGTGCTGGCGTGGATCATGGCTACCGTCGGCGCGCTGAAGCCCAATGCCCGGGGCAGCACGCTGAGGGCGTTGGTGATGGCGACGAAGGCGTCCGCGCCGAGCAGGGTGCTTTCCCAGATAAAGCCATAGCGGCGGGTCGTCAGCAGACCAAGCAGGGTCAGCAGGGCAGTGAGCAGGGTCAGCAGCCAGAAACCATGCACCAGCACACCCAGCCCCCAGCGGCCGAGACGCTGGCGTTGCAGCACCAGCAGCAGGGCGGGTGCCAGCTGGGCGGCCTGGGCATCGCGGGCGAGCTTCTCGCTCAGCCACAACCACAGCCGCCCGAGTGTGCCTGCGCCGTCGCGGCTCAGCAGCAGGCCCAGGCCCCAGCCGAGCAGCAGCAGCAGGTGCAGGCCGAGCAGGCTGCCCAAGGCCCAGAACACGTTGACCGGCCGCTGGCCATCGCCCAGTGCGGCCACGGCCAGGGCGCTGCCGCCGATAACGGCAAACAGCAGTAGCAGCAGCCCGGCCAGGTGTGCGCCCTGCAGCCAATGCTGCAGGGCTTGCACCTGGCCGTCGCGTTCGCCGAGCAGCCAGGCGCGGGTCTGGATGCGTTCGCCGAGCGTGCCGCCCTGGGCCTGGGCGCGGCGGTTGGCCTCGCCGTCTTCCAGCGGACCGGCGTGCGCCTCGCGCAGGCGAATGGTCTCGCTGAGCCAGAGGCGGTGCAGGGTGTTGGTGGCGGAGGCGGCTGTCACACGGCGTCTCATCGGTCGGGTCAGGGGTTGAGCATAACCGCTGCCGCCGTGTTGGGCTAAATCCGCTCTGCTTCAGGGTTTTGCGCGCAGGCGTACGGCGATGTCCGGCTGGTCGATAAACAGGCCGTCGATCCCTGCATCGAGAAAGCGCTGGAGTTCCGCTTCGAGGTCGCCGCGGGTCTGCGGGTCGTCGCCGTTGCGCAGTTCGCTCGGCAGAAAGCTGTTTTCCGCGCGGAAGGTATAAGGGTGCACCTTGAGTCCGGCGGCATGGGCGTCGCGTACCAGGTTCGTGGCACTAGTCAGATTGCCATTGGCATCGCGGGGGATGACCTGGCCCTTCTCCGGGCCGATGCCGGCGGCATAGCGGGCAATGGCGGCGAGGCCGGCGGGCGTGGCCATCTGCGCGTAACTCAGCTCGCTGCCCAGCACCTGCTGGTCATAGGGCTGGCCCTCGACCCACAGCAGTTGCACCAGGCGCAGCGGCGTCATGCGACGCAGGGTCTTGAGGTTCTCGACCTCGAATGACTGGATATACACCGGGGCCTGGGCGCTGTTGTAGCCGTTCTTCTTCAGCAGCCTGACCAGCGGTTGCTCCAGGCCCAGGCCGAGCTGCTGGAAATGGGTCGGGTGCTTGGTTTCCGGGTACAGGCCGATCACCCGTTGCTGGCTCAGTTGCAGGGTTTTTACCAGGTCGATGATTTCCTGCAGGGTCGGGATGGCGAAGCTGCCGTCCAGGCGGGCGTTGCCCGGGCGAATCTGCGGGATGCGCTCGATGGCGCGCAGGGTCTTCAGTTCGGCGAGGGTGAAGTCCTCACTGAACCAGCCGCTGAGGCTGACCCCGTCGACGCTCTGGGTGCGCCGCCGCTCGGCGAATTCGGGGTGCTGGGCGATATCGGTGGTCAGGCCCAGCTCGTTGTCGTGGCGGGCGACCAGTTGGCCGTCCTGGCTTATCACCAGGTCCGGCTCGATGTAATCGGCACCTTGCAGGATCGCCAGGGCATAGGCGGCCAGGGTGTGTTCGGGGACATAACCGCTGGCACCGCGGTGAGCGATGATCAGCGGCTTGGCGTCGCCCCTGGGCTTGCCGTTTTGGGTTTGCGGCTGCTGCCGGGCCCAGTAGATGGCGGCCTGTACGCCGTCGGCCTGGGCCGGGGCGGCAATGGCCAGCAGTGGGGCCAGCAAGCTGGCGCAGAACAGGGTGCGGAGGGTGAGGAACATGGCGGCGTCTCCTTGCGCGGGGGGAAGTGCAAGCCTGCCTGGGCAACGGTGACGGTTCGACGACGGCCTGGCAACAAGCGGATAAACGCGCTGCAGTTTGTGCGTCGGTTGGCAGTGCCAAAGGTGGGCTGCGACTGGCCTCGCCCCTCTGCTATGCTCGCCGTCATGAAAAATACTCTGCCTCTCTGCCTGATCGCCGCCCTCGCGGAAAACCGCGTGATCGGCCGCGATAATCAACTGCCCTGGCACCTGCCGGCGGACCTCAAACACTTCAAGGCGCTGACCCTGGGCAAGCCGATCATCATGGGCCGCAAGACCTGGGACTCCCTCGGTCGGCCCTTGCCGGGCCGGCTCAACCTGGTGGTCAGCCGTCAGCCGGATCTGCAGCTTGAGGGCGCGGAAGTCTTCACCAGCCTCGACGCGGCGCTTGAACGCGCCGAGGCCTGGGCCCGCGAGGAAGATGCCGAAGAGCTGATGCTGATCGGCGGTGCGCAGCTCTACGAACTGGGCCTGGCTCGGGCCGAGCGCCTGTACCTGACCCGTGTCGGCATCAGCCCTCAGGGCGATGCCTGGTTCCCCGAGGTGAACGAGGCCGAGTGGCATCCGTCTTCCGCCATCGAACATGCGCCTGGGCTGGAAACCCCGGGTTATGTGTTTGAGGTGTGGGATCGCAAATAGTCCGTTCGGACTGAGCTTTCCAGCACCGCCTTGACGTACGCCAAGGCGGAGGTTTTCAGGCCTGTCACCCTGGCGGTCACCCTGCGGGCCGTCGCTGCTCGACGTTAAAAATCATTCCAGACGATTTTTGTGTTGGCCGCTACCCTGCTTATTTCCGCTCCTCGTCTACAGGTTGTCCCCCCATGCATGATGCCGACGTCGATCACGCCGAGCCGGATCGTATTGCCGCGATCTTTATTCGTCACCCGCTCTGGGAGGACGGCCTGGCGCTGCTGCTGGGCACGGCCATGGTGGCTCTGGGAATCACCTTCTACAGCCAGGCGGGTCTGCTGACCGGCGGCACCGTGGGCCTGGCCTTTCTGCTGAAATACCTGCTCGGCTGGCCGTTCGGTCTGGTGTTCTTTGCCCTCAACCTGCCGTTCTATGCCCTGGCCATCTGGCGCATGGGCTGGCCCTTTACCCTGCGCACCTTCTGCGCCGTGGGCCTGGTCTCGCTGTTTGCCGAGCTGACCCCGCACTGGCTTGGCTTCGCCCAGCTCAATGTCGTTTATGCCGCGCTGTTCGGTGGCTTCGCCATGGGCCTTGGCCTGCTGATGCTATTCCGCCACCGCGCCAGCCTGGGTGGGGTGAATATCCTCGCGCTGTACCTGCAGGAACGCTTCGGTCTGCGCGCCGGCAAGGTGCAGATGGGCATCGATGTGCTGATCGTGCTGGGTGCGGTCATGGTGGTGCCGCTGGACAAGGTGGCGCTGTCGATCCTCGGCGCGCTGGCGCTGAATATGGTGCTGGCGATCAACCATCGCGCCGGGCGCTATATGGGTGTGAGTTGAAGGTGCCGCGTTAGATCGTGCCCGGCTGAACACGCGGCGCACCCTACGAAAACGCAAAAGCCCGGCACTAGGCCGGGCTTATGGTTACAGCGTGGTGGTTTTTACGGCACCAGTTTTTCCAGCAGCGCCTTGTCGCGCACCGCACCCTTGTCGGCGCTGGTGGCGAGCAGGGCGTAGGCCTTGAGCGCAGTGGTGACCTTGCGTGGACGTTGTTCCACCGGCTTCCAGCCCTTCTTGTCCTGTTCGTGGCGGCGATGGGCGATTTCTTCGTCGCTGACCAGCAGGTTGATCGAGCGCTCGTGGATATTGATCAGGATCTTGTCGCCTTCGCGCACCAGGCCGATGGCACCGCCGGCGGCGGCTTCCGGCGAAGCGTGACCGATCGACAGGCCCGAGGTGCCGCCGGAGAAGCGGCCGTCGGTGAGCAAGGCGCAGGCTTTGCCCAGACCCTTGGACTTCAGGTACGAGGTCGGGTAGAGCATTTCCTGCATGCCCGGGCCGCCTTTCGGGCCTTCGTAGCGGATGATGACGATATCGCCGGCCTGCACTTCGTCATTGAGGATGCCGCGTACCGCGCTGTCCTGGCTTTCGAAGATCTTCGCGTTGCCTTCGAAGATATGGATGGACTCATCGACACCGGCGGTTTTCACCACGCAGCCGTCGACGGCGATATTGCCGTAGAGCACAGCGAGCCCACCTTCCTGAGAATAAGCGTGCTCGACGCTGCGGATGCAGCCGTTCTCCCGATCATCATCCACCGTGTCCCAGCGGGTGCTCTGGCTGAATGCGGTCTGGGTCGGAATGCCGGCCGGGCCGGCGCGGAAGAAGGTGTGCACGGCTTCATCGTCGGTCTGGGTGATGTCCCATTTGGCGATGGCATCGCTCATGGTCGCGCTGTGCACGGTCGGCAGGTCGGTGTGCAGCAGGCCGCCGCGGGCCAGGGAGCCGAGAATGGAGAAGATACCGCCGGCGCGGTGCACGTCTTCCATATGGTATTTCTGGATGTTCGGCGCGACCTTGCACAGCTGCGGCACCTTGCGCGACAGGCGATCGATATCGCGCAGGTCGAAATCGACTTCGCCTTCCTGGGCCGCCGCCAGCAGGTGCAGGATGGTGTTGGTCGAGCCGCCCATGGCGATGTCCAGGGTCATGGCGTTTTCGAACGCCTTGAAGCTGGCGATGTTGCGCGGCAGGGCCGACTCGTCGCCGTCCTGGTAATAGCGTTTGCACAGCTCGACGGCGGTGCGTCCGGCCTGCAGGAACAGCTGCTCGCGGTCGCTGTGGGTGGCCAGAGTCGAACCGTTGCCGGGCAGGGCCAGGCCGAGGGCTTCCATCAGGCAGTTCATCGAGTTGGCGGTGAACATGCCGGAGCAGCTGCCACAGGTCGGACAGGCGCTGCGCTCGTACTCGGCGACTTTCTCGTCGCTGGCGCTGTCGTCGGCGGCGATGACCATGGCGTCGACCAGGTCCAGGCCGTGGCTGGCCAGCTTGGTTTTACCGGCTTCCATCGGTCCGCCGGAAACGAAGATCACCGGGATGTTCAGGCGCAGACTGGCCAGCAACATGCCGGGGGTGATCTTGTCGCAGTTACTGATGCAGACGATGGCGTCGGCGCAGTGGGCGTTGACCATGTATTCCACGGAGTCGGCGATGATCTCGCGGCTCGGCAGTGAATAGAGCATGCCGTCGTGACCCATGGCGATGCCGTCGTCGACCGCGATGGTGTTGAATTCCTTGGCCACGCCGCCGTGCTTTTCGATCTCGCGGGCGACCAGCTGGCCCATGTCCTTCAGGTGCACGTGGCCGGGCACGAACTGGGTGAAGGAGTTGGCGATGGCGATGATCGGCTTCTTGAAGTCTTCGTCCTTCATCCCGGTGGCGCGCCACAGGGCGCGAGCACCGGCCATGTTGCGGCCGTGGGTGGAGGTTTTCGAGCGGTAATCGGGCATGGCGGTCAATCCTGCAAAGGCTTATCAGGTCACGGGCGCACAGGCATTCCCGGCGTCGGGCTGTGGCGTATGGTGAGCCGGGTTCAGGCCCAAGGCAAATGGAAGTGACCATGTGCTGGGCGGGGCGGTGCCTGGCGCGGGGTTAGCGCTGGCCCGTCCGGGCTCGAAATCCGCCGATGGGGCAGGAGACCTGGGATTCTAATCCCAGGCGCTGGCGCGTTCAAAGGGCGCGGCGGTTATTCGATCAGTTCGACGCCGCGCAGGCGCTCGGCGCGCCGACGCAGCAGTTCGAGGGTCACCAGCAGGGCGATGGACACCAGGATCAGCAGCGTGGCGATGGCCAGGATGCTCGGGTTGATCTGCTCGCGCAGGCCCGAGAACATCTGCCGCGGGATGGTGCGCTGTTGCGGGCCGGCCATAAACAGGATCACCACCACCTCGTCGAAGGAGGTGATAAAGGCGAACAGCGCGCCGGAAATCACCCCGGGACGGATCAGCGGCATGATGATGTCGAAGAACACCCGCAACGGTGTGGCCCCCAGGTTCAGTGCCGCGCGCGCCAGGGAATAGTCGAAGCCGGTCAGGGTCGCGGTCACGGTGATGATCACGAAGGGCGTGCCCAGGGCGGCGTGGGCCAGGATCACCCCCAGGTAGCTGCCGGCCAGGCCGAGGTTGGAATAGAAGAAGAACATCCCCGCGGCGGTGATGATCAGCGGCACGATCATCGGCGACAGCAGCAGGGCGGTGATAAAGCGCCGGTAGGGCATGTCGTCGCGGGCCAGGCCGACCGCGGCGCAGGTGCCCAGTACGGTGGCGAGCAGGGTGGCGAAGATACCGATGATAAAGCTGTTCTGGATCGCCAGGATCCATTTCGGGTCGTTGAAGATCTCCCGGTACCAGCGCAGCGAATAGGCCTCCGGCTGCAGGGTCAGCATGCCTTCGGTAAAGCTGAAGAACGGCTCGACGTTGAACGACAGCGGGATGATCACCAGGATCGGCATGATCAGGAACAGCAGCACCAGCCAGGAACTGGTTTTCAGCAGCCAGGCGCCGAGGTGGTGCCAGAAGCCGAAGTACGCGGGAATCTTGCTCATGTCTGCCCCTCAGCCCAGCTTGATATTGCTGGCACCGACGAAACGATCGTACAGCCAGTACAGCAGGAGAATCAGGCCGAGCAGCAGGGAGCCCAGCGCGGCGGCCAGCTCCCAGTTGTTCGAGCGCTGCATATGGAAGGCGATGATGTTGCTGATCATCTGCCCATCGGTGCCACCGACCAGTGCCGGGGTGATGTAGTAGCCCACGGAAATGATGAACACCAGCAGCGCGCCGGCACTCAGACCCGGCAGGGTCATGGGGAAATAGATGCGGGCGAAGGCCGGAATCGGTTTGGCCCCGAGCGACATGGCGGCGCGCAGGTAGCTGTGGTCGATGCCGCGCATCACGCTGTACAGCGGCAGGATCATAAATGGCAGGAGGATATGGGTCATGGCGATGACGGTGGCGAACGAGGTGTAGAGCATCTCGAGCGGCTCGCCGATCAGGCCGCTGCTGAGCAGGAAGGAGTTGATCACGCCGTTGGTCTGCAGCAGGGCGATCCAGGCGGTGGTGCGCACCAGCAGCGAGGTCCAGAACGGTAGTAGCACCAATACCAGCAGCAGGTTGGCGCGGTTTTCCGGCAGGCCGGCCAGGTAGTAGGCCAGCGGGTAGCCGAGCAGGGCGCAGAACAGGGTGATGACCAGCGCCATATTCAGGGTCTTGCCGAACAGCTGCAGGTAGATTTGCGTGTCTTCGCGCACCTGGATGCCCTGTTCCGGGTGCATTTCCAGGTCCAGGGCGGTCAGGTAATAGTCGTAGGTGTAGACCGAGCCCGCGCGCTGGATGGCATACCAGACCTCGGTTTTACTCCAGTTGCGATGGGCCTTGAGTAAGGTCTCGACGCCTTGACTCTCAAGCTGTTCGGGCTTGAGTCGGCCGACCTTGCGGGCGCTGGATTTGACCACGCTGGACATGCCGGTATAGGCGCGGTTGAGCTCCTCGGACAGTTTGCCGGACAGGCGCTCCTTGGCCAGGCCATGCAGCTCCTGAACAAATACGTTCAGAGTGGCGTCATCGGGTACTGCTTTGCCGTCCCAGCGTTGCAACTCCACCAGGGTCAGCGGGATCAGTTCGGCCACGGCCGGGTGATGCACGCTGCGCCAGAGCATGCTGCCGATGGGCGCAACGAAGGTCAGCAGGATAAAGGCCAGCAACGGCACCACGAACAGAAAGGCGGTGAGGCGTTTCTTGCTGCGGGCGCTGGCGGCTTGGCCGGCTTCGGTGGTGGTCAGAGAGGACAAGGTGTGACTCCGCTAATCTTGGTGAGGCCGAGACCCTCACCCCAACCCCTCTCCCAAAGGGAGAGGGGTTATTCAGACTGTGTGAAAACTACTGCGCTTGGTTATCCAGCGTTAAAAACAGGCTCGGCATGCTCATTTACAACCAGTAAACTCCGCTTCCTCGCCTGTTTTTGCCTTGCCTAACCTTCGCTCGCTACGTTTTCACACAGTCTTATTACGGGTTACTTCAACAGCCACTCGTTGAATTTCTCACCGAGCGACTCGCCGTAGTCGGCCCAGAACTCGGAGCCGGCCTGGAGGCCTTTGTCCAGGTGGGCGGTAGGCAGGTGCGGGGCGGCGCTCTGGTCGGCCAGTGGCATGGACGACTTGCGGGTCGGGCCGTAGGCCACATCCGGCATGCCGGCCAGCGGCTTGGAACCGGTGGCGTAGCTGATGAACTGCATGGCCAGGTCCTTCTTCGGTGAGCCCTTGACGATGGCCCAGGCGTCGAGGTCGTAGACGTGGCCGTCCCAGACGATCACGAAGGGTTTGTTCTCCTGGCGGATGGCGTCGTAGAAGCGGCCGTTGGCCGATTGCACCAGCACCGCACCGCCGTCATTGAGCAGTTGCGGGGCCTGGGACCAGGAGTCGAACCAGACCAGGTCGTCCTTGATGGTGGCCAGCTTGTCGAAGGCGCGTTGCTGGCCTTCCGGAGTGGACAGCACTTCGTAGACGTCCTTGGGCGCTACGCCGTCGGCCAGCAGGGCCCATTCCATATTGACCTGGGGACGCTTGCGCAGGGCGCGCTTGCCGGGGATTTTCTTGGTGTCGAAGAAGTCGCCGATGCTCGCCGCCTGGGTACCACCGATGGTCTTCTCGTTGTAGGCGAAGACCACCGACCAGACGATATTGCCGACCGCGCATTCGCTGGCCAGGGCTTCGGGGATGAAGTCTTCTGCAGCTGGGGTGTCGTCGATGCCCGCCGGCAGGACGCTGTGGTCCAGGCTTTCGAGCAGGCCTTCGGAGCAGGCGCGTTCAAGGTCGATCACCTCGAAGTCGACCACGTCCCACTGGATATTGCCGGACTCGACCTGGGCCTTGATCTCGGCCACGCCGCCAGAGTAATCCTCGAACAGCACCTTGGTGCCGGTGTCTTTCTGGTAAGGGTCGATGACATGCTTCTTCTGTGCCGCGCCATAGGCGCCCCCCCAGGACACCACGGTCAGGCTGTCCTCGGCGCTGGCGGCGAAGCTGGCCGTGCCTAACGCTGCAGCCAAAGCGAATGTGGAAAAGCGGGTAGTCAGTGATCTAGCCATTGCTGTGCTCCATTGCTTTTAGTTGTGGGGTTAAAGCGTAGTCGCGGTGGGGCGGTCCAGCGCCTGGCTGTCTTGCGGCAGCCAGGCCAGGGCGACTTCATCCTTGGCGCTGAGTCGCGGGGCGCTGCTGTCGTTCAGGTTCTTCACCACCAGCTCGGTGCCGTCGCGGGTTTCGAAGTGGTAGCGAATGTATTCGCCGACATAGTGGCGGGTGACGAAGCGCGCCATCACCTGGTTGCCGGCGCTGCCGAGGCGGTCGGTGAAGGTGAGTTTTTCCGGACGGATCGACACGGTGGTCGGCAGCCCGACTTCCACGCAGTTGGCCTTCAGGCTACTGACCAGGGCACCGTCGTCCAGGCGGACGTGCACGGTCTCGGCCTCGACCGATTCGATCACGCCCTTGAGCTTGTTGCTCTCGCCGATAAAGTCGGCGACGAACAGGTTGGCCGGGCGCTCGTAGAGCACGTGGGGCGCGGCGCATTGCTGGACGATGCCGCTGTCGAACACGGCGATGCGGTCGCTCATGGTCAGGGCTTCGGTCTGGTCGTGGGTGACGTAGATCACGGTGAAACCGAGCTGTTCGTGCAGGCGCTTGATCTCGAACTGCATCTGCTCGCGCAGCTTCTTGTCCAGTGCACCCAGGGGTTCGTCCATCAGGATGATGTCCGGGGCGAAGATCAGCGCGCGGGCCAGGGCCACGCGCTGGCGCTGGCCGCCGGACAGCTGCCCGGGAAAGCGGTTGCCGAACTCCAGCAACTCGACCAGGGACAGGTACTCGTCGACCTTGGCCTTGATCTCGTCCTTGGGCCTTTTGCGGATTTTCAGCGGGTAGGCGAGGTTTTCGCGCAGGGTCATATGGGGAAACAGGGCGTACTGCTGGAACACCATGCCGATATTGCGCGCGTAGGGCGCGATACTGGTGACCGAGCGGCCGTTGATCAGGATCTCGCCGCTGGTCACGTCCTCGAAGCCGGCGAGCATCATCAGGCAGGTGGTCTTGCCGGAGCCGGAGGGGCCGAGCAGGGTGATAAATTCGCCCTTGGCCACGTCCAGGTTGAAATCCTTGACCACCAGTGTCTTGTGGTCGTAGGTCTTCTTTACATTGGTGAATTGCAGGAACGGTTTGTCCCCAGCTTGCTCAGCCATATTCCTCCCCAGCGTCCCATCAAAACAGGCGTCCCGCGATCAGGCTGTTGAAAAACTACTGCGCTTGGCTATGCGGCGTTGCAATTATGCTCAGACTGCTCATGTGCTACAGCACACTCCGCGTCTTCACCTAATTGCGCCTTGCCTGGCCTGCGCTCGCTACATTTTTCAACGGCCTGATGTGGCGTTTACCTGACTGCTTCAGTCAACCGTCTCGTTCACTTGTGGTGACGAGCAGTTGTTATGGAAATAACCAAAAGCAATAAGCACGCCAGCCGGCCATAACAGTGCACGGCTGCGCGGCGCGTGTTTCTAAGCCTAGTTCAGCTTGGGGTTTGCGCTAGCGGGGTGGGAGAAGTGGTAACAGCACAGGGGGAAGGGAATACCCGCCGAAACGCACTCGGCGGGTGCAGCGCTGCACTGCCGTGGGCGTTTCGGTGCGGCGACACGGCAGCGCGACCTTAGCTGTTGGGCAGCAGGCGCACGGTCATACTCTTGATATAGCGGGTCTCATTGATGGCCGGGTGCACCGGGTGATCCGGGCCCTGGGCTCCGCGCTCGAGCAGCTGGATATTGCGGTCCAGATGGCGCGCGCTGGTCAGCAGGATGTTCTGCAGGTCGTCTTCCGGCAGGTGCATGGAGCAGCTGGCGCTGATCAGGATGCCGTCCTTGTTGAGCAGGCGCATGGCCTGTTCGTTGAGGCGGCGGTAGGCCCCTTCGCCGTTCTTCAGGTCTTTCTTGCGTTTGATAAAGGCCGGTGGGTCGGCAACGATCACGTCGAAGCGCTCTTCCGAGGCCTTGAGCTGCTTGAGCGCCTCGAACACATCGCCCTCGACGCAGGCGACCTGATCGGTCAGGCCGTTCAGCGCGGCGTTGCGCTCGACGCCGTCGAGGGCGAAACCGGAAGCGTCGACGCACATCACGTCGCTGGCCCCGAAGGCCGCCGCCTGTACGCCCCAGCCGCCGATATAGCTGAACAGGTCGAGCACGCGCTTGCCTTTGACATAGGGGGCCAGGCGCGCGCGGTTCATGCGGTGGTCGTAGAACCAGCCGGTCTTCTGCCCTTCGATCACCGGCGCTTCAAACTTCACGCCGTTCTCTTCCAGGGCGACCCACTCCGGCACCACGCCAAACGGGGTCTCGACATAACGCGCCAGACCTTCGGCATCGCGGGCGGCGGAGTCGTTCTTGAGCAGGATGCCGCTAGGCTTGCACACCTGGATCAGGGCGGCGAGCACCTCGTCCTTGTGCCGCTCCATGGCCGCGGACGCCAGCTGCACCACCAGGATGTCGAAGAAACGGTCCACCACCAGGCCCGGCAGCAGGTCGGAGTCGCCGTACACCAGGCGGTAGCAGGGCTTGTCGAACAGGCGCTCGCGCAGGCTCAGGGCGACGTTGATGCGGTGCACCAGCAGGGACTTGTCCAGCACATGCTTGACGTCGCGCGACAGCAGGCGGGCGCAGATCAGGTTGTTCGGGCTCAGCGCGACAACCCCCAGGGGTTTGCCGCCGGCGGCCTCGAGAATGGCCTGATCGCCCGCAGCAAAGCCGCTGAGGGGGGTGGCGGCAACGTCGATCTCATTGCTGTAGACCCACAGATGGCCGGCGCGCAGGCGTCGGTCGGCGTTTGCTTTCAGGCGCAGGCTGGGCAGGGACATGGGGTAGGGCTCCGAAAAAAGAGCGAAATTATAGCGGGTTCATAGGGGCTGTAGCCGTTTCATCGTGCGAATGAAGCGGCAACAGCCCCTGGCCTTCGCGGCTTTTTCCACCAGCAGGCGAAAGTTGGCTGTGGAACGCCGCTGGCTTTGGCTAGACTGCGACGCACCTCTTATTCCGGTTGCCGTCCGCATGGCTCACGAGCTCTCCCCCGAACAGCTTAGGAAATTTCTCCAGGGCATCAGCGTGCCGCCGCAGCCGCAGATCATGGTCGATCTGCAGATGGAGCAGTTTATGCCGTCGCCGGACCTGCGCAGCATCGCCCGGCTGATCAGCCAGGACCCGGGGCTGTCCGGGGCCCTGCTGAAAATCGTCAATTCGCCGCATTTCGGCCTGACCAACCGCATCGCCTCGATCCAGCAGGCGGTCAACCTGCTCGGCTGCGACACGGTGATCAATCTGATCAACGCCCAGTCGATCAGGGGCGAACTGACCGACGAAACCATCGTCACCCTCAACCGCTTCTGGGACTCCGCCCAGGACGTGGCCATGACCTGTCTGACCCTGGCCAAGCGCATCGGCTACCATTCGCCGGACGAAGCCTACACCCTGGGGCTGTTCCATAACTGCGGCATCCCGCTGATGGTCAAGCGCTTTCCCAGTTATATGAGGGTGCTGGAGGAGGCCTATGCCAGCGCCACGGGCGAGCGCCGGGTGGTGGACACCGAGAACCGCCTGCTCAACACCAACCATGCGGTGGTCGGTTACTTCACCGCCAAGTCGTGGAATCTGCCGTTGCACCTGTGCGAGGCGATTGCCAGTCATCACAACGCCCTGGCGATCTTTACCGAGGACGCCGCCCGCGATGCCCCGCTAAAGACCCTGCTGGCGATCCTCAAGATGGCCGAGCACATCTGCGAGAGTCACCGGGTGCTGGGCAATCAGGCCGAAGATCATGAATGGCAGAGCATCGAGCAGTTGGTGCTGGAGTATGTCGGCCTGTCCGGGTACGACTTCGAGAACCTGCGCGAAAGCATTCGTGAGCTGGGGGCGACCTGAGGCGGGCTTATCCGTGACCGGCTCGTCGCTCCTGGGCATTCCTGCTAAGGTAGGGCCGCCTCCCGTTCGTCTCGATTGATCCCCCTATGCCCGAACTCCCCGAAGTCGAAACCACCCGCCGCGGCATCGCTCCCTACCTCGAAGGGCAGCGCGTCAGCCGGGTGATCGTGCGCGAACGGCGCTTGCGCTGGCCGATCCCGGAAAACCTGGATGTCCAGTTGTCCGGGCAGCGTATCGAGTGCGTCGAGCGGCGCGCCAAGTACCTGCTGATCAAGGCCGAGACCGGCAGCTTGATCAGTCATCTGGGCATGTCCGGCAGCCTGCGTCTGGTCGAGTGCGGGTTACCGGCGGCCAAGCACGAACACGTGGATATCGAGCTGGAATCCGGGCTGGCGCTGCGCTACACCGATCCGCGGCGCTTCGGGGCCCTGCTCTGGAGCGCCGATCCCCTGGGGCACGTGCTGCTCAGCAAGCTCGGCCCGGAACCTCTGACCGAGCTGTTCGACGGCGAACGTCTGTTCCAGCAATCGCGCGGCCGCAGCATGGCGGTCAAGCCCTTTATCATGGACAACGCGGTGGTGGTCGGGGTCGGCAATATCTATGCGACCGAGGCCCTGTTCGCCGCCGGCATCGATCCGCGGCGCGAGGCGGGTTCGATCTCGCGGGCGCGCTATTTGAAGCTGGCGGATGAGATCAAGCGCATCCTCGCCCACGCCATCGAGCGCGGCGGCACCACCCTGCGCGATTTCGTCGGCGGCGACGGCCAGCCCGGCTACTTTCAGCAGGAGCTGTTCGTCTACGGCCGTGGCGGCGAGTTCTGCAAGCTCTGCGGCAGCACCCTGCGCGAGATCAAGCTGGGCCAGCGGGCCAGTGTCTATTGCCCACGCTGCCAACGCTAAGCTTCCGTCAACGATCTGCTGCGCGTCGGCCATACTGCGTTAAAAACTGGCCGGGACGCGGCGTCTCGGCAAGCCGCTTGCGGCTAACGCGTTTTAGCGCGACCCGAAGGGCGAGTGAAACGAGTAATGCTCATTTACACCAGTAAACTCGCGTGCGAGCCCAGTCCGCTTCCTCGCCTGTTTTGACCAGCCAGAGGCTGTTACTAACGTAGCGCCTTGTCTGTCTCTAGCTCGCGAGATCGTCAAAGCGCGTTGATTTGATGATAAGAAATACCGAGGTCGAGATGTCCGGTAACTACCTGCCGCGCAATCCCCTGGCCGAGTGGCTTGGGCGCAGCGTACTGAAACTCATGGGCTGGCGTATCGACGGCGAGCTGCCGAAACTCGACCGTTTCGTGGTCATCGGTGCGCATCACACCTCCAACTGGGACTTCGTGATCTTTATCGCCCTGAAGTTCGTTCTGCGCCTGAACGCCCGCTGGTTCGGCAAGCACACGATCTTTCGCTGGCCGTTCGGCGGCCTGCTGCGCCGCTGGGGCGGTATCGCCATCCATCGCGGCCAGCAGGGCAATACCGTGGAGCAGGCCGTGCAGGCCTTCGGCGAGCACCCGCAGTTTATTCTGGTGTTGTCGCCGGAAGGCACGCGCAAAAAGGTCGAGCGCTGGAAGATGGGCTTCTATCACATCGCCCTGGGGGCTGGGGTGCCCATCGTGCTGGGGGCGCTGGATTATCGGAGCCGGCGGGTGGTGATCGGCCCGACCTTCTGGCCCAGCGGCGATGAAGCGGCCGATCTCGGGGAAATTCTCGGGTTTTATCGGCCCTTTATCCCGAAAAAACCCGAGTACGGCTTTTATGGCGATTGATGTCGGTCACGCTGACAATTGGCAGAGCGCTGTTATAGTTAATCGCACCGCCTCCTAATAGCTGAAGGATCGCCCCATGAAACTGTTTCGCTCAACCGCTGCTGCCCTGGCGCTGACCACTGGCTTGCTGGCCCTGCCGGTGCATGCCCAGCAGAATTCCAGCGGCGACCCGCTGTATACCGTGGAGGCCCCGGGAGCCTTCTCGATGGTGGGTGACCTGCTGATCGCCCGGCCCCTGCTGATCGCGGCGACGGTGATCGGTGCCGGGGTGTTCGTGGTGGCCCTGCCGTTCGCCGCCACCGGTGGCGGTATCGGCGCGGCCGGCAAGGCGCTGGTGGTCGAGCCCGGCAAGGCCGCCTTCGTGCGCTGCCTGGGCTGCACGGGCGACGGTTACAACAAGCGTCAGTGACCTGCCTGATGGGGCGTTAGATGCCCGCTAGCGGTCGCGAGCGCCTACAACGCTGGCGGTCCGTGGCCTGGATCCTGGTGTTTGCCCTGCTGGCACTGAGTTTCTGGTTCAGTGACGGCTGGCTGGCGTTGTGTGCCGGCCTGGCGCTCTTCCTGTTCGGCATGCAATGCCTGGAAGACGGCCTGCGCCAGCTGGCCGGCGGCCAGCTCGAACGCCTGCTGGCGCTGAGCACCGCCACCCCCTTCAAAAGCCTGATGTTCGGCGTGACGGCGACCATGCTGGTGCAGTCCAGTTCGCTGGTGTCGCTGCTGACCATCGCCTTTATCAGTACCGGGCTGATTCAGCTGGCTGCCGGCATCGCCATCCTCTTCGGGGCCAACCTGGGTACCACCAGCGGTATCTGGCTGCTGGCCCTGGCCGGGCAGAATATCAGCCTGGGTCCCCTGGCCTTGCCCCTGCTGGTGTTCGGGGTGCTGGGCAGTTTTACCGGGCCCCGCGGCCAGGCCATCGGTCGCGTGGTGATGGGGGTGGCCTTCCTGTTCCTCGGTATCGATCAGATGAAGGCCGGTTTTTCCGCGGTGGCTGGCGATTTCGATCCCCTGCAGTACCAGCTGCCGGGTATCGCCGGTGCCCTGCTGTTCGCCGGGGGCGGTTTACTGGTGACCGTTGTGCTGCAGTCCAGCCATGCCACCCTGATGCTGACCCTGACCGCCCTGGCGGGTGGCCAGTTGGCGCTGGAGCAGGGCCTGGCGATTGCCATAGGGTCCAACCTGGGCAGCACGGTCACGGCGGTGATTGGCGCACTGGGCGGCGCGCGCGCCGGGCAGCGGCTGGCCCTGGCCCATGTGCTGTTCAACCTGACCACCGGAGCCCTGGCGCTGGTGCTGCTGGTCCCGCTGGCGGCGTTGGTGCAGGCCCTGACCGCGCCCCTGGGCCTGGGCGACAACGCCCTGATCCAGCTGGCGCTGTTTCACAGCCTGTTCAATGCCATGGGGGTGGCGCTGTTCTGGCCCTGGCAGGGCTGGCTGGCCGGCCTGCTGCAGCGCTGGCTGCCAGAACCGGTCGAACCCCCCGTGCTGATCACCGAGATCGCCCAGCCCGAGGAACAGATCAGCCGCGCTCGCTATCTGGATGAAAATGCCCTGGCCAGCGCCGATAGCGCCGCCAGTGCGGTGGTGCAGGAGCTGCAGCACCTGGGGCGTCTGAGCCTGGAGGTGATCTGCCATGCACTCTATCTGCCGGTGGACCAGCTCGCTCGTGAGCGCCCGGACGACGACCTGCTGAATGCCCGGCCGGAACCCCGTGCGTTAGATGCCGAACGGCTGTACCAGCGGCATATCAAGGGGGGGTACGGCGACCTGCTGGGGTTTATGGGGCGTCTGGAGGTCACGCTTGATGAGGCCCACCAGCACTTCTGGGTCAGCTGCCAGTTGGCCGCCCTGCAACTGGTGGATGCGGTCAAGGATGCCAAGCACCTGCAGAAGAACTTGGGGCGCTACCTGCGCGAGGACGAAGGGGCGGCTCGTCAGGCCTATGTCGAGTTGCGCCGGCATCTGCTCGGCGTGCTGCATGAGGTGCGCGAGTTGGGGCATATGGAGTTGCCCGAGCAGGCCTGGAGCGAGCGTCTCGACCTGCTCGACCAGCAGGCTGCCGCGTTCGATAGCCGCTTTCGCCAGCGCCTGTTCGCCGAGGTGCGCGAGCGTCGGCTCAATGGTCAGCAGGCCAGTTCGCTGATGAATGACCTGGGCTATGCCAGCCGCATCACCCAGAGCCTGCGCAATGTGCTGATGCTCGGCCAGGGCGATGGCAACGAACTGTTCCGCCCACTGCGACAGATGCTGGCCGAGGATGGGCCGCTGATCCAGTTAAGTTGATCGAGTCGAAGGTTACGGCTTTATCGGGGCCATCACGGCGCTGCTGCCGATACCCCGCGGGTCGCTGGCGGCCTGCACCTGCCCTGTGGTCTTCTCCCAGAACAGCACCTGCTGATTGCCGTATTTCCTCTCGGTCGACTTCAGCCGATGGCCCAGGGCCTGCAGGGTGGCGATTTCGGCCGCGCTGAAGGTGTCCGGTTCATGTTCGATCAGGTCGGGGCGGAACTGGTGGTGGTAGCGGCCGACGCTGGGCCAGCGCTCGATGGGCTGGTGATCCAGGTATTGCAGGACCGCCAGCAGCACCATGCTGGGAATCCGGCTGCCGCCGGGGGTGCCAAAGCTGGCGAATTCGCCGGGGCTTTCGATAAAGGTCGGGCTCATGCTCGACAGTGGCCGCTTGCCGGCAGCGATGGCATTGGCATGACTGCCGGCCAGGCCGTAGGCATTGGCCCCCTGCACGTCGGCGGCGAAGTCGTCCATCTCGTCGTTGAGCAATATTCCGGTGCCGGGGACGGTAAAGGCGGCCCCGAACGGCAGGTTGATCGACAGGGTGGCAGCCACCGCGTTGCCCTTGGCGTCCAGCACCGAGAAGTGGGTGGTGTGGTCGCCTTCCTGAAAGCTCCCTGCCGCCGGCAGGCTGTCGCTGGAGGTGGCCCGGTCGCTGCGGATGCTCGCACCCAGGTGCTTCAGGTAGGCTGGTGCCAGCAGGCGCTCCAGCGGGTTGGCGACAAAGTCCGGGTCGCCCAGCAGGCCGCGGTCGCGGTAGGCGCGGCGCAGGGCTTCGACCACCAGATGAGTGCGCTGTGCCGAGCCGGCCTGTTGCCAGGGTAGCTGCTGCAACATCAGCAGGCTCTGGCCCAGGGCTAGGCCGCCGGCGGATGGCGGCGGTGCGCTAATCAGCTCGCGTTTATCCTGCAGGCTGACGCGTAGCGGCGTGCGTTCGACGGTACGGTATTGCGCCAGATCCTCCAGGGTCCAGATGCCGCCGGCGGCGCGCACGCCCTTGACCAGGCGCGCGGCCAGTTCGCCCTGATAGAAGCCGGCATGCCCCTCGCTGCCCAGGCGTTCCAGGGTGCGGGCCAGATCGGGCTGGCGCAGCAGGGCCAGTTCTTTGGGGATCTCGCCCTGGTCGAGAAAGATTCGTGCGCTTTCGGCGTCGTCGCGCAGGGCCGCCAGCCGCCAGCCGGCCCGTTCGCGGTAGACCCGGTCGACGCTGACGCCGCTGCGCGCCAGGCGAATGGCCGGGGCCAGCGAGTCGCGCAGCGGCAGGCGGCCGAAGCGTTCAGCCAGCTCTACCAGTGCGGCAGGCAGGCCGGGAATCGCGGCTGCCAACGGGCCATTCAGCGACAGCTGTTTCTGTACTTCGCCGTCGACCTTGTAGAGATCGGCATGGGCGGCCAGGGGCGCACGTTCGCGGGCATCGATAAAGCGGTAGCGGGGCGATTCGCCGGCTTCGCGCAGGAGGAAGAAACCACCACCGCCCAGCCCCGAGCCGTAAGGTTCGACCACCGCCAGAGCGGCGCTGATGGCCACCGCGGCATCGAAGGCATTGCCGCCCTGGGCCAGGGTTTCCTGGCCGGCGACGGTGGCGGCGGGGTGGGCCGTGGCGATGGCGGCGCGGCCGGGTTGTTCGGCCGCATGCAGTTCAAGGGCGCAGAGTAAGGCAAGCGCACCGAACAGGGCGCGCCAGGGAAGGTGGCCGCGGATCAGGCGGCCGGTCTTCATGCTTTACCGGTGATGATCAGGTATTTCTGCATCAGCTCATCCTTGCTCTCGACATTGTTCTCGTCGAGGGGAATGCAATCGACCGGACAGACTTGCTGGCACTGGGGCTCATCGTAGTGGCCGACGCACTCGGTGCACAGGTTGGGGTCGATCTCGTAGATTTCCTCGCCCTGGGAAATCGCGGCGTTGGGGCACTCGGGTTCGCAGACGTCGCAGTTGATGCAGTCGTCGGTGATGATCAGGGACATGAACTTACCACTCCTGCTGCACCCTGGGGCGCAGCCTAGATGCGTACAGAAAGACTATGACGCAAATTGTGCCGCATCGGGGCCGCGCATGCACGCGGCCATGCGGTAATGGCTCAGCGCTTGAAGCGCTCGTTCAGCGCGGCGGCCACGGCCGGGTGCACGAAGTTGGAGATATCGCCGCCCAGGGCCGCGATCTCGCGCACCAGGGTCGAGGAGATAAAGGAGTACTTTTCCGACGGGGTGAGGAACAGGCTTTCCACGTCGGGGGCCAGCTGGCGGTTCATATTGGCCAGTTGGAATTCGTATTCGAAGTCGGACACCGCGCGCAGGCCGCGCAGAAACACATTCGCCCCCTGTTCCTTGGCGAAGTGCGCGAGCAGGGTGGAGAAGCCCACCACTTCGACGTTGGGCAGGTGCTGGGTGACTTCCCGGGCCAACTCGACGCGCTGCTCCAGGCTGAACAGCGGGTTCTTCTTCGGGCTGGCCGCTACCGCAATGATCACGCTGTCGAACAGCCGTGCGGCGCGCTCGACCAGGTCGCCATGCCCCTTGGTGATGGGGTCGAAGGTGCCTGGGTATAACACTCGATTCATCGTGACATCCTGGCGGGTCCGTTGGGGAGTCGGATGGTAGCGCAGCGCTTCCCCGCGGCCAAGTCGGCCGCGGCTTATCCAGCTGATTCACGGGCGCAGAATGGCCCGTGAATACCCTGGCATCAGGCGTGCTTGAGGCGCTCGGCGAGTTTTGTCGCGAGTTTGGCGGTCAGGCCGTAGATCGACAGCTGCGGGTTGGCACCGATGCTGGTGGGGAACAGCGAGCCGTCGTGGATCGACAGATTGCCCAGTTGGTGATGGCGGCCGAGGCTGTCGGTCACCGCCTGCTGCGGGTCTTCGCCCATGGCGCAGCCGCCCATCACATGGGCGCTGCCCAGGCGGGTGCGGTAGATCTCCATGGGCAATGCGTCGATCAGCTGCCTGGCCTCGCCCAGGGTCTTCACATAGCCGGCGTCGGCGTGCAGCGGCAGCACCGCCTTGGCCCCGGCGGCGAACTGGATCTCGGCCATGCTGTGGAAGGCGCGGCGCACGCCGTCCCAGCTGTAATCGGTCATCTGGTAGTCGAGTACCGGGCTGCCATCGCCGCGCAGTTCCACCCGGCCCTCGGCGCTGTCCGGGTGAAAGCCGTCGCGCAGCAGGGCCAGCATCACGTTGGTATTGGGCAGCTGTTCCATGCGCATGGCGTTGTCGATGCCGAAGCGGCCGAGCAGGGTGGAGGTCAGGGCCGGTTGCAGCGGCGGCACTTCCAGCTTGTAGGAGAGCCGGCCGGCGGTGCCGTCGTCCCACTGGAAGTGGTCGGAGTAGATGGATTGCGGCGCGCCGTAGAAGGGGTTGATCACCTGCTCGAACAGCGCGGCGGAGAAGTTCACCAGATGCAGGTAGGTGCGTTTGCCGGTGCGCTGATGCGGGTCCGGCGCGCCCGAACGCAGGAGAATCCCCGGGGTGTTGATGCCGCCGCCGGCCAGTACGTAGTGTTTGGCC
The DNA here is from genome assembly GCF_963970915.1 of Pseudomonas sp. EA_105y_Pfl2_R69. Classification (NCBI taxonomy): domain Bacteria; kingdom Pseudomonadati; phylum Pseudomonadota; class Gammaproteobacteria; order Pseudomonadales; family Pseudomonadaceae; genus Pseudomonas; species Pseudomonas sp. EA_105y_Pfl2_R69. The sequence goes on from NZ_CAXAOO010000005.1 coordinate 131,860, forward strand.
TTGACCCGGATCTTGCGGCCATTGGGGGCGACACTGCGCTCGTCCATGCCGAGGCATTCGATCCCCGTGACCCGGTCGCCCTCGATCAGCAGCTTGTCGGCGCGGGCCAGGTAGAGCAGCTCGCCGCCTTTTTCCAGGGTCGCCGGAATGGTGGTGACCAGCATCGACTGCTTGGCGTTGGTCGGGCAGCCCATGCCGCAATAGCCGAGGTTCCAGCAACCGCGCACGTTGCGCGGGATCACCTGCCATTCGTAGCCGAGCTTGTCGCAGCCGCTGCGAATGACTTCGTTGTTGGCATTTGGCGGTACGGCCCAGGGGGCGACGCCCAGGCGCTGTTCCATCTGTTCGAACCAGGGGGCCATGTCCTCGGGGCTGTGGCCTTTGACGCCGTGTTCCTTGGCCCAGTGCTCCAAGGTTGGCGCGGGGGTGCGGAAGCTCGAGGTCCAGTTGATCAGCGTGGTACCGCCGACGGCGCGGCCCTGCATGATGGTGATCGCGCCGTCCTTGCTCATGCGGCCGATGCCTTCCTGATAGAGGCTGGCGTAGGCCTGGTCCTCGAGCATCTTGAAGTCGTCGCTGGTCTTCAGCGGGCCTTCCTCGATCAGCAGCACCTTGAAACCGGCGGCGCTGAGGATTTCCGCGGTGGTACCGCCACCCGCGCCGCTGCCGACGATGGCCACGTCGGCTTCCAGGGTCAGGTCGCTGTCCAGGCGCGAGCCGTCGTAGGTTTTCCAGCCGTTGGCCAGGCCTTGCTTGAACATGTCGGGTACGGGCATTGCGGGCTCTCTTTCTTGTTCTGGCCGGCTTGGCGGCTGGGAAATGGGTTGTGCTCGTAGGGTGCGCCGTGCGCACCAGAAATACGCTCAGTCGGTGCGCGCGGCGCACCCTACGCATGGCGGTCCTTGCCCCGGCCGACGCGCAGCCAGCAGTCAGACTGTTGGTGGCCCGGGGTAGCCGCAGTGGGCCCAGGACTCCGTTCGGCTGTACCAGCTCATCATCACCAGTTGCAGCAGTGAGGCATGGCCCATCTTCAGCAGGCCGATGGAGCTGTTCTGCCAGCGCTCGAGGAAGTTGCCTACGTCGGCGGCCGATGCGTTTTGCCAGCTGCCCCAGACCCCGGTCAGCGGGCCGCGGGTGATGGGCAGGGCCAGGACATCGAACAGCTGCACCGTGAGTTTGAGCATTTCCGGCGACAGGTGGTTAAGGCTGTAGTCCAGGTTTTCGAGTGTGGCGCTGACGGCCGCGGGCATCTGCGCAGGCTGTACCGCGCCTGCGAGCATGACCGGGATCAACGCCTGCAGGAAGGGCAGGTCGGACTCGCGCAGCACGGCAAAGCCGGTTTTTGGGCTGCTGGCCGAGCAGCCGCTGAGGCTGGCGGTGAGCCCGGCGGTGGCGAGAAAGGCCGAGCCCATCAGGCCGACCTTGAGCAGGCTGCGCCGGCTCAGGTTTGGCGCTTCAAGCGTGGTGTTGTGCATTTATTGTTATCACCAATTCAGGCCATTGCCCCGGCATGCCAGGGCGGGATGGGGTTAGCGAACGAACAGCTTGTAGATCAGCTTCTGGATCGACTTGCCATAAGGTGGGTAGATCAGCTTGGCGGCGTTGAAGCGCTGCTTGATAAACACGCCCTTGGCCTTGCTGAAGGTCAGAAAGCCTTCATGGCCGTGGTAATGGCCCATGCCGGACGGGCCGACGCCGCCGAATGGCATATCGTCCTGGGCCACGTGCAGCAGGGTGTCGTTGAGGCATACGCCGCCTGAGTGGGTTTCATGCAGCACGCGCTGCTGCTCGCCCTTGTCGTAGCCGAAGAAGTACAGCGCCAGAGGGCGATCACGCTGGTTGATAAAGGCGAAGGCGTCTTCCAGCTTGTCGTAGGGGATGATCGGCAGCAGCGGGCCGAAGATCTCGTCCTGCATCACCTTCATCTCGTCCGTCACGTTCAGCAGCACGGCCTGGGGCATGCGCCGGCCCTGGGCCTCGGGGTACAGCGGGATAATGGTTGCGCCCTTGCTCTCGGCATCCTGCAGGTAGCCGTTGAGGCGCTGTTGCTGACGCTCGTTGATGATCGCGGTGTAGTCCGGGTTGTCCGCCAGCGTTGGATAGAAGCTCTGCACCGCATTGCGGTAGGCCTCGACAAAGCCCGCCACGCGGTCCTTGGGCACCAGTACATAGTCCGGGGCGACGCAGGTCTGGCCGGCGTTCATGGTCTTGCCGAAGGCGATACGCTCGGCGGCATCACTGAGCGGCACGCTGGCCGAGACGATGGCAGGCGACTTGCCGCCCAGCTCCAGGGTGACCGGGGTCAGGTTGTCGGCGGCGGCGCGCATCACGTGCCGGCCTATGCTGGTGGCACCGGTGAACAGCAGGTGGTCGAAGGGCAGTTTGGAGAAGGCCATGCCCACTTCCGCCTCGCCCAGCACCACGGTCACCAGGTCTTCGGGGAAGACCTTGGCCAGCAGGTCCTTGACCAGTTGCGAGGTGGCCGGGGTCGACTCGCTCATCTTGATCATCACCCGGTTGCCGGCCGCCAGCGCGCCGACCAGCGGGCCGATGGCGAGAAACAGCGGGTAGTTCCAGGGCACTATCACCCCGACCACGCCCAGCGGCTGGTAGATGACCTTGGCCGAGGCCGGCATAAATTGCAGGCCGACGCTGCGCCGCGAGGGCTTCATCCACTTCTTGATGCGTTTGCTGGCGTAGTGGATGCCATGCAGGCTGGGCATCAGCTCGGCGAGCAGGGTTTCGTCGGCACTGCGGTTGCTGAAGTCCTGGGAGATCGCCTGGATCAGCGGCTCTTGGGCGTCGGTGAGCATCTGGGTAAGGGCTTTCAGCCACTGCATGCGTTGCTCGGCCGAAGGCATGGGGTTGGCCTTGAACGCCTGGCGCTGGCGGGCAAAGCTGCTCTCCAGCTGACTGAGCTGCTGTTGGCTGTGTTGCAGACTTTTTTCTAGATAAGCCATGTCGGCGACCATGGTGTTGCTCCTCGGCATTCCAACAATGCAGTGCGTCAGGTGAGCTGAGGCCGCTGCAGAAAAGGTGTGCTGGATTTTTAGAGCAATTGCTCTAATCTGTCAAATAGCATGGCGCGGTCAGCCGACGGGCGCAGCCCAACGAAAAGTTAGCGCATGTCGCCAAGGGTTTTTCCGGTAACACTTCTGGCGTTTCTGCCTGTACCTTTGCCGGGCTTTTTTCCAGTCGAGATCTCTGCCATGGCCGCCCCGAAAACCCGCGAACGTATCATTCAGGCTAGCCTGGAGCTGTTCAACGCCCAGGGCGAGCGCAATGTCACCACCAACCATATCGCCGCGCATCTGGGTATTTCGCCGGGTAACCTGTACTACCACTTCCGTAACAAGCAGGCGATCATCGCCGAGCTGTTTGCCCTCTACGAAGGCCAGGTGGATACCTTTCTGCGGCGTCCCGAGGCGCGGGCGCTGACCGTGGCGGACAAGACCTTCTACCTGGAGGCGCTGCTCGCGGCGATGTGGCACTACCGCTTTCTCCATCGCGATCTGGAGCATCTGCTCGACAGCGACGCGGTACTGGCCGAGCGCTACCGGCTGTTCGCCCAGCGCTGCCTGGCGCAGGCCCAGGAGGTCTACCGGGGCTTTGTCGAGGCCGGCATTCTGCTGATGAGTGCGGCGCAGATCGAGGCGCTGACCCTCAACAGCTGGATCATCATGACGTCCTGGGTGCGTTTTCTCTGCACCACCCGCAGCGCGCCCGGCGACCTCAGCGAGGAAATGCTGCGCCGTGGCATCTATCAGGTGCTGGCCCTGGAAGGCGGCTATATCGCCCCGCCAGCGCGGGAGGCGGTGGAGGCGTTGTACGCCAAGCTGCATGTGCCGCTGGAACAGGTGATCTGAGGCGCAATGGGCAGGGCGGGGTCAGCGGCGCTGGCCACGATTGCTCTGGAGGCGGCGCGGCTAACCCACCCTACAGTGGCTTCGCGGCCTGCGCGGCCAGCCACTGCGGTATTCGCCGCTCCAGGTAGTAACCCGGACGGCGCAGCGTACCTTCGACAAAGCCGACATGGCCGCCGTGGGCGTGCAGTTCGAATTCGGTGCTGGGCGACAGCTCATCGGCTTCCGGCAGGCTGTGGGCGAACACGAAGGGGTCGTCGGCGGCCTGGATCAGCAGGGTGGGCGTGGTGATCCGGCCGAGGAAGTAGCGACTGGAGGCGCGCCGGTAATAGTCCTGGGCATCGGTGTAGCCGTGCAGCGGCGCGGTGATGCGGCCGTCGAAATCCCAGAAGGTGCGCATATTGTCCAGGGGACCGAGTTTCTCCAGGGTGGATAGGCGGTCGCTCATGCCCTGGTGGGCAAACAGGCGCTGCTTGTCCTTCACGTAGGCCACCATCTCGCGCATAAAGTGGCTCTGGTAGACCCGGGAAAAGCCCAGGCCGATACGGTCGGCGCATTGATCCAGACGAAAGGGTACCGACACCGCCGCGGCCCCCTGCAACTGGCTGTCTGCACCACTTTCGCCGAGGTACTTGAGCAGCACATTGCCGCCCAGGGAATAGCCGACTGCATAGAGCGGGGCCATCGGCCGCTGGGCGCGCAGGTGACGCACGGTTTCCGCCAGGTCCTCGCTGGCCCCGGAGTGGTAGCCGCGGGCCAGCAGGTTGGGCTCACCCGAACAGCCGCGCCAGTTAAGCGCTACGCTGGCCCAGCCCTGGGTCGCCAGCGCCTGCTGCAGGCCCAGCACATAGAGCGAGCTGGACGAGCCGGTCAGGCCATGCAGCACCAGTACCAGCGGCGCACCGGCCCGATGCGGGCCGTGCCAGTCCAGATCGAGAAAGTCGCCATCCTCCAGCCACAGCCGTTCGCGCGTGCGTTCAAGCTGCGCCGGCTGGCGGCACATGGGGTTCCACAGCGTCTGCAGATGGGGGCCGGGCAGCCACCAGGCGGGTTTGAAGGCGGTGCTCATGTTTGCAACCCTGCTTGGCCGTTACGCCGTGCGCTGCCACAGCGCGTAATACACCTGGCCGGCCTTCTGCTCGCGGTGCAAACGCCAGTTGCCGGGCATGCCGAGGCTGGAGGGCGAGTTCTCGCTTTCGGTATAGACCCAGGCGTCGGCCGCCAGCCAGCCATTCTGCTCCAGCAGGGTGCAGGCTGGCAGCAGCAGATTCTGGCTGAACGGTGGGTCGAGAAACACCAGGTCGAAGGTTGTGGCCGGCTGGCTCTGCAGGTAGGCCAGGGCGTCGACCTGCTGCAGCAGGCCGTTGGCGCAGTTCAGCGTCTGCAAATGGCCGCGCAGGCTGGCGATGGCCGCCGGATTGAGGTCCAGGGCCAGGGCGCTGCCGGCCCCGCGCGACAGCGCCTCGAGATACAGCGCGCCGCTGCCGGCGAACAGGTCGAGCACCTTGGCTCCTTCGACATAGGGCGCGAGCCAGTTGAACAGGGTTTCGCGCACCCGGTTCGGCGTCGGCCGCAGCCCCGCCGCCATGGGGAAGTTGAACTGGCGCGAGCGCCATTGCCCGCCGATGATGCGCAGCTGGCCATCGCCACCATGGGCGGGTGCGCCGTTGTGCGGCTTGGGTCGCTTGCTCATCAGTGCTCCGGTATGGCGGAAGGTGGTTCGAGGGGTTTGTCGCTGGGTGGCGGCAGTTCCTTCTGCTCGACCGTCGGCCCGGCAGTGACGATCACCAGAGCCTCGGGGTCGAGGTGTCTGGCCATGGCGGCCTTGACCTGTTCGGCGCTCAGGGCCTGTACGTCGCGCATAAAGTCTTCCAGGTAACTCAGCGGCAGGTCATAGAAACCGATGGAGCCGAGCTGGCCGACGATGGCGGCGTTGCTCGCGGTGGACAGCGGGAAGCTGCCGGCCAGTTCGCGCTTGGCGTTGTGCAGTTCGTCTTCGGTCGGGCCGCTGCCGATAAACTCGTCGAGCATGCCCTTGACCAACTGCAGGGTGCCGTCGCTGAGTTCGGCGCGGGTCTGCAGGTTGATCATAAAGGGACCGCGGGCCTGCATGGCACTGAACCCGGAATACACGCCGTAGGTCAGGCCGCGTTTTTCGCGCACTTCGCTCATCAGGCGAGTGCCGAAACCGCCGCCACCGAAGATCTGGTTGCCCAGATAGAGCGCGGCGTAATCCGGGTCGCGGCGGTCGATGCCCAGCTGGGCAATCATCAGGTGGGTCTGGTTCGACGGGAACTCGATATGTTGCAGGCCGGCCTCGGGCGTCTCCGGCTGGGCGATGCGCGGCAGCGCCGGGCCTTGCGGCAGGGCTGCGGAGACCGCGCCGGCGATGGCTTCGGCTTCCGCTCGGGACAGGTCGCCGACCAGGGCCAGTACCGCGTTGCCGGCACTGTAGGCCCTGGCGTGGAAGGCCTGCAGCTGCTCGCGGCTGATGGCCGGGATCGATGCGGCGGTGCCGTCGCTGGGGTGGGCGTAGGGGTGGCTGCCGTACAGGCGCTCGAACAACGCCAGGCTGGCCAGCTTGCCGGGGTTCTGCTTCTGGTATTCGAAGCCAGCCAGCAGCTGGTTCTTGATCCGCGCCAGGGCGTCCTCCGGAAAGGTCGGCTGGCCGATCACCTGGTTGAACAGCTGTAGCGCCGGCTCGCGCTGTTCCGCCGCACTGAGGCTGCGCAGGCTGGCGATGGCCATGTCGCGAAACGCGCCGTTGCCGAAGTCGGCCCCCAGGCTTTCGAAGCCGGCGGCGATGGCCCCGACGTCCTTGCCCGGTACGCCTTCGTTGAGCATGGCGTTGGTCAGCATGGCCAGGCCGGGTACGCCCTGGTCCTGGCTGCTGCCGGCGGCGAAGGTCAGTTGCAGGTCGAACATCGGCAGCTCGCGGGCTTCGACGAACAGCACCCGGGTGCCTTCGGCGGTTTGCCAGGTCTGGATATTCAGGTCACGGTGACTCGGCGCGTCGCCGTTTAGCTCGGCCAGGGACTCGATGACGGGCTGCCCCGCGGGGGTGGCCGGGCTGTCAGTCAGGGGTTCGGGGCGGTTGCTCACCAGGGCCAGCAGGCCCAGCAGAATCAGTAGCGCCAGGCCGAGCAGGCCGTAGCGCAGGCCATTGCGCTCACTCATCGTCCTTCTCCTCGGGTAGCACATGGGCGACGCTCAAGCGGTCGCGGGTAAAGAAGGTTTGCGCCGCGCTCTGGATATCGGCCGGGGTCACGGCCTCCAGTTCGGTCAGTTCCTGGTCGATCAGCGTCCACGACAGGCCGACGGTTTCCAGCTGGCCGATGGCGGTGGCCTGGCTGGTGATCGAGTCGCGCTCGTAGACCAGCCCGGCGATGACCTGGGCGCGCACCCGCGCCAGCTCCTCGGTGCTCGGAGGGTTCTGCTGCAGGTCCTGCAGCTCGCGCCACAGGCCGGCTTCGGCCTGCTCCAGGGTCTTGCCGGTTTGCACATTGGGCGTGGCCGAGAGCACGAACAGGCTGTCGCCGCGCGGGTAGCCGTTGTACCAGGCCGATGCGCCAGAAACCAGCTCTTCGCCACGTTCCAGGCGGGTCGCCAGGCGGGCGCTGTAACCGCCGTCGAGCAGGGCGGCGATCAGGCGCAGAGCGTGCACCTGGCGCGGCTGTTCGGCGGTGGCCAGGCCGGGCACGTTAAAGCCCATCATCAGACTCGGCAGCTGGGTTTTCAGGTACAAGGTGATCTGCCGTTCGCCGGGGGCGGCCAGTTCGCGCGGGGCTTTCGCCGGCGGTACGGCACGCTGGGGAATGTCACCGAAATAGCGTTCTGCCAGCACCTTGACCTCGCTGGCGCTGACGTCGCCGACCACCACCAGGGTGGCGTTGTTCGGCGCGTACCAGGCTTCATACCAGGCGCGCAGTTCCTCCACCGTCATGCGCTCGAGGTCGGCCATCCAGCCGATGGTCGGGGTGTGGTAGCCGCTGGCGGGGTAGGCCATGGCCTTGAAGCGCTCGTAGGCCTGGGAGCCGGGCTTGTCGTCGGTGCGCAGGCGGCGCTCCTCCTTGATCACCTCGATCTCTCGGGCGAATTCCTCGGCGGGCAGCTTGAGGCTGGCCAGGCGGTCGGCCTCAAGCTCCAGGGCCACGGCCAGGCGGTCGCGGGCCAGCACCTGGTAGTAGGCGGTGTAGTCGTCGCTGGTGAAGGCGTTTTCCTCGGCCCCCAGTTCGCGCAGGATGCGCGATGCCTCGCCGGGGCCGAGCTTGCGGCTGCCCTTGAACATCATGTGCTCGAGGGCGTGGGACAGACCGGTCTGCCCCGGCGTCTCGTAGCTGGAGCCGACCTTGTACCAGAGCTGGGAGACCACCACCGGGGCGCGGTGATCCTCGCGGACGATGACCTTGAGGCCGTTGTCCAGGCTGAACTCATGGGTCGGCTGGGGTTCTGCGGCCGTGGCCAGCAACGGCAGGCCGACGGTGGCGAGCAACAGGGTTGCGGCGCGTAGAACGGTCATATGCATGGGAATGGGGTCACCGTGATGGGCTGCGTGCGTCGCCGGGGATGCCGCTGACAAGCTGCAGGAGAAGCCTGGGCATGGCGTTGTCGAGGGATTCTAGCGGCAAGCGACTATTAACAGAACCGTGAGACTGCTCGGGCGTGGCGTCGTTCCTTGCTTCGGGGCGCGCATCTATTGCGAAATCTGTCGTTCGGGGCTGGTTTCCAGGCCGAAGCCGCACCGGGCGCAGAACGCCGCCAGGTAGTCGATAAGGGCCTGGACCTTGCGCGTGGCCCGGCGATGGCTGGGGTAGACGGCGAGGATCAGCGGGCCGAAGGCATCCGGGTCGAAGTCGTAGTCGGCCATCACCCGCTGCAACTGGCCAGTCTCCAGGTAGGGTTTGACGCTCCACAGCGGGCAGGCGTGCAGGCCCGCCCCCCTCAGGCAGTTGGCCAGCAACAGGTCGTAGTTGTCGCTCTCCAGGCGCGCCCGCGGCACGGGGGAGCGCAGGCGCACGCCGTTGAGCGATATCCACCGGTAATGCTGATCCAGCGCCGGGTGATGGTAGATCAGCCACTGGTGGCGGTCGAAGGTTGCCGGCGTGACCGGTGTCGGGTTGGCCGCCAGGTAGGCCGGGCTGGCGCACAGCACGATCTGGTTGCGCCCCAGCGCTTTGGCGATCAGCCCTGGCTGGTCGCTGCGGCCCTCGCGCAAGGCCAGGTCATAACCGCCCTCGGCCAGGTCGACGAAGGCGTCGCACAGGTCCACCCGCAGGCAGATCTGTGGGTGTTCGGCGAGAAAACCGGCGCAGGCGTCGTCGAGAAACGCTCGGCCAAAGGCCAGTGGCGCGGTCAGCCTGAGGTGGCCGTGCAGGCCGTGCTTGAGCTGGCCGATCTCCTCGCCGGCGTCATGCAGGCGCTGCAGTACCTGGCGGGCCGTCTCCAGATAGAGTCGGCCGGCCTCGGTCAGCGCGGTGCGCCGGGTGCTGCGCTCGAACAGTTGCGCGCCCAGTTCTGCTTCCAGGTGGCTGACCGCCTTGGTCAGGGCCGACGGCGTCTTGCCCAGTTGTTCGGCCGCCCGGCTGAAACTGCCGTGCTCGGCGGTGGCGACAAACATGCTCAGGGCACTGAGCTTGTCCATGATTGTTTCCTATATGGCAAAAATGTTTTGCTCGGTAGCGGTGTTCTGTCGCTGTCTGTTCGCCGCTAGTCTCCTGGCCATACCAATAAAAACCAGAGGCTGCTGCGATGCAACGATTAATTCCAGGCGTATTGGCCGGGGTGCTGGCTTTTTCCTCGATGGAAGCTATGGCCGCCGCGGATCTGCTGCTGTTCAACGGCAAGGTGTTTACCGCCGAACCCGGCCAACCCCTGGCCCAGGCGGTGGCGGTGGCCAACGGCAAGATCCTCAAGGTCGGCAGTGACGCCGAGGTAAAAGCCCTCGCCGATGCCGATACGCAGTTGATCGACCTGGCCGGCAAGGTGCTGATGCCGGGCATGATCGACACCCACAGTCACCCGATTATGGGGGCCATGGCCAGCCTGCGGGCCAATCTGTATGACGAGGTGCTGGCGTTGGACGAGCTGGAGCGCTGGATCCTCGAACAGGACCAGGCCGGCACCGCGCGCATGGGCGACCTGATCGTGATTTCCGGGGTCAGTTCGGCTTACTGGGAACAGAGCGCCGGGCTGGGCGCTATCTTCAACCAGGGTCGCTGGCTCAAGCAGCCGCTGGTGCTGGACGGCATCGACGGCCACACCGGCTGGGCCAACCAGGCCATGCTCAAGCGCCTGCAGATCGATGCCGAGCTGGTGCGCGGCCTGTCGGACAAGGAACGCGGCTTTATCGCTCACGATGGCGACTTCAACCCCACCGGCTATCTAGCGGAAAACGGCTGGGACCGGGTGCGCAGCCAGTATCCCGCCCCCAGTGAAGCCGACATGCTCGACGCCGCTCGTGAGGCGGTGAAGATCAACAACCAGGTCGGCGTTACCGCCTGGATGGATGCGGCGGCCAATGCTGGTGACGGCGACAGCCTGTTCGAACTGCGCCCCTCCGAGCAGGATGTCGGCGTGCTGCCGCTGTACCGCGCGCTGGCCGAGAAGGGCGAGCTGAGCGCCCACGTCGCCGCGCTGCTGGTGACCCACCCGCAAAGCCAGCCGGCCGACCTGCAGGTGCTGGACAAGGTCATGCGGCAGTTCCAGGGCGTGCCCAACCTGAGCTTCCCCGGGATCAAGATCTTCGCCGATGGGGTGATGGAATTTCCCGGGCAGACCGCCGCGGTACTCGACCCGTTCAAGAACAGCCTCAAGCGCGGCGAACTGCTGATCGACCCGGCCGGCTTCGGCAAGCTGGTGACGGCGGCCGAGCAGCGCGACTGGATCGTCCATGTGCATGCGGTGGGCGACCGGGCGGTGCGTGAAGCGCTGAACGGCTTCGAGCAGGCGCGCCAGCTCAAACCGACGCCGGTACCGCACAGCATCAGCCACTTGCAGATGGTCAATCCCAAGGAGTTTCCGCGTTTCGGGCAGCTGGGTGTGATCGCCTCCATGCAATTGCTCTGGGCCACCGCCGAGAGCTACACGGAAGAGCTGGTCAAGCCCTACGTCAGCGCTGCGGCCTACCAGTACCACTACCCGGCGCGTTCGCTGCACCAGGCCGGTGCGACCATCGCCGGGGCCAGCGACTGGCCGGTGTCCAGCCCCAATCCGTGGAACGCCATCGCCCAGGCCAGCACCCGCCAGGGTCCGCTCGGGGTGCTCAACGCCAAGGAAAGCATCGACCGGCAGACCATGTTCCAGGCCTACACCCTCAACGCCGCCAAGGCCCTGCGTCTGGACGACCGGATCGGCTCCCTGGCACCGGGCAAGCAGGCCGATCTGATCGTGCTGGATCGCGATGTGTTCCAGGTCAGCGACGAGGAACTGTTCGACACCCAGGTGCTGCAGACCGTCTTCGCCGGCAAGACGGTGTACCGCGCCGAACCAGGAAAGGCGGTCGCGCAGGTGCAATAACCCATCGCCGAGCAACCTTGCCTGCCTCGCCTTGCCGTAGCTGCTCCCTGTTGCGGCCGGGGCCGGGCGCAGCCTTAAGCGTCAGCCCATAGCGTCACCCTATAACAATAAGGAAATCCCCATGCACGCAGTCAAAGCCATAACCCTGGCAGGCCTCAGCCTGCTCGCCTTGAACACGGCGCAAGCCATCGAGCTGAGCGAGCAGTTCTCCTTGGCGATCACCCCGCAAGTGCTCAGCGATTACCGCTCCAGCGGCATTTCGCAAACCCTGGGCGATCCGGCGTTTCAGCTGGATGCGCTGTTGACCCATGCCAGCGGTCTGTATGCCGGGGTCTGGACCAGCAATGTCGAGTTTGGCTACGACTGGGAACGGGGCGACGATTACGGCACCCGTCAGGAGGTCGACTACTACGCCGGCTACTACTGGCAGATCAGCGACGACATCAGCCTGGACGCCTATTACAACCGCTATACCTATCCGGGCGAGAGCCAGTTCAACGGTGCAGATATCTACCTGACCCTGGATGCCTACGGCTTCTTTATCGGCGGCAAGCACTCGGACGATACCGACGAGAGCAGCGCCAGCCTGTACGCCGGTTACCGCACCCTGTTGCCGCTGGATATCGGCCTGGAGCTGAAGTTCGAGAACGTCGACTACAAGGACAAGGTGTTCTTCAACAAGGACTGGAGCCACGGCGAGGAGGAGTACAACAACTGGAGCGTCGGCCTGCAGCGGGACATGCTCGGCGTGACCTGGGGCCTGAGCTATGTCGATACCGACCTGTCGAAGGATGAGTGCCTGAGTTTCAGCGGTTACGACGATCTGTGCAGCGCCACCCTGGTCTTCAGTGCCAGCCAGACCTTCTGATACCCGCACGCAAGGACAGACGCATGAACATCATGAAATCCCCTGCTCTGCTCACCGCAGTCGGTCTGCTGGTGCTGGCCGGCCAGGCCTCGGCCCAGGCCGTGGTGAATATCTACAACTGGAGCGACTATATCGCCGAGGACACCCTCGCCGAGTTCCAGCAGGCCAGCGGCATCAAGCCGGTGTATGACGTGTTCGACTCCAACGAAACCCTGGAAGGCAAGCTGCTGGCCGGCAATAGTGGCTATGACGTGGTGGTGCCGAGCAACCACTTCCTCAGTCGGCAGATCAAGGCCGGGGTATTCCAGAAACTGGACAAGAGCCGGCTGCCGCACTGGAACAACCTCGACCCGCAGTTGCTCGAGCGCCTGCAGGCCAATGACCCGGGCAACCAGTACGCCGTGCCCTATTTGTGGGGCACCAACGGTATTGGCTACAACGTGGCGAAGGTCCGCGAGGTGTTGGGCATCGAGCGGATCGAGTCGTGGGATGTGCTGTTCGAACCGGAGAACCTGGCGAAGCTGAAGGCCTGCGGGGTGTCCTTTATGGACTCGGCCGACGAACTCTATCCGGCCATGCTCAACTACATGGGGCTTGCGCCCGACAGTACGCGGATCAAGGACTACAAGGATGCCGAGCGCAAGCTGCAGGCCTTGCGCCCGTATATCACCTACTTCCATTCATCGCGCTACATCTCCGACCTGGCCAACGGCAATATCTGCATCGCCTTCGGCTATTCGGGGGATGTGTTCCAGGCCATCAGCCGCGCCGAGGAGGCGGGCAACGGCATCGAGCTGGCGTACGTGGTGCCCCGTGAGGGCGGCAACCTCTGGTTCGACATGTTGGCCATTCCGAGTGACGCGAAGAACGTCGAGCAGGCCCATGCCTTTATCGACTACCTGTTGCAGCCGCAGGTGATCGCCGACGTCAGCGAGTATGTCGGTTACGCCAACCCCAATACCCAGGCGGACGCGCTGATGGATGAGGACGTGCGGCAGAACCCCTCGGTCTATCCTTCCGCCGCCGTCCAGCAACGGCTGTATGTCTCCTCGGAGCTACCGCCTGAAGTCATGCGCTGGATCACCCGCTCCTGGAACAAGCTCAAGTCCGGCCGCTAGCAGGCCGTTGAACAGCGCAGGTGGCTTGTAGCAGCCTGCTAGCGCCGGGTTGCTGCGCCAGCCCGGCAACTCCCCCGACATTCGAGGTCCCTATGCTCGTTCGCAAGGCGGCATCGCCGGCAAGTCCGGCGCTGACCATTGCCCTCTGTTTTATCGTCGCGCTGATCGAGGGTTTCGATCTGCAGGCCGCCGGCATTGCGGCCCCCCATATCGCCCTGGAGTTTGGCCTTAGCGCGGCCCAGCTCGGCTGGTTCTTCAGTGCCGGCTTGATCGGCCTGTTGCCGGGTGCGCTGTTTGGCGGCTGGCTGGCGGATCGGCTGGGGCGCAAGGAGGTGCTGATTGCAGCGGTGCTGCTGTTCGGGATCTTCTCGTTGCTGACCGCTCATGCCGGTAGCTATTCCACCCTGCTGTTGGCGCGCCTGGCCACCGGTCTTGGCCTGGGGGCCGCCTTGCCGATTCTGATTGCCCTGTCATCGGAGGTGGCCAGTGCCGGCCTGAAGAGCACCGTGGTCAGCCTGACCTACTGCGGCGTGCCCCTGGGCGGCGCGGCCGCCGCCCTGATGGGCGTGCTGGGTGTAGGGGAAGACTGGCGGCTGATTTTTTACATGGGAGGGCTCGCGCCCATACTGGTCGCCGGGCTGTTGGCCAGGTTCCTGCGCGGGGCTCCGCTGGTTCGCCGCGACAGCGCCAGTGGGCGCGATTCGGCGCTCGGCGGTCTGTTCGTCGAGGGTCGGGCTACGGCGACGCTGCTGATCTGGGTGAGCAGCTTCTTTACCCTGGCGGTGCTCTACATGCTGCTGAACTGGTTGCCGTCATTGCTGGTTGCCCTGGGTTACGACCAGGTTCAGGCGGGCTACGTGCAGATACTGTTCAATCTCGGCGGCGCGGCCGGGTCGATCCTGACGGGCCGCTTGATGGACCGCGCCAGTCCCGTGCTGGTGGTGCTCAGCACCTATCTGGGCCTGCTGGTCGCCCTGGCGGCGCTCGCTCTGCTGCAGCGCTTCGAGCTGCTGTTGCTGGCGGGGGCTGCCGCCGGGTTCTGCGCCATTGGTGGGCAACTGGTGCTGTATGCCCTGGCCCCCATGCTGTATCCGGCGGACATCCGTGCCACGGGGGTCGGGGCGACCGTCGCGGTGGGGCGTCTGGGCTCGATGGCGGGGCCTCTGGTGGCGGGGCAGATTCTGGCGCTGGGGATGGGCGGCAGTGCCGTGCTGTTTGCCGCTGCCCCCGGCCTGCTGCTATCGGCAGGGATGGCCCTGACACTGATGCGTGGCCAGCGCCGCGCCGCCGATAGCGCCGGGGCATGCACAAGCGCCAGTGCCGGGGCGTGACCGCGCCCCGTAGCGCTCGCGCCGATCTCGACCGCAAGCGACAGATAGACCTGCTCCCCGGCGGCTGATAGTGGTAGAGTCGCGCGCAATTCCCGTGTGTTGTCAGCCAGTAGGACTGGCTTGATGTGGGCTTGAGCCCTGTGCGGTCTAGCCGCACGCACGGTCCTTGGGAACTCCCGCTCAGCAGTGATCAGGGGTTGCCCGACCTTACCGGCGACCACGTCTGGTATCCGGTCTGAGTTTTACTGTGCGCCTCCTTCGGCTTTATATTTTGCTGCACAGTTCAAGTTTCAGACCCGCCCACTGGCGCGCCGCACCTTTGAGATAGCCGTCCTCCATGTTTGGTTCCAACGACGACAAGAAGACCCCAGCACCCGGCACCACGCCCGTTGTGCCGCCATCCGCCGAGAAAGTCGCGGAGAAAAAAGACCTGTTTGGCTGGTTGCGCAAGAAGCCCCAGGAACCCGCCAGCAGCCCGGCACCTGAGCCGGCTGAAGCGACGCCTGCCCCAGAGTCGCAAGTGCCAGAGCCAACGCTGCCGCAAGCTGAAGAGACCGCAGCACCGCTGGTCGAGCCGGTTGCTCCGGTCACGCCGCCGGCAGAGCCCGCAGGGGCTGCGCCGTCCGTGTCTGCGGCGGAGCCGGTGCAGGCACCACGGCCTTCGCGGTTCCGCATCAATGCCGGCAGCGAAGTGCTGCATCCCGTCATCCATGCCCCGGAGCCCGAGCCGGTTGCGCCGCTCGTGCCGGAGGCCCCGGTGGCTGAGGTGCAGGTCGAGCAGAATAAACCGGGCGATAACCAGGGCGGCTGGTTCGCCCGCCTCAAGCAGGGGTTGTCGAAGACCAGCGCCAGCCTGGGCGAGGGCATGGCCAGCCTGTTTCTCGGCAAGAAAGCCATCGACGATGAACTGCTGGAAGATATCGAAACCCGTCTGCTCACCGCCGACGTCGGCGTCGAGGCCACCACCGCCATCGTGCAGAACCTCACCCGCCGCGTGGCGCGCAAGGAGCTGGCCGACAGCGGCGCGCTGTACAAGGCCCTGCAGGAAGAGCTGACCGCGCTGCTCAGGCCGGTCGAGCAGCCGCTGCAGATCGATACCGGTAAGCAGCCCTATGTGATTCTGGTCGTCGGGGTGAATGGTGCGGGCAAGACCACCACCATCGGCAAGCTGGCGAAAAAACTCCAGCAGGACGGCAAGAAGGTCATGCTGGCCGCCGGCGATACCTTCCGCGCCGCCGCCGTCGAGCAGCTGCAGGTGTGGGGCGAGCGCAACAAGATTGCAGTGATCGCCCAGCACACCGGGGCCGATTCGGCGTCGGTGATCTTCGATGCGGTGCAGGCGGCCAAGTCCCGTGGCATGGACGTGCTGATTGCCGATACTGCAGGGCGTCTGCACACCAAAGACAACCTGATGGAAGAACTGAAGAAGGTCCGCCGGGTGATCGGCAAGCTCGACGACAGCGCGCCTCACGAGGTGCTGCTGGTGCTGGACGCCGGCACCGGGCAGAACGCCATCAACCAGGCCAAGCAGTTCAACCAGACCGTCAACCTCACCGGTCTGGCCTTGACCAAGCTGGACGGCACCGCCAAGGGCGGGGTGATCTTCGCCCTGGCCAAGCAGTTCGCCCTGCCGATTCGCTATATCGGGGTGGGCGAGGGGATCGACGACCTGCGCACCTTCGAGGCCGAGGCCTTTGTCCAGGCGCTGTTTGCGGAGAAATAGGGATGATTCGTTTCGAACAGGTCGGTAAACGCTACCCCAACGGGCATATCGGTCTGCACGAGCTGAGTTTCCGCGTGCGCCGTGGCGAGTTCCTCTTCGTCACCGGGCACTCCGGGGCCGGCAAGAGCACCCTGCTGCGCCTGTTGCTGGCCATGGAGCGCCCGACCAGCGGCAAGCTGCTGCTGGCCGGCCAGGACCTGGCGCAGATCACCAATGCACAGATTCCCTACCTGCGCCGGCAGATCGGCGTGGTGTTCCAGAACCACCAACTGCTGTTCGACCGCAGCGTGTTCGACAACGTCGCCCTGCCGCTGCAGATTCTCGGCCTGTCCAAGGGCGAAATCGGCAAGCGCGTCGGCAGTGCCCTGGAGCGGGTGTCGCTGTCGGACAAGGCCGAGCAGTTCCCCGGCGACCTGTCCACCGGTCAGCAGCAGCGCGTCGGCATCGCCCGCGCCGTGGTGCACCAGCCGGCCCTGCTGCTGGCGGACGAACCGACCGGCAACCTCGATCCGCGCCTGGCCGCGGAAATCATGGGGGTGTTTGAAGACATCAACCGGCTGGGTACCAGCGTGCTGATCGCCAGTCACGACCTGGCCCTGATCGCGCGCATGCGTCACCGCATGCTGACCCTGCAACGTGGTCGCCTGATCGGCGACGGGGAGGCCGTATGAGCGCAACCCGCATGCCGCCGCCGCAGCCGGCGCAACGCGTCGGTGCCGCGCCGAAGAAGGCCGACGCACCGACCCCGGACGACGGCCCGGACCTGCGCAGCCAGGTCAATGCCTGGCTGGAAAGCCACCGCGCCAGCCTGGTCGACAGCCTGCGCCGCCTGGGCAAGCAGCCCATCGGCAGCTTCTTCACCTGCCTGGTGATGGCCGTGGCCCTGAGCCTGCCCATGGGTCTGGCCCTGCTGCTGGACAACGTCGAGCGTCTGGGCGGTTCCTGGCAACGCGCCGCGCAGATTTCCCTGTTTCTCCAGCTCGATGCCAGCGACGCCGAAGGTCAGGCGCTGCGCGAGCAGATCGCCGCCATGGCGGATGTCAGCGAGGCCGAGTGGATCAGCCGAGAACGGGCCCTGGACGAGTTCCAGCAGCAGTCTGGCCTCGGCGAAGCGCTCAAGGAGCTGCCGGATAATCCGCTGCCCGGCGTAGTGGTGGTGACCCCGCAGGAAGTCGACAAGGTTGCCCTCGAAGCCCTGCGCCTGCGCCTGGCCGAACTGCCCAAGGTGCAGCAGGCGCAGCTCGATCTGCTCTGGGTCGAGCGCCTGAGTGCCATGCTCAAACTCGGTGAACGTTTCGTCTTCGGCCTGACCCTGTTGCTGGTGCTGGCGCTGCTGCTGGTGATCGGCAATACCATTCGCCTGCATATCGAGAACCGCCGCACCGAGATCGAGGTGATCAAGCTGGTGGGCGGTACCGACAGTTATGTGCGCCGGCCCTTCCTCTATATGGGTACCCTTTATGGGTTCGGGGCCGGCTTACTGGCCTGGCTGCTGCTGGCCTATGGCCTGGGCTGGCTGGACGATGCCGTGGTGCGCCTGGCGGGGCTCTATGGCAGCGATTTCGCCCTGGACGGGGTGCCGTTAGCCGATGGTCTATCCCTGCTGCTCGGGGCGGTACTGTTGGGCTATATTGGTGCCTGGTTGGCGGTCGCTCGTCACCTAAATGAATTGGCCCCTAGGTAAGTTATTGTTTTTATTGATGTTGACTATCTGTAACGGAACTTGTAGATACGTTTCTAGTCATACAGCTCGGTGCTACACTGCGTTCGATTCGTAAGTCGGAGGATCCAAATGTCCACTTCTTTGCAACCTGTTCATGCTCTGGTTCCGGGTGCCAACCTGGAGGCATACGTGCATGCGGTCAACGGCATTCCGCTGCTGACCCCTGAGCAGGAACGCGAACTGGCGGAAAGCCTCTTCTACAAGCAGGATCTGGAAGCCGCCCGGCAGATGGTCCTGGCTCACCTGCGTTTCGTCGTGCATATCGCCCGCAGCTACTCCGGTTATGGCCTGGCCCAGGCCGACCTGATTCAGGAAGGTAATGTCGGCCTGATGAAGGCGGTCAAGCGCTTCAACCCTGAAATGGGTGTGCGCCTGGTGTCCTTTGCCGTGCACTGGATCCGTGCCGAGATCCACGAATTCATCCTGCGCAACTGGCGCATCGTCAAGGTCGCCACCACCAAGGCGCAGCGCAAGCTGTTCTTCAACCTGCGCAGCCAGAAGAAGCGTCTGGCCTGGCTGAACAATGACGAAGTGCACGCCGTGGCCGAAAGCCTAGGGGTCGAGCCGCGTGAAGTGCGCGAGATGGAAAGCCGTCTGACCGGCCACGATATGGCCTTCGATCCGGCCGCCGAGGCCGATGACGACAGCGCCTTCCAGTCGCCGGCGCATTACCTGGAAGACCACCGCTACGACCCGGCCCGTCAGCTGGAGGACTCGGACTGGAGCGACAGCTCCAATGCCAATCTGCACGAAGCCCTGGAAGGTCTGGATGAGCGCAGCCGCGACATCCTCTACCAGCGCTGGCTGGCCGAGGAGAAGGCCACCCTGCATGACTTGGCGGCCAAGTACAACGTCTCCGCCGAGCGCATCCGCCAGCTGGAGAAGAACGCCATGAACAAGCTCAAGGGCTCGATCGCGGCGTAAATCGCGCTACTGTCAGAAGCCGCACCCAGGTGCGGCTTTTTTATGGTCTACCATCCCTGGCGGCCACCCTTCGGGCCGTCGCTACGCGACGTTAAAAACTGCTCCGGGCAGTTTTTTATGCCTACCATTCCTGGCGGCCACCCTGCGGGCCGTCGCTATGCGATGTTAAAAATCGCTTCCGGCGATTTTTATGGTCAAGGAAAAACTCGATGAAATTGCCACCCATACGCCCGCAGCACTGGCTGATCTTTGCCGTGGTTGCCGCCCTGTTCTTTGCCTGGGGCGCGTGGCTGATGCGTCCGCAGCCGGCCGCGCAGCCTTTGCCCTGGCTGGTCGAGTGGCAGGAGCAGGTGCTCGCGCCCCTGGCCGATGATCGCCTGAGCCTGGTGCACCTGGGTGATGCCCTGGATGGCGAGCTCTGGCTGCAGCCCAATCTGGACGGTGCACGCCTGCTGTATCGCGGCGAATTGCAGGATGCGGACGGCAATTGGTCGCTGGAGGCGGAAGTCGGTCTGGACAAGGCCGAGCGCGCGAGCCTGCTGGCCGCCGCCGGGTTAAAGCCGACGGATAAGGAGCAGCCACTGGGCAGTCAGCTGCTGGTGTCGTTGGCCAATCGCCCGATCGTTGCGCTGACCCTGTTGCCGCCGGCCCCGCTGGCCAGCGCGCGCCTGGCGGCCAGCCTCGGTCAGCCGCGCCTGACCCTGGAACTGGCCGAGGGTCAGGCCTGGGTCTATCCCGAACTGGGCATGACTGCGCACCTGCAGGACGACGAGTTGTATTTTCTCTATGCCGTGCCGCGGCGTTTGCTTCAACAGCCTTAGCCGCCCTCCAGCCACTCCGGTAGTTCCCTGGGCCACCAGCCCGGGCGTTGCGGTTGCATGCGGTTGAGGTAATGGCTGCCGCCCAGTTGCCACATCTGCTGGCGAATCCAGGCGGCGCGGCGGCCGACCTGGGCGCTCGGGCGGCTGGCGCTCCAGGCCCGCGGGTTGGGCAGTACGGCGGCCAGCAGGCTGGTCTGCTGGCGCGACAGGTAGGATGCGCCGGTCTTGAAGTGATGCTGCGCCGCCGCTTCGGCCCCGAAGATGCCACCGCCCCACTCGACACTGTTGAGGTACACCTCGAGAATCCGCTGCTTGGGCCAGAGCAGCTCGATCAGCCCGGTGAACCAGACCTCCAGGCCCTTGCGCAGCCAGCTGCGGCCCGACCAGAGAAACAGGTTCTTGGCCACCTGCTGGCTAAGGGTGCTGGCCCCGCGCAGCGAGCCGCCCTGCTGGTTGTGCGCCAGGGCCGCCTGGATCGCCGCGATATCGAAGCCCCAGTGCTCGGCGAATTTCTGGTCCTCGGCGGCGATCACCGCCATCTTCAGATGGTCTGGCAGCTCGCGCCAGGGCCGCCAGCTGCGTTGCAGGTCGATGGGCTGGCCGCCGCTCCAGGACTCGATCTTGCGTTCGACCATCAGCGCGGTGCCCGGTGGCGGCACCCAGCGAAACAGCAGCACCAGCAATACCGAGCCGATAATCAGCCAGAGCAGGAGTTTGAGCAGGCGACGGGCAATGGATCGAAACATGCGGGCTTGGCCGGAACGAATGAGCGGGCCATTATAGCCAGCCCATCCGCTGTTCCTGGAGTGATACATGGCGCGTCTTTGCCTGTTGCTGGCCGCTTTCGCCGGATTTACCGGCGTGGCCCTCGGGGCTTTTGCCGCTCACGGCCTCAAGGGCCGGCTGACGGTCGACTACCTGGCGGTGTTCCAGACCGGCACCCACTACCAGCTGATCCATGCCCTGGCCCTGTTCGGCGTGGGCCTGCTGGCGCTACAGCGGCCGGGGCGGCTGGTCAACTGCGCCGCTGCGCTGTTCGCCCTGGGCATTGTCCTGTTCTCCGGCAGCCTGTACCTGCTGACCCTCAGCGGAGTGAGCGCGCTGGGCATGGTGACCCCTTTCGGCGGCCTGGCGTTCCTCGCCGGCTGGCTGTGCCTGGGCCTGGCGGCCTGGAGGATGGGGGTGGGTAAAAGCGCCTGACTCGTGAGTCAGAAAGCAGGACGAACGGCAGCCTTTAGCCTTGGTCCACGCCCCGCGATCAGGCTAGAATGCCGACCCTTTCCCCAGTTGTGACCCTGCCGTCATGCATATTCAGTTAAACGGTGAAGCATTCGAATTGCCCGACGGTGCCACCATCGCCGGGCTGATCGAGCGTCTCGATCTGGCTGGACGCCGCGTGGCGGTCGAACTCAATCTGGACATAGTGCCGCGCAGCCAGCACGCCAGCACCGCCCTGAGCGAAGGCGACCGGGTTGAAGTGGTGCATGCCATTGGCGGCGGTTGACGACCCACAGCTCGTCTTCTCCCGCTACCGTCCACGCCAAGAGGAATACCCGATGAGCCACGTTCGCAGCGACAAGCCCTTTACCCTGGCCGGCCGCACCTATCAGTCGCGTCTGCTGGTCGGCACCGGCAAGTACAAGGACCTCGAGGAGACCCGCCTGGCCATCGAGGCCTCGGGTGCCGAGATCGTCACCGTGGCGGTGCGCCGTACCAATATCGGGCAGAATCCGGACGAGCCGAACCTGCTGGATGTGATCAGCCCCGAGCGCTACACCATCCTGCCCAACACCGCCGGCTGCTACGACGCGGTCGAGGCTGTGCGCACCTGCCGTCTGGCCCGCGAGCTGCTCGACGGCCACAAGCTGGTCAAGCTGGAAGTGCTGGCCGACCAGAAGACCCTGTTCCCCAACGTGATCGAAACCCTCAAGGCAGCCGAAGTGCTGGTCAAGGACGGTTTCGACGTGATGGTCTACACCAGCGACGACCCGATCATCGCCCGTGAACTGGCGGCCATGGGCTGCATCGCGGTGATGCCCCTGGCCGGCCTGATCGGCACCGGTCTGGGCATCTGCAACCCCTACAACCTGCGCATCATCCTCGAAGAGGCGACTGTGCCGGTGCTGGTGGATGCCGGCGTCGGCACCGCGTCGGACGCCACCATCGCCATGGAGCTGGGCTGCGAGGCGGTGCTGATGAACAGCGCGATTGCCCACGCGCAGAACCCGATTCTGATGGGCGAGGCGATGAAGCACGCGATCATCGCCGGGCGCATGGCCTACCTGGCCGGGCGCATGCCGAAGAAGCTGTACGCCAGCGCCTCTTCGCCGCTGGATGGCCTGATCAACTGAGCCTGTTCAAAGTCTGCTGCGCGTCGGCCCTGCTGCGTTGCTACGACGAGCGGGAGTAACAGCCGAAGGCTGGCCCGAAGGGCGAGCAAAGCGAGTCAAACAGGCTCGGACAGTGACTTGTCACTGAACGTCCGCAGGACGGCCCGCAGGGCGAGCGCAGCGAGTTATGCTCATTTACAGCTCGTAAACTCCGCTCCCTCGCCGCTTTGACCAGCCGGAGGCTGTTACTAACGTAGCGCCTTGCATGACTCTAGCTCGCGAGACTTTGCATAGACCCTGATTCATACGCGACAGAACGGGCTCGGCAGGCCGCGTCACTCGGGGTAAACTGCGCGCCCTTTGCGCGGCCCCGAATGGGTGCGGCGAGATTCCAGACAGGCGGCAGAGAACCTTATGAGCGACGAGATCCAGCAAGCAGGCGAGGGCGCCGCCCCGCGTAACCTGCGTACCATCAAGAGTTTCGTGATGCGCGCCGGGCGCATGACCGAAGGCCAGCAACGTGGTCTCGATCAGGGCTGGCCGAAGTTCGGCCTGCAGCTGGAAGACGGTCTGCGCGATTTCGATCAGGTGTTCGGTCGCAGTGCGCCGCGCACCTTCGAAATCGGCTTCGGCATGGGTCACTCGACCCTGGAAATGGCCGCCGCAGCGCCCGAGCAGGACTTTATCGGCGTCGAGGTGCACCGTCCGGGCGTCGGTGCCCTGCTCAACGGCCTGATGACCCAGAACCTGAGCAATATGCGCGTCTATAGCTGCGATGCCCTGGAGGTGCTGCGCCACTGTGTGGCCGACGCCAGCCTCGACCGGGTGTTGCTATTCTTCCCCGACCCCTGGCACAAGTCGCGCCACCACAAGCGCCGTATCGTTCAGGCCGAGTTCGCCGAACTGGTGCGGCAGAAGCTCAAGGTCGGCGGTGTGCTGCATATGGCCACCGACTGGCAGCCCTACGCCGAATACATGCTGGAGGTGATGAATGCGGCACCCGGTTATCAGAACCTGGCCGAGGATGGTCAGTATGTCCCGCGTCCGCCGGAGCGCCCGACCACCAAGTTCGAGCGCCGCGGCGAGCGTCTCGGCCACGGCGTCTGGGACCTGAAATTCCAGCGCAACGCCTGACCTAGCAGCGCCGCCGCATGGCTGGCGCGTCCTCCGGATAAGAACAAGCACAGGGATGACCGCACAAGAGCGGCCCAGCCGCCTCCCGCCAGGATGGCTCCTCACCAAGACGGTCAATCAACCCGCCCGCTACGGTCGGGGCATAAGAACAGCAGCCCTGCTTCGGCCAGGTTGCGAGGAGATCGCTGTGTTGAAAGTTTTATCGTGTCTACTGCTGACGGCCTTTGCCCTGCAGGTGCAGGCCCAGCCTGGCCGTCTCGGCCAGGATCTGACCCCCCTCGGGGGCGAGCGCGCGGGTAATGCCGCCGGTACCATCCCCAGCTGGGAGGGCGGCCTGGCGCAACCGCCGGCCAACTACCGGGCCGGCATGCACCACCCCGACCCCTATGCCCAGGACGCCGTGCTGTATCAGGTCAACAGCCAGAATCTGGCGCAGCATCAGGCGCAGCTGCCGGCGGGCTTGCAGGCGTTGCTGGAGAAGAACCCGGATTACTTTTTGCGGGTTTTCCCTACTCGCCGTAGCGCGGCCGCCCCGCAACGCATCTATGACGCCACGCGCTTCAATGCGCAGAGCGCGGAGCTGATTTCCGGCGGCAATGGCGTCGATGGGGTGGCGGCCGGTGTCCCCTTCCCGCTGCCGCAAACCGGCCAGGAAGCCATCTGGAACCACATCATGCGTTACCGCGGCGAGCAGATCGGCTTCGTCACCAACCAGGCGGCGGTGCTGGCCAACGGCTCCTATAACCTGCTCAAGCTGGAGCGCGACATCTACTTCCTCTACGGTCGCGAGGGCGTCACCCCGCAGGACCTGGACAACACCCTGTTCTATTACAAGTACAAGGTGGTCGCCCCGTCCAAGCTCTCGGGCTCGGCGCTGGTGGTGCAGGAAACCCTCGACCAGGTGCTGGCGATCCGCAAGGCCTGGCGCTTCAGCCGTGGCGAGCGGCGCGTGCGGCGTCTGCCGATGCTGGCCTACGACACCCTGCAGCCGGATACCAATGGCCTGGCCACCGCCGATCAGGTGGATGTCTACAACGGCGCGCCGGACCGTTACGAGTGGCAGCTGCTCGGCAAGCAGGAAATGCTGGTGCCCTACAACAGCTATGCGGTGCACCAGCAGGGCATCCCTTACGACAGCATCCTGCAGCGCGATACCGTCAACCCACAGTTGCTGCGCTACGAGCTGCACCGCGTCTGGGTGGTGGAGGCCGATCTGCGCAAGGGCTTCAGTCACCCCTACGCCAAGCGTCGCTTCTATATCGACGAGGACAGCTGGCAGGTGCTGACGGTCGATCTGTACGACAAGGCTGGCGAGCTGATCGGGTTGCAGGAAAGCCACCCGATCAGTTATTACGACGTGCCGATGTTCGGCAGCACCCTGGAAACCATCTACGACTTCAAGGGCAAGCGCTACTTCGTCGACGGCCTGGACAACAACGAGCCCATGTACAACTTCAAGGCCCAGCTCAGTCCTCGCGACTTCACCCCGCAGGCCCTGCGCCGCGAAGGCAACTGAGTTCAGTCATGCCAAGAGGCCGCCCTTCGGGGCGGTTTTTTTATGCCTTGCCATCCATGGCCGCCACCTTTCGGGCAGCGGCGCGGCGCTAGAGATGCCTTTCGCGCATTTTTATCGGAGTGATGTCGATGCTGTGCAGGACTCCGGCCTGGGTGCCTACTCCAGCGATCAGGCCGTTTGACCGAGTGCCGGCGCGGGCTTGTTGGCTGGCCGCTAGTTGCGGTCGGCGAGGATGCCGATGACGAAGAACACCAGAATCAGCACCGGGGCCAGGGTGAAGTTGTTGAAGTGGCCCAGGCCCTTGCCCAGCATCGGCGTGACGAAGACGATTACCAGGCCGTAGCCCACGGCGCAGAGCAGGACGAAGATCAGGGTGCGCAGGATAAAGTTCATGCTGGCGGTGGAGCGCTGCACCCAGGCGTTGATGCCGGGGCCGAACAGCACCAGCAGGGTGGCCATGATCGCCAGGGAGATATCGTAGAGGTGGCTGCGGCTCCAGCGCGAGAGGGTGACGATCAGGTCGAGTAGCAGGTCCATCCGGTTTCCTTAGTCGTAGGGCAGTAAGCCTTTCAGGGCAGAAAGTGTTGCAGCAGGTCGTTGAGAAACAGCTGACCTTCGCGGGTGGCGCTCAGGCGTGTCGGGTCGGCGTGCAACAGGCCGCGCTGCTCGGCCTCGCGCCGTGCGGCGGCGAGCTGGGCGAGGGGCAGGCCGGTGCGCTGAGTGAATAGCTCGCTGGCGACGCCGTCCGTGAGCCGCAGCACATTCATCAGAAACTCGAAGGGCAGTTCGTCCGCGCCCAGGGGCCGCTCGCCGGCGCTAAAGCCTTTGCTGCTGTCCAGGTAGTCCTTGGGCAGGCGGGTCTTCCAGCTGCGGCTGATGCGGCCGTCCGGGTGGCTGAGCTTGGCGTGGGCACCGGCACCGATGCCGAGAAAGTCGCCAAAGGTCCAGTAGTTGAGGTTGTGCCGCGCCGCTTTGCCTGCCTGGGCGTAGGCGGAGACTTCGTACTGCCCGTAGCCCTCGGCGGCCAGCAGGGCCTGGCCGGCTTCCTGGATATCCCAGAGGATATCGTCCTCCGGCATCACCGGCGGCTGGCTCCAGAACACCGTGTTGGGCTCCACCGTCAGCTGGTACCAGGACAGGTGTGTCGGCCCTTGGGCGATGGCGGTGCGCAGGTCGCTCAGGGCGTCCTCGATGGACTGCTCCGGCAGACCATGCATCAGGTCCAGGTTGAAGTTGTCGAAGCCGGCGGCGCGGGCCATATCCGCCGCGCGCACGGCTTCAGCGCCATCGTGGATGCGCCCCAGGGCGATCAGCTTGGGCGGCTGGAAACTCTGCACGCCGATCGACAGGCGGTTGATGCCCAGGCTGCGGTAATCCTTGAACTTGGCCTGTTCGAAGGTGCCGGGGTTGGCTTCCAGGGTGATCTCGATATCAGGTGCAAACTCCACTCGCCGCTCGACGCCTTCGAGCAGGCGACCCAGGGCCCTGGCCGAAAACAGGCTGGGGGTGCCGCCGCCGAAGAAGATCGAACTCAGCGGGCGGTTATGGACCCGCGCCAGATCGGCATCCAGATCCGCCAGCAGGGCGTCGACGTATTCCTCTTCCGGCAGCGTCGGCCCGGCGGCGTGGGAGTTGAAGTCGCAGTAGGGGCACTTCTTCACGCACCAGGGGATGTGGATATAGAGCGCCAGAGGGGGGAGCTGAAAGCTGCTTTTGCTTCCCTCGCCCTCTGGAAGAGGGGCCGGGGCGACCCGCGATCGGGGTGAGGGGGCTGGTCTCATGCCAGGCCCAGTCTCTGCTTAAGCAGGGCCATGGCGCGGGCGCGGTGGCTGATCTGGTTTTTCTCGGCCGCCGCCAGTTCGGCGCTGGAGCAATCGCGCTCGGGCACCCAGAACAGCGGGTCATAGCCGAAGCCGTCCACGCCTTGGGCAGCGTGCAGGATGCGCCCGTGCCAGAGGCCCTCGCAGACGATCGGTAGCGGGTCGTCGGCATGCCGCACCAGGGCCAGGCAGCAGACGAACTGCGCGCCGCGCTCGGCATCCGGCACATCCTTCAGCACCTCGAGCAGCTTGGCGTTGTTGGCCGCATCGCCCTGGCCGTCTGCGTAGCGCGCCGAGTAGATGCCCGGCGCGCCGCCGAGAAAGTCCACCGCCAGGCCGGAGTCGTCGGCCAGCGCCGGCAGGCCGGACACCCGGGCGGCGTTGCGCGCCTTGAGGATGGCGTTCTCGACAAAGGACAGGCCGGTTTCTTCCGGTTCGACCCTGGAGAACTCGCCGACCGAGCGCACGCGTACGCTGCTGCCGAGCATGGCCTGGAGTTCCTTGAGTTTGCCGGCGTTATGACTGGCGAGTACGAGCTCGTTGAAGTGGATCATTCGTCTGGGAAGAATTCCTGGTTGAAGTCGAAGCTGTGCGTCACGCCGTCGGCGGCGATGACATTGATGGTAAAGCGCAGCATTTCGCGCTGGCTGAAGGGGAACTGGGCCAGGTAATAGATGGCCTCGCCCTCGGTGACCTGCTTGAAGTTCAGCGGGTGGCTGCGCCCGACCAGGTCCTTGACCTCGCCGCTGACGCTGGCGTTGCTGGCGGTGCCGGCCTTGAGCACGGAAATATTCACCACGCCCTGGGTCTTGCTGCGCACCAGGCCCGCGGCGGCGGCGACCTCCGGTTGCAGAAAGCCCGAGTTGAAGGCGATGTAGTGTACGTCCAGGTCGCCGTAACTCTGCTTGCGTTCGGCCAGGGCCGGCAGGCTCAGACACAGGGCGATAAGGAAGAGGGCAAGGCGGTTCATAAGGGTGCTCCTGAAATAAGTGACGCGCTGGCGACGACCGGCCTACTGGGCGAGCGGCGCGGCCAGAGCATCGGGGCCGCTGATCCGGTAGATACCGATCTCACCTAATAGATTAGGCCAGATCCGACTGGCCCAGCCGTGCCGATGGTCGCGGTCGACCGCCAGTCGGTCCATCACGCTGGCTCCCTGGTCATGGCAGAGGTTTTCGAAGTCCTCGAAGGTGCAGAAGTGGATATTCGGCGTGTTGTACCAGGTGTACGGCAGGAAGTCCGAGACCGGCATGCGGCCCTTGCTCGCCAGGTACCAGCGGCAGCGCCAGTGGGCGAAGTTGGGGAAGGTGATGATGCAGGTCTTGCCGATGCGCAGCATCTCCGCCAGCACCTTGTCCGGGTAATGCAGGGCTTGCAGCGACTGGGTCATGACCACCACGTCGAAGCTGTTGCTGGCGAAGTTGCCCAGGCCCTTGTCGAGGTTCTGCTCGATCACGTTGACGCCCTTGCTGACGCACTGGGCGATATTGTCCGCATCGATTTCCAGGCCGTAGCCGGAAACCCGCTTGTGCTCGGTCAGCCAGGCCAGTAGTTCGCCATTGCCGCAGCCCAGGTCGAGGACCCGGCTGCCGGCGGGAATCCATTCCTGAATGATGTCTAGATCCGCTCGCATGGCTACACCTTGATCCGTTTCATATAGCTGTCGAAGGCCTGCAGATAGCGCGGGATGGGGATCAGGAAGGCGTCGTGACCCTGGGGCGCGTCGATCTCCAGGTAACAGACGTTCTTCCGCGCGGCGGTCAGGGCGTTGACGATTTCCCGCGAGCGCACCGGCGAGAAGCGCCAGTCGGTGGTAAAGGACATCACGCAGAAGTCGGCGCTGACGTGCGCCAGGGTCTTGGCCAGATCGCCGTCAAAGGCCGCCGCCGGGTCGAAGTAATCCAGCGCCTTGGTCATCAGCAGGTAGGTGTTGGCGTCGAAGCGCCCGGAGAACTCCTCGCCCTGGTAGCGCAGGTAGCTTTCCACCTGGAACTCGACGCTGTGGAAGTCGTAGTTGAGCTTCTCGCTCTTCAGTCCGCGGCCGAATTTCTCGCCCATGGCGTCGTCGGACAGGTAGGTGATATGGCCGACCATGCGCGCCAGCATCAGGCCGCGCTTGGGGATCACCCCCTGCTCCTGGAAATGTCCGCCATGGAAGTCCGGATCGGTGAGGATGGCCTGGCGCGCCACCTCGTTGAAGGCGATGTTCTGCGCCGACAGCTTGGGCGCGGAGGCGATGGCCAGGCAGTGGCGGATGCGCTCGGGGTAGCTGATCGCCCACTGCATGGCCTGCATGCCGCCGAGGCTGCCGCCGATCACCGCGGCCCATTGTGCGATACCCAGGGCGTCGGCCAGGCGCGCCTGGCTGTGCACCCAGTCTTCCACGGTCATCACCGGGAAGTCCGCGCCGAACGGCTTGCCGGTGGCGGGGTTGAGGCTGCTGGGGCCGGTGGAGCCGTTGCAGCCGCCGAGGTTGTTGAGGCTGACCACAAAGAATTTGCTGGTGTCGATCGGTTTGCCGGGGCCGATGCAACTGTCCCACCAGCCGGGCTTGCGTTCATCTGCGCGGTGGTAGCCGGCGGCATGATGGTGACCGGAGAGGGCGTGGCAGATCAGCACGGCGTTGCTCGCCGTGGCATTCAGCTGGCCATAGGTTTCATAGATCAGTTGGTAGTCGGCCAGGCTGCGCCCACAGGCCAGCGCCAGGGGTTCGGCGAAATGCGCCAGCTGGGGCGTCACCAGGCCAACAGAGTCTTGGGGGAAGGCAGTCGACATCGACCCTGCTCGTAATCAAAGAAGAGCCGCAGTCTAAAGAGCGCCGCCGCGGGCGGCAAGCGCACGGGGCGG
Organism: Pseudomonas sp. EA_105y_Pfl2_R69; assembly: GCF_963970915.1. Classification (NCBI taxonomy): domain Bacteria; kingdom Pseudomonadati; phylum Pseudomonadota; class Gammaproteobacteria; order Pseudomonadales; family Pseudomonadaceae; genus Pseudomonas; species Pseudomonas sp. EA_105y_Pfl2_R69. The sequence goes on from NZ_CAXAOO010000005.1 coordinate 161,393, forward strand.
CGAAGCGGAGGGCTGTCTGGCTATTCGCCGACGCTGTGCGGGCGCGCGGCTCCCGGCAGGGTGACGACCTTGCCCTGGCGTTGTACCGGGGCCGGACGGCGCAGGATGCGCAGCATATCGCCGGCCTGGGCCAGTTGCTGCTCAAGCTCGGCAGCGTAGCGCCCCAGTTGCTGGCCGCGCTGGCGTGCCTGCTGGGTTTGCTGGGCCAGGGCCTTGAGCCGCAGCATATGGGTTTCCAGCAGTTGCTTGTGCTCCAGGCTGTGTTGCAGCAACGGCATCAGCGCATCGCTGGCCCATTGCTCGGCCTCCAGGCGCAGGCGCTGATGCAGGCCGATGACTTCCTGCACCAGGGTGGCGAAGAAGCGTTTGCTCAGGCTGCGCTGCTCGGTGAGCAGGGTTTTCAGGTGCAGGCGGAACTGATCGGCCTTGGCCTGTTGCAGCCTGAGCTCGCGCTGGTAGCGGCCGATATTGAACTGCGGGGCGTCGACCCCGTGCAGCGGGTTGTCTTCGTTGTGCCGGCGGTAGATGGCGGCGACCATCTTGTTGGCCATCTCGGCTTCCTGGGCCAGGTTGTGCAGGTCCTGCTCCACGCTGCGGAAGAAGTGCAGGATGGCCTGGTTGATGCCCAGGGTGGTCCAGCTGCCGGTGAGGTTGCGGCGCACCTTGTTCAGGTGCTCATCCAGGCGCTCGCCGCGGGCGGCGCTACGCAGCAGCTCGCCCTGGCGCTTGAGCAGGCGCTGGTTGGTTTTCAGGCCGAGCAGGCGGCGGTGGTGCAGGCTGTGCTCTTGCTTGGTCTTGGCGGTCAGTTCGAACAGCAGCTGGCCGTTGTCCTGCTGGTGGTTGTCGAGCAGGGCCTGCTGCTCGTTGACCTTGTCCAGGCGCAGCTTGAGGACATGCTCGCTGTTCTGCAGCATAGCCAGCACCTGGTTGACCACACGGCCCTCGAGCAGGCGCTCCTTCTGCGCAATGATGCGGTCGCAGAGTAGCTTCTCCAGGTTGACCATCTGGCTGCGGGCCAGCAGTTCTGGGTCCTTGCGCACCTTGGCGAGCATCGCCTGCTTGGCCGACAGCGGCAGCACTTCGTCGACCTTAATGCCCAGTTGCCGGGCCGTGCCGGTCTGGATCTGGCGAATCGCATTCTGCACGAAGGCCTCGCCGGCCAGGTCGTCCCAGAGCATGTCGATCTTGTTCAGTACGGCGAACAGGCAGGTTTGGGTGTCGTCGTCGAGCTGGCGGATATGTTGCTGCCAGACCGCCATGTCGCTGGCGGTGACGCCGGTGTCGGCGGACAGCATAAAGATGATCGCCTGGGCGCTGGGCAGCATCGACAGGGTCAGCTCCGGCTCGCTGCCCAGGGCGTTCAGCCCGGGGGTGTCGAGGATGCGCAGGCCCTGGCGCAGCAGCGGGTGATCGAGGTTGACCAGGGCGTGGCGCCAGGCCGGTACCAGCACCTCGCCGGGCTTGCTGGTGCTTTCCAGCATGTCCGGATGGAAGCCCAGGGCGATGGCCTGTTCGACCGGCATGGGTTTGGTCTTGGCCACCTGGATAAAGGCCTGGACCATATTGTCCGGGTCGCTGAGGTCCAAGGGGATATTCACCCAGTGCCGCGGGATGCGTTTGAACTGGGCGATGCTGGCCTCGGCGATGCGCGTCTCGATCGGCAGCAGGCGGATATAGGAACGCTCCGAGCGCGGGTCGAAGAACAGCTCGGTGGGGCACATGGTGGTGCGCCCGGCTTGCGAGGGCAGCATGCGCTGGCCGTACTGGGAGAAGAACAGGCTGTTGATCAGCTCGGTCTTGCCGCGGGAAAACTCGCCGACGAAGGCCAGGGTGATATGGTCGGTGCGCAGCAGCTTGAGCGCGCGTTCGAGCTTGGCTTCCACGGTTTCGGAGTTGAGCCGGTTGGTCACCAGCCAGCTGCGATAGCGGGTGATCTCGCGCATCAGCTCGCGCTTCCAGGCGACGTAGGCATCGACCTGCTGACTGAGACGTTCCATGCTCATCCGGGCTTTCCTCTGCTTGATCCGTCCACAAGGGTTGGCCCGGCGGGAAGCCCGCGGGGGCTGGATATCTGCTGCACCATGCCAGTGCCGCGAGTCGTTGTGCCGGTCTGCGGTAGGGGGCGATTTCGGCGGGCTGGCTATCTGGCATTATGCTGTTCATACGAATGGCGTCAATCGCCCGTCGTACAACTCTAGACTTAGGGTCGGTCAGGATGCCTCGACGGTCACCCCGAGTACGGCCGGAAAGTGCCGCGGCTGCCTGATTCGCACCCGCTTCTGGCGGCTTTGCTGGCCGCTTTCCAAGCTGACCTGACTTTTGCCGACAGCAAAGGCTTCGGCGAGAAAGGCCAGCAGCCTGGCGTTGGCCTTGCCATCGACGGGCGGCGCGGTCAGGCGAATCTTGATCCGCTCGCCGTGCAGCCCGGCGAACTCGTCCTTGCTCGCTTTGGGCTGCAGGTGGCAGTCGAGAATCAGGTCCTCGCCATCCCAGTGGTAATGACTCATCAGATCGCCAGGCTGAGGCCCTTGTACATGCCGGTCATGATCGCCAGGTTGCGGATCACCAGCATGTCGATCAGGTTGAGCAGCAGAAAGGCCACGATCGGCGACAGGTCCAGGCCGCCCAGGCTCGGCAGGATGCGGCGGACCGGCGCGAGCAGCGGTTCGCAGATCTGGTTGATTAGCTCGGCCGCTGGATTGTGGGTGCCGGGAGCTACCCAGGAGAGGATCACGCTGATGATCAGGGCGAAGAAGAACACCTTGAGGAACAGCGCCGTCACGCCAATGATCGACCAGACCAGCAATTGCAGCGGGTTGTTCAGCTCGTAGCCGAGCAGCAGCAGGGTCAGCGCCATCAGCACCAGCTGCACCAGGATCGCCAGCACCAGGGAAGCCAGGTCGAGACCGGCAAAGCTGGGGATCAGCCGGCGCAGGGGGCGCAGCAGGGGTTGGGTGGCGCGCACGATAAACTGGCATACGGGGTTGTAGAAGTTGGCCCGCACCAGTTGCAGGATAAAGCGCAGCAGAACCACCAGCAGGTAGAGGCTGCCGATGGTTTGCAGGATATAAACCGCGGCGGTGTTGAGTCCGATCATGTTGGTTCCTTATTGACCCAGTTGCTCAGCCAGTTCCGCCGAGCGGTTGGCGGCGGCGTTGAGGGCTTTCTCGACCAGGGCTTCGAAGCCGTCGGCCTGGAAGGTCTTGATTGCCGCCTCGGTGGTGCCGGCGGGGGAGGTTACGCGGCGGCGCAGTTCGCCGGCGTCGACATCGCTGGCCACCGCCATGCGCGCGGCCCCCAGGGCCGTGTGCAGGGTCAGCTGGGCGGCGGTGTCGCGGGGCAGGCCGAGTTTTTCCCCGGCGGCGGTCATGGCCTCCATCAGCAGGAAGAAATAGGCCGGGCCGCTGCCGGATACCGCGGTGACGGCGTCGATCAGTTCTTCCCGATCCAGCCACAGGGCCAGGCCGACGGCGCTGAGCAGTTGCTCGGCCTGCTGCCGCTGGCTGGCGGAGACATGGCCGTTGGCGTACAGGCCGCTGACCCCCTGGCGCAACAGCGCCGGGGTGTTGGGCATGCAGCGTACGATGGCGCGCGGGCCGAGCCAGCTTTCCAGGCTGGCGCAGCTGATACCGGCGGCAATCGACACCAGCACTTGGCCTTCGCCCAAGTGCGGGGCCAGATCCTGGCACACCGCCTTCATCACCTGGGGTTTGACCGCCAGCACGATGATATCGGCCCCGGCCGCAGCCTGGGCGTTGTCGGCGAACAGTTCGATGCCGTGCTCCGCGGCGATCTTCGCGCGCTGTTCGGCTCCGCGGTCGCTGGCCTTGATGGCGCTGGCGTCGATGCCCTGGGCGCGCAGGCCGCCGATAAGGCTGGCGGCCATATTGCCGGCACCGATAAAGGCAATGCGGGGAGTAGTCATAGGGGCTTCCTTAATAAGTCTGCTGGCAAATTCGATCAGTTATGGCTGTACTCGCGGGCTCCGAACAGGGCGGTGCCGATGCGCACCCAGGTCGCGCCCTCGGCGATGGCCGCCTCCAGGTCATGGCTCATGCCCATGGACAGGCTGTCGAGGCTCAGCCCCAGGCCGTCCTGCAGCTCGCGCAGGCGGGCGAAGGCGGCATGCTGGCAGGCCAGATCGTCGGTCGGCTCGGGGATTGTCATCAATCCACGCAGGCGGATGTTGGGCAGTTGTGTAACTGCCTGTGCCAGGGCCGGCAGTTCATCCGGGTTGCAGCCGGACTTGCTGGGCTCACCGCTGACATTCACCTGCAGGCAGATATTCAGCGCCGGCAGATGCGCCGGACGCTGATCGGACAGGCGTTGGGCGATCTTCAGGCGATCCACCGAATGAACCCAGGCGAAGTGCTCGGCAATGGCCTTGGTCTTGTTCGATTGAATGGGGCCGATAAAGTGCCAGATCAAGGGCAGGTCGCCGAGTTCGCGCTGTTTTTCCAGGGCTTCCTGCAGGTAGTTTTCGCCAAAATCCCGCACGCCGGCGGCAAACGCCTGGCGAATCGCCGCCGCCGGTTTGGTTTTACTCACTGCGAGTAGGCCAACCGTTGCACAATCTCGCTGCGAGGCTTGCGCCGCCTCACGGATGCGCACTCCGACCTTTGCAATATTCTCTGCTATCGTGGACATTACTTGCGCCCGCCGCCTGGGTTTCGCGGCATTCTACCGCCATTAGGGAGTCCCATGGATATCACTGAGTTGCTTGCCTTCAGCGCCAAGCAAGGTGCATCGGACCTGCATCTCTCCGCTGGTCTGCCGCCGATGATTCGAGTCGACGGCGATGTGCGTCGGATCAATTTGCCTGCCCTGGACCATAAACAGGTGCATGCGCTGATCTACGACATCATGAACGACAAGCAGCGCAAGGATTTCGAGGAGTTCCTCGAGACCGACTTCTCCTTCGAGGTGCCGGGCGTGGCACGCTTCCGGGTCAACGCCTTCAATCAGAACCGCGGTTCCGGCGCTGTGTTCCGGACGATTCCGTCGAAAGTGCTGAGCATGGAAGACCTCGGCATGGGCGAGATCTTCCGCAAGATTTCCGATGTGCCCCGTGGCCTGGTGCTGGTGACCGGGCCGACCGGTTCGGGCAAGTCGACCACCCTGGCGGCGATGCTGGACTACATCAACAGCAACAAGTACCACCACATTCTTACCGTGGAAGACCCGATCGAATTCGTCCACGAGTCGAAGAAGTGCCTGATCAACCAGCGCGAGGTGCACCGCGACACCCTGGGCTTCTCCGAAGCCCTGCGCTCGGCCCTGCGCGAAGACCCGGACATCATCCTGGTCGGCGAGATGCGCGACCTGGAAACCATTCGCCTGGCGCTGACCGCCGCAGAAACCGGCCACCTGGTATTCGGCACCCTGCACACCACCTCGGCGGCCAAGACCATCGACCGGGTGGTCGACGTGTTCCCCGCCGAAGAGAAATCCATGGTCCGCTCCATGCTTTCCGAGTCCCTGCAGTCGGTTATCTCGCAGACCCTGCTGAAGAAAATCGGCGGTGGCCGGGTAGCGGCCCACGAGATCATGATCGGCACCCCGGCGATCCGTAACCTGATCCGCGAGGACAAGGTGGCGCAGATGTATTCAGCGATCCAGACCGGCGGTTCGCTGGGCATGCAGACCCTCGACTCCTGCCTCAAGGGGCTGGTGGCCAAGGGTATTGTCAGTCGCGAAAGCGCGCGGGAAAAATCCAAAACCCCGGAAAACTTCTAACCAGACGATACCCGCGCGGCCCTGGGTCGCCGGGTTCAGGCCAGCGGCGAGTCACACGCGCCACCTGCTGGTCTTGGCCAAAACGCGTGATGCAGATGGGCGAGACAACGCATGGAATTCGAAAAACTGCTGCGCCTGATGGTGGAAAAGGGCGGCTCCGACCTGTTTATCACCGCCGGCGTGCCGCCGTCGATGAAGGTCAACGGCAAGATCATGCCGATTACCAAGATGCCCATGTCGCCGGAGCAGACCCGCGAGACCGTACATTCGGTGATGAACGAGGCGCAGCGCCGCGACTTCGCCGAAAACCATGAGTGCAACTTCGCCATCAGCGCCCGCGGCATCGGCCGTTTCCGTGTCAGTGCCTTCTACCAGCGCAATCTGGCCGGCATGGTGCTGCGCCGGATCGAGACCAATATCCCGACCCTCGACGAGCTCAAGCTGCCGGAAGTGCTGAAGAAGCTGGCGCTGACCAAGCGCGGCCTGGTGTTGTTTGTCGGTGCTACCGGTACCGGTAAGTCGACCTCCCTGGCGGCGATGATCGGCTACCGCAACAAGAACAGCAGCGGTCATATCATCTCCATCGAAGACCCGATCGAATATATCCACCAGCACCAGAGCTGTATCGTCACGCAGCGGGAAGTGGGCATCGACACCGAGTCCTTCGAGGTGGCGCTGAAGAACACCCTGCGCCAGGCACCGGACGTGATTCTGATCGGTGAGGTGCGTACCCGCGAGACCATGGACCATGCCGTGGCCTTCGCCGAAACCGGTCACCTGTGCCTGGCCACCCTGCACGCCAACAACGCCAACCAGGCGCTGGACCGGATTATCAACTTCTTCCCGGCCGACCGGCAGAATCAGGTGTGGATGGACCTGTCGCTCAACCTCAAGGCCATCGTCGCCCAGCAACTGATCCCGACCCCGGACGGCAAGGGCCGCCGTGCGGTGATCGAGGTGCTGATCAATACCCCGCTGGCCGCCGACCTGATCCGCAAGGGCGATGTGCATGAGCTCAAGGCGCTTATGAAGCGCTCCACCGAGCAGGGCATGCAGACCTTCGACCAGGCGCTGTACAACCTCTACAGCCAGGGCGAGATCACCTACGAAGATGCGCTGCTGTATGCCGACTCGGCCAACGACCTGCGCCTGATGATCAAGCTGGGCTCGGAAGCCGACGGCGATCACCTGAGCAGCATGTCCCAGGGTCTGTCGCTGGAAGTCAGCGAAGAGGATCCGGGCAAGCGTTTTCGTTGAGACAGCGCGCTGCCCCGTATAGCGTAGACCTTCCCGTAGCCGGCAAACCCTGTGCGCTTTGCCGGTTTCAATTACTACTGCCCTGCAGTTCAGGAGTTCGGTTTGAGTCCAAGACAAGATACCCACAGCAAGCTCATCGGCTATCTGCTCTGGATATTCGGTTTTCTCGGTGCGCACCGTTTCTATTACGGCAAACCGGTGACCGGGACCATCTGGTTCTTTACCTTCGGCCTGCTGTTTATCGGCTGGATCGTCGATCTGTTCCTGATTCCGGCGATGGATCGCGAGGCCGACCTGCGTTTTACCGCCGGCGATACCGACTACAACGTCGCCTGGATTCTGCTGACCTTCCTCGGCATTTTCGGTGTGCACCGGATGTACCAGGGCAAGTGGATCACCGGGATCATCTACCTGTTTACCGGGGGGCTGTTCCTGCTCGGTGTGCTGTATGACTTCTGGACGCTGAATACCCAGGTGTCGCTCAAAAACGCCGAACGCGCCTGAATCTCAGGCACGAAAAAGCCCGCCAATAGGCGGGCTTTTGTTTCTGGCTGGTCCTAGAACCTGTTTAGGATCTTGCGAGCTAGAGTCATGCAAGGCGCTACGTTAGTAACAGCCTCCGGCTGGTCAAAACAGGCGAGGAAGCGGAGTGTACTGTTGTACATGAGCATTACTCGTTTCACTCGCCCTTCGGGCCGCGCTAAAGCGCGTTAGCCGCAGCGGCTTGCCGAGCCTGTTTTTAACGCCGCAGGGCCGACGCGCAGCAGATCGTAAGCAGGTTCTCAGGCTTTGTAGCTGACGTGCCCGTCCACCAGGGTGTAGCGCACCGCCCCCGGCAGGCAGTGGCCGATAAAGGGGCAGTTGGCTCCTTTCGAATACCAGCTTTCGCCGGCCAGGGTCGAGGCCTGCGGGTCGAACAGCAGCAGGTCGGCGGGGCCGTCCACGGCCAGGCGGCCGGCCGGCAGGCGCAAGGCTGCGGCCGGACCGCTGCTCAGGCGGGCGAGCAGGCTGGGCAGGTCGAGCAGGCCGTCCTGCACCAGGCTCATGGCCAGCGGCAGCAGCAGTTGCGCGCTGCTGATGCCCGGCTCGGTGGCACCGAAGGGGGCCAGCTTGGCGTCGCGCTCATGGGGCTGATGGTGGCTGGAGATGGCCGCGATCACCCCGCTTTTCACTGCGGCACGCAGGCCGTCGCGATCGGCGTGGGTGCGCAGCGGCGGTTGTACGTGATAGAGGCTGGAAAAATCGATCAGCGCCTCGTCGGTGAGGATCAGCTGATACAGGGCGACATCCGCCGTCACCGGCAGGCCGCGGGCCTGGGCTTCGGCGATCAGCTGGGCACCGCGGGCGCTGGTCAGCTGGCTGAAGTGGGCGCGCACCCCGGTCTGCTCGACCAGCAGCAGGTCGCGGGCCAGGGCCACGGTTTCGGCACTTTCCGGGATGCCCGGCAGGCCGAGGAAGCTGGCCGTGGCCCCTTCGTGGGCCAGACCGCCTTCGGCCAGGTCATGGTCCTGGGAGTGGAAGATCACCGTCAGGTCGAAGGTGGCGGCGTACTCCAGGGCGCGGCGCAGGCTGCGGTTATTGCGAAAACTGTCCAGGCCGTTGCCGAAGGCCACGCAACCGGCGTCGCGCAGTGCAACGAGCTCTGCAAGCTGCTCGCCTGCCAGGCCCTTGCTCAGTGCGCCGATGGGGAACACCTTGGTATGTCCGGCTTCGCGGGCGCGGTCGAGAATCAGTTCGGCCACGGCCGGGGTGTCCAGTACCGGCTTGGTAAACGGCGGGCAGCACAGGCTGGTGATCCCGCCGGCCGCTGCCGCCAGGGTTTCCGTGGCGATGCTGCCCTTGCGGCTATAGCCCGGCTCGCGCAGGGCGACGTTGAGGTCGACCAGACCGGGTGTGGCCACCAGGCCCTGGGCGTCGATGCTCTGTTCGGCGACGAAGCTGGCCGGAGCCTGGCCGATGGCGACAATCTTGCCGCCTTCGACATAGAGATCGGCCAGCCGATCGAAACCGCTGCTGGGGTCGATGACACGGGCCCCGAGGATCGCGATACGCATCAGTTCTGCTCCTCGGCGTCGAGTTGGCGTTGGGCGTTCTGCCCGCTCATGGCCATGGACAGCACCGCCATGCGCACGGCGATGCCGTAGGTGACCTGGTTGAGAATCACCGACTGCGGGCCGTCGGCCACCGCCGATTCGATCTCCACGCCGCGGTTGATCGGCCCCGGGTGCATCACCAGGGCATCCGGTTTGGCCAGGGCCAGGCGCTGTTCGGTGAGGCCGAACAGGCGGTAGAACTCGCCTTCGCTGGGCAGCAGGCCGCCGCTCATGCGCTCACGCTGCAGGCGCAGCATGATCACCACGTCGACATCCTTGAGGCCGGCGGCCATGTCGCTGTAGACGGTCACGCCGTACTGCTCGATGCCGACCGGCAGCAGGGTCTTGGGCGCGATCACACGGATATCCGGGCAGCCCAGGGTCTTCAGTGCGAGCATATTCGAGCGCGCCACCCGCGAGTGCAGGATATCGCCGACGATCGCCACCGAAAGGTTCTCGAAGCCGCCCTTGTGCCGGCGGATGGTCAGCATGTCGAGCATGCCCTGGGTCGGGTGGGCGTGACGGCCGTCGCCGCCGTTGATGATCGCCAGATTCGGGCAGACGTGTTCGGCGATAAAGTGCGCCGCGCCGGAGTCGGCATGGCGCACCACGAAGATGTCGGCGGCCATGGCTTCCAGGTTGCGCAGGGTGTCGAACAGAGTCTCGCCCTTGCTGGTGGAGCTGGTGGAGACGTTTAGGGTGATCACGTCGGCGGACAGGCGCTGAGCCGCCAGCTCGAAGGTGGTGCGGGTGCGTGTGGAATTCTCGAAGAATACGTTGCATACGGTCTTGCCGCGCAGCAGCGGGACCTTCTTCACCGCCCTGGCACCGACTTCGAGGAAGGAGTCGGCGGTGTCGAGGATTTCCGTCAGCAGCTCGCGCGGCAGGCCGTCGAGGGAGAGGAAGTGGCGCAGCTGACCTTGGTCATTGAGCTGCAGCGGGCGCTTGGCATCCATGGGAGTCATCGCGATCATTCTCAGTTGGCCAGCGTCTGGAGTTCTAGGGTCAGGGGCGTGGGGCCGGACAATTTTACCCGCTGATCGTCGGCCAGCGACAGGGTCGCGCCGACCACGTCCGGGCGGATCGGCAGCTCGCGGGCGTCGAGGTCGAGCAGGCTGACCAGGGTCACGCTGGCCGGGCGACCGTAGTCGAACAGCTCATTGAGCGCGGCGCGGATGGTGCGCCCACTCATCAGCACGTCGTCGATCAGCACCAGGTGCTGGCCTTCGATCTCGAACGGCAGCTCGGAGGGCTGTACCTGCGGGTGCAGGCCATTCTGGGTGAAATCGTCGCGGTAGAAGGACACATCGAGAATGCCCAGCGCGTCCTGGCGGCCCAGGGTTTCGAGCAGTGCCTGGGCGACCCAGACGCCGCCGGTGCGGATGCCGATAAAGCGTGGTTCGCTGATCTTCCGCTTGTTCAGGTGGCTGGTCAGGGCGGCGGCCATCTGCGGTAGCAGTTCGGTCGGGTCGGGTAGGCTCATGGCAACACTCCAGGTGCAAACTAAGTAGGCGTCAGCCCAGGCAATTTTCTTCCAGCCAGCCTTGCAGCAGTAAGGCCGCGGCCAGGGCGTCGACGGGGCGCTCGCGGTAACCGCTGTTCTGGCCTTGTTGCAGGCGCTGGCCCTTGGCCTCAAAGGTGGTCAGACGTTCGTCGTGGGTGTGCACGGGCAGGTTGAAACGGCCGTTGAGGCGGCGGGCGAATTTTTCCGCGCGTTCGCTCATCTCGCTTTTTGTGCCATCCATGTTCAGCGGCAGGCCGACCACTATGGCGTCCGGTTGCCATTCCTTGATCAGGGTCTCGACCTTCTGCCAGTCCGGCACGCCGTTTTGCGCCTTGAGGATGCACAGCTCGCGGGCCTGGCCGGTGATCACCTGGCCCACGGCGACGCCGATCTGCTTGCTGCCGTAGTCGAAGCCCAGGAGCAGGCGCAGCGGTTTTGCCTCGCTCATCAGGCGTGACCGGCTTGCGAAGTCAGCAGGCTGAGGTTGATGCCCAGGCGTGCGGCGGCGGCATTCAGGCGCTGGTCGAAGGGCAGGTCGAAGAGGATGGCGTTGTCTGCCGGGCAGGTCAGCCAGGCGTTGTCGGCCAGTTCGGCTTCCAGCTGTCCGGCTTCCCAGCCGGCATAGCCGAGGGTGATCAGGTATTTGGCCGGTCCGCTGCCGTCGGCAATGGCGAACAGCACGTCCTGGGAGGTGGACAGGCCCAGCTCGCCTAGGTCCAGGGTGGCCTGGAACTGCGGGCCGCAGGGGTGCAGGACGAAGCCGCGGTCGCTCTGTACCGGGCCGCCGGAAAAGATCGGCAGACTCTGGCAGAGGGCCGGCGGCTCTTCGTCCGGGCGCAGCTGCTCAAGCACGTCGGCCAGGTTGAGGCCGTTGGGCTTGTTGATGATCAGACCCATGGCACCGTGTTCGTTGTGGTCGATCAGGTAGGTGACGGTCTGGGCGAAATGCGGATCGGCCATGTGCGGCATGGCGATCAGGAGGTGATGCTTGAGGTAGCTCGGGCTGGAGTCTTTCATGGCGTTAGTTTCAGGCTTCGCGGCAGTCGCTTCAAGCGCCACGCTTTTAAGCGGCAAGAAAAAATGGCCGGGAGCCATTTTTAACGTCGCACAGCGACGACCCGAAGGGTGGTCGCCAGGGATGGCAGACCATAAAAAATGGCCGGGAGTCATTCTTAACCTTGCGCAGCGACGGCCCGAAGGGTGGTCGCCAGGGATGACAGGCCATAAAAAGCCGGGCGTGCTGCCTCAGTTGCTGGAGAGGCGGTCGCCACGCTCGAAGCGCCAGGTACGAATGATTTCCAGGCGGTCGACATCGGCCAGGTCGCCGGTGAAGGGGGCGAAGGGCGCGGCCAGGCGCACGATGCGCTGGGCGGCCTGGTCGAGCAGGCGCTGGCCCGAGGATTCCAGCACCAGTACCTCGTACAGGGTGCCGTCGCGGTTGATCGACACCAGCAGGCGCAGGTTGCCGTAGATGCCCTGGCGACGTGCTTCGTCCGGGTAGTTGAGGTTGCCGATACGCTCGACCTTCTTGCGCCATTCATCCTTGTACCAGGCCCCCTTGTCGCGCATGGTCGAGGCGGCGTTGAGGCGGTGGATCTTCGGCCGTTTGGCGTACTGCTGGACTTCCATGGCCAGCTCGGCTTCCAGGCTGGCGATTTCCGAGGACAATTGCGCGCTGTCGAATACCGGGGCTGGGCGGGTCTGCGGCGTCGGTTTGACTTCCTCGCGCTTGACCGGGGTCTTCTGCTGTTGCGGGGCGCGGGTGGCGACTGCGGCTTTCGGTGCCTGCTGGCGTACGGCAGGCTGCTGGGGGGCTGCGGGCGGGGTGACGCGCTTGACTTCGGTATCCTGGAACAGCGCCTGCTCGGTGGTCTTGGGCGCTGCCTTGTGTTCCAGGGTGCCGCTGCCCTGTTGATTGTCCTGGGCGAGGAAGTCGGCCTCCTTGGGCTTTTCCTCGCTCTTGAAAGTCGACAGGGTGATTTCCAGGGTCTTGCTGATCTGGTTGGGTTCACTGAGGGTGAAGCCCAGGCCGAGGATCAGCGCTGCATGCAGGGCGGCGGCGAGAAACAGGGTGAAGCCCAGCCGGTCCGCCGGGCGTACGCCGGCGCTGGAGAGTTCAGGTGGGTGGGCTGCTGCGTTCATCGCGTTCGGGTCTGCTGAGGTTGCGCGCAGTCTGACGGTTTGGGGCCGCCAGCTGCAAGCGACAAGCTCGAAGCTGCTACTTGCTTCAAGCTTTCGCCTTGGCCTGCAACTTGTCTTCGATGGCGTCCATCAGGCGCTCGCCAATGCGCGTGTCGTAGGCCGCGTCTATCTCGCGGATGCAGGTCGGACTGGTGACGTTGATCTCAGTCAGGTGTTCGCCGATTACGTCCAGGCCGACGAACAGCAGGCCTTTCTCGCGCAGGGTCGGGCCCACCGCCGCGGCGATTTCGCGATCGCGCTCGCTTAACGGGCGGGCTTCGCCGCGACCGCCAGCGGCCAGATTGCCGCGGGTTTCGCCGGCGGCCGGGATGCGCGCCAGGCAGTAGGGCACCGGTTCGCCGTCGATCATCAGGATGCGCTTGTCGCCATCCTTGATGCCCGGCAGATAACCCTGGGCCATGATCTGCTGCTGGCCATGGTTGGTCAGGGCCTCGAGGATCACCGAGAGGTTGGGATCGCCTTCGCGGTGGCGAAAGATCATCGAACCGCCCATGCCATCGAGGGGTTTGAGAATGATGTCACGGTGCTCCTGGGCAAACTCGCGCAGAATGTCGGCACGGCGACTGACCAGGGTCGGCGGTGTGTATTGGGGAAACTGGGTGGCAAAGTATTTTTCATTGCAGTCGCGCAGGCTCTGTGGGCGGTTGACCACCAATACGCCAGCCTGTTCGGCCTGTTCCAGCAAGTAGGTCGAGTAAACGAACTCGTTGTCGAAGGGCGGGTCCTTGCGCATCAGGATCACATCGAGCTCGGCGAGGGGCAGATCCTGCTCCGCGCCCAGCTCGAACCAGCGTTGCGGATCGTTGAATACACTAAGCTGCGCAAGGCGGGCGCGCGCTTCACCTTTTTTCTGGTAAAGATCCTTCTGCTCCATATAGAAGAGCGACCAGCCGCGCGCTTGGGCAGCCAGCAGCATGGCCAGCGAACTGTCCTTCTTGAAGGCGATCTGGCTGATGGGGTCCATGACTATGCCGAGGCGGACGCTCATGGCAGTGTTCTCCGTAAAATGGCAGCGAATAACGTGATGTGGCGTCAGGGTGGCGCTGACAAGTCGGGTGGTCAAGGAAAAAACCTTGGCCCCGAGCGGCTTATAGATTGCATCAGGAGAGTGTGCTAAAAAGGCCCGACGATTGGGTTGTAGCCCGTCGGTGACAGGGCCTCAGGCGCACTGATATAACGCAAAATAACGACTCACCGAGGCGATGGTAGGGCAATCATGGAACAGCATTCCGAGGGTTTGAGGGTGATGGTGATCGACGATTCGAAAACGATTCGTCGTACCGCGGAAACCCTGCTGAAAAAGGTGGGCTGCGAGGTAATTACCGCAGTTGATGGCTTCGATGCCTTGGCAAAGATCGCCGATACCCATCCGAATATCATTTTTGTCGACATTATGATGCCGCGGCTCGATGGCTATCAGACCTGTGCCTTGATCAAGAACAACAGCGCTTTCAAATCCACCCCGGTGATCATGCTGTCCTCCAAGGACGGCCTGTTCGATAAGGCCAAAGGCCGCATCGTCGGCTCCGATCAGTACCTGACCAAGCCCTTCAGCAAAGAAGAGCTGCTCGGTGCGATCAAGGCCCACGTGCCGGACTTTATCCCGGTGGAGCAAGCCTCCTGACGTCCGCCGGCATCGCCCCGGACGCCTATTAAAGTATTGGGAAACACCATGGCTCGAATTCTGATTGTTGATGACTCGCCGACTGAGATGTACAAGCTGACCGCCATGCTGGAAAAGCATGGGCATCAGGTACTCAAGGCGGAAAACGGGGCGGACGGCGTGGCGCTTGCTCGCCAGGAGAAGCCGGACGCGGTGCTGATGGATATCGTCATGCCGGGCCTCAATGGCTTCCAGGCGACCCGCCAGCTGACCAAGGATGCCGAGACCAGCCATATTCCGGTGATCATCGTCACCACCAAGGACCAGGAGACCGACAAGGTCTGGGGCAAGCGTCAGGGCGCGAAGGATTACCTGACCAAGCCGGTCGACGAAGACACCCTGGTGAAAACCCTGAATGCGGTATTGGCCGGCTAAACGCCGTGTCAGTCCGCAATTAAAAAAAATAAGGCCGCAACAGGCATGTCGGACGCGCAAACACCCTTCCAAACCCTTCTCGATATCGACCAGCTCTGTCGCGCGCTGGCGGCCGGGCTGCCTTCGCAGCAGGCGCTGGTGCAGACCTGGAGCGGTATCGGTTTTCGCATGGGCGAGCGGTTCTTCGTCGCGCCCATGGGCGAAGTCGGCGAAGTGCTGCACGAGCCGCGTCATACCCTGTTGCCCGGCGTGAAAAGCTGGGTCAAGGGCGTGGCCAACGTGCGTGGTCGTCTGTTGCCGGTCATGGACCTCTGTGGCTTCTTCGGCCATGAGCTGTCACCGCTGCGCAAGAAACGGCGGGTACTGGTGGTCGATCATCAGGATGTCTTCGCCGGCCTCACGGTCGACGAAGTGTTCGGCATGCAGCATTTTCCAGTGGATACCTTCTCCGAGCGGCTGCCGCCGCTGGAGGCATCCATCTCTCCCTTTATTCATGGAGTCTTCCAACGTGAACAGCCCTGGTTGGTGTTCAGCCCACACGCGCTGGCCCAGAACCCGGGTTTTCTCGACGTGGCGTATTAACAGTTTATCGGTGGGGTCGGCATTGCCGGCCTTTTGGCGTTACATGGGAACCGTAGTGCGGTCGGTCCAGGCGGGGGCCAGTAAATGAAAAAACTAAACGCAGGTAATTTGTTAGCGGGTGCGCGTAGCAGCACGTTGATCGCAGGGCTGTTTATTGTCCTGATCGTTTCCATCGTGTTGTTGTTTGCCAACTTCGCCTATATCAACACCCAGTCCAACTACGACACCGAATACATCGGTCACTCCGGTGAGCTGCGGGTTCTGTCCCAGCGTATTGCGAAAAACTCCACGGAAGCGGCTGCCGGTACGTCCGAGGCCTTCGCCTTGCTGCGCGATGCCCGTAACGACTTCCAGACCCGTTGGGGCTATCTGACCGACGGCAGCGAGGAAAGTGGCCTGCCACCGGCACCCGAGTCCCTGCAGCCGCAGATGACCGCGGTGCAGAAGGACTGGGACACGCTGCGGCAGAACACCGACGCCATTCTCGCCAACGAACAGACCGTACTGTCGCTGCACCAGGTAGCTGCCACCCTGGCGGAAACCATTCCGCAGCTGCAGGTCGAGTACGAGGAAGTGGTCGACATCCTGCTGGAAAGCGGTGCGCCGGCTGCCCAGGTATCGGTGGCCCAGCGTCAGTCGCTGTTGGCCGAACGTATCCTCGGTTCGGTTAACAAGGTACTGGCCGGTGACCAGGACTCGGTGCAAGCCGCCGACATGTTCGGTCGCGACGCCAGTCTGTTCGGTCGGGTACTCAACGCCATGCTGGAAGGCAACGCCGCCATGGAAATCAGCCAGGTGAGCGACGCCGAAGCCCTCGAGCGTCTGGCGGAGATCTCCGAGCTGTTCGAGTTCGTTTCCGGTTCGGTGGACGAGATTCTCGAAACCTCGCCTGAGCTGTTCCAGGTGCGCGAGTCGGCCAACGTCATCTTTACCGTCTCGCAGACCCTGCTGGACCAGGCCTCTGAGCTGGCCGCCGGCTTCGATGACCTGGCCGCCGGCCGGGCGCTGAATACCCTGGTCGGTTATGTGCTGGGTGCCCTGGCCCTGGGCTCGATCATCCTCATCGGTCTGGTGATGGTGCGCGAAACCAACCGCCGCCTGGGCGAGACCGCGGAGAAGAACGAACGTAACCAGACCGCGATTCTGCGTCTGCTCGACGAAATCGCCGACCTCGCCGACGGTGACCTGACCGTGGCCGCGACGGTAACCGAAGACTTTACCGGTGCCATCGCCGACTCCATCAACTACTCCATCGACCAGCTGCGTGACCTGGTAGCCACGATCAACCTGACCGCCGTTCAGGTAGCCGGTGCGGCCCAGGAAACCCAAGCCACGGCGATGCACCTGGCCGAGGCTTCCGAGCACCAGGCCCAGGAAATTGCCGGTGCTTCTGCGGCAATCAATGAAATGGCCGTGTCGATTGACCAGGTATCGGCGAACGCCTCGGAGTCCTCCGCGGTAGCGGAACGTTCCGTAGCCATCGCCAACAAGGGCAACGAAGTGGTGCACAACACCATCACCGGCATGGATAACATCCGTGAACAGATCCAGGACACCTCGAAGCGGATCAAACGCCTCGGTGAATCGTCCCAGGAGATCGGTGACATCGTTAGCCTGATTAACGACATTGCTGACCAGACCAACATCCTCGCACTGAACGCTGCGATCCAGGCCTCCATGGCCGGTGACGCGGGCCGAGGCTTCGCCGTGGTAGCGGACGAAGTCCAACGCCTGGCGGAACGTTCCTCGGCGGCGACCAAGCAGATCGAGGCGCTGGTTAAGACGATTCAGACCGACACCAACGAAGCCGTTATCTCCATGGAGCAGACGACTTCCGAAGTGGTGCGCGGTGCTCGTCTGGCGCAGGACGCCGGGGTGGCACTGGAAGAGATCGAGAAGGTATCCAAGACCCTCGCGGCCCTGATCCAGAACATCTCCAACGCCGCCCGCCAGCAGGCCTCGTCGGCTGGCCATATTTCCAACACCATGAACGTGATCCAGGAGATCACCTCGCAGACCTCGTCCGGTACCACGGCTACCGCCAAGAGCATTGGTAACCTGGCCAAGATGGCCAGCGAGATGCGCAAGTCGGTGTCCGGCTTTACCCTGCCGGGCGGAGAACAGGCCTAAGCAGGCGTTGTGCGGCGGCCTGAAAGGGTCGCGGCACGCCGCCCATGGCCGTCAGCGAGGGGCACGACATGCAGTCAGGCGTCTGGGCCTTGCAACAGCTGGTAGACATGTCCGCCACGGAGTTTCGTGACTGGCAGCAGTTGCTTGAGGAGCGTACCGGAGTCGTGCTCAACGAGCAGCGACGGGCGTTTCTGCAGACCAATCTGACCGCGCGGATGCGTGAGCTGGGCGTGAGTGATTACGCCAGCTACTACCGCCAGGTGACCGATGGTCCCAGGGGCGCGGTTGAATGGTCGACCCTGCTGGATCGCTTGACCGTGCAGGAAACCCGCTTCTTTCGTCACCGTCCCTCGTTCGAGGTGCTTGAGCGCTATCTGGCCGAGCGTCTGCAGCAAGGTTTGAGCAAACCCTGGGAAATGTGGAGCGTGGGCTGTTCCAGCGGCGAGGAGCCGTATTCGATGGCGATCAGTGCGGCCGAGGTGCTGCGCGACAGCGACAGGCCCGAGTGCTTTGGCGTCACCGGTACCGATATCAGTCTCAACGCCCTGAGCAAGGCGCGCGATGGCCAGTATGGCGCGCGGCGTCTGGAACAAATGGATGCCGACCTGTGTCAGCGTTATTTCCTGGTCCAGGCCGATGGTCGCTTCAAAGTGTTACCGAGCCTGGCTGCGCGAGTGTGTTGCGCCAGGCTCAATGTGCTGGAGTTGGCGAAAGCGCCGATGTCCGGCATGGACGTTATTTTTTGTCAGAACTTGTTGATCTATTTTCGTCGCTGGCGTCGCCGCGAGATCCTCAACCGCCTGGCCGAGCGCCTGGCACCGGGTGGTCTGCTGGTGGTGGGAGTGGGCGAGATAGCGGGTTGGCAGCATCCGGAGTTGATCCCGGTGGCCGACGAGCGAGTGCTGGCGTTTACCCGCAAGGGATAACAGGCTGTTGAAAAACGTAGGCGAGGCAGCCAGTGCAAGGCAAAAACAGGCGAGGACGCGGAATTTACGCGCTGTAAATGAGCAGTCCGAGCCTGTTTTTAACGCGGCAATGGCAACGCAGGTAGTTTTTCAGCAGTTTGATAAGGCAGAGCCAAGTATATGAGTGGAGTGGCTATGGGTGATCGGCACGATTATGTCGCCCTGGAATGGGTCAAGGGCGAGATCGCGGAAACCCTGAAACAGGCGCGACAGGCCCTGGAGGCGTTCGTCGAGAACCCCCAGGACGCTACGCGCATGCGTTTCTGCCAGACCTATGTGCACCAGGTGCTGGGCACCCTGCAGATGGTCGAGTTTTTCGGCGCGGCCCTGCTCGCCGAGGAAATGGAGCAGCTGACCCAGGCCCTGATCGACGGCCGGGTGACCAACCAGGGCGAAGCCCTGGAGGTGCTGATGCAGGCGATCCTGCAGCTGCCGGTGTACCTCGACCGCATTCAGACCGCGCGCCGCGACCTGCCGATGGTGGTGTTGCCGCTGCTCAACGACCTGCGTGCCGCCCGTGGCGAGAAACTGCTCTCGGAAACCAGCCTGTTCTCCCCCGATATGTCCGGGCGCACCCCGGCGCTGTCCCATGAATCGATCGATCAGCTGCGTACCGCCGAGTTGCCGGTGCTGCTGCGCAAGCTGCGGCAGATGCTGCAGATGGCGCTGGTCGGGGTGATCCGCAACCAGGACCTGCCGACCAATCTGGGCTATATGGCGCGGGTCTTCGCCCGTCTGGAAAACCTCTGCAAGGACTCGCCGCTTGGCCCGTTGTGGCAGATCGCCTCCGGTCTGGTCGAAGGCCTGGCCAATGGCAGCGTGGCCAACGGCACCTCGGTGCGTACCCTGCTGCGCCAGGTCGACAAGGAGCTCAAGCGCCTGCTCGAGCAGGGGGCCGATGGCCTCAACCAGTCCGCCCCCGACGAGCTGAGCAAGAACCTGCTGTTCTATGTGGCCAAGTCCTCGGCCCAGTCGCCGCGCGTGCGTGGGCTGAAGGACCAGTACCGTCTCGACGACGCCCTGCCCGACAACGACGTGGTCGACGAAGAACGTGCCCGTCTGGCCGGTCCCGATCGCGATGCCATGCGTTCGGTGGTCGCCGCCCTGTGCGAGGAGCTGGTGCGGGTCAAGGACAGCCTCGACCTGTTCGTGCGCAGCGATCGCTCCAACGTCACCGACCTCGACAGCCTGGCCGCGCCGCTCAAGCAGATCGCCGATACCCTGGCGGTGCTGGGCTTCGCTCAGCCGCGCAAGGTGATCGTCGACCAGCTGGATGTGGTCAACGGCCTGGCCAAGGGCCAGGGCGAGCCGAGCGATGCGGTGTTGATGGATGTCGCCGGTGCCCTGCTGTATGTCGAAGCGACCCTGGCCGGCATGGTCGGTCCAGCCCAGGAAGGCGGCCGCGAAGAGAGCCATCTGCCGACCACCGACGTGGCGCAGATTCACCAGCTGGTTATTAAAGAAGCGCGCAACGGCCTGGAACAGGCCAAAGACGCAATCATCGAATTTATCGCCTCGCAGTGGAACCACGAACATCTGGCCCGCGTGCCTGAGCTGTTGACGCAGGTGCGCGGCGGCCTGGCGATGATTCCGCTGCAGCGCGCCGCCGACCTGCTCAATGCCTGCAATCGCTATATCCAGGAACAGCTGCTGGCGCGCAAGGCCGTGCCCAACTGGCAGAACCTGGATACCCTGGCCGATGCCATCACCAGCGTCGAGTACTACCTCGAGCGTCTGGCCGAAGACCATGCCACCCAGGGTGACCTGATTCTCGACGTGGCCGAGGAAAGCCTGGAAAGCCTCGGCTATCCCCTGAAGGAAAAGCCGTCGATCCTCGATCGGGTCGAAGCGCCGGTGGAGGGCTTTGCCCCCTTGGCCGACCCGCTGGACGAGATGGACGTACTGGCGGATGAGCCCGAGCCGGAAGCCGAGCCCGAGTTGATCTCGTTCGAGGAACAGCCGCTCGAATTGCCGCAGGAGCCCGACCAGGGCTTGAGCCTGGAGCTTGAGGACGACTTCAGCGCGGCCTTTGCCGAACTGGAGTCGAGCAGCCTGGAGCCAAACGGGGACGAGCTGCCGGCCGCCGAGGACGCGCCGGAGCTGCTCGACTTCAGCGCCACGGCAGAATTCGAGGCGCTGCCGCTGCTCGAATTGCAGGATGAGCCCGGCCAGCCGGTCAGCGCCGACGAGCTGCATCTGGAACCCCTGGAGTTCGACCTCGAGGACAATCCGGCCGAGTGGGACGAAGCCGAACTGGCCAGCCTGGAACTGCCCGAAGTCGAACTGCCGAGTGCGCCGCTCGAGGTCGAACCGTCGCCGTCCGAGGCCGAGCCGGCCCTGTCGATGGCCGACGTGATGGCCGCGCCGGTGCAGGCGATCAATCCGCCCGCCCACGATGTGCCGCCGAGTCTGCTGCCGCCACCGGCCGATGAAGAACCTGTCGACGAAGAGTTGATGGAGGTCTTTATCGAGGAAGTCGGCGAGGTGCTGGAAACCATCGCCGAGTACTTCCCGCAGTGGTGCGCCGATAGCGAGAACAAGGACGCCCTGGCGGAGATCCGTCGTGCCTTCCACACCCTCAAGGGCAGCGGGCGCATGGTCCGGGCGCTGGTGATCGGCGAACTGGGCTGGGCGATCGAGAACCTGCTCAACCGTGTGCTCGACCGCAGCATCAAGCCGGGTGCCGAGGTGCAGCAGGTGATCGCCGATGTGGTGGCCCTGATGCCGGCCCTGGTCGATGAGTTCGCCAACAAGGCCCAGCGTCAGCGCGACGATGTCGACCTGCTGGCGGCCACCGCCCATGCCCTGGCCAAGGGGCAGAGCCTCCCAAAAACTGACGCCCCGGTTGCGCAGGTAGCCGAGCCCGAGGGCGAAGTCGTAGCTGCCGAAGTCATGGATGCCGAGGTGGAAGGACTCGATGGCGAGCCCCTCGATCCGCAGTTGCTGGAGATCTTCCGCAATGAAGCGGAGATGCACCTCGATACCCTGGTGGGCTTCCTCGCCGACTGCGCGCAGGAACTGCCGCAACCGGTGACCGATGATCTGCAGCGCGCCCTGCATACCCTCAAGGGCAGCGCGTCCATGGCCGGGATAGTGCCGGTGGCGGAAATCGCCTCGCCGTTGGAAAAACTGGTCAAGGAATTCAAAAGCAATCTGATCCCCATGGACCTGGCGGAAGCTGAGCTGCTCGGCAGCGCGGAAAAACTCTTCCGCCAGGGCTTGGAACAGCTGGAAAGCCGGCCCCTGGCGGTATTGCCGGGGGCGGCAGGGTTTCTCGAACGGGTGCAGAAGCTGCACGACGAACGCCTGGAGAACGCGGTTGCCAACCGCCAGGGCGAGCAGGGCGAAAAGCGCGACCCGCAGATGATCAGCATCTTCCTCGCCGAAGGCATGGATATCCTGCTGGATGCCGAGGATCTGCTGCGCCGCTGGCGCGCCCACCCCTCCGAGCGCCAGGAACTCAGCGCCCTGCTGGATGAACTGACGACCCTGGGGCGCGGTGCGGAAATGGCCGAGCTGCCGCAGATCGATGAGCTCTGCGAAGCCCTGCTCGACCTCTATGGCGCGGTGGAAGAGGGCCGTCTGGCGGTCAGCGAGCGCTTCTTCAATGTGGCCGAGCAGGCCCATGAAGTGCTGATCGGCATGATGGACCAGGTCGCCGCCGGCCTGCAGGTCAGCACTCAGCCGCAAGCCGTGGCGGCCGTGCGCGGCCTGATCGACGAGGCGCTGGACCCTCGTACCCTGGCGTTGCTGTCCAACGATGGCTCGGGTATCGAGATCGTCGAACTGGATGCGGCCACCGCCGCCCTGGAGCTGGCCCAGCCTGCCGATGCCGACCTCGACGCCGAGCCTGAGCCGCTGGAAAGCGTAGCGGCCTTGGCGGAGACGGACGCTGTCGAGACGGCACCGCCGATGGCGAGCGAAGGCAATGTCTATGCTGCCCTGGACGAGGAGATGGTGGAGATCTTCCTCGAGGAGGCCGTCGATATCCTCGAGAGTGCCGGTCAGGCCCTGGAACGCTGGCTGGTCGACCCGGACAACAAGGCCGCGCTGTCCTCCCTGCAACGGGATCTGCATACCCTCAAGGGCGGCGCGCGGATGGCCGAGATCCGCCCGATTGGCGATCTCGCCCACGAACTGGAGTCCCTCTACGAAGGGCTGGTGGACCGCCGCTACAGCTTTTCCAGCGAGCTGGGCGGTCTGTTGCAACAGAGCCACGATTGCCTGGCGCGCCTGCTTGAGCAGTTGCAGAACCGGGCCCCGATGCAGCAACCGCTCGAACTGATCGAGAGCATCCGTGCCTTCCGTCAGAGCGGTGGGCAGAGCTTACCGGTTATCCCGGCTGCGCCTGAGACTGATTCCGAAGCCGAAGCCGAAGCCGAAGCCGAAGCCGAAGCCGAAGCCGAAGCCGAAGCCGAAACGGCAGCGGACGATATGTCGGCGGACACGGACGATGATCTGCCCCTGGTGGATTTTGACGCACCGCTCGATGAGTCGGCGCTGCTGGCGGATCTTCAGCCTGAGCCTGAGCCTGAGCCTGAGCCCGAAGCGGAGCTGGCTGACACTCCTGCCGAGCCCGAGCCCGAGCCCGAGCCCGAGTCGATCGATCCACCTGCGCCCCAGGCCGTAGAGCCGCTGGCGCTGGTCGATGAGCGCGATCCCGAACTGGTGGAAATCTTCCTCGAGGAAGGTTTCGACATTATCGACAGCGCCGGCGCGGCCTTGCTGCGCTGGATGGACGACACCGATAACAGCTTGGAGCTGGAGTCCCTGCAGCGCGACCTGCACACCCTCAAGGGTGGGGCGCGGATGGCGGAAATCCGCGAGATCGGCGACCTGGCCCATGAACTGGAGTTCCTCTACGAGGGGCTGGGCGATGGCCGGCTGCGCGCCAGCTCGGGGCTGTTCGGCCTGCTGCAGAGCTGCCATGACAGCCTGGCGGAAATGCTCGAAGCGGTGCGCGACAAGCGTCCGCTGGCCGATGGTCAGGCACTGATCGCCACCATCAAGCGTTTTCGGGCCAACCCCGACGAGCAGCTGAGCATGCCGTCGGCGGTGCAGCTCAAGGCGGCCGAGGCCGCCCAGGATGACGACACCGAGTCGGATATCCTCGATATCTTCCTGGAAGAAGGCGACGACCTGCTGGAGTCCATGGAGGTCGCCATTGGCCGCTGGGAGGCCGACCGTGACAACGGGGCGGCCATCGACGACCTGCTGCGCATTCTCCACACCCTCAAGGGCGGGGCCCGGCTGGCCGGGCAGAAACGCCTGGGCGACCTGACCCACAACCTCGAACAGCATTTGACCGAAGCGCAGCAGCAGGGCGCGCCCTGGCCGCAGAGCCTGTTCGTCGACCTGCAGTCCGGCTTCGAAGGCCTGCAGCTGGAACTCGATGGCCTGCGTCAGCGCCTGAGCGACAGCCTCGCCGGCGATGCGGCGAACCCCGATCCGGCGGCCAGCAGTGCGCCCGCGGCTGCGCCGCGGGTGCCGACGCTGAGCTCGCCGATTGTCGCGGCCAGCAGCATGCCGGCCGAGGAGCTGGTGGCCAAGGTGCTGCCGTTCGTCCGTCGCGCCGAGGAAGCCGCCCAGGAAGCCGCCTCGCGCCGCGCGCCGCAGGAGCTGGTCAAGGTGCCGGCCGAGCTGCTCGAAGGCCTGGTCAACCTGGCCGGCGAAACCTCGATCTTCCGCGGTCGGGTCGAGCAGCAGGTCAGCGACTTCGGTTTCACCCTGAGCGAGATGGAAGCCACCATCGACCGCGTGCGCGACCAGCTGCGCCGCCTCGACACCGAAACCCAGGCGCAGATTCTCAGCCGTATTCAGGCCGAAGCCGAGCGTGTCGGCTATGAGGATTTCGACCCCCTGGAAATGGACCGTCACTCGCAGTTGCAGCAGCTCTCAAGGGCCCTGTTCGAGTCGGCTTCCGACTTGCTCGACCTCAAGGAAACCCTTGCCGCGCGTAACCGCGATGCGGAAACCCTGTTGTTGCAACAGGCGCGGGTCAACTCCGAGCTGCAGGAAGGCCTGATGCGTACGCGCATGGTGCCTTTCGACCGTCTGGTGCCGCGCCTGCGCCGTATCGTGCGGCAGATTTCCGGCGAGCTGGGCAAGCAGGTGGAATTCGTCGTCGGCAATGCCGAGGGCGAGATGGACCGTACCGTACTGGAACGCATCGTCGCGCCGCTGGAGCATATGCTGCGCAACGCCGTCGACCACGGTATCGAGAGCGGCGAAGTGCGCCGCGCCGCCGGCAAACCGGAGCAGGGCAGCATCCGCCTGAACCTCGGCCGCGAGGGCGGCGATATCGTCCTGACCCTGGCCGACGACGGTGGTGGTATCCGCCTGGAGGCGGTCAAGCGCAAGGCCATCGAACGCGGCCTGATGGATGCAGACTCCGACCTGAGCGACTACGAGATCCTGCAGTTTATCCTCGAGGCTGGTTTCTCCACCGCCGAGAAGGTCACGCAGATCTCCGGGCGCGGCGTCGGCATGGACGTGGTGCACTCCGAGGTCAAGCAGCTCGGCGGTTCGATGAGTATCGAGTCGCTGCCCGGCACGGGCACCACCTTCACCATTCGCCTGCCCTTTACCGTATCGGTCAACCGCGCGCTGATGGTGCTGTCCGGCGAAGACCTCTACGCCATTCCGTTGAACACCATCGAAGGTATCGTGCGGGTCTCGCCGTACGAACTGGAGGCCTACTACGCCCCCGACGCGCCGCGTTTCGAGTACGCCGGTCAGGCCTACGAGCTGCGCTACCTGGGCGACCTGCTGAACAACGGCCAGCAACCCAAGCTGGTCGGCCAGAGCCTGCCGCTGCCGGTGATCCTGGTGCGTTCCAAGGAGCACGCGGTGGCGGTACAGGTCGACTCCCTGGCCGGCTCGCGGGAAATCGTGGTGAAGAGCCTCGGCCCGCAGTTCGCCGGAGTGCACGGGATCTCGGGTGCGACCATCCTCGGCGACGGTCGGGTGGTGGTGATTCTCGATCTGCTGGCGACCATCCGGGTGCTGCATGCGCATCTGCTCAACCAGCTGCAGCCGCGCCTGCTTAAGCAGTCGGCGACCGCCGCCGAGATCGAGGCGGATCGGCCAACCCTGGTGATGGTGGTCGACGACTCGGTCACCGTACGCAAGGTCACCAGCCGTCTGCTCGAGCGCAACGGGATGAACGTGATGACCGCCAAGGACGGGGTGGATGCCATCTCCCAGCTGCAGGAGCGGCGACCCGACATCATGCTGCTGGACATCGAAATGCCGCGCATGGACGGTTTCGAGGTGGCGACCCTGGTGCGCCACGACGAGGGCCTGAAGGATCTGCCGATCATCATGATCACCTCGCGTACCGGTGAGAAACACCGCGAGCGGGCCATGGGCATCGGTGTCAACGAGTACCTCGGCAAGCCTTATCAAGAGTCCTTGCTGCTCGAAACCATTCAGCAACTGGTCAAGCGCACATGACTGAGAAAACTGCAGCACGTATTGCGGTCATCGCCGACACCTCCCTGCAGCGCCATGTGCTGCAGCAGGCCTTGACCGGTAGCGGTTATCAGGTGGTGATGAACAGCGACCCGGCGCGCCTGGACGAAGGCATGCTGGGGGCCTGCGAGACCGACCTGTGGCTGGTGGATCTGGCCCAGTCGGACGATCTGCCGCTGGTTGACAGCCTGATGGAGAACGCCTCGGCCCCGGTGTTGTTTGGCGAAGGCCATGCACCCGAGCGCCATTCGGAGAATTACCCGCGCTGGGAGCGGCGTCTGTTCGGCAAGCTGAAGAAGCTGATCGGTGACCCCTCCGCGGCGGTCGGGCCCAGTCTCGAGGCCCTGCTGGCCGAAGCTCAGCGGCCGTCGCGCCTGGATCTTCCGGCGGTCCTGGCCGATACCCCGCTGGTGGCCGGCGAGCCGGCCCGGCAGGTGTGGTTGCTGGCGGCCTCCATGGGCGGGCCGGCGGCGGTGAAGGCGTTCCTCGATGCCTTGCCGGGCGGTTTGCCGGTGGGCTTTGTCTATGCCCAGCATATCGACGCCAGCTTCGAAGCGGCTCTGCCGCAGGCGGTTGGCCGGCACAGCCAGTGGCACGTCAATCCGGCCCGGCACGGCGACGCGGTGCGCTGCGGCGAAGTGGTGGTGGTGCCGATCAGCCATGAGCTGGGCTTCAGCGACGACGGCCAGATGCAGATATCCACGCGCGGCTGGCCGGAACCTTACAGTCCGTCAATCGACCAGATGATGCTCAACCTGGCCCAGCATTTTGGCGCGCTCAGCGGCGTGATCGCCTTTAGCGGCATGGGCAGCGATGGCAGTGCCGCCGCGGCCTATGTGCGCCGCCAGGGTGGCCTGATCTGGACCCAGCGCAGCGACAGTTGCGCCTGCCCGAGCATGCCGGACAGTCTGCGCGAAGCCGGCTACAGCAGCCTCAGCGGCGATCCGCGTGAGCTGGCCGAAGCCTTGGTCAACCACCTGGCCGAGCAGTGCCGTTAATCCGGGGCAGCGCCCTGTACAGGATATTCTTATGAGCCAAACCGTAGTCAGCGAAAATAGCGTCAGCAGCCTGACCGGTCTGTTGATGCCGTTGGCCGACCGTATTCTGCTGCTACCCAACGTGGCGGTGGCCGAGCTGATTGCCTACCGTGCGCCTCAGGTCAGCGAGGGCATGCCGGAGTGGTTTCTCGGGCAGATCGCCTGGCGCGACCTGCGCTTGCCCCTGCTGTCCTTCGAAGCGGCCTCCGGCGGCCAGGCGCAGCTCGGCTCGGGAGCCCGAGTCGCGGTGATCAACGCCCTGGGTGGCCGACCGACAGTGAAATTTATTGCCCTGTTGGTGCAGGGGATTCCTCGGTCGATCAAGTTCGGCCCCGAACTGGCCCGGGCTAATGTACCGCTGGCACCGCTGGAACTGGATGCGGTCAGCCTGGGCGACGCGGTGCTGAAAGTGCCCGACCTGATTGCTCTGGAGCAGAAGCTGGCGGACGCCGGCCTGATCTAAGCAGCAAGGCAAACCCGTAGGGTGACGCGGGGCCGCCTAGGCCGTGCGCACCGGCAAGTCGCCGGCTCCGACCGAACGGCCCCCTCTACAAATCCCCCCACAGCTGCTGCGCCACACTGAGCGCCACCACCGGCGCGGTTTCGGTGCGCAGCACCCGTGGGCCCAGGCGGGCGGCGTGGAAGCCGCGGGCCATGGCCTGTTGCACTTCGTCTTCGCTCAGGCCGCCCTCGGGGCCGATCAGCATGGCCAGGGAGGCGGGTTGCGGATGGCTGGCCCAGGGTTCGGCCACCGGGTGCAGCACCAGCTTGAGGTCGGCCTCGACCTGCTCGAGCCATTGCTCCAGGGTGGCTGGCGGGTTGATCTGCGGCAGTAACGAGCGGCCGCACTGCTCGCAGGCGCTGATCGCGATCTGCCGCCAGTGGGCCATGCGCTTGTCGGCGCGCTCGTCCTTGAGGCGCACCTCGCAGCGTGCGCTGACAATCGGGCTGATCTGGCTGGCCCCCAGTTCCGTGGCCTTCTGGATCGCCCAGTCCATGCGCTCACCGCGGGACAGGCCCTGGCCCAGGTGAATGCTCAGGGGCGACTCGGCCATGCCGGCCAGGGTTTCGCGCAGTTCGACCCGCACGCTCTTCTTGCCCACCTCGATCAGCTCGCCCAGGTATTCCTGGCCGCTGCCGTCGAACAGCTGCACCGCATCGCCGGCGGCATGCCGCAGCACGCGGCCGATATAGTGGGCCTGGGCCTCCGGCAGCTCATGCTGGCCGAGGGACAGGGGGGCATCGATAAAGAAACGGGATAGGCGCATAGGGGGCGGACCTGGAGCAAAGGCGCAAATTCTAGCCGTAGGGTGCGCCGTGCGCACCGCTTCCGTAGGGTGGATGACGTTCTTTTCATCCACCTGGCGACCGCAGCGGTGGATGGGTAACGCGTCATCCACCCAACATCCTGCTGGCGTTCTTAGCCCGGGTCGCGAAAGTCCGGATACTGGGTATTGCCCTGGGCCACGCTGACCGAGGTGCGGGTGGCGATATCGATGCCTTCGCTGGCCACCTCGGCGAGGAAATCGATCTGCTCTTCGCTGATCACATAGGGCGGCAGGAAGTACACCACGCTGCCCAGTGGGCGCAGCAGCGCGCCGCGTTGCAGGGCGTGCTGGAATACCTTGAGGCCGCGGCGTTCCTGCCAGGGGTAGGCGGTCTTGCTCGCCTTGTCCTGGACCATCTCGATGGCCAGGGCCATGCCGGTCTGACGCACTTCGGCGACATGCGGGTGGTCGACCAGGTGTGCGGTGGCGCTGGCCATACGGGCCGACAGGGCCTTGTTGGCCTCGATCACGTTGTCCTGCTCGAAGATGTCCAGGGTCGCCAGGGCCGCGGCGCAGGCCAGCGGATTGCCGGTGTAGCTGTGCGAGTGGAGAAAGGCGCGCAGGGTGTTGTAGTCGTCGTAGAACGCCTGGTACACCTCGTTGGTGGTCAGGCAGGCGGCCAGTGGCAGGTAGCCGCCGGTCAGGGCCTTGGACAGGCAGAGGAAGTCCGGGCGGATGCCGGCTTGCTCGCAGGCGAACATCGTCCCGGTGCGGCCGAAGCCGACGGCGATCTCGTCGTGGATCAGGTGCACGCCATAGCGGTCGCAGGCCTCGCGCAGCAGCTTGAGGTAGATCGGGTGGTACATGCGCATGCCGCCGGCACCCTGGATCAGCGGTTCGACTATCACCGCCGCGATCTCATGGCCGTGCTCGGCCAGGGTCTGCTCCATATGGCCGAACATGAGGCGCGAATGGGCTTCCCAGCTCACGCCTTCCGGGCGGTGGTAGCAGTCCGGGCTGGGCACTTTAATGGTGTCCAGCAGCAAGGCTTTGTAGGTGTCGGTAAACAGCGCCACATCGCCCACCGACATGGCCGCGATGGTTTCGCCGTGGTAGCTGTTGGTCAGGGTGACGAAGCGTTTTTTCGCTGGCTGGCCGACGTTCAGCCAGTAGTGAAAGCTCATCTTCAGCGCGACTTCGATGCAGGACGAGCCGTTGTCGGCATAGAACACCCGGTCCAGGCCGGCCGGGGTCAGCTTGACCAGGCGCTCGGACAGCTCGATCACCGGTTGATGGCTGAAACCGGCGAGGATCACGTGTTCCAGCTGGTCGACCTGGTCCTTGATGCGCTGATTGATGCGCGGGTTGGCGTGGCCGAACACGTTGACCCACCAGGAGCTGACCGCGTCGAGGTAGCGTTTGCCGTCGAAGTCCTCGAGCCACACCCCTTCGCCGCGTTTGATCGGCACCAGGGGCAATTGCTCGTGGTCCTTCATTTGCGTGCAGGGGTGCCAGAGCACCTTCAGGTCACGCTGCATCCACTGGTCGTTCAGGCTCATCGTGCTACTTATCCCCCGGTTCTCAATCGTCTGCGCCAAGCCTATCAGATGCCTCCAGACCCATGTACGCCACAGGTGGCCGGCTCGCGAGCGCGGCGGCACCGCTTATCCGCTCTGGCAGGCCGCCGGTAGGCCTGGCCTGAACTTCCTGCGGGTCGAGTGCACTAATTTTGTCGGGATAAAATTCAGGTCAGAAACATCGTATTTCCCGATATTTCAAAGTGAAAATTTCCGCTTTTAATCGATAGCTTTGTTGCTAATCTTGCCCGACTCAGGCTTCACCCATCTCATTTCACGGACAGTTCTTGATGCAATGGCGTAATTCCCCTTCTCACTACGGTCTGGTCAGCATCCTGATGCACTGGCTGGTGGCGGTGGTCGTGTTCGGCCTGTTCGGTCTGGGTTACTGGATGGTCGGGCTGGACTACTACAGCGGCTGGTACAAGACCGCGCCGGATCTGCACAAGAGCATTGGCCTGGTGCTGTTTGCCGTGATGCTGGTGCGCCTGCTGTGGCGCTGGCTGAGCCCGCCACCTGCGGCTTTAGCGAACCACGGGCGGATGACTCGCCTGGCCAGCACGCTGGGCCATGGCTTCCTGTACCTGGGCCTGTTGCTGCTGATGCTGTCCGGTTACCTGATATCCACCGCCGATGGCCGCCCCATCGAGGTGTTCGGCCTGTTCTCGGTGCCGGCCACCCTGACCGCTATCCCGAATCAGGAGGATGTGGCCGGGCTGGTGCACGAGTACCTGGCCTGGGCCCTGGTGATCTTCGCCGGTATCCATGCCCTGGCGGCCCTGAAGCACCACGTTATCGACCGTGACCGCACCCTGGTGCGCATGTTCGGCCGCTGACCCCGGCCCCACTTAAGCCTGCGCGGAATGGTCCACGCCGGCGCTTATACAACCTCACAAGGAGTATGCCCATGTTGAAGAAAACCCTCGCAGCCCTGGCCCTCGGTACCGCGCTGATCGGCGCAGGCCAGGCCATGGCGGCCGATTACGCCATCGACAAGCAAGGCCAGCACGCCTTCGTCAATTTCAAGATCAGCCACCTGGGCTACAGCTGGCTGTACGGCACCTTCAAGGACTTCGACGGCAGCTTCAGCTTCGACGAAAAGAACCCGGAAGCGAGCAAAGTCAGCGTGACCCTGAATACCGCCAGCGTCGACACCAACCATGCCGAGCGCGACAAGCATATCCGCAGCGATGACTTCCTCAGTGTCGGCAAGCACCCGAGCGCGACCTTCGAGTCGACCGCAGTCAAGAGCACCGGCGAAGGCGCGGCCGATATCACCGGCAACCTGACCCTCAATGGCGTGACCAAGCCGGTGGTGATCGCGGCCAAGTTTATCGGCCAGGGCAGCGACCCATGGGGCGGTTACCGTGCCGGTTTCGAAGGCAGCACCACCCTGCAGCTGAAGGACTTCGGCATCACCAAGGACCTGGGCCCGGCGTCGGAAAGCGTCGAGCTGATCATCTCGGTCGAAGGCGTACGCCAGTAGGATGGGTTAGCCGCGCAGCGGCGTAACCCATCGCCGCTGCAGGCCTGGCTATCGAATTCTGCACCAATAAAAACGCCGCCCCATTGGGCGGCGTTTTCGTGTGCGACTAGCCGACTACGACTCTTCGCGGTTGCGCGTCAGCAGGGCCGGTTTCTCGCCCCGTGGACGTGCACTCGCCAGTTCGTCGAGTTGCTCCGGGGTGGGCAGGCGATCCAGGCGCGAGCCCTTGTGCACAATCACCGGTTGCTTGTCCCGCGGGTTCTTCACCGCCGCTTCCTGGCGCGGCAGTTCGTCGCGATTCAGCGAGGTGGTGCGGGTGTCGCGCGGCGGCCGCGCACGGCCGGAGCCATTACGGCCCTGACCGCCTTGGCCGCCCTGAGCACCTGCACCCTGACGACGACCCTGGCCGCCGGCAGCGCCGGCACCGGCACCATTGCTACGTGGCGGCTTGGCCGGGCGCGCGCCCTGGCCGACGCCATTGCTGGCGCTCGGACCGCTGGCCGCTGCAGGCGCACCGGGCCGACGGCCACGGTTCTGCTGCTTGTTCTGGTGCGGGCTTACATAGTCGACACGGTTGCCGAAATTATCGATTTCATCGTCGCGGAACTCGTCCGGCGCGCGGTCCGGAGGTAACGCAGGCACCGCGGGCGCGGCGGCGCGAGCCGAGCCGCGTGGTTGTTGGCTGCGGCCGCCCTGGGGCTTGGCGGCACGGCTGCTGTGTTCCTTGCCGCTGTCCTTGCCCTTGTCCTTGCGGCCGCCGCCGTGGCGTTCGCCGGCCGGCTTGGCCCCGCGCGGCTGGCGTGGCTTCTGCGGCTCGCGCACTTCCGGGCGCTCGGCCTCGACGGTGCTGGCGTCGAAGCCCAGCAGGTCGCCGTCGCCGATCTTCTGCTTGGTCATCCGTTCGATGCCCTTGAGCAGCTTCTCTTCGTCCGGCGCAACCAGCGAGATGGCTTCGCCGCTACGCCCTGCCCGGCCGGTACGGCCGATACGGTGCACGTAGTCTTCCTCGATGTTCGGCAGTTCGAAGTTGACCACGTGGGGCAGCTGGTCGATATCCAGGCCGCGGGCGGCGATATCGGTGGCCACCAGGATGCGCATCTTGCCGGCCTTGAAGTCGGCCAGGGCCTTGGTGCGGGCGTTCTGGCTCTTGTTGCCGTGGATGGCCACGGCCGGCAGGTTGTGTTTGTCGAGGTACTCGGCCAGGCGGTTGGCACCGTGCTTGGTCCGGGTGAACACCAGGATCTGTTCCCAGGCCCCGGCGGTGATCAGGTGGGCGAGCAGGGCGCGCTTGTGGCTGGCCTGGACGCGGAATACGCGCTGTTCGATACGCTCGACCGTGGTGTTCGGCGGCGTCACTTCGATGCGCTCGGGGTTGTGCAGCAGCTTGCCGGCCAGGTCGGTGATGTCCTTGGAGAAGGTCGCCGAGAACAGCAGGTTCTGGCGCTTCGCCGGCAGCTTGGCGAGAACCTTCTTGACGTCATGCACGAAGCCCATGTCGAGCATGCGGTCGGCTTCGTCCAGTACCAGGATTTCCACGTGGGACAGGTCCACGGCGCGCTGACCGACCAGGTCGAGCAGGCGGCCGGGGCAGGCGACCAGGACGTCGACGCCCTTGGCCATGGCCTGCACCTGAGGGTTCATGCCGACGCCGCCGAAGATGCAGGTGCTGACGAATTTCAGGTCGCGGGCATAGACCTTGAAGCTCTCATGCACCTGGGCGGCCAGTTCGCGGGTTGGGGTCAATACCAGCACGCGGGGTTGTTTCGGGCCGTGACGCTGTTCGCGATCCGGATGGCCGTTGGGGAACAGCCGCTCGAGGATCGGCAGGGCGAAACCGCCTGTTTTACCTGTACCCGTCTGGGCGGCAACCATCAGGTCGCGGCCTTGCAACACGGCGGGGATGGCCCGCTGTTGCACCGGAGTGGGTTGGGTGTAGCCGGCGGATTCGACCGCACGGACTAATGCCTCGGAGAGACCGAGGGAGGCAAAGGACATGTGTAATCCTGTCTAGTGAGGGCGTTGCCCTATGGGGTGTATTGCCTGGCTTGAATCGCGCTTGGGGGGCGCAATCCCGTCCGGTACTGCTGGCCTCTGGGGGCTAGCATCCGGGCGCAAGCCTGGCGGGAAGGCCCGAGTATAACAGAGCCGTCTGTCTGTGCGAGTTTCCGCCTGCTCGGCGGTCGCGGGCCTGCCTGAGGCTTGTTGGCCGGCCCGCGCGGGCCGGCCGCTGCTCAGCCCGCCACGCGGTAGCAGGGCACATAGGCGCTGTTGCCCGGCAGCTTCATGCGGTGCTGGTCGACGAAGGCCTGCAGCAACTGACCCAGGGGCTGGAGGATATCCGCATCGCCGCTGATCTCGTAGGGACCGTGCTTTTCAATGCGGCGGATGCCCTGATCCTTGACGTTGCCCGCGACAATCCCGGAGAACGCCCGGCGCAGCTGGGCTGCCAGCTCATGCACCGGCTGCTGGCGGGTCAGCTTGAGGCCGGCCATGTTTTCGTGGGTCGGCTCGAAGGGGTGCTGGAAGCTCTCGTCGATCTTCAGCAGCCAGTTGAAGTGGAAGGCGTCGTTGTGTTCGCGGCGGAACTGGGTGACCGCCTTGATGCCCGCGGCCATCTCCCGCGCCACCTGGCTGGGGTCGTTGAGAATGATCTTGCAGCGCTGCTGGGCTTGCTCGCCCAGAGTGGCCCCGACAAAGTCGTGCAGTTGCTGGAGGTAGGGCGCGGCGCTTTTGGGGCCGGTCAGCAGCAGCGGGAAGGGCACGTCGCGGTTGTCCGGGTGCATCAGGATGCCGAGGAGATACAGCAGCTCTTCCGCGGTGCCCGCGCCGCCGGGGAAGATGATGATGCCGTGGCCGACGCGGACAAAGGCCTCCAGGCGCTTCTCGATATCCGGCAGGATCACCAGTTCGTTGACGATCGGGTTGGGCGCTTCGGCGGCGATGATGCCCGGCTCGGTCAGGCCCAGGTAGCGCCCGCCGATATTGCGCTGCTTGGCATGGGAGATGGTGGCCCCCTTCATCGGCCCCTTCATTACCCCTGGGCCGCAGCCGGTGCAGATATCCAGGCCGCGCAGACCCAGTTCATGGCCGACCACCTTGGTGTATTTGTACTCTTCGGTGCTGATCGAGTGGCCGCCCCAGCACACCACCATCTTCGGCTCCACCCCGGCGCGCAGGGTGCGGGCGTTGCGCAGCAGATGGAACACGTAGTCGGTGATGCCCTGGGAGCTGCTGAAGTCCACCCGCTGGTTCTCCAGCTCACTCTGGGTGTAGACGATATCGCGCAGGGCGCTGAACAGCATTTCGCGGGTGCTGGCGATCATCTCGCCATCGACGAAGGCGTCGGCCGGTGCGTTGATCAGTTCCAGGCGAATGCCGCGATCCTGCTGGTGAATGCAGATTTCGAAGTCCGGGTAGGCTTCCAGGATGGTCTTGGCGTTATCGCTGTGCGAACCGGTATTGAGGATCGCCAGGGCGCACTGGCGAAATAGCGCATAGACGCTGCCGGAGCCGGTCTCGCGCAGTTGCTGCACTTCGCGCTGGGAGAGGGTTTCCAGGCTGCCCTTGGGGGTCACGGTGGCGTTGGTGGTTTTACGTGTGGCCATTGCGGCGCTCCATGGTTGTGTTGCTCGCCATACATGGCTAAGCGCTTGCTCGGATGATAGGCCCGGTTTGTCTGGCCGGCAGATGCTTAGTCCATTGCCAGAGACCAAGGCGGGTTCGTCGCGGCAGTTTAGTCTCGACGCTCGGCGGTCTGTGACCCTGAGGGGCGAAGAAGTGCCGCTACCCCGGGCCGGGGTAGCGACGACAGCGCCGCTCAGCGTGGCAGCTTGAGGTTGTTCCAGATCGCCAGGCTCGGTTCCGCGAGGTTCATGCTGTAGAAGTGCAGCCCCGGCGCGCCGCCCTGCAGCAGGCGTTCGCACATCTCGCTGACCACCTGCTCGCCGTAGGCACGGATGCTGTCGCTGTCGTCGCCATAGGCTTCCAGCTGCTTGCGCACCCAGCGTGGAATCTCGGCACCGCAG
Organism: Pseudomonas sp. EA_105y_Pfl2_R69; assembly: GCF_963970915.1. NCBI lineage: Bacteria > Pseudomonadati > Pseudomonadota > Gammaproteobacteria > Pseudomonadales > Pseudomonadaceae > Pseudomonas > Pseudomonas sp. EA_105y_Pfl2_R69. The sequence goes on from NZ_CAXAOO010000005.1 coordinate 196,766, forward strand.
GCATCGGAGAAACGTGCCAGCTTGCTGTAGTTGGTGATCGGCATGATGCCCGGCACCACCGGGATATCCACACCCAGCCTGCGCACGCGCTCGACGAAGTAGAAGTAGCTGTCGGCGTTGAAGAAGTACTGGGTGATGGCGCTGCTGGCACCGGCCTTGGCCTTGCGCACGAAATTGGCGATATCGTCCTCGAAGTTGCGCGCCTGTGGATGCATCTCCGGGTAGGCGGCGATTTCGATATGGAAGTGATCGCCGGTTTCTTCACGGATAAAGCTGACCAGCTCGTTGGCGTAGCGCAGCTCGCCGCTGGCCATGCCCATGCCGGATGGCAGGTCACCGCGCAGGGCGACGATGCGGGTGATCCCGGCGTTCTGGTACAGGTTGAGCAGCTCGCGCAGCTCGGCCTTGGAGTCGCCGACGCAGGACAGGTGCGGCGCAGTGCTCACACCGACATCGTTGTTCAGCTGCAGCACGGTGTTGAGCGTGCGATCACGGGTGGAACCACCGGCACCGTAGGTGCAGGAGAAGAAATCCGGCTTGTGGGTCGCCAGCTGGCGCGCCACATTCATCAGTTTTTCATGCCCGGCTTCGGTCTTGGTGGGGAAGAACTCGAAGCTGTAACGGCGTTCTTGGCTCATAGGGTTTCTAGCCTTGGAGACGCAGGGTGGATGGCGTTTTTCCAGCCACCGTGCAGGAAGTCGGCGGTGGATAAGCCATAGGCTTATCCACCCTGCGCATTAATAGCGGTAAGCGTGCGGCTTGAACGGGCCTTCCACGGTTACGCCGATATAGTCGGCCTGGGTCTTGGTCAGCTGGGTGACCACGCCGCCGAAGCCCTTGACCATTTCCAGGGCCACTTCTTCGTCGAGCTTCTTCGGCAGCACTTCCACGGTCAGGCGCTCGGCCTGCTGCGCGGGCAGCAGGTCGGCGAACTTCTGGCCGAACAGGAAGATCTGCGCCAGCACCTGGTTGGCGAACGAGCCGTCCATGATCCGGCTCGGGTGGCCGGTGGCGTTGCCCAGGTTAACCAGACGGCCTTCGGCCAGCAGGATCAGGTAGTCGTCGTTGAGCGGGTCAAGGTTCAGGCCGGTGCGGTGGATCTTGTGCACCTGCGGCTTCACTTCTTCCCATGCCCAGTTCTTGCGCATGAAAGCGGTGTCGATTTCGTTGTCGAAGTGACCGATGTTGCACACCACGGCGCGCTTCTTCAGGGCCTTGAGCATATTGGCGTCGCAGACGTTGACGTTACCGGTGGTGGTCACGATCAGGTCGATCTTGCCCAGCAGTGCGCCATCGACGCTGGCTTCACTACCGTCGTTGATGCCGTCCTTGTAGGGCGAAACCAGCTCGTAGCCGTCCATGCAGGCCTGCATGGCGCAGATCGGGTCGACTTCGGACACCTTGACGATCATGCCTTCCTGGCGCAGCGACTGCGCCGAGCCCTTGCCCACGTCGCCGTAGCCGATCACCAGCGCCTGCTTGCCGGACAGCAGGTGGTCGGTGCCGCGCTTGATCGCATCGCTCAGGCTGTGACGGCAGCCGTACTTGTTGTCGTTCTTGCTCTTGGTCACCGAGTCGTTGACGTTGATCGCCGGGATCTTCAGCTCGCCCTTGGCCAGCATGTCCAGCAGGCGGTGCACGCCAGTGGTGGTTTCTTCGGTGACGCCGTGGATGCGCTCGAGCATCTGTGGGTATTTCTTGTGCAGGATCTCGGTCAGGTCGCCGCCGTCGTCGAGGATCATGTTGGCGTCCCACGGCTGGCCATCCTTGAGGATGGTCTGCTCGATGCACCACTCGTACTCTTCTTCGGTCTCGCCCTTCCAGGCGAATACCGGGATGCCGGCGGCGGCGATGGCGGCAGCGGCTTGGTCCTGAGTCGAGAAGATATTGCAGCTGGACCAGCGTACTTCGGCACCCAGGGCGGTCAGGGTTTCGATCAGCACGGCGGTCTGAATGGTCATATGGATGCAGCCGATGATCTTCGCGCCTTTCAGCGGCTGCTCGCCGGCATATTTGCGGCGCAGGCCCATCAGCGCGGGCATTTCGGATTCGGCGATGATGGTTTCGCGGCGGCCCCAGGCGGCCAGGGAAATGTCGGCGACCTTGAAGTCAGTGAAACCGGCAGGCGTCAGTACAGCGCTCATAAATGAGTTCTCCATTCGTTTGTGTCGAATGGGCGCCGTTGATGCGTATGGTTAACGCCCCATCCGAGCCTGACAGGCGGAAGTCTGATTTGAATCCGCCTGATTGCATCGCTGGAATGCTGGGCTTGGGGATTCAAAACAGATTTACCGCTTGCTGCAGCGCCCCTCGGACAGGTGGCGGGAGCGACCGGGCGGTGCCGGTCGAGTGAAACGGGGGTGATTATAGCCATGCCGGCGCTTAAGCCAAAGGCTTTCCGTCGCCCCGTGCGGGCGCTGGTGGTAGCCTTGCGGCATCGCCCCGTCACGGACCCGCCATGGCCAATCACAAAATCGAGATTCGCCGACGCAACGTCGAGAAAATCCTCCTGTCCGCCGAGAAGGTGTTCGCCGAAAAGGGCTATGGCGGCACGTCCATGGGCGATATCGCCGAAGAAGTCGAGCTGCCGCGCTCCAATCTGCACTACTACTTCAGCACCAAGGACGACCTCTACCGCGCGGTGTTGCTCGACCTGCTCGAGGTGTGGAAGCAGGACGCCCTGTGTTTCGAGATGTACGACGATCCGCGGGTGGTGCTCAGCACCTATATCCGCGCCAAGATGAATCACTCGCGCAGCCGCCCGCATGGCTCCAAGGTCTGGGCCGACGAAATCATCCACGGTGCACCGATGCTCGGCGCGAGCCTCGACGACAGCCTCTACAGCTGGGCCAAGATGAAGGAGGCGAAGATCCGCCAGTGGGTCGACGACCAGCGCATCCTCGCAGTGGAGCCCTCGGCGCTGCTGTATATGATCTGGGCCTCGACCCAGCACTACGCCGACTTCAGCCACCAGGTGGCGATCCTCAACGACCACCAGGCGCTGTCCGAGCTGCAGTTCGAGCGGGCGGTGCAGACCGTGACCAGCGTGATATTGCGTGGGATTGGGTTGGAGCCCTGAAAGCCTGATCGCGGGCAAGCCCGCTCCTACAGGTGCAGAGTTGTTGTAGGAGCGGGCTTGCCCGCGATAGGTTCCGGCGAATTGCCGGGCTAGGACGCCACGCGATACGGATTGCGCGGATCGTGGTTCCAGTCGAGGAAGGGCTTGCCGGTGTCCTGGGGCACCATCTCGATGCAGTCCGCCACCGGGCAGGTGATCTGGCACAGGTTGCAGCCCACGCACTCGTCGTCGATCACCTCGTACTTGTGGGTGCCGTCGGCCTGTTTGAGGCTGGCAATGGCCTGGTGCGAGGTGTCTTCGCAGGCGATATGGCAGCGCCCACAGCCGATGCAGGCGTCCTGGTCGATCTTGGCGATCACCTGATAGTTGATGTCCAGGTACTTCCAGTCGGTGGTGTTGCCCACTGCCTTGCCGGAGAAGTCCGCGAGGCTGGTATAGCCCTGGCTGTCCATCCAGCGCGACAGGCCGTCCTTCATTTCCTCGACGATGCGAAAGCCGTGCAGCATGGCCGCCGTGCACACCTGTACCGCGCCGCAGCCGAGCGCGACGAACTCGGCGGCGTCGCGCCAGTTGCCGATGCCGCCGATGCCGCAGATAGGCAGGCCACGGGTCTCGGGATCGCGGGCGATCTCGGCGACCATGTTCAGAGCGATAGGTTTGACCGCCGAGCCGCAGTAACCGCCGTGGGTGCTCTGGCTGCCGACTATGGGGTTGGCGACCATGCGCTCCAGGTCGACGCTGGTGATCGAGTTGATGGTGTTGATCAGCGACACCGCGTCGGCCCCGCCGCGATGGGCGGCGCGGGCGGACAGGCGCACGTCGGTGATGTTCGGCGTGAGTTTGACGATCACCGGCAGCGAGCTGTAGGTCTTGCACCAGCGGGTGACCATCTCGACGTATTCCGGCACCTGGCCAACCGCCGCGCCCATGCCACGTTCGGGCATGCCGTGGGGACAGCCGAAGTTCAGCTCGATGCCGTCGCAGCCGGTGGCCTCCACCAGCGGCAGTATGGCTTTCCAGGATTCCTCGACGCAGGGCACCATCAAGGAGACGATCATTGCGCGGTCCGGCCAGTCCTTCTTCACCTGGGTGATTTCGCGCAGGTTGATTTCCAGCGAGCGGTCGGTGATCAACTCGATATTGTTGAAGCCCTGCACCTGGCGGTTCGGCCCGAAGTGCGCAGAGTAGCGCGACGACACGTTGACCGCCGCAGGGTCTTCGCCGAGGGTTTTCCAGACCACCCCGCCCCAGCCGGCCTCGAAGGCGCGGACCACGTTGTAGGCCTTGTCGGTCGGCGGCGCACTGGCCAGCCAGAAGGGATTGGGTGCCTTGATACCAGCGAATTCGATGGATAGATCGGCCATTTATGCGGCCTCCACATTGAGCAGCAGATGAGAGTGGATGGCCTCGGCGGCCAGCTTGCCGTGCTGCACGGCCTGCACGGTGAGGTCCTGGCCCAGGGCGGTGCAGTCGCCGCCGGCATAGATGCCGGGCACACTGGTTTGCAGGCTCGCGTCGACCCAGATGCGTTCGCCCTCGCGCTTGAGTTCCTGGGCCAGCGGGTCGCCCAGGGCGCTGCTGTCGAAAGCCTGGCCGATCGCCTTGAAGATGGCGTCGGCGGCCAGCTCGAAGTGTTCTCCGGTGCTCTGCAGGCGCCTATCGATCAGCTGGGTGCGGGCGAAGCGCATGCCGCGCACCCGGCCCTGGTCGTCGAGCAGCACTTGCTCGGGCTGCGCCCAGGTCAGCAGGCGCACCTGGTTGGCCTTGGCGATGTCCTGCTCGTGGCCGGTGGCTCCCATCTCGTCGAAACCGCGGCGGTAGACCAGATTGACGTCGCGGGCACCGAGCTTGCTCATCTGCACCGCCATGTCGATGGCGGTGTTACCGGCACCGAGGACGATGCAGCGTTCGGCCAGCGGTAGCTGGGTCAGGTCGTCGCTCTGGCGCAGTTCGCGGATGTAGTCGGTGGCGGCGAGCAGGCCCGGCGCGTCTTCGTCGGCCAGGCCCAGGCGTTTGCTGGCGGCCAGGCCGATGGCGAGGAACACCGAATCGAACTGCTGGTGCAGTTCGCTCAGGCTGAGGTCGTCGCCCAGACGTTGGCCGTGGCGGATCTCGATGCCGCCGATCTGCAGGAGAAACGCCACCTCGCGCTGGGCGAAGTCGTCCACCAGCTTGTACTTGGCGATGCCGTATTCGTTGAGCCCGCCGCTTTTCTCGCGCGCCTCGAAGATCACCACCTCGTGGCCGTGCATGGCCAGGCGATGGGCGCAGGACAGTCCGGCGGGGCCGGCACCGACCACGGCGATGCGCTTGCCGCTGGCCGGCGCACGCTGGAACGGGTGCTCGCTGAATTGCGCGTTGTCGATGGCGTGGCGCTGCAACAGGCCGATCAGTACCGGTGCACACTCCTGAGCGTTGTTGCGCACACAGGCTTGCTGGCAGAGCACCTCGGTGGGGCAGACCCGGGCGCAGCTGCCGCCGAGGATATTCGCCGAGAGGATGGTCTGCGCCGCGCCCTGGACGTTTTCGTGGCTGATATTGCGGATAAACGAGGGGATGTCGATCTCGCTGGGGCAGGCGTTGACGCAGGGCGCGTCGTAGCAATACAGGCAGCGTGCGCTTTCCAGGGCGGCCTGGCGGGCGGTGAGCGGCGGGGCCAGATCGACGAAGCGATCGGCCAGTTCGGCCGCACCGGCATGCGGGCGCGGCAGGTGGCTGAGGATGTCTATCACGGTAATTGCCTCACGGTCTTGTGGTTTTTATTCGGCAGTTAACAGCGCATATGCGGCCGTCCGGCCTCTGCGGGCCGGTGTGGCGGAATGGGTATTGCCAGCAGCCGCGCTTTGTAGGATGGGCCGGGCGGCGTGCCGCTTGCCCGCGAAGAATCTCTGCGGCTCAACATCTTTCGCGGACAAGTCCGCTCCTACGGGGTCTTCTGTGCTCCTGGCTTAGCGCTCGACGGCGGTGGGCCGGTTGTGCTCGGCGCGCTTGTTCAGCAGGTCGAACACCGCCGGGTAGGCCGGGCGCTCGATATAGCGGCCGGCACCGCGCTCGGCGCGCAGTTCGCCATCGGCCCAGACCAGCTTGCCCTGACTGATGGTGTGGCTGGGTACGCCGCGCACGGTCTTGCCCTCGAAGATGTTGAAGTCGACCTGCTGGTGGTGCGTCTTGGCCGAGATGGTCCGCGTGCCCTGTGGGTCCCAGAGCACCAGGTCGGCATCGGCACCGACGCGCAGCGCGCCCTTGCGCGGGAACAGGTTGAAGATCTTCGCCGTGTTGGTGCTGGTCAGGGCGACGAAGTCATTGATCGACAGCTTGCCGCTGCCCACCCCTTCGTCCCAGAGCACGGCCATGCGGTCTTCGATGCCGGCGGTGCCGTTGGGGATCTTGCTGAAGTCGTCGCGGCCGGCGGCTTTCTGCTCGGCGCAGAAGCAGCAGTGGTCGGTGGCGGTGGTGTGCAGATTGCCCGACTGCAGGCCGCGCCAGAGGGCGTCCTGGTGCCCGCGCGGGCGGAACGGCGGGCTCATCACGTAGCCGGCGGCGGTCTGCCAGTCCGGATCGCGGTAGACGCTGTCATCCAGCAGCAGGTGGCCGGCCAGCACCTCGCCGTACACCGGCTGGCCTTTGGCGCGGGCGTAGGTGATCTCGTCCAGGGCTTCCTGGGTCGAGACGTGCACCAGGTACAGCGGCGTGCCCAGAGTTTCGGCGATGCGAATGGCGCGGCTGGCCGCCTCACCTTCGACTTGCGAAGGCCTCGACAGCGGATGCGCCTCCGGCCCGGTCAGGCCCTGGGCGAGCAGCTTGTTCTGCAGGTGATAGACCAGCTCGCCGTTCTCCGCGTGCACCGTGGGCACCGCGCCCAGTTGCAGGCAGCGCTCGAAGCTGGCCACCAGGGTGTCGTCGGCGGCCATGATGGCGTTCTTGTAGGCCATGAAGTGCTTGAAGCTGTTGACCCCGAATTTTTCCACCAGCTCGCCCATCTCGGCGGCGACCTGCTCGCTCCACCAGGTGATGGCGACATGGAAGCCATAGTCGGAGGCGGATTTCTCCGCCCAGCCGCGCCAGGTGTGGAAGGCTTCCAGCAGCGATTGCTGCGGGTTGGGGATGACGAAGTCGATGATCGAGGTGGTGCCGCCGGCCAGGCCCGCGGCGGTGCCGCTGAAGAAGTCCTCGCTGGCCACCGTGCCCATGAAGGGCAGCTGCATGTGGGTGTGCGGGTCGATGCCGCCGGGCATCAGGTACTGGCCGCTGCCGTCGAGCACCTGGCAGCCGGCCGGGGCGTCGAGGTTATCGCCGATGGCCTGGATCAGGCCGCCCACGCAGAGCAGGTCGGCGCGGTAGCTTTCTTCATGGGTGACCAGGGTGGCACCACGGATCAACAGCGACATAGCGAGTTCCTCTCAGGCTGACCGGTGCGTGCCGGTTCTTGGTGTTATGGCCTGCCAGGCGAGTGGTGTGTATTCCTGTCACTCCTGACAGGAATTGAATCTAGTCGCTGCTTGTGGATTGATCAAGAATATTTTTTGTCGTCAGTTTGTATTTATAACTTATTGAAAATAAACATAAAAAAGTATGGATCTGCAAAATGGTGCGCTCGCTCACCATTTTGACGCACTTGACAAGAACCAAATATGGTCAAGATTTCCTATGCAAAATCAGGCGCTTGAGCCAGGCGACGAGCAGGCGCTGGCGGTAGAAAAAATAGTGGCCTGCACCACTTTGAATCCTGACTTGGTAGACAGGCTTGATCGTGACGTTGAGCGCTGTCTCGCAGGGCAGCTGATGAGAACCCACTAGCTTTAATAAAGGGCATATAAAACAAGTGATTAGCCGTTTTTATCGTGCGTGATAAATGAGTTGAACAGGTTCCCGGCACGCTTATTGATAGCCGTCGCTACCGAGCTGGCCGGCCCTGAGATGGAAAAGTACTCCGGCCATCGCCGGCGGTCGCCGAGCAGTGCAACAGCTGTGCGGCGAGCGCTGATCCCGATGAGCGAATAATCAGAACAATGACTGGAGAGGCCCATGCAACAGAACAGATCGCAAGTGACCGAACGCGATGGCTTGTACGAACTGGCCGCCGGCCCCGACGTACTCGACAGTCCGCGCTATAACCACGACATCGCCCCGACCCAGGTGCACGAACGCACCTGGAACAAATGGCATATCACCGCGCTGTGGGTCGGCATGTCGATCTGTGTGCCGACCTACACCCTGGGTGGCGTGCTCACCGCCTACTTCGGCCTGTCGGTGGGCGAAGCGCTGCTGGCGATTTTGCTGGCCAATATCGTGGTGCTGGTGCCGCTGACGCTGAACGCCTTCCCCGGCACCAAGTACGGCATTCCCTTTCCGGTGTTGTTGCGCTCCTCGTTCGGGGTGATCGGCTCCAATGTGCCCTGCCTGATCCGCGCGGTGGTGGCCTGCGGCTGGTTCGGCATCCAGACCATGTTCGGCGGCCTGGCCATCCACCTGCTGCTCGGCTCGATTTTCGAAGGCTGGAAGAGCCTGGGCGGCACCGGCGAGGTGATCGGTTTCATGATCTTCTGGACCCTCAACTTGTGGGTGGTGCTGCGCGGTGCCGAGTCGATCAAGTGGCTGGAAACCCTCTCGGCACCGCTGCTGGTGCTGGTCGGTGCCGGACTGCTGGTGTGGGCGCTGCCCAATGTGTCGATGAGCGAGTTGCTGGCGCAGCCGGCCAAGCGCCCCGAGGGTGCCAGCGTCACCGGCTACTTTCTTGCCGGCCTGACCGCCATGGTCGGCTTCTGGGCCACCCTGTCGCTGAATATTCCGGATTTCAGTCGCTACGCGAAAAGTCAGAAGGACCAGATCATCGGCCAGGTGATTGGCCTGCCGCTGACCATGTTCCTGTTCGCCGCCCTCGGCGTGGTGATGACCGCGGCGTCCGCTTCGCTGGTCGGTGAGACGGTGTCCGACCCGGTCAGCCTGATCGGCCATATCCAGAGCCCGGGTTGGGTCGCTTTGGCCATGGCGCTGATCATCGTCGCCACGCTGTCGACCAACACCGCGGCGAATATCGTCTCGCCGACCAACGACTTCCAGAACATCGCGCCCAAGCTGATCAACCGGACCAAGGCGGTGATCCTTACCGGGCTGATCGGTCTGGGGCTGATGGGCCACGAGTTGCTGAAGAAGCTCGGCCTGCTGGTCTCCGACCTGAGCCTGGAGAGCGTCTACTCCAACTGGTTGCTGGGCTATTCCAGCCTGCTCGGACCGATCGCCGGGATCATGGTGGTGGACTACTTCCTGATCAAGAAACAGCGTCTCGACCTGGCCGGCCTGTACCGCGACGACGTCTATCCGGCGTGGAACTGGATCGGCTTCGTCGCCTTCGCCGTGCCCGTGGCGTTGACCCTGCTGTCGCTCGGCAGCAGCGCCTTCAGCTGGTTCTACGACTACGGCTGGTTTACCGGCTCCTTCCTTGGGGGCCTGATCTACTTCGGTCTGTGCAGCCTGCGTAGCCCGACCCCGGTGGTTGCCGCCAAACCGACCCTGTGAAGCCGCGCGGGCGCTGCGGTGCCCGCCCTTCGTCCTTGCCTGAGGAGAACTCCATGAACACAGCTCAATCCGTCCTCCAGTCCAGTCAGTCGCATATCAACGGCGAGCGCCTGTGGCAGTCGCTGATGGAGCTGGCCCAGCTCGGTGCCACCGCCAAGGGCGGGGTCTGTCGCCTGGCCCTGACCGATCTCGACCGCCAGGCCCGGGACCTGTTTGTGCGCTGGTGCGAGGAGGCCGGCTGCACCGTCACGGTCGATGGCGTCGGCAATATCTTTGCTCGCCGCCCCGGGCGCAACGCCGCGCTGCCACCGGTGATGACCGGCAGCCATATCGACACCCAGCCCACCGGCGGCAAGTTCGACGGCTGCTTCGGCGTGCTGGCCGGGGTCGAAGTGTTACGTACCCTGAATGATTTAGGCGTGGAGACAGAAGCACCGCTGGAGGTGGTGGTGTGGACCAACGAAGAGGGCTCGCGCTTCGCCCCGTGCATGATGGGCTCCGGGGTGTTCGCCGAGAAATTCACCCTGGCCGAGACCTTGGCCAAGCGTGACGCCGAGGACGTCACGGTGGGCGAGGCACTGAACGCCATCGGCTATGCCGGTACTCGCGCGGTGAGCGGTCATGCGGTGGGGGCCTATTTCGAGGCGCATATCGAGCAGGGGCCGATTCTCGAGGACCAGGGCAAGACCATCGGCGTGGTGCTCGGCGCGCTGGGGCAGAAGTGGTTCGATCTGACGCTCAAGGGCGTCGAGGCCCATGCCGGGCCGACGCCCATGCACCTGCGCAAGGACGCCCTGGTCGGTGCCGCTGCAGTGGTCGCGGCGGTCAACCGGGTGGCCCTGGAGCACCAGCCGCATGCCTGCGGCACGGTCGGTTGTTTGCAGGCCTATCCCGGCTCGCGCAATGTGATTCCCGGCGAGGTGCGCATGACCCTGGATTTCCGTCACCTGGAGCCGGCGCGTCTGGACTCGATGATCGAGGAGGTGCGCGGGGTGATCGAGGCGACCTCTGCCAAGCACGGCCTGTCCTTCGAACTGACCCCCACCGCCGATTTTCCGCCGCTGTACTTCGCCGAGCGCTGCGTCGCGGCGGTGCGCAGCGCGGCTCAGGGCCTAGGCCTGTCGCATATGGACATCGTCAGCGGTGCCGGCCACGACGCGATCTTCCTCGCCGAGCTGGGCCCGGCGGGGATGATCTTCGTGCCCTGCGAGGGCGGTATCAGCCACAACGAGATCGAGAATGCCGCGCCGACCGACCTTGCCGCCGGTTGCGCGGTGCTGTTGCGCGCCATGCTTGCCGCCTCCGTGGCGCTGGCTGAGGGCAAACAGGCGGCCTGATTGGCCGAAACGCCGTCGACTTGGGCGGCGCTGGCCATGGACGGCCGTTCGCGCTGTGGACAAGCTGCGCACTCCATTACCCAACTGCGGAGCTTCCATGACCCTCGCCTACTGGTGCGTGCTGATCGCCATCGTCCTGCCCTATCTGGCCACCGCCAGCGCCAAGTTCCTCGGTGCCGGCTACGGGCCGCGCGCCAACAGCGACCCGCGCGCCTTCCTCTCCGGCCTGGAAGGCTGGCGCAAGCGTGCCAACAATGCCCAGCTCAACGGTTTCGAGGTCACCCCGGCGTTCGCCGCGGCGGTGATCATCGCCCACCTGGCCGGTGGGGCCGAGCAGGGGCTGCTGGATCAATTGGCGATGGCCTTCGTGGTCAGTCGGGTGCTGTATTTCCTCTGCTACCTGGCCGATTGGGGGCCGATCCGTTCGCTGCTGTGGTTCGCCGGTATGGCGCTGATCGTCAGCCTGTTTGTGGTCTCCGCATAACGCCTGCGTGCCAGAGTCCGCACAGGTTTTGTTATCTGCGGCAAAACACCACGCTTGGCCGCTGGGTAGCGGGTGGCGATACTGTCGCCCGTTATCCATCCGGTTGTTGGCTCTGAAGGTGTTATGAAGTTTAAAACCCTGTCCCTCGTTGTGCTGGCGCTAGCCGTAAGTGGCTGCGGCGGCGTCGACCCCAATTCGCCGCAAGGCCAGCGCCAGACCATCTTCAAGCAGATGCTCAAGGTCAGCGAAGACCTCGGTGGCATGCTGCGCGGGCGGATTGCCTTCAAGGAGCAGGCCTTTGTCGAAGGGGCTGTCGAGCTCGATCAACTGACCCGTACGCCCTGGCAGCACTTCCCCCAGGTGCGCGAAGAGGGCGATGAAAGCCGCGCCAGGGATGAAGTCTGGCAGCGCCAGGCGCGGTTTCAGGAGCTGGCCCGGGCGATGGAAGCCAGCACCGCGGCGCTGGTTGCCGCCACCGCCGCGCACCCCTTGACCCCCGAAACGCTGGCTGCGCCAATGCAGCGGGTCGAGGACAGCTGCAAGGCCTGTCACGAAGAGTTTCGCGCCTTCTGACAGCTGCTCAGAACCCCGCTATCTGCGCGGCGCGCAGTTGAGCGCGTAGGGCCTGCACTTCCGGATGTTGAAAGAAGGCCCGCAATTGCGTCGCCCGCCGTGGGCCGATGCCGGGTTGGCGTTGCCAGTCGGCCAGGCTGCGCTGTGCCAGGCTGTCCCAGTCGGCGTCCGGCAGTACATGGCCGGGCAGGCCGAGGGCGCGCAGCCAGTCCTGCATGGGGCGTTCGCGGGCCAGGCGGAAACTCTGTTGCAGGGCGGCCGAGCTGCGCGGGCCCAGGCCTGGAATGCTCTTGAGTTGTTCGCTGGAGAGGTGCAGCCAGTCGAGCAGGCCGTCGAGCCGCTGCGCGCGCAGCAGTTTGTCCCAGGTGCCGGGGCCGACGCCCGGCAAGGCCAGGCCCTGCTTGCCGCTGAGCCAGGCCAGGCGCGCGCGGAACTGGCTGGCGCAGGCCGGGGTGGCGCGCCAGCAGCTCAAGGCGTGATAAGCCGTGGCATCGGGTACGTTCAGCTCGGCGCGTTGCCGGGTGCGCCAGAGCACGCTGTCCAGCGTGGGGATGGTCAGGCCGGAGAGGCGGATCGCCACCTGATCGCCGGGGCGGATATCCAGGGTCTGCCAGCGCTGCAGCGAGCCGGCGCTGACATATTCGATGCGTCGGTCATCCAGCCTGACCGGTTGTAGCCGCAGCACCGGGGTGATGCGCCCGCTGCGGCCGATGCGAAAATTCACCGCCTGGACCACGGCCAAGGCCTGGCTGACCGGGTATTTCCAGGCCACGGCCCAGTGCGGCGGTTCGGCTTGCCAGCGCGCGGCCGCCGGGCGTTGGCCCTGACGCAGCACCACGCCATCGGTGGCGAAGGGCAGGGCGCTGCTGTACCAGCGTTCGCGCCAGTGGGCGGCTTGTTCGAGGTTGCGGATCGGCTGGCTGAACTGCCGGCTGTCGGCAAAGCCAAGCTCGGCCAACTGCTGCAGGCGCTGGGGTATCAGTGCCGGGCCATCGGGCCAGTCCCAGACAAACAGGCCGATGCCGGCGGCTTCCTCGGCAGTCAGCGTCTGTCTGTTCATCAGCCCGGCGACCTTGCTGCGCGCGCCGAGGCCGCCGGACTGGCGCTGGATATGCGCCGCCAGACGCCAGTACAACTCGCCTTGCAGCACCAGATTGAGCGGCTTGGGCAAGTGCGCAGGAATCGCCGGCAGGTGGCGGGCGTGGACGCTCCAGTCCTGGCCGCTGCGGCCATCACCGCGGCTGATCAGTTGCTGCAGCTGGCCGTGGCGATAGACCAGGCTGACGGCAACGCCGTCGACCTTGGGCTGAATCCACAGGTCCTCGCGGCTGCCGATCCAGGCCGCCGCCGCGGCGCTATCGGCCAGTTTGCGCAGGCCGGTATGAGCGGTCGGGTGGGGATGGCGGCCGCTGCTGGTGGCGAGTGGGTCGTGAGCGCCCGGGCCTGAACCGGGGAAGCAGTCGCGCCAGTGCTGCAGGTTGGCGCTGGCCTGGTCATAGAGCTCGTCGGCGATCAGGGCCTGGCCCTGGCGATGGTAGGCGTCGTCCCAGGCTGCGAGCTGCCGGGCGAGGGCGTCGAGCTCGTCGGCAGCGCGTTGCGCTGGCCAGTCGGGGCAGGCGGCCCATGCGCTGCTGCTGAACAGCAGTCCGGCGATCAATGCTTTCATCATGAGCGTCCTTGCTCGGCAGATGGCCAGTTGAGCCTAGCGGCTTTTGAGGTGGCAGGCGTAATTGCGTGCAATAAAAAGCCCCGCACAAGGCGGGGCTTTGCTAGCGCGTTGCAGGTTACAGGCCGGCGGCGGCGCGCAGGTCGGCGACCTTGTCGGTCTTTTCCCAGGTGAAGGTGGTGAAGCTGTCGTCGCCGACCGTCTTCTGCTCCGGGGTGCGGCCGAAATGGCCGTAGGCCGCGGTTTCCTGGTACATCGGGTGCAGCAGGTCGAGCATCTTGGTGATGGCATAGGGGCGCAGGTCGAACACCTCGCGCACCAGCGTGATGATCTTGTCTTCGGCGATCTTGTGGGTGCCGAAGGTGTTGATCGAGATCGAGGTCGGCTGGGCCACGCCGATGGCGTAGGACACCTGGATTTCGCAGCGTTCGGCCAAACCGGCCGCGACGATGTTCTTGGCCACGTAACGACCGGCGTAGGCCGCCGAACGGTCGACCTTGGACGGGTCCTTGCCGGAGAACGCGCCGCCGCCGTGGCGCGCCATGCCGCCGTAGCTGTCGACGATGATCTTGCGCCCGGTCAGGCCGCAGTCGCCCACCGGGCCGCCGATGATGAACTGGCCGGTCGGGTTGATATGGAACTGGGTGTCCTTGTGCAGCAGCTCGGCTGGCAGCACGTGCTTGACGATCAGCTCCATCACGCCTTCGCGCAGGTCGGCGTATTTCACTTCCGGGTTGTGCTGGGTGGACAGCACCACGGCGTCGATGCCGACCACCTGGCCGTTCTCGTAGCGGCAGGTGACCTGGCTCTTGGCATCCGGGCGCAGCCACGGCAGCAGGCCGGACTTGCGCGCCTCGGCCTGGCGCTCGACCAGGCGGTGGCTGAAACAGATCGGTGCGGGCATCAGCACGTCGGTCTCGTTGCTGGCGTAGCCGAACATCAGGCCCTGGTCGCCTGCGCCCTGGTCTTCCGGCTTGGCGCGGTCGACGCCCTGGTTGATGTCCGGGGACTGCTTGCCGATGATGTTGATGATGCCGCAGGTGTTGCCGTCGAAGCCGACATCGGAGCTGGTGTAGCCGATATCGCAGATAACCTTACGCACCAGGTCTTCCAGGTCGACCCAGGCGCTGGTGGTGACTTCACCGGCGACGATGGCCACACCGGTTTTTACCAGGGTTTCGCAGGCCACGCGGGCGTGCTTGTCCTGGGCGATGATGGCGTCCAGCACCGCATCGGAGATCTGGTCGGCAATCTTGTCCGGATGGCCTTCGGAGACGGACTCGGAGGTAAAGAGGGAGTATTCGCTCATCGATCGGTTTTCCTATTGTGTGGCGCTGACGGTGGCCCGCAGGCCGCTGTTTTCATGGGGCTTGGCAAAGTGCCGTACCTGAATCTGGAAGCCGTTGCGCAGGCCGACATACAGGCTCTCGCTCGGCGTGAGACCGGAGGCCGTGGCCCAGCGGGCCAGGTCGTCCTGTTCGAAGCCCAGCCACAGATCGCCGCAGGCCTGCTTGGCCCAGCTCTGGTTGTGGCTGCATAAATCGGTGATCAGCAGGCTGCCGCCCGGTTTGACCCGCCTGGCCAGCTGCTTCAGCGCCTCGGCCGGGGCGGCGAAATGGTGCAGGACCATATTCAGTACCAGGCAGTCGGCGGCCGGGTAGTCGTCGCTCAGGGCGTCGGCCAGGTGCAGCTCGACATTGCTCAGGCTGTCCTGTTCGCAGCGCATACGGGTCAGCTCGAGCATCGCCGGGCTGTTGTCCAGGGCGGTGACGCGGCTGAAGCGGCTGGCCAGCTCGGGTAGAAAACCGCCGTCGCCGGGACCGATTTCCAGGGCCGTGGCGGTTGCTGCAAAGTTCAGCGAGTCGAGCAGGCTGAGCAGGCTGTCGCGGTATTGCGGCAGGCCGGCGATCAGGTCCTGCTGGGCCTGGAAACTGGCCGCGCTGCGGGCGAAGAAGTCCTGGCTGGCGGCGGCGCGCTGGCTGTGTACCTCGGCAATCCGGCCGCGCACCTCGGCGGGCAGGGGCAGGCGGTCCACTTCCTCGAGCAGGGCCGCGTGCAGGCTGCCGCCGAGCTGTTCGTTATGGGTCAGGGCGCGCCGGTAGAAAATCGCATTGCCTTCGCGGCGCGTGGCCACCAGGCCGGCCTGGGCCAGCACCTTGAGGTGATGACTGATGCCGGACTGGCCGATGGCAAAGATCTGCGCCAGTTCCAGCACGCCGAAGGAGTCGTTGCTCAGGGCACGCAGCACATTCAGGCGCAACGGATCGCCACCGGCCTTGCACAGGGCAGCGAGGGCGTCGACGGGTTCGAAGGCCGGAAGGGGGGCGCGCATATTCATAGGCTGGGCAGTCTAGTCGGTCATTTTTCATCCAGCAATACCAATATCAAAAAGTTTTGATATTGGTATTGCTGGGCCAAAGGCCAGAAAACCTTGGCTCTGCGACTATCTGTCATTGCCCCGGTGGGCCTCGCTGGGCGAAAATGGCCGCCTTTTTCGACCCCCAGTTGCCCAAGCAGCCCGTAGGAGATTCAGTGATGCCCAGCCGTCGTGAGCGAGCCAATGCCATTCGTGCCCTAAGCATGGATGCCGTGCAGAAAGCCAACAGCGGCCACCCCGGTGCCCCGATGGGCATGGCGGATATCGCCGAAGTGCTGTGGCGCGACTACCTCAAGCACAACCCGAGCAACCCCAGCTTCGCCGACCGCGACCGCTTCGTCATGTCCAACGGCCACGGTTCGATGCTGATCTACTCGCTGCTGCACCTGACCGGTTACGACCTGGGTATCGAAGACCTCAAGCAATTCCGCCAGCTGCACAGCCGCACCCCGGGTCACCCGGAATACGGCTACACCCCGGGCGTAGAGACCACCACCGGCCCGCTCGGCCAGGGCCTGGCCAACGCCGTGGGCTTCGCCCTGGCCGAGAAGGTGCTGGGTGCGCAGTTCAACCGTGACGGCCACAATATCGTCGACCACTTCACCTACGCCTTCCTCGGCGACGGCTGCATGATGGAAGGCATCAGCCATGAAGTCAGCTCCCTGGCCGGCACTTTGGGCCTGGGCAAGCTGGTGGCGTTCTACGACGACAACGGCATCTCCATCGACGGCGAAGTCGAGGGCTGGTTCACCGACGACACGCCGAAGCGCTTCGAGGCCTACGGCTGGCAGGTGATCCGCAATGTCGACGGCCACGACGCCGAAGAACTCAAGATCGCCATCGACACCGCGCGCAAGACCAGCGACCAGCCGACCCTGATCTGCTGCAAGACCACCATCGGCTTCGGCTCGCCGAACAAGCAGGGCAAGGAAGACTGCCACGGCGCGCCGCTGGGCAATGACGAAATCGCCCTGACCCGTGCCACCCTGGGCTGGAACCACGGTCCCTTCGAAATCCCGGCCGATATCTACGCCGAGTGGGACGCCAAGGCCGCTGGTGCCGCTGCCGAAGCCGAGTGGGATCAGCGTTTCGCTGCCTACGCCGCCGCTTATCCGGAACTGGCCAGCGAGTTCAAGCGGCGCATCGCCGGCGAGCTGCCGGCCGATTTCGCCGAGAAGGCCGCCGCCTATATTCAGGAAGTCGCCGAGAAGGGCGAAACCATCGCCAGCCGCAAGGCTAGCCAGAACGCGCTGAACGCCTTCGGCCCGCTGCTGCCGGAGTTCCTCGGTGGCTCGGCGGACCTGGCCGGCTCCAACCTGACCCTGTGGAAGGGCTGCAAGGGCGTGTCGGCCGAAGACGCCTCCGGCAACTATATGTTCTACGGCGTGCGCGAGTTCGGCATGAGCGCGATTATGAACGGCGTGGCCCTGCATGGTGGTTTCGTGCCCTACGGCGCGACCTTCCTGGTGTTTATGGAATACGCCTGCAACGCCGTGCGCATGGCGGCGCTGATCAAGAAACGCGTGCTGTTCGTCTACACCCACGACTCCATCGGCCTCGGCGAAGACGGCCCGACCCACCAGCCGATCGAGCAGTTGGCCAGCCTGCGCTGCACACCGAACCTGAATACCTGGCGTCCGTGCGACGCGGTGGAGTCGGCGGTGGCTTGGAAGTGCGCGATCGAGCGCAATGATGGCCCCAGCGCGCTGATCTTCAGCCGGCAGAACCTGACCCACCAGATGCGCTCCGCCCAGCAGTTGGCCGATGTCGCCCGCGGCGGCTATGTATTGAAGGACTGCGCCGGCGAGCCGGAGCTGATTCTGATCGCCACCGGTTCGGAAGTTGGTCTGGCAGTCGCCGCATACGAGCAGCTGAGCGCGCAAGGTCGCCAGGTGCGCGTGGTGTCGATGCCGTCGACCAGCCTGTTCGACCAGCAGGACGCCGGCTACAAGCAGGCGGTATTGCCGCTGCAGGTGAGCGCGCGGATTGCCATCGAGGCCGCCCATGCCGACTTCTGGTACAAGTACGTCGGCCTGGAAGGTCGGGTCATCGGCATGACCAGCTTCGGCGAGTCGGCCCCGGCCCCGGCGCTGTTCGAGCACTTCGGCTTTACCGTCGAGAACATCCTGGAAACCGCCGCCGAGCTGTTGGACGCCTGATCCGGCGAATGATGGGTGATGCCGCCTTGCGGCTAACCCATCCTCCGGTTCCCCATCGAGATCGCCATGTCCAATCGTCCCTTCCGAATTGCCCTCAACGGCTATGGCCGTATTGGCCGCTGCGTGCTGCGTGCGCTGCATGAGCGCGGTAACGGAGCGCGCCTGGAAATCGTCGCGTTGAACGACCTGGCCGACCAGGCCAGCATCGAATACCTGACCCGTTTCGACTCCACCCACGGACGTTTTCCCGGCGAGGTGAAGGTCGACGGCGATTGCCTGCATATCAATGGCGACTGCGTTAAAGTGCTGCGCCAGGCCACGCCCGAAGCCATCGACTGGGCGGCGCTGGATATTGATCTGCTGCTGGAGTGCTCCGGGCAATACACCAGCCGTGCCGATGCCCAGCGTTTTATCGATGCTGGTGCGCCGCGGCTGCTGCTGTCGCAGCCGATGGCCAGCGAGGCGGATATCGACGCCACGGTGGTGTTCGGGGTCAATCAGGCGTGCCTGACCGGCAACGAACGGCTGGTGTCGAATGCCTCCTGCACCACCAACTGCGGGGTGCCGCTGCTCAAGTTGCTCAACGAGGCGGTAGGCCTGGAGTACGTCTCCATCACCACGATCCACTCGGCGATGAACGATCAGCCGGTGATCGACGCCTATCACCATGAGGATCTGCGCCGTACGCGCTCGGCCTTCCAGTCGGTGATTCCGGTGTCCACTGGTCTGGCTCGTGGTATCGAACGCCTGCTGCCGGAACTAAGCGGGCGGATTCAGGCCAAAGCCATTCGGGTGCCGACGGTCAACGTGTCCTGCCTGGATATCACCCTGCAGACCGCCCGCGACACCTCGGCGGCCGAGATCAACGCGGTGTTGCGTCAGGCCGCCGAAAGCGGCCCGTTGCAAGGCCTGTTGGCCTACACCGAGCTGCCCCACGCCAGTTGCGACTTCAACCACGACCCGCATTCGGCGATTGTCGACGGCAGCCAGACCCGGGTCTCCGGGCCGCGGCTGGTCAACCTGCTGGCCTGGTTCGACAACGAATGGGGCTTTGCCAACCGTATGCTCGATGTCGCCGAACACTTTCTGGCCGTATCCACTACTTCTATTCAACCAGCCCCCGTGAAGGACTGATTTAATGACCGTTTTGAAGATGACCGACCTCGACCTCGCCGGTAAGCGCGTGCTGATCCGCGAAGACCTCAACGTGCCGGTAAAAGACGGCGTGGTGAAGAGCGACGCGCGCATCCTCGCCTCCCTGCCGACCATCAAGCTGGCGCTGGAAAAGGGCGCGGCGGTGATGATCTGCTCGCACCTGGGTCGCCCGAGCGAAGGCGAATTCAGCGCAGAGAACAGCCTCAAGCCGGTGGCCGACTACCTGAGCAAGGCCCTGGGTCGCGACGTGCCACTGGTTGCGGATTACCTCGGTGGCGTCGAACTCAAGGCCGGCGAGATCGTATTGTTCGAGAACGTGCGCTTCAACAAGGGTGAGAAAAAGAACGCCGACGAGCTGGCCCGGCAATACGCCGCGCTGTGCGACGTGTTCGTTATGGACGCCTTCGGCACCGCCCACCGCGCCGAGGGTTCGACCCACGGCGTGGCCAAGTTCGCCAAGGTCGCCTGCGCAGGCCCCTTGCTGGCCGCCGAGCTGGACGCCCTGGGCAAGGCCCTGGGTAACCCGGCCAAACCGATGGCCGCTATCGTTGCCGGCTCCAAGGTGTCGACCAAGCTCGATGTGCTCAATAGCCTGAGCCAGATCTGCGACCAGCTGATCGTCGGCGGCGGTATCGCCAACACCTTCCTCGCTGCCGCCGGTTTCCCGGTCGGCAAGTCGCTGTACGAAGCCGATCTGGTCGACACCGCCAAGGCCATCGCGGCCAAGGTCAGCGTGCCGTTGCCGGTCGATGTGGTCGTCGCCAAAGCCTTCGCCGAAGACGCCGAAGCCACCGTCAAGCTGGTGGCCGATGTGAGTGAGGACGACATGATCCTGGACATCGGCCCACAGACCGCCGCGCAATTCGCCGAGCTGCTGAAGTCGTCGAAGACCATCCTCTGGAACGGCCCGGTCGGTGTATTCGAGTTCGACCAGTTCGGCAACGGTACCCAGGTGCTGGCCCAGGCCATCGCCGAAAGCCCGGCGTTCTCCATTGCCGGCGGTGGCGACACCCTGGCGGCCATCGACAAATACGGCGTGGGCGACAAGATTTCCTATATCTCCACCGGTGGCGGTGCCTTCCTCGAGTTCGTCGAGGGCAAGGTCTTGCCAGCAGTTGAAGTATTGGAGCAGCGCGCCAAGGCGTGAGCAGCCTGATCAGGGAGCAACCGCAATGCTGAAAAGGACCACTCTACTGGCGTTGCTCAGCCTGCTGGGCGCATGTGCCAGCCAGCCAGCGCCGTCGGACAACTGGACACGCTGGGTCTGCGACAACCAGACCGAAGTGTTGTGGCGCTTCGCCGATGGCAGCCGCGAATCTGTCGATGTGCGCCTGGGCGGCGGCGATATCGCCTATCGCCTGATCCAGGAACCATCTGGCTCGGGTGCGCTGTACAGCGACGGCCTATTGTCCTTTCACACCAAGGGTGAAGAGGGGCTGGTCTATTGGACGGCCAAGGATGACCTGATCGACCGGGGCTGCAAGGCACCCTAGCGACTAATTGAATGCAGGCCGGGGTCACCCCCGGTCTGAATGACTTGAATAGCGCTTGCCCCTGCGGCAGGCTTGCACGATTAACGAGCCCCACCGGGAGAAAGAACACCATGGCACTTATCAGCATGCGCCAGATGCTCGACCACGCCGCCGAATTTGGCTACGGCGTGCCGGCCTTCAACGTCAACAACCTCGAGCAGATGCGCGCGATCATGGAAGCGGCCGACAAGACCGATTCCCCGGTGATCGTCCAGGCGTCCGCCGGTGCCCGTAAATACGCCGGTGCGCCCTTCCTGCGCCACCTGATCCTGGCTGCCATCGAAGAATTCCCGCATATCCCGGTGTGCATGCACCAGGACCACGGCACCAGCCCCGACGTGTGCCAGCGCTCGATCCAGCTGGGCTTCAGCTCGGTGATGATGGACGGCTCGCTGAAAGAAGACGGCAAGACCCCGGCCGATTACGACTACAACGTGCGCGTCACCCAGCAGACTGTGGCCTTCGCCCACGCCTGCGGTGTTTCGGTGGAAGGTGAGCTGGGTTGCCTGGGCAGCCTGGAAACCGGTATGGCCGGCGAAGAAGACGGCGTCGGCGCGGAAGGCGTGCTCGATCACAGCCAGATGCTCACCGACCCGGAAGAAGCTGCTGATTTCGTTAAGCAGACTCAGGTCGATGCCCTGGCGATTGCCATTGGCACCAGCCACGGCGCGTACAAGTTCACCAAGCCACCTACCGGCGACATCCTCGCCATCGACCGCATCAAGGCGATCCACGCACGTATCCCCAATACCCACCTGGTGATGCACGGTTCTTCTTCGGTGCCGCAGGAGTGGCTGGCGATCATCAACCAGTACGGTGGCGACATCAAGGAAACCTACGGCGTGCCGGTCGAGGAAATCGTTGAAGGCATCAAGTACGGCGTGCGCAAGGTCAATATCGACACCGACCTGCGCCTGGCCTCCACCGGTGCCATGCGTCGCCTGATGGCGAGCAACCCGAGCGAGTTCGACCCGCGCAAGTTCTTCGGGGCCACCGTCACCGCCATGCGCGACATCTGCATCGCCCGCTACGAAGCCTTCGGCACCGCCGGCAACGCCTCGAAGATCAAACCGATGAA
Organism: Pseudomonas sp. EA_105y_Pfl2_R69; assembly: GCF_963970915.1. Lineage (NCBI taxonomy): Bacteria > Pseudomonadati > Pseudomonadota > Gammaproteobacteria > Pseudomonadales > Pseudomonadaceae > Pseudomonas > Pseudomonas sp. EA_105y_Pfl2_R69. The sequence goes on from NZ_CAXAOO010000005.1 coordinate 218,722, forward strand.
CCTGGAAGCCATGTTCCAGCGCTACGCCAAGGGTGAGCTGGCCGCCAAGGTCAACTGATACCCGCGCCGGCGCTGCGCGCCTGACGGGTGCGCAGCGCCGGATCATGCCGTTGGCTGAAAAGAACGCCGCGTCTCCTCCAGGGGGCGCGGCGTTTTTTATGCGCAAGGTGCGCACCTCAGGGCGCGGTGCTGAGCAAGGGCCGATGCTCGATGCCCAGTTTGTCGAAGCGCGCCGCGCCGGCTTCGGTTTCATAGCCGCTGTTGTCCTGGGGGTAGACCCCCGCCTTGAAATACAGCGGTTTACTCGCCCAGGCCGAGTCGAGGCGGGTGCTCCACTTGGTCTCGTTGAGGTTGATCGTCAGGCTCCCCTTCGGCGTCAGGTGCAGGACGTAGGTAAAGCGCTGGTCCAGCGCGATGCCGCTGGCCAGGGTGATGACCTGGATCGGTGCTTCGGGCGCGAGGCGTACCTTGGCGACGATATTGCCGCTGACGGCGTAAGCCTTGTACTGGTACTCCAGCTTGAGCAGCGGCATGGCGCTCTTGTAGGCATGGATCTGGCCAATCACCAGTTTGCCGGTGGAGGGCACCTGGCTGACGCTCAGCGCGGCGCGCAGGAAGTGGTCTGCGCTGGGGTAGGTCCAGTTGTGCAGGCTGCCGTCGGGGTAAGTTTCGCGCAGCTCGCTACGGGGGTACTTAGCGTTCTCGGTGGTGCTGCCGTTGACCGGGGCCCAGAAGAAGATCGCGCCGTTCTTGGACTGGAAATAGTGATCCTGGTAACCGCCGGCCAGCACCGGGGTTTCGATGGTGGTGGCGGGAACGCCGACCGGAACGCTCAGATTCCACATGGCGAGGTCGATCATGCTCGATGCTCCTGAAAGGCAGGGACTTCAGTCGGGGCACATCTCATCCAGGAGTCGGTAAGGCCTTGCTTGGCGTTTCAGCGGGTGGCACGCGCGAACTTGAAGGGGGGCAGGGGTTGCCCTTGTCGGGAGGCGGGACTGCCTTCGCGGCATCTGTATAGCGGCAGAAGTTCAAAATGGATGACAGCCGTTCGTCGCATGTTTGACGTCAATAATTCGTCTGTCGTGGTGGCCGGTCCGCGGTCAAACCCCGTCGGTGCAGCTGCCGCCGGTCGTGGCCGCGAACCGCTGCAGCCCCCTGCAAGCAGGGCGCAGGGGAGCCAGGTAAAACCCTGTAAAACACCCAGGGCCATGGCGGCCGACGGGCTGCGCCATACTCCCTGTACTGTCGTCCCGGGAAACCTCCACCCATGTCCAGCAAGCCACGTCTGTTGCTCGCCTTCGTTCTTGCCGTGTTGCTGACTACCTTGCTCGCTTCGATCTTCCAGACCCAGAGCAACCTTGCCGCCCTGCAGGCCCTCGGCGCGCCCATGCCGCTGGACGTGCGCCTGGCTAGCACCTGCCTGGATCTGTTCGGTTTCGGGCCGACCTTCGTCCTGCTGGCCACCTTCGGCTTCGCCTGCGCCCTGCCGCTGGCGCTGTGGAGCGCGCGTCGCCTGCCGTCCCTGCGCTGGGTGATCTTCGTCCTGGCCGGTGCCGCGGCGATCTGGACGGCACTGGCGCTGGCCAATGCACTGGCACCGATGCCGACGCTGATCGCCGCCGACCGCAGTCTGTTCGGCACCCTGGGGCTGATGGCCTGCGGCAGTGCCGGTGCGCTGCTGTTCGGCCTGCTCTGCCGGCGGGGGCGCTATCGAGTGCAACCGACGCCTTCCGCCTCCCTATGACAAGGCCCCACCCATGTTGAGAACCACCCTGATGCTGCTTGGCAGCCTGGCCACCAGCACGCTGGCGCTGGCCCAGGATTACCGCATCGAGACCGTCACCGCCGGCCTCGAGCATCCCTGGTCCCTGGCCTTTCTGCCGGACGGGCGGATGCTGGTGACCGAGCGCGTCGGTCGCCTGCGGATTATCGACAAGGATGGCAGCCTCGATCCCGAACCGGTCGTCGGCGTGCCCGAGGCCTTCGTGGCCGCCCAGGCGGGCCTGATGGAAGTGCTGCTCGATCCCGATTTCGCCCGCAATCAATGGCTCTACCTGAGCTACGCCTATGGCACCGAGGAGGCCAACAATACCCGCCTGGCCCGTGGCCGCCTGGTGGATGGCCAGCTACTGGACGTCGAAGTGCTGTTTAGCGCCCTGCCGGCCAAGGCCGGTGCGGCACACTATGGCGGGCGCATGGTCTTTCTCCCGGACCAGACCCTGGTGCTGGCCCTGGGCGACGGTTTCGACTGGCGCGAGCAGGCGCAGAACCCGGCCAACCACCTGGGCAAGATCGTGCGGTTGCACCGCGACGGCAGCGTGCCGGCGGACAACCCCCTGGTCGGGCAGGCCGGGGCCGCCCCGGAGATCTACAGCCTGGGCCACCGCAATGTTCAGGGCATCTACTACGATGTCCGCTTGCAGCGCCTCTACAGCCACGAGCACGGCCCCCGCGGCGGCGACGAACTGAACCTGATCGAGCCCGGGCACAACTATGGCTGGCCGCTGATCACCTATGGGGTGGATTACACCGGTGCGCAGATTTCGCCCTACACCGAACTGCCCGGCCTGCGGCAGCCGCTGCTGCACTGGACGCCTTCGGTGGCCCCCTCCGGCCTGACCCTGTACCGCGGTGCGCTGTTTGCGCAGTGGCAGGGCGATCTGTTCGCCTCCACCCTGGCCGAGCGCAGCGTGCGGCGCATGCGCATGGTGCAGGGCCAGCTGGCGGGCCAGGAGGTCCTGTTCGAAGAGCTGGATGAGCGGATTCGCGATGTCCGCAGCGGCCCCGACGGTGCGCTTTACCTGCTCACCGACAATGCCCAGGGCCGCGTGTTGCGGGTGCTGCCGGCCGAGTAGGCGGCTCTTGGCACCCTGCTGCAGGGCGCTGCTTGAACTACGACGGCTGCTGCCGGGACAATCGCGCCGGACTGAGCAAGGAACCCTCCCATGGACGAACGCAATCCCTACGCGGCCCCGGCCGCCAGCCTGGGCACCAGCCGCCGCGTCAATCCGCCGGGCTATGGCCTGTACCTGGGCCTCAATCTGCTTTATGCCCTGCTGGCGCTGGGCTGTCTGGCGATCCTGCTGCTGGGCGGCCGGATCGCCCTCGAGGGTGCGCATCTGTTGGTGGTCGGGATCTTTCTGGCACCGCTGGTCAGTTGCCTGCTGGTGGTGGGCGAGTACCCGCGGCTGTTCGCACGCTGGCGCTGGCTGCAGGGGCTACTGTGCGCGGTGCTGTTGCTGTTCTGCCTGCAGGACCTGGCTCGCCTGGCATTGCTGGGGATCGGCGTGTTTATGACCCTGGTGAATCTGTTCTCGCTGCTGGCGAGCGGTCATTTCCAGCGGCTGCGGCAAGCGGCGCACACCCCGCTTGGGCCGCACGAACGCATGTGAAGGCGTCTTTGCGCCCCGCAATGCCTTGGTTACACTGCGCGCCCATCGCTTTTCCGTCGCTATCGTGCCCATGTCACCGCTGAAATACCTGCAAGGCTACCCCGTCGAACTCCAGGACAAGATCCGCCAGCTGATCGCCGAGCAGCGCCTGGGCGATTACCTGGCACGTTCCTACGGCGGCAAGCATGGCATCCAGAGCGACAAGGCCCTGTATGCCTATATCCAGGGTCTCAAGCAGGAGCACCTGCGCAATGCGCCGGCCATCGACAAGGTGCTCTACGACAACCGCCTCGACCTGACCCACCGGGCGCTGGGCCTGCATACGGCGATCTCGCGGGTGCAGGGCGGCAAGCTCAAGGCGAAGAAGGAAATCCGCGTCGCCGCCCTGTTCAAGGACGCCGCACCGGAATTTCTGCAGATGATCGTGGTGCACGAACTGGCGCACCTGAAGGAGGCCGAACACAACAAGGCCTTCTACAAACTGTGCGAATACATGCTGCCGGGCTACCACCAGCTGGAATTCGACCTGCGGGTCTACCTGACCTGGCGCGAGCTGTCCTAGGGGCGCGGTGTCGATAATTCGGCGCTTCGTAGGGTGCGCCGTGCGCACCGCCCAGGCTAAGGGTTATTGGTGCACAACGCTCATCTGCGGGCCCCAGGTGCGCACAGCGCACCCTAGGGTAAGGCTACCCGGCAGCCGGTGCTGCCGGTGAGCGGCCCGCTTAGTCGCGCAGCAGCAGGTTGAGCTGGTCGACCACCTCGGCCCAGTCGGCGTCCTCAAGGATTTCCTCGCGCAGAAAATCCGCCTGGGCCTTGTCCCAGAAGGGGGCGTCGGCCAGCTGGCAGCCTTGGCTCAGCGGCGAGTGCTGCTTGATAAAGCGATCGATGGAGTCCGGGTCGTCGGCCAGGCCGAGTTGCTTGAACAGTGAGGAAAGGCTGTGGGTGGGCGCTTGCATGCTGGTCTCCCTGGATAGGACGGGGATGGTTCCCTGAGCCTTAAGTGATAACACCTTTAGCAGGTCATTGAAAAACTACCTGCGTTGCCCTCTTCTTGAAAAGATAGGGGCGTTAAAAACAGGCTCAAAATGCTCATTTACAGCACGTAAACTGCGCTTTTTCGCCTGTTTTTGCCTTGTCTCGGCTGCCTCGCCTACATTTTTCAACGACCTGTCAGTCGACCGACAGAAGCTCGAACAGTTGCACGCCGCTGGCGATATGCAGGGCAATCTGGTCGCCGCAGCCCTTGCCGAGCAGGGCGCGGCCCAGGGGAGCCTGGGGGCCGATGACCTGCACGCTGTGGCCGTCCTGTTGCAGTTTCATCGCCGCGCCGTCCGGGCCGAGGAACAGGCACTGGCGCTTGTCGTCCTCGTCGGCCAGCCAGACCAGTGCGCCGAGCTGCACGCCCAGGCGTTCGTCGAAGGGGCGCAGGACCAGCTGCTTCCAGGTGCTCAGGGTGTGGCGGATGGCCTGCGCGCGGCGGGCCTGGCCGGTGGCCAGGTAGGAGGCCTCCAGGCCCAGGGTGTCGTATTTGTTCTCGGCGATGTTCTCTTCGTCGGTGGCCGTCTCGTAGGCGGTCTGGGCCGCCTGCTGCGCCTGGCTCAGGGCGGTTTCGAGATGGGCGATGACCTGATGCAGCAGCTGCGCTTTGTTTAGGGTCGGCATGTTCTTGGCTGAGGCTGGGGGAAGGGGCGAGATTAGCGGAAAACCGCCCCCTCGGGGGGCGCGATGCCCGGGTCGGATGGCGGGTCTGACCTCAGGCTTGCGCGCCCTTGCGCAGGTGGGCGGCCAGGGTGCGCAGCGGCCCGAGCTGGCGGCAGATCAGTGCCAGCTGGGTCTGCACCAGGCGCTGCTGGTCGTCCAGGCTGTCGTCGGGCTGCTCCAGGCGACTGGCCAGCTGTTCTTCCGCATCGCTGTGAATCGCCACCGGGCGTCCTTCATTCAGGCACTGGGCGATCTCATCGAGGCTGGCCGCCAGGTGGTCGGCCCCGAGCCGCAGCGGATTGTCGCTGCCCTCCAGGCGGGTTTCGCCGCGGTGCGCGCCGAGCCCGGAGAGATAGCTCAGGAGGGTGTGCGACAGCACCAGAAAGCGGAAGCCGATATCCGCCTCCTTACGGAAGTGCCCGGGCTCCATCAGCATATTGCCCAGGGTGGTCGACAGGGTCGCATCGGCGTTGTGCGCGTTGCGCCGCGCCAGGCGATAGGCCAGGTCGTCGCGCTTGCCGCTGGCGTACTGGGCGATGATCTGCTGCAGGTAGCGGCTGTTGCAGCTCAGGGTATTGGCCAACAGGCGGTTGAGGCGGCGGCCCTGCCAGTCCGGCAGAATCAGGAATACCGCCAGGCCGGCGATCAGGCTGCCCAGTAGGGTATCCACCAGGCGCGGGATAAACAGGCCGTAGCTGTCGCCCACCTGGTTGAAGCAGAACAGCACCAGCAGGGTGATGGCTGCGGTGGCCAGGGTGTAACGGCTGCTGCGCAGGGCGAAGAAGGCCACCCCGGCCACCACCGCGAAGAACGCCTGCACCAGCGGGTTGGGAAACAGGTCGAACAACGCCCAGCCAAGTAGCAAGCCGAGCACCGTACCGCCGATACGTTGCACCAGCTTGAGCCGGGTCGCGCCGTAGTTCGGCTGGCAGACGAACAGGGTGGTCAGCAGAATCCAGTAGCCCTGGGTCGGGTGGATCCAGTGCAGCAGGCCGTAGCCGACGGTCAGCGCGCAGGACAGACGCAGGGCATGGCGGAACAGCAGCGAGGTCGGCGTCAGCTGCAGGCGCAGGCGCTCCCAGACGTCCTTGAGCGATTGCGGCTCGCGGTCGAGCAGGCTGCTGTCCTGCTCCTCGGCCAGGGCATCGGGGCTGCTCGCGTTGCTCAGCAGCTCATCGAGGCTGCGCAGGTTACCGGCCAGGGCCGCGAGGGAGCGCAGCAGGTGCCGCCAGGCCGGGTTGCTCTGCACCCGCAGGTGTTCCAGGGAGTTGTGCAGGTCGTCGAGGGCCTGGCCGCACAGCTCGCGGTACTCGAACGGTTGGCGCAGCTCGATGGCCTGGGCCAGGCGCTGGCAGGCCTGGCCGTGCAGCCGCAGCAGGCGCTGGCAGCGGAACAGCACATCGCTGTGGAAGAAGGCTTCGGCCAGTTCGTTGTAGGGGTAGTGCGAGGAACTGGCGCGCTCGTGCAGGTCCTGGGCGAGGAAATACAGCTTGAGGTAGCGGCCGACCTTGGGCCCGGGGCGGCCATTGCCGACCCGGTGCAGGATCACCTCCTTGCAGGCGTTGAGCGCGGCGACGACCCGGCCGTTCTGCTTGGCTAGGGCCAGCCGACGTTCCTCCACATCCAGTTGGCGCAGGGGCTCGAACAGCGCGGCCTTGAGCTTGAGGTACAGGCCCAGCTCGCGAAACAGCCGGGCCAGGCTGTGCTGCACCGGCTGGTGGGCGAATAGCGCGTTCCACAGCACCGACAGCAGGCCGTACCAGGCCGCGCCCGCCACCAGCAGCAGGGGTTCCAGCCAGAGCCCGGCGCTGCCGCCACGCTGCTCCACGCCGATCATGCTGTACACCGCCAGGATCAGTGTGGCCGAACCCAGGGTGGCGTAGCGTTCGCCCAGGGCTCCGAACATGGTCAGGGCGAAGCTGGCCAGGGCCAGGGCGCTGACGAACAGCCAGGGGTGGGGAAACAGCCACTCCACCGCATAGGCCGCGGCGCTGAAACAGCCCAGGGTCACCAGCAGGGCCACCAGGCGACCCTGCCAGCTGTCGTCGGTCTCGGCCAGGGCACTGGCGATGACCCCGAGAAACAGAGGGATCAGGGCATGCATCCAGCCTTGCGCCCAGCACAGCAGCAGCGCGCCGCTGAGGGCGATAAAGACCCGCAGGCTGTAGCTGAACTTGTCCAGCGCCCAGAGGCGGCGCAGGGAATGGCTGAGGGGGCTGGACGGCATGAGCTGGGGTCTTGTGCAGCGGGAATAGCGAGCAGCCTAACGGACTCCGCGCGGTGGCGGCAGCCCCCGCTGACGCTGTCGGGTAAATTCGGTCGCCAGGTACCATGGTCTATCCTCTAAACAGGTAGCCGGATCGCAGCCTGTGGACCTTGATCATTCCGGCTGCCGGGAGCGCTTCGTGAAACGGGTTCTATGCTGTTGCGTGCTGGTCCTGGCCTGGGTGCTGGGGCCGGGCGCTGGGCTGGCGGCTCCGGCTCCGGTGCTGGAGTTGCGGGTCGATGGGGCCATCGGACCGGCCAGCGCCGACTATGTGGTGCGTGGCCTGGCCCGCGGCCAGGAGCTGGGCGCGCAGCTGGTGGTGCTGAACATGGACACCCCAGGTGGCCTGGATACTTCCATGCGCGCGATTATCAAGGCGATCCTCGCCAGCCCGGTACCGGTGGCCACCTATGTCGCCCCCAGCGGTGCCCGGGCCGCCAGTGCCGGGACCTATATCCTCTATGCCAGCCATATCGCCGCCATGGCCCCGGGTACCAACCTGGGCGCGGCCACCCCGGTGGCCATCGGCATGCCCGGTGCGCCGAGCGGCAAACCCGCTGGCAAGGAGGAGAAAAAACCGGACGAGGAGGGCCAGCAGGAGAGCCCGGCGGACGCCATGAGCGCCAAGCAGATCAACGATGCCTCGGCCTATATCCGCGGCCTGGCGCAACTGCGCGGGCGCAATGTCGAATGGGCCGAGCAGGCGGTGCGCCAGGCGAGCAGCCTGTCCGCCGAGGAGGCGCTGCAGCGCAAGGTGGTCGACTACCTGGCCAGCGACCTGGCCGATCTGCTGCGTCAGCTGCAGGGCAAGAGCTTCAAGGCGGCCAATATGGACGTGCGCCTGGAAACCATCGGTGCCCCGCTGATCAGTCTCGAGCCGGACTGGCGCACCCGCCTGCTGGCGGTGATCACCAACCCCAGCGTGGCGCTGATCCTGATGATGATCGGCATCTACGGGCTGATCTTCGAATTCTCCAATCCGGGTAGCGGGGTCGGCGGCGTGCTGGGCGGCATCAGCCTGATTCTCGGCCTCTATGCCCTGCAGTTGCTGCCGGTGAACTATGCCGGGGCCGCGCTGATTCTGCTCGGTATCGGCTTTATGGCGGCGGAGGCTTTCCTACCCAGCTTCGGCATTCTGGGCATCGGCGGGGTGGTGGCCTTCGTCTTCGGTGCGTTGATCCTGATCGACACCGATGTGCCGGGCTTCGGCATTCCCCTGGCGCTGATCGTCAGCCTGGCACTGAGCAGCGCCCTGTTGATCGTGCTGATCGTCGGCATGGCCCTGCGTGCCCGTGGGCGCTTGCAGGTCAGCGGCGACCAGCCGCTGCTGGGCAGCCGCGCCGCGATCCTGGCGGTGCAGGCGGACGACCCCTGCGGCGGCTGGGTGCTGCTGCAGGGCGAGCGCTGGCAGGTACAGAGCGACACGCCGCTGGTGCCCGGGCAGCAGGTGCAGGTACAGGCGCGCAAGGGCGTACGACTGGACGTGATCGCGGCTGATCGGCAGCCGCGACAAGGAGAATAGTCATGGGTTACGAATTGGGTTTTCTACCGCTGCTGGTCCTTCTGTTGGCCTTGGTGGTTTCGGCGTTCCGCATCCTGCGCGAGTACGAGCGCGGCGTGGTGTTCCAGCTCGGGCGCTTCTGGAAGGTCAAGGGCCCGGGTCTGGTCATCGTTATCCCCGGCATCCAGCAAATGGTGCGGGTGGATCTGCGCACCATCGTGCTGGACGTGCCGACCCAGGACGTGATTTCCCGCGACAACGTCTCGGTCAAGGTCAATGCGGTGGTCTACTTCCGCGTGCTCGACCCCCAGAAGGCAATTATCCAGGTCGAGGACTATCACAGCGCCACCAGCCAGCTGGCCCAGACCACCCTGCGCGCGGTGCTCGGCAAGCATGAGCTGGACGAGATGCTGGCCGAGCGCGAACGCCTGAATGTCGATATCCAGCAGGTGTTGGACATCCAGACCGACGCCTGGGGCATCAAGGTGGCCAATGTCGAGATCAAGCATGTCGATCTGGACGAGTCGATGATCCGCGCCATCGCCAAGCAGGCCGAGGCCGAACGCGAGCGGCGGGCCAAGGTGATCCATGCCGAGGGCGAGCTGCAGGCCTCGGAAAAACTGATGCAGGCCGCCGAGATGCTCGGCCGCCAGTCCGGGGCCATGCAGCTGCGCTATATGCAGACCCTGAGCAATATCGCCGGCGACAAGAGCTCGACCATCGTCTTTCCGCTGCCGATCGAACTGCTGCAGGGCATTGCCGAGGCGAAGAAGTAGGCTGATCCGATAGGTGCTGCATGCAGCGGGTAGGGTGCGCCGTGCGCACCGGTGCTGATCACGGACTCGCGGCAATCTTCTATATCTGGGGATCGGGCGCACAGGGTGCGCGCCAGCGTAACCGCCTCCGGACTGCCGCGAAGCGGCGGCTTTCAGTTGAATTCCCTGAAAGCCGTGGCCAATTCAGGTCGGTTTGCCCCGCAGGTTTTCTAGACTTCCAGATAGGTTCGTTTGCTGGAGGTGGTTATGCGCATCGCCGTACCCAAGGAAATCAAGAATCACGAATACCGCGTCGGTCTGACCCCGCAATCGGTGGCCGAATTGGTCGCCCTCGGCCATCAGCTCTGGGTCGAGACCCAGGCCGGGGCGGCCATCGGCTTCAGCGATGGCGACTACCAGCAGGCCGGCGCGCAGATCGCCCGGGATGCCGCCGAGGTCTTCGGCGATGCCGGACTGATCGTCAAGGTCAAGGAACCCCTGGCGGTCGAGCGCGCCCGGCTGCGGCCCGAACACTGCCTGTTCACCTACCTGCACCTGGCCCCGGATCGGGCGCAGACCGAGGAGCTGATGGCCAGCGGGGCCCTGTGCATCGCCTACGAGACGGTGACCGACGGCCATGGTCGCCTGCCGCTGCTGGCCCCGATGTCCGAGGTGGCTGGGCGCATGTCGATCCAGGCCGGTGCCGGTTGCCTGGAAAAGGCCCGTGGCGGCCGCGGCGTGCTGCTCGGCGGGGTCCCCGGGGTGGCCCCGGGCAAGGTGGTGATACTCGGCGGCGGGGTGGTCGGCAGTCATGCCCTGGCCATGGCCGTCGGCCTGGGTGCCGACGTCAGGGTGCTGGACAAGAACGTCGATGCCTTGCGTCGCCTGGATGCCCAGTACGGCAACCGCATCACCACCCTCTATTCGACCCGTGCGGCGCTGCGCGAGCAGGTGCTGGCCGCCGACCTGGTGATCGGCGGCGTACTGATCCCCGGGGCCGCCGCGCCCAAGCTGATCAGCGCCGAGATGATCCGGCAGATGCAACCCGGTGCGGTGCTGGTGGACGTGGCCATCGACCAGGGCGGTTGCGCCGAGACGTCCCGCGCCACCACCCATGCCGACCCCACCTATGTGGTCGACGAAGTGGTGCACTACTGCGTGGCCAATATGCCCGGCGCGGTGGCGCGCACCTCGACCCTGGCGCTGAACAACGCCACCCTGCCGTTCGTTATCGCCCTGGCCGAGAAGGGCCCACGCCGCGCCCTGGAGGACGACCCGCACCTGCTGGCGGGGCTGAATGTGGCCCGCGGCGCGATCACCTGCGCCAGCGTGGCCGAAGCCCATGGTCTGGCCTACCAGCCGGCGAGCGGGGTGCTGGGGCACCTCTAGCAGGCTGTGCCCGGGATACCTGCAATGTCGGCGGCGCGCCGTCCTACAGGTCGGATACCGGCCAGATGCGCTCTCCGCCGCCCGGCTGTTCCCGCCACGCCTGCAATGAGCGTGTCGGCAGGTCGAAGTAGTCCCGCGTCCGTGCATAACCATGACCGCCCATGCGGCCGACGGCATCCAGGCCAAGTTGGTCGATGTAGAGGGTCTGTGGATCGATCAGATCGTCGCGCACGTGGGCCATCAGCACTTCGCCGAAGATGATTTCTCGCGACTGGCCAATGGATAAGCCCATCATCCGTCGACACTCCAGGGCGACCGGTGCTTCCTGGATGCGCGGGCAGGCGACGCGGCTGCCCGGGATGGCGGTCAGACCGGCTGCAAGCAACTCATCGAAACCTGGATCGAAGGGCACGGCGCAGACGTTCATGGCTTCCACCAGGGCGTCCGAGACGATGTTTACGGTAAATTCCTGGTTCAGCAGAATGTTACGTGTGGTGTCCTTCGGGTTGAGGTCAGCGTGGTGCTCGACTCCCAGCGCGAGGATCGGCGGGTCGGCGCAGAGTGCGTTGAAGAAGCTGAAAGGCGCGGCATTGGCGCGGCCTTCGGCATCCACCGTGGTGACCAGGGCAATGGGGCGGGGCACCACGCTGCCGATCAGTATCTTGTATTTCTCGCGTGGGCCCAGTTGGGCAAAGTCGAAACTCAGCATGGCGATGTACTCTTTATCGGTCGGGTGCGGTGGCGAGGATGCAGAGTGGGCGTGATTCACTCCAGGCATCGGCGAAGGGAATTGCTGGCTTGAACAGGCCGCGCCAATCGGGCTGGCAGTGAGCCCGGTCGGCGTGGCTTTGCATCAGCTTATGGAACTGCCTCTGGGCCTGCTGCTGGATGGCGGGATAGTCCACGCCCTGCACTTGGCCGTTTTCCATCACACGGCGACCGTCGATCCAGCTGTCTACGCAATCGTCGCCGCGGCCGGCGAGGATAAGGTTCTTCAGCGGGTCGAACAGCGGGCCAAGGTGCAGGCCGTCAAGGCCGAACACGGCGATATCGGCGCGCGCGCCGGGGGCGAGGCGACCGAGATCGTTGCGCCCCAGTGCCTGTGCCCCTCCCAGAGTAGCGGCGTTGTAGAGGTCGAGGGCGCAGGTCTGTGCAGTTCCGTCTTCCTTGATGCGGGCGATATTCAGGCCCTGGCGCATGTTGTCCAAGAGGTCCGCCGGCCAGGTGTCGGTGCCGAGGGCGAGGTTGACACCGCGGGTGCGGTAGCGGCCGAAGGAATCAAGGGCCTCGCCGTCGCGGGCGAATACCACCGGACAATGCACCAGGCTGGTACCGCTGTCGGCCAGGCGTACGAGGTCGTCGTCGCCTTCGATGTGGATACCGTGGGGCAGCACGGTGTGCGGGCCGAGCAGTTTAAGCTGCTCCAGCCAAGCCAGTGGTGCCAGGCCGCGCAACTGTTTTACCCGCGCCACTTCGTCCTGGCCCTGGCAGCAGTGCAGGCGCACCGGGGCGGCCAGTTCGTGGGCGAGGGCTGCGGTGCGTCGCAGCAGCGCCGGGGTGCAGGTCTGGATGCGGTCGGGCAGCAGGGCACCGCGGATCAGGCCACCGTGGGCACCGTCGAAGTCGCGGAAGAAACGCTCGGCGGCGGTGAGGCCGGCCAGGCCCAGGGCTTCATCCCAGTGCTCGGCCAGCATGCCCTCGGCGCTGAGGTAGTGCATTCCGCTCATGTAGCAGGGGCCGAGGTAGGTGCGCAGGCCCAGCTCGGCGGCCACCCCGACGACGGCGGCGAACTCGTCGTAGGTTTCCGCCCATGCGCGGTAGTACATCGAGGTGATCGGCATCGCCGTGGTGATGCCGTTGCGAATCAGCTGGGTGAAGGCGTAGCGGTACTTGAAGATCTCTTCGTCGAAGCTGTAGCTCTCCCGTGGCCCGCTCGTCAGGTATTCCTCCGACCACATACGGCCCATGCTGCGCTCGTCACCATTGTCAAAGGTGAGCACCGTGGAGTCGAGGTCGCCAAGGGCGTCGAGGTCGATCAGGCCGGGACTGATGAGGGCGTTGCCGTAGTCGATCCACTGCTCGACCGGGCCGGGGAAGCCACGGCCGACGAAGAGGATTCGCTCACCTTCGATCACCACCTCGGCATCGCGCCAGAGTACGTGGCGGCGGCCGTCGAAGCCGACCACGCAGCTGGCCTTGAGGCCGGTGCGGCGCGGCGTGCTCACAGGCGGCTCTCCAGCAGGCGGCCATGCTCGGCGACCAACTGGCCGGCGCGGTAGACCTGGCGGCTGGGGCGCGCCACCACGGCTTCCCCCAGGCTCTCGGCGTCGAGCAGGAGGAAGTCGGCGGGGCTGCCGAGGGTCAGGCCATGGCTGTGCAGTCCCAGGGCGCGGGCACCATGCAGGCTGGCGGCGTCGAAGGCGGTGGTCAGCTCTTCGTCCTTGTTTAGGTCGAAGCGGAAGGCCAGCAGCATGGCGCGCTCCAGCATGTCGCCATTGCCCATGGGAGACCAGGCGTCGCGAATGCCGTCAGAGCCGAGGCAGAGGTTGACGCCGGTCTTGTGCAGGGTGAGGAAGGGCGGCACCGGGCAGTCGGCCGGTGCCGAGCTCATCAGTGAGATGCCGAGTTCGGCCAGGCGTTCGGCTAGCGGCCTGACCTGGCTCCAGGGGGCCATGCCCAGGCAGTAGGCGTGGCTGATCATCACCCGGCCCTGGCGGTTGAAGCGCTCGGCGTAGTCGGTAATGCGGGCGATCTGCCAGAGGCCCAGCTCGCCCTTGTCGTGCAGGTGAATGTCGACCCCGCGATCGAACTCGGCGGCGAGTCCGAAGATGATGTCGAGCTGAGCGATGGGATCGTTGTCGATGCCGCAGGGATCGAGTCCGCCGACATTCTCCACGCCCATCTGCAAGGCCTGGCGCATCAGTTCGGCAGTGCCGGGGCGGCTGACCAGGCCGGTCTGCGGGAATACCACCAGCTCCAGGTCAATCAGGTCGCGGTAGCGCCCTTGCAGGGCCAGCATCGCTTCCACGTGGCGCAGGCCGAACTCTGGGTCGATGTCTACGTGGCAGCGCATGGCGAGCGAGCCGCGGGCGATGCAGTGCTCCAGCAGGGCCCCGGCGCGCTCGGCGATGGGGGCGGTGACTTCGCGTAGCACGCGGCGCTCGTTGGCGATGTAGTCCTTGAGTGTCGGCCCTGCGCTGTTTGGGTGCCAGGGCTGGCCCCAGAGGGTCTTGTCCAGGTGGATGTGGCTTTCCACCAGGGCACAGGTCATCAGCTGGCCGGCACCGTCGATGTCGCTGGCAGCGAGCGGTGCATCGCTGGCCGGACGGCGTTCGGCAAAGGTGCCTGCGTCGATCAGGAAGTCTTCGGCCGCGCCGCCGTAGGGGCGGGCATTACGCAGCCAGTAGCTGTCGTTCATGGGAACCTCGGGGGCAGTGACAAGGAAATGTTCGTAGGTGCGAGCTCTGCTCGTGAACAGGCTCTTGATGAGTAAGGCTCGCACCAAGGATCGCTGCACGATCCTTGGTGAATGAATGCGCGCCTACAGTCAGCCCTTGAGCCTGGACCAGATGCGGTCCTGCAGCTCGCGGGCCTGGTTGCTGCACTCTTTCTCCGGTCGCAGACGTTCGGCATAGGCGTCCGGCATATTGATGGCGTCCATCACGCGCCACTTCTTGTCGAGTAGCGCGTCGCTGTCGATGCCGTTGGCGTAGGCGATGCTGTTCGATACGGCGGCGGCATTCTCCGGCTTCATCATCCAGTCGATGAAGCGCTTGGCGTTGCCCGGGTGTGGTGCGCTCTTGGGTACGGCGAAGTTGTCCTGGAACATGGAGATGCCTTCGCGCGGGTAGACGTATTTGATGCTGCTCTTTTGCAGGGTGGCGCGGGCAGTGGAGCCGTTCCAGTTCTGCATCATGATGATCTCGCCGGAGGCCATGCGGTCCACCGTGTTGTCGGAGCTGTACATCTTCAGGAAGGGCTTCTGCTTCTGCAGCAGTTCGAGAATGCGCTTGGCGTCCTGTGGGTTCTCGCTGCACTCATCCATGCCCAGGTAGTGGCTGGCGGCATTGATCAGGCTGCTCGGGGTATCCAGTGCGGCGACCTGGCCCTGCAGCTCTGGACGCGGTTCGAAGAACTCCTTCCAGGAGTCGTCAAGTTGGCCGCCCGGCACCCGCGCGCTGTCATAGGAGAAACCAGTGGTACCCCAGAGGTAGGGCGCGGAGTACTGGCGACCCGGATCGAACTCGGGGTCGCGAAAGGCTTCCTTTACATGCACGAAGTTCGGCAGGCTGGCCGCGTCGATTGCCTGCAGCAGTCCCTGTTCGATCAGGGTGCGCATGATCGAGTGCGACGGCACTATCACATCGTAGGCGGCACCACCGGCCTGCAGCTTGGCCAGCAGCGTTTCGTTGCTGTCGTAGCCATCCATGGTGACCTTGATGCCGGTCTCCTGTTCGAACTTGGCCAGCAGTTCCACCGGGTAGTAGTCGGTCCAGTTGTAGAAGAACAGCTTCTTGGGTTCCTCGGCCTGGGCGAAGGATGTGGCAAGGCAACTCAGGGCAAAACCGGCAACGGCATGACGCAATGCTTGCAGCTTCATTGTTTTTCTCCGGATTGACGAACAGGGTTGGGCAGCAGTGCAACGAGGGTTCAGGTGGCGGGCTTGCCGCGCTGGCCGAGCCAGTAGGAAAGCACCACCAGCACGATCGAGATCACCAGCATCAGGGTCGAGATGGCGTTGATCTCGGGCGTCACTCCAGCCTTGATGGCCGAGAAGATGTAGACCGGCAGCGTGGTCGAGCCGGGACCGGCGACGAAGAAGGTCATGATGAAGTCGTCCAGGCTGACCACGAACGCCAGCACCGCGCCAGATAGCACCGCCGGAAACAGCAGCGGCAGGGTGACCCGGTGAAAGGTCTGGAAGGGGTTGGCGTAGAGGTCGTTGGCCGCCTCCAGCAGGCTCTTGTCCAGGTCGTTCAGGCGTGCGCGGATAGGCAGGTAGGCGAAGGGGATGCAGAAGCCGATGTGGGCGATGATCACCGTCAGCAGGCCGAGCTTGATACCGAGAGCCATGAACAGCAGCAGGGTGGCCACCGCAGTGACGATTTCCGGCAGGATAAGTGGCAGGTTGATACCGCCTTCCACCATCTTTTGTCCGTAGAACGGTCGGTAGGTGGCCAGCGCCGCGAGCAGGGCGATAGCGGTAGCGCAGACGGTGGCGATGCTGGCGACGATCACCGAGTTCAGCGCTGCGGCCTGGATCGAGGGGTTGTCCAGAATACGGCCGTACCAGGCGAAGGAGAACTCGGTCCAGACGGTGGCGGTACGGTTGGCGTTGAAGCTATAGGCGATCAGCACCAGGATCGGCAGGTACAGGTAGGCCAGAACCAGCAGGCTGGTTTCGCGGGTAAGCGGTAGCTTCTTCAGGTGGTTAGCGATCATCAGCGTGCTCCCTGGAGGACGGCTTTGGCGGCCTTGCGGCTGTAGAGGGCGTAGAGCATCAGGGCAAGCAGCATCAGACCCAGCAGGAGGAAAGACAGCGAACTGCCCAGCGGCCAGTTGCGTGCGGTGCCGAACTGCTGCTGGATCAGGTTGCCGATCATCAGCGTCTTGCCGCCGCCGAGGATCGCCGGGGTGATAAAGGCTCCCAGGCTCGGCACGAATACCAACAGCGAACCGGCCACCACGCCCGGCATGGACAGTGGCAGGATCACCCGGCGTAAAGCCTTCCAGCGGTTGGCACCAAGGTCGTAGGCGGCTTCCACCAGGCGCCAGTCGAGCTTCTCCAGAGTGGCGTAGAGCGGCAGGATCATAAATGGCAGAAAGCTGTAGATCAGTCCGACCACCACGGCGAAGTCGTTGTACAGCAGGGTGATGCCGCCAGCCTGGGGGAACAGGGCGTTGAGGCTCTGCGCCAGCCAGCCATGCTCGCGCAGGATGATCAGCCAGGCGTAGTTGCGGATCAGTAGGTTGGTCCAGAAGGGAATGGTGATCAGCAGCACCATGAGGTTGCGTGAGCGCTCGCTGAGGCTGCTCATCCACAGCGCTACGGGGAAACCGAAGAGGAAGCACAGCAGAGTGGTGCCGCCAGCCTGCAGCGCCGAGCGTAACAGTGCCTGGGCATAGACCCAGTTGAGCGCCTGGTTACCGTCGAAGTCCTCCTGGAAGAGCAGTTGGATATAGCTGTGCCACTGCAAGTCGGCACTCCAGTCTACGCCGCCATGGAGGTTGCGCGGCAGCAGGCTGATATAGCCCATGATGCTCAGGGGAACAACGATCAGGCCGAGCAGGGTGAGCAGTACCGGTGTGAGCAGCAACAACCGGTTGAGGCTGGGGGCGGTGGCGCTGACGCTCATCTCAGGCCTCCATCAACAGGCAGGCGTGGGGCGGCAGGTGCACCGCGACGCTGGAACCCACGGTACGGGCGCTGGCACTGCCCTCATTGTTTTCCCGCAGCATCACCGTGGCGTTGTTACTCAGACGGCATTGGTAGAGGGTGGCTGTGCCAACATACAACACGGTTTCGACAACGCCCTGTAGATGGTGTGGCTGGGATGGCTCCACCAGCTTTGAGCGCTCCGGGCGGAAGGCCAGTTGCACCGCGCCGCTCTCCAGTGCGGTCGCGGGGTTGCAGGGGATTTCCACGGGCATGCCCTCCGGCTGGAACAGGCCGCCGTTCTGCGCGCAACGGCGCAGGTTGCCGGGGAGGAAGTTGATGTCGCCGATGAAGTGCGCGACGAAGCGGTGTTGCGGGCGTTCGTAGATTTCGTTGGGCGTGCCGATCTGCAGAATCCTGCCGCTGGACATCACCGCTATGCGGTCGGACAGGGCTAGCGCCTCTTCCTGGTCGTGGGTGACGAAGATAAAGGTGATGCCCGCCTCCTGCTGCACCCGTTTGAGCTCAACCTGCATCTCCTTGCGTAGCTTCAGATCCAGCGCCGAGAGCGGCTCGTCCAGTAGCAGTACATCGGGCTTGGGTGCCAGGGCGCGGGCCAGCGCTACGCGCTGCTGCTGGCCGCCGGAAAGCTCCGCGGGGCGGCGACGGGCGAGGTGCTCCATCTGTACCAGGGCCAGCATCTCCTTCACCCGGGCAGGAATGGCCGAACGCTCCAGCCCCTGCATCTCCAGGCCGAAGGCGATATTCTCGGTCACGCTCATATGCGGGAACAGCGCGTAGTTCTGGAACACGGTGTTGACCCGGCGTTTGTAAGGCGGCAGCTCGTCCACCCGATGGCCGCCAATATGGATGCTGCCGGAGCTGACCTGCTCGAACCCGGCGATGGATCTGAGCAGGGTGGTCTTGCCGCAGCCCGAGGGGCCGAGGAGGGTGAAGAACTCGTTGTGACGGATGCTCACCGAGACGTCGTCGAGCGCGGGTGCCACGGCGGGGTCGTCGATGTAGCGCTTGCTGACGTGTTGCACCTCGATGGAAGATGTGTGGTTCATTTTGGTGCACTCCTGTTGTTTTTGTATGCAAAAATTGAATGCAATATAGAAATACTAGGATTATGCTGGCAACGCAACCGGGTTTTCCGGCGGCTCGTTTCCGCCGCTATCCAGGTTGTGAACTGAATTACGGAGTCATACATGGCAGACAAGAAGCTGGAAACCACGGTTGATCGCGTCTACCAGGGGGTTTATCAGGCCATCAGCAAGCGCTCGCTGCGGCCCGGAATGAAACTAGGAGAGGCATCCCTGGCGGAGCTGTTCAACGTCAGTCGCACCTCGGTGCGGGCGGCGCTAAAGCAACTGGAGGCCGATGGCCTGGTCTCCACCGAAACCAACAAGGGGGCTTGGGTATCGTTGCCCAGCGACGAGGAAATCCGCGCGTTGTTCGAGGCGCGTCGGCTGATCGAGATCGGTATGGTCACCGAGCTCTGTCGGCGGCGTGGCGGTTCGGCCATGCCGAGCCTGCGCGAGCATCTGCTGCTGGAGGAAGAGGCGCGGCTCGGTCATGACCATGAGCGGTTGATCCACCTGCTCGGCGAGTTCCACATCAAGCTGGCCGAGGCACTCAACAACCCGGTGCTGCTGGATTGGTTCCGCAAGCTTATCTCCCGTGCCTCGCTTTACGCCGCTGCACTGGACGACGAGCGGCATGACGCTTGCCGCGACGACGAGCACTTGCGTCTGATCGAGTTCATTGAGGCGGGCAACCAGAATGCCGCCATCGAGCTGACCTGCTTCCACCTGATCGCCATCGAGACCGCCATCCTCGAGTCGGCCGGCAAGCTCAAAGCCAGCTACCACCCGCTGAAGCACCTGATCGGAGCCTGAGCGCAGCGATGAAAATCCAACTTATCAACCCGAACACCAGCGTTGCCATGACCGCCCGCCTGGCTGAGACCGCTCGACCCCTGCTGCGTCCAGGTAACCAGCTGTTGGCCGTGACCAGCAGCGCGGGGCCGGCCTCCATCGAATGCCACTACGACGAGGCGCTCTGCTTGCCTGGGTTGCTCCAGGCCATCCGCGACGGCGAGCGCGATGGTGCCGAAGGGCATGTGATCGCGTGTTTTGGCGACCCCGGTCTGCTGGCTGCGCGGGAAATCTCCCGGCATCCGGTGATCGGCATCGCCGAGGCTGCCATGCACCTGGCGACCTGGGTCGCCACCGGGTTCAGCATCGTGACGACCCTGGACCGCACCAAGATCATTGCCCGCCATCTTGTCGAGCGCTATGGGTTTACTCAGTACTGCCGGGGCATCCATGCCGTGGACATCCCGGTGCTTGCTCTGGATGGGCAACCCCAAGGCCTGCAGCATCTGATGCACAAGGCCTGTGAGGAAGCCTTGGAGCACGACCAGTCTGGCGCTATCGTCCTCGGTTGCGCCGGTATGAGCCACCTGGCCGAGTCGCTCAGTGGTGCACTGGGTGTACCGGTGATCGACGGTGTGGGTGCCGGGTTGAAACTGGTGGAGTTGCTCGGCGAACTCAAGTTGAGTACTAGCAAGCGGGGCGATCTGGATTATCCGCTGGCCAAACCCTATTCGGGTTTTTTGCAGGGTTTCGCCTGGCCCCGCAGCGGCCCTGCGGAGCCTCGTTTCTCCGGCTGAGTGCTCGGCTGTCGCGTTCCGCGCAACAACCTCGAGGGCCGCTGGGCTTCATGTCCTCGGCCGCGCATGCCGGTGCGCAATGCATGGCGTACTACACTGGTCGGCAGGGCAGCCATGTAGGGAGTGGAGCATGCTGGATATCAATCGTCGGCGCATCCTGCTCGCCGTCAGCGGCGGCGTGCTGCTGGCCAGCCCATCGCTGGCTTTGGCCCAGCGCCTGCTGACCCCGGCACAGACCCTGGGGCCCTTCTACCCGGATCAGTTACCGCTGGACCGCGACAACGATCTGTTGCAGGTCGAGGGCCATGCCGAGCTGGCCGAGGGAATTCGCGTGCAGCTGCACGGGAAGATTCTCGATGGCCGCGGCGCGCCGCTCGAGGGCGCACTGGTGGAGATCTGGCAGGTCGATGCCCGCGGCATCTACCTGCACAGCCGTGGCGGCGACAGGGCGCGGCGTGACAGTAATTTCCAGGGCTATGGTCGCTTCACCACCGGCGGCGATGGCCGTTACCGCTTTCGCACCATTCGCCCGGTGGCCTATCCGGGGCGCACGCCGCATATCCACTTCGCCGTGACCCTGCCGGGGCAGCCGCGCTTTGCCACTCAGTGCTATATCCGTGGCGAGCCGCGCAACCCGCGCGACGGCCTGCTCAACGCCATCCGCGAGCCGGCCCTGCGCGAGCTGCTGGTGGTTCCCTTTGTCCCGGTTGCGGGCGCGCGCCAGCCCGAGCAAGTGGCGCGTTTCGATATCGTCCTGGGGCTGACACCGGCCTCCTGATAGCGCCCATGGTGCTTGCAGGCCAGGCCGACTACGCTGAAAGGACAACCCCCTGCCATGAGGCATTTCCCGTGACTGCAGTCAGGTTTCGCGAATGGCTCTGCCTGCTGCTGGTTTGCTGTCTACCCCTGCAGCTGCCGGCCCAGCCCCAGCCCTTGCACCTGTACACGGAAGAGTACCCGCCGATCAATTTCAGCCTGAATGGCCGCCCCACCGGCCTGGCCACCGAGGTGGTGCGCGCGATCATGCAGCGCACCGGGCAGAATGCGCCGATCAGCCTGGTACCCTGGGCTCGCGGTTACCAGCTGGCGCTGACCCGGCCCAATACCGGGTTGTTCGTGGCCATGCGCACCCCGGAGCGCGAACGGCTGTTCAAATGGGTCGGCCCCCTGACGCGCAATGTCACCGGCTTCTATGCCCTGCGCAGCGCCGGCCTGAGCATCGAGCGCCTGGAGCAGGCCCGCGAGTTCGGCGAGATCGCCGTACCGCGTGACTGGTACAGCCATCAGCGCTTGCGGGCCGAGGGCTTCAGCAACCTGACCCCGGTCACCGGGCCGAGCCAGGTGGTGAGCATGCTCAAGCGTGGCCGGGTCAAGCTGATGGTGCTGGACAACCTCAGCCTCAGCGCCTTGCTGGCCCAGGGCGATATCCGTACGGATGAAGTGCAGTTGCTGTTTACCCTGATGGACAGCGACAGCTATATCGCCTTCTCGATGCAGACCGACGAGGCCCTGGTCACGCGCTGGCAACGCGAGCTGGACGGGATGAAGGCCGACGGCAGTTTTGCCGCCATCTACCATAAATGGCTGCCCGGCGAACCGCTGCCGGGCAGGGTCGAGCCCTAGGGGCGGTTGCCGTTTTCTCCGGGTGCGGCGGCTACAGACTCCTGAGGTCGCTGCCTTGGCTTGCGCGGCCACTCGTCGCTTGCGGTGTCAGCGGCTAAGCTCGCCTCTCCCCTTGTCGAAGAAGTTGCGCCATGTTCGCCAAAACCGTGCTGATTGCCTTGCCCGAGCGTGATTTCGATCCCACGGAGGTTGCCATCAGCTGGCAGGTGTTGCGCGCGGCCGGTTATCGGGTGTGCTTTGCCACCCCTGGCGGCCGGGCGGCAGCAGGTGATCCGCTGATGCTTGCCGGCGAGGGGCTGGATCCCTGGGGCTGGCTGCCCGGGCTGCGCCGCTTCAAACTGCTGGGTCTGCTCCTGCGGGCCCGCCGCGATGCCCGCCAGGCCTATGCCCGCATGCTGGACGATAACGGGTTCCGCCAGCCCTTGAGTTATGCGCAACTGCGCCTCGACGACTTCGACGGCCTGCTGCTACCCGGCGGGCATTGGGCGCGGGGCATGCGCGCCTATCTGGAAGACCCTAGCCTGCAAGCCTTTGTCGGGGCCTTCCTGGCCAGCGCCAAGCCGGTCGCGGCGATCTGCCACGGCGTCCTGCTGGCCGCCCGCAGCCCCGGGGCGGACGGCCGTTCCGCGCTTTATGGACGCAAGACCACCGGGCTGACCTGGGCCATGGAGCGCAGCGCCTGGAACCTGACCCGCTTCTATGGCCGCTTCTGGGACCCCAACTACTACCGCACCTATCGCGAAGCAGCGGGCGAGCCGGCCGGCTACATGAGCGTGCAGGCCGAGGTCGGTCGCGCCCTGGCCAGTCCGGCGGATTTTCTCGATGTGCCGAAGGGTGCGCCGGACTACCTGCGCAAGACCAGCGGCCTGCACCGCGACAGCCAGCGCGACAGCCGCCCGGCCTGGGTGGTGCGCGATGGCAACTACCTGTCGGCGCGCTGGCCGGGGGATGTGCACGCGTTTGCCCAGGGCTTTGTCGAGATGCTCGCACAGTAGCGCAGCGGCCTTAGTGCGGCTGCCACAGCAGCAGGTAACCGGCCTCGTGGGAGGTGTCCAGGCCGACACTGAGGTCCTTGGCCTCGCGCAGTACCTCGAAGGTCACCACCAACGGGCGGGCGACGTAGCCGCTGTGCGGCTGGCCGGCCAAGGCCCGGTTCAATTCGTCGAGCACCTGCCAGCCCTGGACGCCGAGCGGCTCGGCAATGCTGGCGATCTGCTGGGACAAGCCGGAGTTGATGCGCCCCAGGGCCTTGGCCGAGCCGTCGCCGGCCGCGACATGGCGGATGTCCTTGCGCCCGAGGCGCGCCAGGGGCACATGGATATGATCGAAGTACACGTCGTTGATCGCCAGGCTATGGGTCCAGGCCGAGCCGAAACGCTGCTGCAGTTGCTTGACCCGCTCGGCGATTTGCGCCGACGCTGCCGCGATCGGCAGGTCTTCGATGCTCAGCAGGCGGCAGTCCGGGCACTCGCGGATGCGCTTGGCCATGCGCTCGGTCTTGGCCCGGGCAATCGCGAACTGGCTGTCGGTGAAGATCACCACCCCAGCCGCGCCCTCGTGGATGACCAGTTCGGCGGCGAGGTCGGCGACCACCTGCGGGTCGCTGGTGACATTGCTGAACAGCCATTCGCCGGGCCCCGGCTTATCCCCGGAGTGCCAGCCGACCAGAGGGATATTGCGTTGGCGGAACAGCGCCGGCAGTTCTTCGCCCAGGGCCCACACGCCGAAGCCTCCGAGCACCACGGCGTCGGGTTCCATCTCCAGCGCCCGCTCGGCGATACGCCGCCACTCGCTGGCCTCGCCGCGCCCATCCAGGGCCTGCACCTGCCAACTGACCAGCTTGGCCGCCCGCTCGACGCTGCGGTACACCCCGACCACGCCGCCGTTGCGAAAGTCGGCCGCGAGGAACACCACGCGTTTGCCCGGTATGACTGCCGGCCCCTCGCGGGGGCCTGGCCAGTCGGCTTGGCTGGTGGCACTGAGCAGGCCGAGCAGGCAGACAATCAGCAGGCGCAGCAATACAGCAGCCTTGACCATGGTTTGCCCTCCGCTCGAATGCCGTATACCCGCGCATGCCCCCGATCATCGCTGGCGCTATGCCATATAGCATAGCTGGCGCAGCGCGGAGCCAGGCGGAACTGCCGGGCGGTGGACAACGCTTCGTCTGACGCTGGGCGCGGGGATAGGCCTGGATTCGTTCGGCGCTAGCGCTCTGGCTGCGGCCTGCTAGACGTATTGCGCCGCCGCATAGCCCGAGGCCCAGGCCCACTGGAAGTTGAAGCCGCCCAGGTGGCCAGTGACGTCCAGTACTTCGCCGACGAAATACAGCCCCGGGGCTTTCAGCGACTCCATGGTCTTGGACGACACCTCGCGGGTGTCGACGCCGCCCAGGGTCACCTCGGCGGTGCGGTAACCCTCGGTGCCGGCCGGTACCAGCTGCCAGTCGGACAGCTGTTCGGCAATCGCCCCGAGTTCGCCAGGGCTGTACTGCTTGATCGGCTTGTTGACGAACCAGCCGTCGGTCAACAACCCGGCCATCTTCTTGGTGAACAGCTCGGCCAGCAGGGTCTTCAGCTCGCTATTGGGCCGCTGGCGCTGCTGCTCGGTCAGCCACTCGGGCAGGTCGATATGCGGCAGCAGGTCGATATGCAGAGTGTCGCCCGGTTGCCAGAAGGAGGAGATCTGCAGGATCGCAGGGCCGGACAGGCCGCGGTGGGTGAACAGGATATTCTCGCGGAAGCTCTGGCCGTTGCAGCTGACCAGGCAGTCCTCCACCGAGGTGCCGGACAGCTCAGTGCAAAGCGCCTTGAGCTGCGGGTCGGTGATGCTGAAGGGCACCAGGCCGGCGCGGGTCGGCAGCAACTGGTGGCCGAACTGTTTGGCCACCTGATAGCCGAAGCCGGTCGCGCCCAGGGTCGGGATCGACAGGCCGCCGGTGGCGATCACCAGGGACTCGCAGCGCACCGCACCGGCGCTGGTCTGCAGCTGATAGCCGCTATCCAGTTTGCCGATCTCGACCACCGAGGTGTCCAGGCGCAGCTCGACGCCGGCCTCGGTACATTCGCTGAGCAGCATGTCGAGAATGTCGCTGGCCTTGTGGTCGCAGAACAGCTGGCCGAGTTTTTTCTCGTGGTACGCCACGCCGTGCTTGGCCACCAGGGCGATAAAGTCCCACTGGGTATAACGGGCCAGGGCGGATTTGCAGAAGTGCGGGTTGTGCGAAAGAAAGTTGCTCGGCTCGCAGTACATATTGGTGAAGTTGCAGCGCCCGCCGCCGGACATCAGGATCTTCTTGCCGGCCTTGTTGGCGTGATCCAGCAGCAGCACCCGGCGGCCGCGCCCGGCGGCGGTCAGCGCGCACATCAAACCGGCCGCGCCGGCACCGATAATCACAACCTGCGTAGCAAGCACAGCGTTTTCCTCTGAACACCACAGGCCGCCTCGGGGGCCGCCAGACAGCGCGCATCTTACCTGAAGGAGGCGGGTGTCGGTGCGGCGGCCAGCCGTGCGGAGTCGGCGGGCGGCGTTGCGCTGGCGAACAGTCGTCGCCGGTTGCTGTCTACTGCAGTGCCGGCTCGTACCGGCCTCTCATTCGAACTAAAGGGAATGCCCCGATGACGCTTGCACTGACGCCTCTGATTTCTCTGATTGCCGGCATCCTGATCCTGGTCATGCCGCGGCTGTTGAACTATATCGTGGCCATCTACCTGATCATGATCGGCCTGGTGGGTATTTTCGGCGGCAACCTGAATCTGACCCTCTAGGGTCTGTTGAGAAACCACCTGCGTTGCCGCTACGGCATTGAAAAGGTTCGGACGATAGAACTGCTTTATTGAAGGCTATGTCCTCATTGCGTGTGGTGAGGCGATAAATTGTAGGTTGGCGTTGCGCGTAGCGAAGCCCAACAGGCAGTGGTATGCCTGGTTGGGCTTTGTCGTTTTTAGCGGCCGGTAACCGGCTACTGCCAGCAGTTGCGCCCGCGCCCGGCCTTTTTGGCCTGGTACAGGCGCATGTCGGCCTGGTGCAGGGCGCTTTCCAGGTCGTCCGGCGCGCCCTGGAAGATCCCGGCGCTAAAGGACAGCGGCGGTGCGCCTGTGGCGTATTTCAGGCTGGCACACTGGCTGCGCAGCTGATCCAGGGTGGCGCTCAGGGCGGCATCGTCCTGCTGGCTGAGCATGGCGAACTCCTCGCCGCCCAGGCGGCCGAGCAGGGCGTCGGGGAAGGTGGCAGAGAAGGCCCGGGCGAAGGCGATCAGCGCCGCATCGCCGCTGGCATGGCCGTGTTCGTCGTTGATCCGCTTGAAGTGATCCAGGTCGATCATCGCCACGCTGAGGTCGCGCCCGCCGCTTCTGGCCTGGGCGAACAGCTGCTGGCCGTGCTCGTAGAAGGCGCGGCGGTTGTTCAGCCCGGTGAGGGCATCGAACTGTGCGGCCTGGCGCAGGGCCAGCAGCAGGTCGCGGCGCTCCAGGGTCGACATTACCCGGCAGTTGAGCTCTTCCGGGCAGAAGGGTTTGCGCAGGAAGTCGTCGGCACCGTGCTTGATAAACATGGCGCTGAGCGAGCCTTTGGCGTCAGCCGAGAGGCCGAGAATGATCAGCTCATGGCGCTTCATCTTCTGCCGCAGCAGCTTGACCAGCTCGAAGCCGCTGATGCCCGGCATGCTGTGGTCGACCAGCAGCAGGTCGATATCCGGTTGTTCACGCAGGATGCGCAGGGCCTGGTCGCCGTCGCAGGCGTCGATGATCTGGTAGCGGTGCGGGGTCAGCACGTTGCGGATGTAGTGGCGGGTGGCCTCGCTGTCCTCGGCAATCAGGATCTTTACCTGGCTGTTGCTTTCCAGGCGGTGCAGCAGGCGGAAGGCGTATTCGTAGGAGTGCTGGCTTTCCTTGAGCACATAGTCGACCACGCCCTTGAGCAGCATCTGGTCGCGGCGCTGCTCGTTGTAGCTGCCGCTGAGGACGATGCAGGGCAGGTGGTAGCCCATCACCAGGTCGACGATCTCGCCGTCGGGGGCGTCCGGCAGGTTGAGGTCGACGATGGCCGCGAAGAACAGCTCGGCCGAGGTTTCCAGCATCACCCGGGCTTCGTCCAGGCTGGCGCAGAAGATCGGCTGCAGGCCGCTTTCCTTGCGGAACAGGTGCTCGAGGATCTTCAGCACCAGGGGGCTGTCTTCGACCACCAGAATATTGCGCACGGGCTGCTCCTCTATGCGGGCCGCGCTGGGGCGGCCGTTGCGTCTGAACTATAGGGTGCGAATGCGCAGCGAGCGGCCCTTGATCTTGCCTTCACTGAGGCACTTGAGCGCCTGCATGGCCACGACGCGCTCAACGGCCACGTAGGCCTGGAAGTCGAAGATGGCGATCTTGCCGACCTGCGCGCCGGGGATACCGGCCTCGCCAGTCAGGGCACCGAGGATATCGCCGGGGCGCAGCTTGTCCTTGCGCCCGGCACCGATGCACAGGGTGATCATGGGTGGCTGTAATGGCGCGCCGCCCTTGGCCTTGAGGCTGCTCAGCGGATGCCAGTTGAGCGGTGCCCTTTGCAGGGTTTCGATGGCCTGGGCGCGATGGCCTTCGGCTGGGGCCACCAGGCTCATGGCCAGGCCCTTTTCGCCGGCACGACCGGTACGGCCGACCCGGTGGATATGGATTTCCGAGTCGCGCGCCAGTTCGACGTTGATCACCATGTCCAGGGCGTCGATGTCCAGGCCGCGGGCGGCCACATCGGTGGCCACCAGTACCGACAGGCTGCGATTGGCAAACATCGCCAGCACCTGGTCACGGTCGCGCTGTTCCAGGTCGCCGTTCAGCGCGGCGGCGGAGATGCCTTTGGCGGTCAGGTGGTCGACCACTTCCTGGCACTGCTGCTTGGTAAAGCAGAAGGCCACGCAGGACTGCGGGCGGTAGCAGTTGAGCAGCTTGACCACCGCGTCCATGCGCTCTTCCGGGGCGATCTCGTAGAAGCGCTGCTCGATCTGGCTGTCGTCGTGCATGGCCTCGGCCTTGACCTGCTGCGGGTCGCGCATAAAGCTTGCCGAGAGCTGCTTGATGCCGCTCGGGTAGGTGGCGGAGAACAACAGGGTCTGGCGGCGAGTCGGGGTCTGGCCGATGATCTCGGCGATGCTGTCGTAGAAGCCCATGTCGAGCATGCGATCGGCTTCGTCGAGTACCAGGGTGTTGAGGCCGTCGAGCTTCAGCGTGCCCTTGGCCAGGTGCTGCTGGATGCGCCCCGGGGTGCCGACGATGATCTGCGCGCCATGCTCCAGGGAGCCGATCTGCGGGCCGAAGGGCACGCCGCCACACAGGGTAAGAATCTTGATGTTGTCAGCCGAGCGGGCCAGGCGGCGCAGCTCCTTGGCCACCTGGTCGGCCAGCTCACGGGTCGGGCAGATGACCAGGGCCTGGCAGCCGAAGTAGCGCGGATTGAGCGGATTGAGCAGGCCGATACCGAAGGCCGCGGTCTTGCCGCTGCCGGTCTTGGCCTGGGCGATCAGGTCCATGCCCTTGAGCATCACCGGCAGGCTCTGGGCCTGGATCGGGGTCATCTCCGTGTAGCCGAGGGACTCGAGATTGGCCAGCATGGCGGCGGAAAGCGGCAGAGAGGAAAACGCGGTGTTGGTCACGGTACAGGCCTGATAAGCAAAATGGCGCGCAGTGTAGCAGGCGCGCGGCCCAGGCAGGCGTTGCTGCGACCGGGGGCTGGCCGGTTGCCGTGGGGGCGCATGGCGCACCCCCTGTTTTCGGCCTAGCCCGCGCGTTGCGCCGTGCCGCGTACCGGCGCGCTGCCGGCTACGTAGTAGGGCGCGGTGCTACGCGGCAGGGGCGCGCGGCCGCGGATTTTGTCGGCGATCTTCTCGGCCATCATGATGGTCGGCGCGTTCAGGTTGCCGGTGGTGATCAGCGGCATGATCGACGCGTCGACCACCCGCAGCCCCTCCACACCGTGCACCCGGCCCTGGCCGTCGACCACAGCCATGTCGTCCTCGCCCATCTTGCACGAGCAGGAGGGGTGGAAGGCGGTTTCCGCATGCTCGCGGATAAAGGTGTCCAGCTCGGCGTCGCTCTGCACCTCCTTGCCCGGGCTGAGTTCGCGGCCGCGGAACGGATCGAGTGCCGACTGCGCCATGATCTCGCGGGTGATGCGGATGCCGTCGCGGAACTCCTGCCAGTCCTGGGCATGGCTCATATAGTTGAACAGGATGCTCGGGTGCTGGCGCGGATCCTTGGATTTCACCTGGACGCGACCGCGGCTGGGCGAACGCATGGAGCCCATGTGGGCCTGGAAACCGTGTTCCTTGACCGCGTTGCTGCCGTTGTAATTGATCGCCACCGGCAGGAAGTGGTACTGGATATTCGGCCATTCGAATTCGGCGCGGGTGCGGATAAAACCGCCGGCCTCGAACTGGTTGCTGGCCCCCAGGCCCTTGCCGCGAAACAGCCAGTTGGCCCCGATGGCCGGCTGGTTCCACCATTGCAGGGCCGGGTAGAGCGACACCGGCTGCTTGCAGGCGTACTGCAGGTAAAGCTCCAGATGGTCCTGCAGGTTCTGGCCGACGCCGGGCAGTTCGTGCACCAGCGGGATATCCAGCTCGCGCAGCAGGGCGGCCGGGCCGACGCCGGAGCGCTGGAGAATCTGCGGCGAGGCGATCGCACCGCTGCACAGCAGCACTTCACGGCGGGCGTTGACGATCACCGGAGTATCGCCGTCGCCCTGCAGGTAGGCCACGCCGATGGCGCGCTTGCCGCTGAACAGGATGCGGTCGGTGAGGGCGTGGGTGACGATGGTCAGGTTGGGCCGGCCCTTGGCCTGATCGAGGTAGCCGCGGGCGGTGCTGGCGCGTCGCCCCTGAGGGGTGACGGTACGGTCCATGGGGCCGAAGCCTTCCTGCTGGTAACCGTTGAGGTCGTCGGTACGCGGGTAGCCGGCCTGCACGCCGGCCTCGACCATGGCGTGGAACAGCGGGTTGTTGCCGTTCTTCGGCGTGGTGACCGACACCGGGCCGTCGCCGCCGTGGTAGGCGTTGGCCCCGATGTCGCGGGTTTCCGCCTTGCGGAAATACGGCAGGCAGTCCAGGTAGCTCCAGTCTTCCAGGCCCTTTTCCTGGGCCCAGCCGTCATAGTCCATGGCGTTGCCGCGGATATAGCACATGCCGTTGATCAGCGACGAGCCACCCAGGCCCTTGCCGCGGCCGCACTCCATGCGGCGGTTGGCCATGTGTGGCTCCGGATCGGTCTCGTAGGCCCAGTTGTAGCGCCGGCCCTGCAGGGGGAAGGCCAGGGCGGCGGGCATCTGGGTACGAAAATCCAGGCGGTAGTCCGGGCCGCCGGCTTCCAGCAGCAGCACGCTGACGCCCGCGTCCTCGGTCAGGCGGGTGGCCAGTACGTTACCGGCCGAGCCGGCACCGATGATGATGTAATCGAATTCTTGGGTCATGTGCATTACCTGTAGCGGGCCTGAATAGGGGCAGCGAGCAATCCGTGGGAGGGGCTTTAGCCGCGAAAAGCGTCGCGGCTAAAGCCCCTCCCACATCTCAGAACACCGAGGCGTAGCCGCCCAGTTCGACCTGTACCGATTTGATCCGGGTGTAGTGTGCCAGGGTGGTCAGGCCGTTTTCGCGGCCGACGCCGGACTGCTTGTAGCCGCCCACCGGCATCTCCGCCGGCGACTCGCCCCAGGTGTTGATCCAGCAGATGCCGGCCTCCAGCTGGTGGATGACCCGGTGCGCACGGGCCAGGTCGCGGGTCACCACGCCGGCCGCCAGGCCGTAGTCGGTGTCGTTGGCGCGGCGGATCACTTCCTCTTCGCTGTCGTAGACCAGGATGCTCATCACCGGGCCGAAGATCTCTTCGCGGGCGATGGTCATCTGATCCGTGCAGTCGGTGAAGACGGTCGGGGCGACATAGGCCCCCTTGGCGTACTCGCCCTCGGTCACGCGGTTGCCGCCGATCAGCAGGCGCGCGCCTTCCGCGCGGCCCTTGGCGATATAGCCGAGCACGCTGTCCATTTGCGCTGCGCTTACCAGCGGGCCGAAGTTGGTGGCCTCGTCCTCGGGGTTGCCCAGGCGGATGCGCTTGACCCGCTCGAGCACCTTGGCCTCGAAGCGTGCCTGCAGCATGCGCGGCACGAACACCCGGGTGCCGTTGGTGCAGACCTGGCCCGAGCTGTAGAAGTTGGCCATTACCGCGATATCGGCGGCGCGGTCGAGGTCGGCGTCTTCGAAGACGATCAGCGGCGACTTGCCGCCCAGCTCCATGGTCACTTCCTTGAGGCTGGAGCTGGAGGCGCTGGCCATGACCTTCTTGCCGGTGGCGGTGCCGCCGGTAAAGGAGATTTTCTCGATGCCGGGGTGTTCGGTCAGCCACTGGCCGACTTCGCTGCCGCTGCCGGTGAGGACGTTGAACACGCCATCGGGCAGGCCGGCCTCGGTGTAGATCTCGGCCAGCTTCAAGGTGGTCAGCGAGGTGACTTCGCTGGGCTTGAAGATCATCGCGTTGCCGGCGGCCAGGGCCGGGGCGGACTTCCACAGGGCGATCTGGATCGGGTAGTTCCACGCGCCGATACCGGCGACCACGCCCAGGGGCTCGCGGCGGGTATAGACGAAGCTGGTGTCGCGCAGCGGGATCTGTTCGCCCTCGATGGCGGGGATCAGGCCGGCGTAGTACTCCAGCACGTCGGCCCCGGTGACGATGTCGACATAGCGGGTCTCCGACAGCGGCTTGCCGGTGTCGAGGGTTTCCAGCGCGGCGAGCTCATCGTTGCGCTCACGGAGGATGTCCACCGCCTTGCGCAGGATGCGCGAGCGCTGCATGGCGGTCATCGCCGCCCAGACCTTCTGCCCGGCGGCGGCGCTGGCCACGGCCAGCTCGACATCGGCCTGGCTGGCGCGCTGCAGGTTGGCCAGGACTTCGCCGGTGGCCGGATTGATCGACTCGAAAGTGCCGCCGCTGCTGGCTGCTACGTAGCGGCCGCCAATATAGAGCTTCTGTTCGTCGAATCGGGCCATGGTCAGTCCTCCAGTCCAGTTGTCCACGACCGGGAATCCGCAGGGGCGATGAGCCGTCGAGGGTAAAAATAGATGTCGGACAGGCTAGAATATTTTTATTGAACGTTCAATCAATAAAGACGACAAGAGCCGATCTAGCCGCGACATGGCAAGCGGCTGGACACCCCGGAGGGGTGGGTGTCGATGGGGGCTGCGGAGCAACCTTGGCTGGCGCTTTTCGATCCGCCGGTTATCGTGCGTCCGGTCATGAGGCACCCGGTGAAGGGGGCGCGGACTTCGCTAAAGCTTGGTTGCTAAGGAAGCAAGATGCTGATTCAGGAGCTTTACCGCGATGTCAGAGAACATCGTGAACTGTTTGTGCTGCTGCCGTTCAAGCTGGCGTGGCAGCGTCGGGAGTATCGCTGGACACTGGGTTATCTGATTTTCCTGTCAGCGGTGCTGGTCGGTTCGCTGGCGAGCCATGGCAGCCTACTTTCAGCTCCTCGATGATTGGCGGGAATACCTGAGGTTCGTGCTCATGGTTACCGTGCTGTGCGCCTATCTGGCGTTGCCCGTGCTGTTTCTCAAGGGCGTGTTCAGGGCGATGATCGGGGCGCTCGATGATTGGATGGGGCTTCATGCGGTCAGCGAGCGCAGTTTCTACTGCTTTGTCCGCCGTATGATATGGGCCGCCGGGGTCGGCGCGCGTGCGCCCGAGGGGGAGAGCAGAGCTGTGCGGGGCGTCGAGTGGGTGGTCGAATGGTTCTACCTACCGCTCGGCGTCCTGCTCATGCGGATGCCGTTCTGGCTGCTCGCCGGGTTGGGCGTCGCGCTGTTCTGCTGGCTGGCATACTGATCGGCCTTGGCCAGCTGCAAATCGACGTATTCGTAGGCCACCTGCAGGTCGCGGGCCGTGTCGAAGGCGTCGCCGGTCAGGGCCCCGCGCAACCATAGGCCGTCGATCAGCGAGCACAGGCCGCGGGCGGCGGCGCGCGCGTCGGCGAGTGGCAGTACGCGGCGGAACTGGCAGCACAGGTTGGAGTCGAGGCGGCGGTCGTTGATCCGCTGCAAGCGGCGCAAGGCCGGCTGGTGCATGCTGGCGGCCCAGAAGGCCAGCCAGGTCTTTATCGCCGGGCCGCTGACCTGGCTGTCGTCGAAGTTGCCTTCGATAATGCCGCGCAGATGGGCGCGTGGGCTGTCATCGGTAAGCGCCGCACGGCGTTCGCGCACCCCGCTGTTGAGGCTGGACATCAGGTAGCGCATGGTGGCCTCGAGCAGGCCGTTCTTGTCCTTGAAATAGTGGCTGATGATGCCGTTGGACACCCCGGCAATCCGCGCGATATAGGCGATGCTGGCATCGCCCATGCCAACCTGGTCGACCGCTTCGAGGGTGGCCGCGATCAATTGTGAGCGGCGGATCGGTTGCATTCCGACCTTGGGCATCTGTGTCTCCGTCGATTAGGGGCGTCCCCCGGGTGGGCGCAGTCTAGGCTGATCTTTATTGATCGATCAATTAAACACGGCCTGGCGCTCACCACCAGCCGTTGTCGCCCAGCACCTTCTTCTTGTAGAAATCGAGGTTGGCCCGCACCGCGAAGACCGCGCTGATGCCGTAGCCGAGGGCGTTGGCGATCTTGCCGTAGCCAAAATAGTCGAGACCGATGCCCAGCCCTATCACCACCACGGCGCAGGCCAGAAACAGGCTGAGGCCCTTCTTCCACATGCCCTTGATGGCGTAGTAGATCGGCCCGAAGAAGAACCCGTAGACGTTGAAGCCGAAGGCCTTGCGCCGTTCCTTGGGCTCCAGTTGCTTGAGCTTGTCGAGTTTGACCCCGCCGGCATGGTGGATGGCCTTGAAGCGTGCCTTCCAGGTGGCGGAGACGGCCAGGGCGTCGATCGCCTCGTCGCTGACGCCTTCTTCCAGGGTGCCGCTGGCGGCGTTGGGCGTGGCGTAGGGGTTGTGTGGGGGCATGCGGGTGACTTCCATGTAGTTGAGGTGAGCGGCTCCGTGGGCCGACGACGCTACCCATTATCTCCCCGGCTGTCCATGTGGCCCCGGGACACGGGATCTTCACCGAGTCTCCATCCCCGCTGCATAAAGCCACCACCTGCGCCGCCCAGACTCTGCCTACCTAAACCGTAGCGGAGAGTTGTCTGATGAATCGCATCCTGGGTTTCAAGCTGGGCGCTATCGCCCTGCTGATTATGTTGTTGCTGGTTCCGCTGTCGATGATCGGCGGGCTGGTGGGCGAGCGGCAGTATCAGCGCGCCGAGGTGCTGCAGGACATCGCGCGCAGCTCCAGCTACCGCCAGCAGCTCACCGGGCCGATCCTGGTGCTGCCCTACACCAAGGTGTGGAACCAGTGGAAAACCCACGCCAAGACCGGCGAGCGTTATCTGGAAGAGCAGAAGCGCCGTGGCCGCCTGTACTTCCTGCCGGAGCGTTTTGTGCTCAATGGCCAGGTTGCCACCGAGGAGCGCTCGCGCGGTATCTACAAGGCGCTGCTGTACCGCAGCGACAACCAGATCAGTGGCGCATTCAAGCTGCCGGCGCGCCTGGGGCTGGGCGATGAGCTGGGCCTGTACCGGTTCGAGCGGCCGTTCCTGTCGGTCGGCATCAGCGATATCCGCGGCATCAGCAATGACCTGCAGCTGCGCTTCAACGGCATGACGCTGAGCTTTGCCCCCGGCAGCGCCGAGGAGCGTTTCGGTGCGGGTGTGCATGCACCGCTGCCGCAGCTCGATACCCAGGGCGGACAAATCCTGGAGTTCGCCTTCGACCTCAAGCTGCAGGGCACCGAGCAGCTGAGCATTACCCCGGTGGGGCGTGATAGCCGAGTTGAGCTGAGTTCCGATTGGCCGCACCCGAGCTTTGTCGGCGAGTACCTGCCGAGCAGCCGTGAGGTGACAGGCAAGGGCTTCAAGGCGCAGTGGCAGACCAGCTTCTTCGCCACCAACCTGGAAGAGGCATTGGCCGATTGTGTGGGTGACAACAGCTGCAATGCGCTGACCGCGCGCCACTTCGGGGTGAGCTTTGTCGACCCGGTGGACCAGTACCTGAAGACCGAGCGGGCGATCAAATATGCGCTGCTGTTTATCGGCCTGACCTTCGCCGTGTTCTTCCTCTTCGAGGTGCTTAAGCGCATGGCCGTGCACCCGGTGCAATACGCCCTGGTGGGCATGTCGCTGGCGCTGTTCTACCTGCTGTTGTTATCCCTTTCCGAGCACCTGAGTTTCGCCTTGGCTTACCTGATTTCGGCAAGCGCCTGCGTCGTGCTGATTGGCTTCTACGTCAGCTACGTACTGCACAGCGCGCTACGTGGCGCGGGATTCGGTGCCTTGCTGGCGCTGCTCTACGCCATGTTGTTCGGCCTGCTCGGGGCCGAGGACTACGCCCTACTGATGGGCTCGGTGCTGGTGTTCGGCGTGCTCGCCGGGGTGATGGTGCTGACCCGCAAACTCGACTGGTACGGCGTCGGCCGCCTGCCGCTTGCCAGCTCGGCCGGCGACCTTTGACGGACAGCGGCGCAGGTCCGGCCTGCGCCGCTTTTTTACCTCTGTGGGAGTTGAACATGATGCGTTTACTGATGCAGTTCTCGGCCTGTTTCGCCCTGGGGCTGGCGGTGGCCTTTATGGTGCTGCTGGGCCTGATGTTCTGCGCCCAGTTCGACCTGATCAAGGGCCTGCAGCTGACCGGCCAGCCCCTGGCGCAGTTGAGCCTGACGCTGCTGCCGGAGGCTTTCTGGGAGAGCCTGACCGGGTTGGCCGATGCGGCGCAAAACCGCCATGTGCTGTCCTTTCTCAGCCTGTGCGTGGCGCTTGGGCAGGTCGGCTTGCTGCTGGCCGCCGGTTTTTTTCGCCTGTGGTACGGGCGATGAGCGGGCATGTCGGGTTGCGCGAGGATGCGCAGGTGGGGCACCAGCTGGCGCGGATGATCGCGGCGTTGTTTCCGCCGCGCGGGGCGATGAGAAACCCGGCGGGTTGCACCCGCCCTACGCGGTCGAAACCGTAGGGTGTCGCGGGACCGCCTAGGCCGCGCGCACCGCCCCCTACGAAGCGTCGCCGCAACAATGCCGAGCCAGC
Organism: Pseudomonas sp. EA_105y_Pfl2_R69; assembly: GCF_963970915.1. Classification (NCBI taxonomy): domain Bacteria; kingdom Pseudomonadati; phylum Pseudomonadota; class Gammaproteobacteria; order Pseudomonadales; family Pseudomonadaceae; genus Pseudomonas; species Pseudomonas sp. EA_105y_Pfl2_R69. Next base: position 254,470 of record NZ_CAXAOO010000005.1, read on the forward strand.
GCTTAGCGCCGCTTCTGCTGCGGCTGGACGAACACCGCCACGGTCAGCCCGGGCACCTGGAACTGCCCGTCCGCCACCCTGGCCTCGCGGTTGCGCCCATCGCTGGAGTTGCGCAGCACGGGGTGCAGGCTGAAGCCGGGCAGGGCGGCGGGCAGGCTGACCGGCTCGGGGCTGGCGTTGAGGACGACCATCAGCGCCTGATGCTCGGGGTCGAGATCGCGGCCGGCCTGCGGGCTGTCGTCCAGGCTGAAGGCGATCACGCCGGGCAACTGCTGTGGTCCGGTATTGTGGAAGCGCAGACGTGTATCGATCTCCCTGGCGCTGGCGAGCTGGAACAGCGGACTGCTGCTGCGAATCTGTAACAGCTCGAGGAACTGGCGTTTGGCCGCGAGGATGTCGGCGCTGCTCGGTTTGGCGTTGGGGTCGGCGATGATCTGGCGGATCAGCGGCCAGTTGTCGCCGTCCTTGTCCTGGCGCGGCAAGCCCTTGTTCCAGTTATTGTCCTGGTAGCCGAAGTCCAGCGCATTGAACCAGTCGCCGGAGTCGTAGCTGTCGCGCTCCATGGACTTGGAGCGGAGGATCTCCGAGCCCATGTGAATGAACGGCACGCCCTGGCTCAGCAAGGGTACGGCCAGGCCGAGCAGCTGCAGGCGCACCCGTTCGGCGCTGCTCAGGGAGGTGGCCAGCTTGTACTGGTTGATGTCCCAGAGGGTCTGGTTGTCGTGCTTGGAGACGTAGTTGACGGTCTCCTGCGGGTCGCGGGTATAGGCGGCTGGCTGGCCGTTGTAGTCGATCTCGCCGCCGCGTTTGCGGCTACCGTCGGCACTTTCGAAGGCATAGTCGCGCAGCCCGCCGGCGATGCCGACGCGGATCAGATCAGCCAATTTCAGCAGCTCGGCTTTCTCGGCGGCGCTGCCGCTATTGAGCTCGTTGGGCCGCACGTACAGGCCATTGGCGAAACCCTGGTTGCGCCGCAGGCTGTCGCCGCCATCGAAAGGCCCGCCGCCGCGCACGGCATCGCGCTGGCGGTCGTTGAAGGTGCCGATGCCGCTGCCGGCCATATTCGCCTGGGTGGCGTTGACACCGCGGGCGTCGTTGGCCACCTCGCCGAAATTCCAGCCTTCGCCGTAGAAGTAGGTGTTGCGGTCGATCTTGCGCACCGCCTGGTAGGCCTTGAGCAGATTGCCGCGCATATGGTGGCCCATCAGGTCGAAGCGGAAGCCGCCGATCTTGTAGTCGCGTGCCCAGACCTGCAGCGAGTCGACCATCAGCTTTTCCATCATGACGTGTTCGGAGGCGGTGTTGTCGCAGCAGGTGGACCGCTCCACCGCGCCGCTCACCGGGTCGCGTCTGTGGTAGTAGCCGGGGACCAGCTTGTCGAGCACCGACTGCTCGCCCAGGCCCGAGGCATGGGTGTGGTTGTAGACCACGTCCATCACCGTATTCAGGCCGAGATGGGCCAGGGCCTGAACCATATGGCGGAACTCGCGGATGCGTCGCACGCCCTCGGCGTCGCTGGCGTAGCTGCCTTCCGGCACCGTGAAGTGGAAGGGGTCGTAGCCCCAGTTGAAGGCGTCCAGGGCGCGCAGGTCGGCGTACAGGGCCTGGGCTTCGGAGCCGGCCGGGTCGAAGCCCTGCAGCACCTCGCGGATGGTTCCCGAACTGCAGTAGCCCGCCCAGTTGCGCCGGGCACTGGCGGATAGCGCGCAGAGCTTGGCGAAGGGCTCGTCCAGGTCGACGCGCTGGGTCGGGTCTTCGTCGACCGTGGCGATATCGAACACCGGCAGCAGTTGCACGTCGGTCAGCCCGGCCTGGCGCAGCTCGAGCAGGTGCTGCACGCCACGGCTCTGCACCTGACTGAAGGCCAGGTAGGTGCCGCGCTGGGCGGCGGGCAGGGCGCTGTCGGCGGCGCTGAAGTCGCGTACATGGGTTTCGTAGATCACCCGTTCCTCAGGCTTGGCCGCGCGTGGCGGTAGTAGCGCATCCCAGCCAGCGGGCTTGAGGTCGGCGGCATCCAGGTCGACCACCTGGGCGTACTGGCTGTTGCGCGACAGGCTGAGGGCATAGGGGTCGCTGGTCAGGCTGGTCTCGATGCGGCCACTGACCGGGTGATAAACGCTGACCTCGTACTGGTAGTACTGGCGGTCCAGGGTTTTCGGGCCGTTGTAGGTCCATACGCCGTGGCGCTCGCGCATCTCCCTGGGGAAACCGGGGAGCAGCCGTTTGTCCCGGCCGAAGGCGTGCAGGCGTACCCGCTGGGCGGTCGGGGCCCACAGGCGAAAGCGCACATCGTGGCCGGAGACTTCGGCCCCGAGCGGGCCGGAGTAGGCATAGAGGCTATCCAGCACGCCGGGTGTCTGCACCTGGGTAGCGCTGATCAGGCGCTCGTCCTGGTCATAGGCGAGCAGCAGCAGCTGACTCTTCAGGGCGCTGCGCAGGGTCCTGGCCCCGGCCTCCAGGCGGTAGGCGGGCTGCTCGGCCAGGTGTGGAAACCTGGCCTGGAGCGCCGCGCTGAGGCTGCCGGGGCGCAGGGCGATGGCCTGGCCACCGCTGACGCTGCGCTGCTCGGCGTCGATGCGGATATCCGCCTGCGGCGCGTAACGCAGCTCCAGCCGCGCCGCCGCGCTGCCGCCGTGCAGCACCAGGGTGTGCGGATCGAGCCAGTGCGCGCGGGCACCGTCTATGGCCAGGGGGGCGCCGCCTATGGGGGTGGCGGACAGCTGCGCGCTGCCGCTCAGGCTGAACGCCCGCCGGCCCAGCTCGTCGAAGCGCCAGACCAGGTCGCCGCCCAGGTCCTTGTCGTCGCCCTTGTGCATGATCAGGTTCAGGCAGTCGGCATCGGTGGTCAGCGGGATGCGATACCAGGCCCCGTATGCGGGGTCGACGCCGGCCGCTGCCAGGGGCTGCTCCCAACTGGTGCCGTCGCGTACGCCGGCGCACTGCGGGGTGTTCCACAGGTGCAGGCCCCAGCCGGCGTAGGCGTTGTCGCTGCGCTGGTAATACAGCAGGGCCTCGTCGGGGCCGGGGTCGAGCGGCTCGGCAGCGGCCGTGCTGGCCAGACCTCCGAGCAGCAGGCTGAGCAGATAGCGCGGCAATCCGATTCTGTGCATGGCGTCGTCCTGAGTTTTTTGCTGTCAGGCGATGCTGCGCGCGGCAAGTGCCGCGGCACATCCTCTGCGTGGCCATTTCCGGGGGCGTAGGGCGGGGAAGGAGAGGGGCTTAATGGCGTTTTGCCTGGGCGGGAGAAGGGCCGTGAAGCTGCCGTAGCGGTGGATGGCGGCCGCCATCCACCGGGCTTTCGAGTGACCCGCTAAGTGCCCGCGCCAGGCATGCCCAGGCGGTGGTTACAGGCTGATCGAGATGCCGGCCTGCAGTGTGCGTGGCGCGCCCGGATAGGCCCAGATGTTGCCCCAGGCGCGCTCCTCGTACTCTTCATCGAACAGGTTGTTGAGGTTGAGGTTGAGCCGCACCTTCTCGCTCAGCGGGTAGTAGGCAAGCAGGTCGACCACGCTGTAGGCGTCCATGTCGAAGGCGGTGTTAGTGCTAGCACCCTGGCGTGCGCCGACGTATTTCATGCCGATGCCCAGACCGAGACCGCTCAGCGGGCCGGCATCGAACTCGTAGGTATCCAGCAGGTTGAAGCTGTGCCGTGGCACGTTGCCCAGACGGGTGCCGACCGGCATGGTCGCGCTGCTGCTCTCGGTCACCTCGGCATCGACATAGGCATAGCCGCCGATCACTCGCCATTGCGGGGTGATGTTGCCGGCCAGGCTGATGTCGAAGCCGCGGCTGCGTACTTCGCCGGCGGCGATGCTGCGGGTGCTGTCCAGCGGGTCGCTGGTCAGCACGTTTTCCTTGGTGATATGGAACAGCGCGGCGGTGAGGCTCAGGTTGCGCTCGGCCAGGTCGTACTTGATGCCGACCTCATGGGCGACGCCTTGCTCCGGATCGAAGGCATCCCCGAGGCGATCGGCTCCGCGATTGGGTTTGAACGAACGCGAGGTATTGGCGAACACCGCCAGTTCGTCGCTGAGGTCGTAGATCAGGCCGAAGCGCGGCGAGACCGCGTTGTGCGCCTGATCCCAGTCGCCGGCGGCGGACAGCTTGTTCACGTAGCTCTGCTCGAAGCGCTCCAGGCGCGCACCCAGCTGGAGCTTCAGACGCTCGGTCAGCTCGATCTGATCCTGCAGGTAAAACGCGTAGGATTCGAGCCGCTCGCTGTCGTGCGTGGTGGTGCGGCTCAGTGCCGGCAGCGGCTGGCCGTAGGCCGGGTCGTAGAGGTCGAGGGGGAAGTCGCCGACGCCGCCAGCGGAACGCTGGATCAGCGAGTTGTAGTTGAACTTGTCGTATTCCACGCCCAGCAGCAGGGTGTGGGCGAAACCGCCGGTATTGAAGTGACCTTCGGCATTGGCCTGGGCGTTGACATCGTTCCAGTTCAGCCAGCGCTGGCTGTAGTTGCGCCCCACGCTGCGGCCGTCGGCGGCCAGGCCGTTGTTTTCCACGGCACCGCCGTGGATTTTACCGTCGAGGTATTGCACGCCGCCGCGCAGGGTCCAGTTGTCATCGAGCAGGTGTTCGATGCGTAACTGGGTGGTGGCGTTCTCGTTGCTCAGCTTGCCGGCGGACTCCTCGCCGAGAAAGCGCTCGCGCGGCAGCTTGCCTTGCTGATTGGCGTAGCGGGTGACGCCGCGATCGAGGGGGTGACGGTTGTGCAGATAGTCGCCTTCGAGCGTGATCGCGGTGACGTCGCTGAGCTGCCAGCGCAGCACGGGCGCGACGTTGTAGCGTTCGCCCTCGACATGGTCGCGGAAGCTGTCATTGCCTTCGGCCAGCAGATTCAGGCGGTAGGTGAATGTCGCGCTCTCATCCAGCGCGCCGGTGGTGTCCAGGGTGCCGCGGTGCAGCCCCTCGCTGTTGATCTGGCTGCCCAGCACCGTGCGCCGTTGCGCCTGGGGCTGCTTGCTGACGATGTTGAAGGTGCCACCGGGATCGCCGCGGCCATAGAGCATGGCGGCCGGGCCGCGCAGCACCTCGATACGTTCGATGCTGTTGGCGTCCGGCATGTTCGGGTAGCCGCGATTGACCGCAAAACCGTTGCGGTAGAACTCCTGGCTGCTGAAGCCGCGGATAAGAAACTCGGTCAGCCCCTGGCCGCCGAAGTTGTTGCCGCGCTCCACGCCACCGGCGTAGTCGAGGGCGTCTTCCAGGCGTGTTGCGCCGATGTCCTGCAGCACTTGCGCGGGGACCACGCTGATCGACTGGGCAATCTCGCGCAGCGGCGTGTCGGTGCGGGTCGCGCTGATCGAGCGGGTGGCGCGGTAGCCATCCACGGGGCCATCGGCTTGCTCGGAGGGGGCGATGATCTGCATGCCCTCCAGGGTCAGCGGTGTCTGTGGGGCGTTCTGGGCGGCCAGGCTGAACTGACAGGCGAGGGCCGGGATGGCGAACAGAGGTACGGCTAGGCACCGCATTTCGTGGTCCTTGAGTAGTGATTGGGAGGCTAACGGATAAAGTCGTGCATGGTAGTGATATAGATAACCATTATCAAATGGGAGTTGGGCGAGGCTGCTGGAATGGCGAGCATTCGGGTGCGGGGCGGCGGATTCAGAGCGCAGTGCAAGCACCGGTGTAGGCGGTATCAGGCGGCTAATACCAATGTCTAGCTGTCGACCACGCTGGCCTGCTGCTAGCTTGAGGGTGCATGAGAATAACAATAACCGGAGGAGTTTATGACTTCTGATCAAGCTAACGCTGCAGCGTACTGGAAGGCGAATGTTCGGCTGATTACCTGGAGCCTGATTGTCTGGGCCCTGGTGTCTTACGGCTTCGCCATACTTCTTCGACCCATGCTGGCAGGCATTTCTGTCGGCGGTACCGACCTTGGATTCTGGTTCGCCCAGCAAGGGTCGATCATCACCTTTGTCGTGATCATTTTCTTCTACGCCTGGAAAATGAACAAACTCGATAAACAATTCGGTGTCGAGGAATAACCCATGAGCCAGTTTGTAATCAATATGCTGTTTGTGGGGGCCTCCTTCGCGCTCTACTTCGGCATCGCTGTCTGGGCACGCGCCGGCTCGACCAAGGAGTTCTATGTCGCCGGCGGTGGTGTTCACCCCGTCACCAACGGCATGGCCACGGCAGCCGACTGGATGTCCGCGGCGTCTTTTATTTCCATGGCAGGCCTGATCGCCGCCGGCGGTTATGCCAACTCAACTTTCCTGATGGGCTGGACCGGCGGCTATGTGCTGCTGGCCATGCTGCTGGCACCGTACCTGCGCAAGTTCGGCAAGTTCACCGTGCCGGACTTTATCGGTGATCGCTTCTACAGCAACGGTGCACGCCTGGCTGCAGTGGTCTGCCTGATCATCATCTGCGTCACCTATGTGATCGGTCAGATGGCCGGTGCCGGCGTGGCGTTCTCGCGCTTCCTCGAAGTGAGCAACTCCACCGGTATCTGGATCGCTGCCGGCGTGGTGTTCTGCTACGCGGTGTTCGGTGGGATGAAGGGCATTACCTACACCCAGGTTGCCCAGTACGTAGTACTGATCATCGCCTACACCATCCCTGCGGTATTCATCTCCCTGCAACTGACGGGCAATCCGATTCCGATGTTCGGCATGTTCAGCGAGCATGCCGAGTCGGGTATGCCGCTGCTGCAGAAACTCAATGAAGTCGTCGCGGATCTGGGCTTTACCGACTACACCGCCGATGTCAGCAACAAGCTGAACATGGTGCTCTTTACCCTGTCGCTGATGATTGGTACGGCCGGCCTGCCGCACGTGATCATTCGCTTCTTCACCGTGCCGAAAGTCGCCGACGCCCGTTGGTCGGCTGGCTGGACCCTGGTGTTTATCTCCCTGCTCTACCTCACCGCGCCGGCTGTGGCGTCCATGGCGCGTCTGAACCTGCTGACCACTGTTTATCCGCAGGGTGCCGAAGCTCCAGCGCTGGCGTATGAAGAGCGTCCGGAGTGGGTCAAGACCTGGGAAACCACCGGTCTGATCAAGTGGGAAGACAAGAATGCTGACGGTCGCATTCAGCTGTACAACGATGCTGCCCCGGCCTTCACCCCGACCGCTGAAACTCGCGGCTGGCAGGGCAACGAGTTGACCGTTAACAACGATATTCTGGTACTGGCCAACCCGGAAATTGCCAACCTGCCGAGCTGGGTTATCGGTCTGATCGCAGCAGGTGCAATTGCCGCGGCGTTGTCGACGGCTGCTGGTCTGTTGCTGGCCATTTCCTCGGCCGTGAGTCATGACCTGATCAAGAACATGATCAATCCCAAGATCAGCGAGAAGGGGGAAATGCGCGCTGCGCGGATCTCCATGGCGGTTGCCATCCTGTTGGCCACCTGGCTGGGGCTCAATCCGCCTGGCTTTGCGGCGCAGGTGGTGGCGCTGGCCTTCGGTATAGCCGCGGCCACGCTGTTCCCTGCGTTGATGATGGGCATCTTCTCCAAGCGGGTAAACGACAAGGGCGCTATTGCCGGCATGCTGGTCGGCCTGGTGTTCACCGTCGTCTACATCTTCCTGTACCTGGGTTGGTTCTTCATCCCTGGCACGGCGACCTTCGCCAACACCCCGGATAACTGGATGTTCGGCATCTCGCCGCTGTCCATCGGTACCGTGGGTGCTGTGATCAACTTCGGAGTAGCCTATGCCGTGGCGATGGTCACTACCGCTCCGCCGCAGGAGATTCAGGACCTGGTAGAAAGCGTGCGTACTCCCAAAGGTGCTGGTGGCGCGTTGAGCCACTAAGCATAATCCCCCCGATCATCTTTGATCAGGGTCTTACCAGCGGGCCTCCTTGGGAGGCCCGTTCTATTTCGGGAGTGAGTCAATGCTGTGGACAATACTTGCCATCGTGGTGTCGGGGCTGGGGGCGGCTGGCATTGCCATGCTGCTGCGCAAACTGACGGGCAACCGCTTGCCCAAGTGGATCATCCCCGCGTTTGGCGGTTTGGGCATGCTCAGCTACCAGATTTACTACGAGTACTCCTGGTTCGACCACCAACTGCAGAGGCAGCCGGCGGAGTCGGTGCTGGTGGCCAGTGAAACCGGCGAGGTGTTCTGGCGGCCCTGGACATTCTACTGGCCGATGACCACCGCCTTTACCGTACTCGATAGCAAGAGTCTGCTGCGTCAGGATGCTGCGGGTCGTGATGTCGTAGCCTTTAACCTGTACCGCTTTGAAAAGCAGCATGTCGATCGCGTCAGCCATCAGCCCCATCTGCTTAATTGCGCCACGACGGAACTGCTGCCCCTGGACGCAGAGAAAAAGCCACTGCTGGATCAGCTGAAGCGCATTGCCAAGGATGATGAGCTCTACCTGCAGGTCTGCCAGTAGCCAATGGATTGAGATAGGTCCCTGATTCGCGGTTCGGGTTCAGGGCTTTTGCAGTAACAGCCTATGCCTTATGCCGCCTGCCTCGATTTGGCGTCGCAGGCGCTGGCATAGACCCAGATCAATGCGGCTGGCCGGCCGGCTCTCTAGAATCCCATCCCCCTGGATTTCCGAGCCCGCGGTTTATGGCCACCTCCCCCGCCACCTCCACCTATAGCCACCCTGAACTGCTGTCACCCGCCGGCACCCTGAAGAACATGCGTTACGCCTTCGCCTACGGCGCGGATGCGGTGTATGCCGGGCAGCCGCGCTACAGCCTGCGGGTGCGCAACAACGAGTTCGATCACGCCAATCTGGAAGCGGGCATCCGCGAGGCCCACGCCCAGGGCAAGCAGTTCTATGTGGTGGTCAATATCGCGCCGCATAACGCCAAACTGAAGACCTTTCTGCGCGACCTGCTGCCCGTGGTGCTGATGGGCCCGGATGCGCTGATCATGTCCGACCCCGGGCTGATCATGCTGGTGCGCGAACACTTCCCGCAGATGCCGATTCACCTGTCGGTGCAGGCCAACGCGGTGAACTGGGCCAGCGTCAAATTCTGGCAGCGGCAGGGGCTCTCCCGGGTGATCCTGTCCCGGGAGCTGTCGCTGGAGGAGATCGCCGAGATCCGCCACGAGGTGCCGGGCATGGAGCTGGAGGTGTTCGTCCACGGCGCGCTGTGCATGGCCTATTCCGGGCGCTGCCTGCTGTCGGGCTATATCAACAAACGCGACCCCAACCAGGGCAGCTGCACCAACGCCTGCCGCTGGCAGTACCAGGCCGAGGCGGCTCGCGAGAACGAGCTGGGCGAGATCGTGCAGATCGCCGAGCCGACCCTGGGCGTGGGCGCGCCCACCGATCAGGTGTTTCTGCTGGAAGATGCCAGCCGCCCCGGCGAGCAGATGGCCGCCTACGAGGACGAGCACGGCACCTACATCATGAATTCCAAGGACCTGCGCGCGGTGCAGCACGTCGAGCGCCTGGTACGCATGGGTGTGCACTCGCTGAAGATCGAGGGCCGGACCAAGTCCCACTACTATGTGGCGCGCACCGCCCAGGTGTACCGCAAGGCCATCGATGATGCCGTGGCCGGCAGGCCGTTCGACCAGAGCCTGATGAGCACCCTGGAATCCCTGGCCCACCGTGGCTACACCGAGGGTTTTCTGCGCCGCCATGTGCACGACGAGTATCAGAATTACGAGCGCGGCAGCTCGGTCTCCGAACAGCAGCAGTTTGTCGGCGAGTTGACCGGCGAGCGCCGTGGCGAACTGGCCGAAGTGCGGGTGAAGAACCGCTTCGCCGTCGGCGATGGCCTGGAACTGATGACGCCCCAGGGCAACCTGCGCTTTCCCCTCAAACAGCTGGAAAATCGTCAGGGCCAGGCCGTAACCGTAGCCCCCGGCGACGGCCATGTGCTGTACCTACCGGTGCCGGCGGATGTGTCGCTGGAATACGGCCTGTTGATGCGCGATCTGTAGGCCGTGCGCGGCTGAGAGGGTGAGAGTGGTTTTTTGCCTGTGGTGCGTGCCCGAAGAAGGTTGGTGCGCGCGGCGCACCCTACGGGATAGGTAGGGCCCGTTCCAGCGAGGGTAGGGCTTTAATAGCCTGTTGCTTCGGCTATTGCCACTGAGTGCGAGAAGGCTTGGGGGTCGTAGGGTGCGCCGTGCGCACCAATATTGGTTGCCGCCTCTGCTGGACGGACTCAGGTCTGAATCCCGCTATTCAACCCATCATTGGGACAGTGCCGTTTACATCGAGTGCGCGAGCTGGCGGCGGCGGCTGTTGAGTTGCTGTAGCAGCGCCGGCAGGTTGTCGAGGTCCTGCTGGCGGGCCTTGCTGAACAGGATCAGGGCCAGTTCGGCGGTGGCCAGGGCGTCGGCGCTGGCGTGGTGGCGTTGTTGCACCTGCAGGCCGAAATGCCGGGTCCAGTCGTCCAGCCCGGCGTGGTTCAGCTTGGCCTGGGGGCAGACCAGTGGGGCGATCTCGGCGACATCGAAGAAGGCGTGGCGCAGGCGATAGCCCAGGCTCTGCTTGAGGGCGCGGGCCAGCATGCGCTGGTCGAATTCTGCGTGGAAGGCCAGCAGCGGGCTGTCGCCGACAAACTCCATAAAGTTCAGCAGGGCCTCGACCGGCTCGACGCCGTTGGCAATTTCGCTGGGGGCGATGCCATGGATCAGGGTGCTGGCGCTGGCCCGATGGCCTTCGCGCTGCAGGGTGCACTCGAACTGCCGGCTAAGGTCGATGGCCCCGTTTTCGATCACCACCGCGCCGATCGACAGCACCTGGTCGCGGCGCATGTTCAGGCCGCTGGTTTCCAGGTCGAGAACGACGAAACGCTGCTGGCGCAGGCTGCGCTCATCGAACTCGGTTGGTTCGCTGAGCAGGCGCAGGCGTTCCAGTTGGCTGTGGGTCAGGGCCGGGCCACGCCCGGTAAACCAGGTGAATTTGCTCATAGCTGATACCTCAGCGCCAAGCTGCTTTGCAGGCGCTGCGCCTGGCGGAAGGATTCACGCAGGATACGCCGGTCCAGATGATTGAGGTGATCCGGATCGACGCGGTTGGAGTAGGGCTGGTCATTGCGCGCCTGCAGCTGATGCTGCTGCATGCGCGCCTGCTGGATATAGTGGTAGGCCTCTTCGTAGGCCGCGCCGTCCTGGGCCTCGATCACGCCTTGGCTGCTTAGCGCGCGCAGGCGTTCCAGGGTGTTGCAGGCCTCCACGCCATGGGCCAGGGCCAGCAGGCGGGCACCGTCGACAAAGGGCGTGAGGCCCTGCACCTTGAGGTCCAGGGTGTCTTTTTCGGCCCCTTTGCGGGCCACCACGAAGTCGCGAAACATGCCGACCGGCGGGCGCTGGCGCAGGGCGTTCTCGGCCATCATGCGCTGGAACAGGATATTGCCGGCCACCTGCTGGAGCAGACCCTGGCGCAGTTGCTCGCAGCCCTGGGGCTCACCCCAGACCGCGCGCAGGTCGAAGTAGATGCTCGAAGCCAGCAGATTTTCCGGGGTGGCTTCCAGCACAAAGTTGCTGAAGCGCCTGGTCCATTCCTGGCGCGACAGGCACAGCTCGGGGTTGCCGGCCATGATATTGCCCTTGCACAGGCTGAAGTCGCACTGCGCCAGGCGCAGGTTGATCTCGTGAGCCAGGGGCAGCAGGCGCGCGCGAATGGCTGCGGCCTCGCTGGCGTCTGCGGCTTCGAACAGGATGCCGTTGTCCTGATCGGTGTGCAGGGTTTGTTCGCTGCGTCCTTCGCTGCCGAACACCAGCCAGGTGAAGGGCACGCCAGGATCGCCGAGGTCTTCCAAAGTCAGTTCGATGACCCGGCACACGGTGTGGTCGTTGAGCAGAGTGATCAGTTGGGTGATCTGGGTCGAGCTGGCACCGTGGGCGAGCATGCTATCGACCAGTTGGCGCACATCGCTGCGCAGCGCCGCCAGGGTCTCGACCCGCCCGGCGTGGCGAATGGTGCGCGCCAGATGGACCAGATCGACGCGCTGCAGGCTGAACAGGTCGCGCTCGGAAATCACTCCGCACAGCTGGTTATGCTCGACCAGGCAGACGTGGGCGATATGCCGCTCGGTCATGGCCATCGCTGCATCGAAGGCGCTGGCATCCGGCGGCAGGTGGAAGGGTGACTGGGTCATCAGGCGGTCGATGGGCTGGGTCAGATCGACGCCGTCGGCTACCACCCGGCGCAGGTCGCGCAGGGTGAAGATGCCCAGGGGTTTGAGGGCCGGATCGACTATGACGATGCTGCCGACCTGCTGTTCGTGCATCAGCTTGACCGCATCGCGCAGCGGCATATCCGGCGCGCAGCTGATCGGGTTGCGCATCGCCAGCACGCCCAGGCGGGTGTCCAGGGAATACTGCGCGCCGAGGGTTTCCACCGCACGCATCTGCACCTGCTGGTTGACCTGGTCGAGCAGGCTGCTGACCCCACGCAGGGCGAAGTCGCGCAGTGGGTTGGACAGGGCGAACAGCTTGATAAACGCGGCTTTGCCCAGCAGCAGGCAGAAGGTGTCTTCGGCGGCCAGGTGCTCGGTGCGGGTGGCGCGCTCGCCGATCAGCGCGGCCAGGGGGAAGCATTCGCCGCTGGTAATCTCGAAGGTAGTCTCGGTGCCGCGCCGTGCCGAATGTGGTCGCTCGCCGTGCACGCGGCCCTGCTTGACGATATAAAAGTGTTCGACCGGGCCGTCGTCCGGCTTGATGATGGTTTCGCCGGAGCCGTAGAAACGCAGCTGGCAGTTTTCCACCAGATAGGCCAGGTGGGCCGTATCCATCTGGTTGAACGGCGGGAACTTCTGCAGGAACTCCATGGTGCCGTGGATGTTCTGCAGCACCGCCGTCTTGCCTGCCTGGGCGAATGCGTCCGCTGTGCTCATGGGCGGTCTCGGGAGTTGGCTGTATGGAGATAATCGGCCGCTTCTGTCACCTGGTCCATTGGACATAAGTCTAGACGCGCGTGCAGCACGATTTCGTAGGGTGCGCCGTGCGCACCAGCCATTTGCCGCCGGAGTTGGTGCGCACAGCGCACCCTACGCCTTGCGGCCATTTGCTACGGGGGTATCACCATAAAAAAACCGCCCCGAAGGGCGGTTTTTTTGGTGCAGCAGCTGCGGGTTACAGGCCGTTGGCGGCCTTGAACTCGCGGCGGCGGCGGTGCAGTACCGGCTCGGTGTAGCCGTTCGGCTGCTTGGCACCTTCGACCACCAGTTCCAGAGCGGCCTGGAAGGCGATGTTGCTGTCGAAGTTCGGTGCCAGCGGACGGTACAGCGGGTCGCTGGCGTTCTGACGGTCAACCACCGGGGCCATACGCTTGAGGCTGGCGACGATCTGCTCCTCAGTGGCGATGCCGTGGCGCAACCAGTTGGCCAGCAGCTGGCTGGAGATGCGCAGGGTGGCGCGGTCTTCCATCAGGCCGACGTCATTGATATCCGGCACCTTGGAGCAGCCAACGCCCTGGTCGATCCAGCGCACCACGTAACCGAGGATGCCCTGGGCATTGTTGTCCAGTTCGTTCTGCACTTCCTCAGGCGTCCAGTTGGTGTTCTGCGCCAACGGAATGCTGAGGATATCGTCGATGGAGGCGCGCTCACGTGTGGCCAGTTCGGCCTGACGGGCGAACACGTCGACCTTGTGGTAGTGCAACGCATGCAGCGCGGCGGCGGTCGGCGACGGTACCCAGGCGGTGTTGGCACCGGCCAGTGGGTGAGCGATCTTCTGCTCGAGCATGCCGGCCATCAGGTCGGGCATAGCCCACATGCCTTTACCGATCTGCGCACGGCCTTGCAGGCCGGTGGCCAGGCCGATGTCGACGTTCCAGTTCTCGTAGGCAGCGATCCACTTCTCGGCCTTCATGGCGGCCTTGCGCACGACGGCACCGGCTTCCATGGAGGTGTGGATTTCGTCACCGGTACGGTCGAGGAAGCCGGTGTTGATAAACACCACGCGCTCGCTGGCGGCCTTGATGCACGCCTTGAGGTTGACGGTAGTGCGGCGCTCCTCGTCCATGATGCCGACTTTCAGGGTGTTGCGAGTCAGTCCGAGGACGTCTTCGACGCGACCGAATATTTCGCTGGTGAATGCGACTTCTTCCGGGCCGTGCATCTTCGGCTTGACGATGTAGACCGAGCCGGTGCGGGTGTTCTTGCGGCTGGTGTTGCCATTCAGGTTATGGATGGCGATCAGGCTGGTGAACAGCGCGTCCTGGATGCCTTCGGGGATTTCGTTGCCCTGGGCATCGAGAATCGCCGGGTTGCTCATCAGGTGGCCGACGTTGCGGATAAACAGCAGGCTGCGCCCGTGCAGGGTCAGCTCGCCGCCGTCGACCTGGGTGTAGACCCGGTCCGGGTTCATGGTGCGGGTAAAGGTGCTGCCGCCCTTGGCCACTTCTTCGGCCAGGTCGCCTTTCATCAGGCCCAGCCAGTTCTTGTAGACCACCACCTTGTCGTCGGCATCGACGGCGGCGACCGAGTCTTCGCAGTCCATGATGGTGGTCAGCGCGGCTTCCATCAGCACGTCTTTAACGCCGGCAGCGTCGGTCTGGCCGACCGGGGTGCTGGCGTCGATCTGAATTTCGAAATGCAGGCCGTTGTGCTTGAGCAGCACGGCGATCGGAGCGGCGGCGTCGCCCTGGAAACCGACCAGTTGCGCGTCGTCACGCAGGCCGCTGTTGCTGCCGCCCTTGAGGCCGACGACCAGCTTGCCGGCTTCGATGCGGTAAGCGGTGGAGTCGACGTGGGAGCCGGCAGCCAGCGGCGCGGCTTCGTCGAGGAAGGCGCGGGCGAAGGCGATGACCTTGTCACCACGGACCTTGTTATAGCCGCGGCCCTTCTCGGCACCGCCTTCTTCGCTGATCACGTCGGTGCCGTACAGGGCATCGTACAGCGAGCCCCAGCGGGCGTTAGAGGCGTTGAGAGCAAAGCGCGCGTTCATCACCGGCACGACCAGCTGCGGGCCGGCCAGGCGGGCGATCTCGTCGTCGACGTTCTGGGTGGTGGCCTGGAAGTCGGCCGGTTCCGGCAGCAGGTAGCCGATTTCGGCAAGGAAGGCCTTGTAGGCGACCGGATCGTGGGCCTGGCCTTGACGCGCCTGGTGCCAGGCGTCGATCTGCGCCTGGAGCTGGTCGCGCTTGGCGAGCAGGGCGCGGTTTTTCGGGGCCAGGTCATTGATGACCGTCTCGGCACCCGCCCAGAATTTCTCGGCAGCGATGCCGGTACCGGGGATGGCTTCGTTATTCACGAAGTCGAACAGCACTTTGGCAACCTGCAGGCTGCCTACTTGAACGCGTTCAGTCATCACTTGCCTCACTCTGCTCAGCTCTACTCAATAGCCGCGTCGGACATGGGAAATAAGTCATGTAGTCCGAGGCGCGGCATACTACATCAAGATCCGGGGAAAATCAGTGGGTGCGCGTCGCTCGGCGACCAAGAAGTGCTTTGCGGTCACTACATGCGGTGAATTGTCGCGGTAAATTTTAATTATTGTTTCATATAAGTTAAAAAGCAGTACACAACTTATTGTCTGATGCGTTCGGCTCCAGCCTCGGGGGGCTCTGGCTATACTGCTGTGGCCCTTCCCTGGAGTGCTGACCCATGCCCATACAGGCGGCCACTGCGGCCGATCTCGACGAACTGGCCGCGCTGTTTGCCGGCTATCTGACTTTCTATCAGGTGGACAAGCCCCTGGCGACGGTACGGGACTTTCTCGCCGCCCGCCTGCGCCGTAGCGACTCGACCCTTCTGCTGGCCCGCGATGACCAGGGCGTGGCCTGCGGCTTCGTCCAGCTCTACCCGTTTTACTCCTCCCTGGCGCTGGAACCGGCCTGGTTGTTGAGCGATCTTTATGTGAGCGAGGCGGCGCGTCGCCAGGGCATCGGCGAGGCGCTGATGAATGCCGCCCGGGCGCATGCCGAGGTCAGCGGTGCCTGCGGTTTGCAGTTGGAGACGGCAAAGAGCAATCTGCCAGGACAGGCCCTCTACGAGCGTCTCGGTTATGTGCGCGATGAGGTGTTTTATACCTACTGGCTGGGGCTGCCCTGAGCGGCCAGCGAACAAGGAGTTGAATATGGATCATCTGGTATTGACGGTAATCGCCCAGGACCAGCCTGGCCTGGTCGAACGCATCGCCCAGTGCATAGGCGCACATGGTGGCAACTGGCTGGAGAGCCGCATGTCGCGTATGGCCGGGCAGTTCGCCGGGATCCTGCGGGTCGATGTACCGCTGGGCTCGCATTCGGCATTGGTCGACGCCCTCGAGGCCCTGCAGAGCGAGGGTATTCGCGTGCTGGTCGTGGCCGGCGGCAGCGCACCGCCGAGCACCTGGCGATCGCTGCGCCTGGAGCTGGTGGGCAACGATCGCCCGGGAATCGTGCGCGATATCACCCGTCTGCTCAGCAGCCATGGGGTCAACCTGGAAAGCCTGCAGACCGAAGTGGTTCCTGCGCCCATGAGCGGTGAGCTGCTGTTCCAGGCCCAGGCCTTGCTGGCGGTACCGCAGAGCCTGAGCCTGGAGCAGCTGCAGGCGCACCTGGAAACCCTGGCCGATGACCTGATGGTGGAGCTAAAGCTGCAGGCCGAGGAGTAGCGCTGGGGTTTATCCACGCTCCGTGTGGATAACTCTGTGGGTAGCATGAGGAGCCCCGGGGCACGACCTAGTGTCCCGGGGCTTTTTGCTAAGTGCTTATTTTTTAAGCACTTAGCCGCTGGTTGTGCACAAAGGCCGGGGATGCTTCTGTGGATAAGCCGGGGGCAACTGGCTGCAGGCCAGGCGTTGCGCCCGCTGCGTGGAGCTGGTTGTTTTTTAGTCGATTCCCTGTTGCCCTTGGCCAGCGCCGCTAAGGGGGCCGGGCTTCTTAGGGGGCGCCGTGCGCACCAGGAATCCGCCGCTGAAGTTGAAGTTCGACCCAGAGTTGGTGCGCACGGCGCACCCTACCCATGCCCCTGATACCGCCATGCAGCATTCAGCCGTTTTTAGACCGCCTGACGTTTACGCAGGCTGAGCCAGGCATCCAGGCTGTAGAGCGCCAGGCCGGCCCAGATGCAGATAAAGGCCAGCAGGGTACTGGGGGCGAAGTGCTCGTCGAACAGGAAGATCGCCTGCAGCAGTACCAGGGTCGGCGCGAGGTACTGCAGAAAGCCCAGGGTGGTGTAGGGCAGATGGCGGGCGGCGGCGTTGAAACACACCAGCGGCACCAGGGTGATCGGCCCGGCGGCGATCAGCCAGAGAGCCTCCGGGGTGCCCCAGAAGTCGGCCTGGGTGCTCATCGCCGCCGGGTTCAGCAGCAACCAGCCAAGCGCCAGCGGCAACAGCAGCCAGGTTTCCACCACCAGGCCGGGCAGGGCGGCGACCGGTGCCTGTTTGCGGATCAGCCCGTAGAAACCGAAGGTCAGTGCCAGTACCAGGGACACCCAGGGCAGGCTGCCCAGTTGCCACACCTGCTGTGCCACGCCGAGGGCGGCCAGGCCTACCGCCAGCCATTGCAAGCGGCGCAGGCGCTCGCCGAGGATCAGCATGCCCAGCAGCACATTGACCAGCGGGTTGATGTAGTAGCCCAGGCTGGCTTCGAGCATGCGCTCGTTGTTCACCGCCCACACGTATACCAGCCAGTTGCTGGCGATCAGCACACCGCTCAGGGCCAGCACGGCGAAGCGTCTGGGGTTGCTCCGCAGTTCGCGCAGCCAGCCGGGATGCTTCCATGCCAGCAGCAGCAGCGCGCCGAACAGCGCCGACCAGAGCGCGCGATGGACGATGATCTCCAGCGCCGGCACGCCCTGAATGGCTTTGAAATAGAGTGGGAACAGGCCCCAGATGATGTAGGCGGTCAGGCCGAGAATATACCCGCGGCGCGGGTTGGCGGTGGCCATGCAGGGTCCTTGCTTAGGCTGCTAACTAAAGACCTGGGATTCTAGTCGGCGCGGCGCGGGCTTGTCTGGGTGGGCAGGATTTTCTTCAGTGCCAGAGGCCGCTTGGCTGTAACAAAGACGTTACGGCACAACGGCTAACTGTAGTGGTCGCTCCTACATGGGAAACATAAGGCCTACGCAATTGGCCCTTAAAACAGCCGCAGCGGCTCTTCATCCAGGGCCGCCAGCTGCTCGCGCAGGATCAGGATCTGCTCGCCCCAGTAGCGTTCGCTGCCGAACCAGGGAAAGCTGATGGGGAACGCCGGATCGTCCCAGCGCCGCGCCAGCCAGGCGCTGTAATGCATCAGGCGCAGGCTGCGCAGGCCTTCGATCAGTGGCAGTTCGCGGGGGTTGAAGTCGTGAAACTCCTGGTAGCCGTCCATCAGCTCGGACAATTGGCCGAGGCGCTCATGGCGCTCGCCGGCCAGCATCATCCACAGGTCCTGCACGGCGGGGCCCATGCGGCAGTCGTCGAGGTCGACCATATGGAAGGTGTCGTCGCGGCACAGCAGGTTGCCGGGGTGGCAGTCGCCATGCAGGCGGATGGCTTTTACCGGGTTGGCGGCGAACAGCGCATCCAGGCGCTTGAGCAGATCGCGGGCCACCGACTCGTAGGCCGGCAGCAGGCTGCGCGGAATAAAATTGCCGTCCAGCAGGGTGGTCAGGGAGGCGTGGCCGAAGTTGCTCACCTGCAAGGCTTCGCGATGGGCGAAGGGGCGCAGCGAGCCGACTGCATGCAAGCGGCCGAGCAGCTGGCCGAGGCGATACAGTTGGTCGAGGTTGCCCGGCTCCGGCGCACGGCCGCCGCGCCGCGGGAACAGGGCGAAGCGAAAGCCGGCGTGCTCGAACAGGGTTTCGCCATCGCGCACCAGGGGCGCGACTACCGGCACTTCGCACTCGGCCAGCTCGAAGGTGAAACTGTGCTCCTCGCGAATCGCCGCGTCGGTCCAGCGATCCGGGCGGTAGAACTTGGCGATCAGCGGCGTCTCGTCCTCGATGCCGACTTGATAGACGCGGTTCTCGTAACTGTTGAGCGCCAGCACGCGGGCGTCGCTGAGGTAGCCGATGCTCTCCACGGCATCCAGCACCAGGTCGGGTGTGAGTGCGGCAAATGGATGGGACATGGGCGACTCCGGACAGTTGGCCGCAGAGTGTAACGCTTCTATAGGGGCGGGCGGTGTTTGGGCGCGCCGCAGGATGTGGTCGAGCGCAGCGATACCCATCACCGCGAATCGGGTGTTAGTCCCCTGGCTTCGGCGTGCGCGCCAGGCAATACACATCGACCCGCGCCGCGCCGGCCTTGTTTAACAGGCGCGCCAGGCTCTCGGCCGTTGCGCCGGTGGTCAGCACGTCATCGACCAAGGCTATCTGCAGGCCGCTGATTGCGCTGCCCGGTGCCAGGGCAAAGGCCTTGCGCAGGTTGCGTTTGCGTGTGGCGGCATCCAGTTGCTGCTGCGCCGGCGTATCGATAATTCGTTGCAGCCAGGCGTCCTGCCAGGGCAGTTGCAGGGAGGTGCTCAGCCATTGGCCGAGCATCGTCGCCTGGTTAAAGCCGCGCTGGCGTTGCCGGCGGCTGGCCAGGGGCACGGGCAGCAACAGGTCGGGGCGCGGCAGCCCCTCATCGAAGGCGTGCAGCAAATGCTGTGACAAAAGCTCACCGAGCAGACGTCCCAATGGCCACCTGGCCTGATGCTTGAACCGGGTGATCAGGCTGTCGATGGGAAAGGCATAGCGCCAGGGCACTTCGACCCTGCTGAAGCTCGGCGGCTTCTTCAGGCAGGCACCGCACACCAGGCCGTGACTGGGCAGCGGCAGGGCGCAGACCTGGCAATGCCCGCCCAGCCAGGGCAGCTCGGCTTCGCAGCTGGTGCAGATGGCCAGCGCGCCGTCTGCGGCTTCGTCGCAGAGCAGGCAGTGCTGTTTGTTTTTTAACCAATTGTAAACCTGGTTGCTCTTGCTGGGTTGACAGCGCATAAGCCTTCCATAACTATGCCGAACATCCGTGTCGCGTCTGCTGAATCTAGCAGGGCGCAGCCAACAATAAGGAATTACCGATGAGCGCAACCACCGCCGCCAACCTGCGTCACGACTGGACCCTCACCGAGGTCAAGGCGCTCTTCGAGCAACCCTTCAACGACCTGCTGTTCCAGGCGCAGACCGTGCACCGCGCGCACTTCGACCAGAACCGCGTGCAGGTCTCGACCCTGCTGTCGATCAAGACCGGTGCCTGTCCGGAAGACTGCAAGTACTGCCCGCAATCCGGCCACTACAACACCGGTCTGGAAAAGGAAAAACTGCTGGAAGTGCAGAAGGTGCTGGAAGCGGCCGCCGAGGCCAAGGCCATCGGTTCCACCCGCTTCTGCATGGGCGCGGCCTGGAAGCACCCCTCGGCCAAGGACATGCCCTATGTGCTGAAGATGGTCGAGGGCGTCAAGGCCCTGGGCCTGGAAACCTGCATGACCCTGGGCAAACTCGACAAGGAACAGACTGCCGCCCTGGCCGCTGCCGGTCTGGACTACTACAACCACAACCTGGATACCTCGCCGGAGTTCTACGGCAATATCATCACCACCCGCACCTACGGCGAGCGCCTGGAAACCCTGGCCTATGTCCGCGACTCGGGGATGAAGATCTGCTCCGGCGGCATCCTCGGCATGGGCGAGTCGCTGGACGACCGCGCCGGTCTGCTGATCCAGCTGGCCAACCTGCCGGAGCATCCGGAGAGTGTGCCGATCAATATGCTGGTGAAAGTGCAGGGCACGCCGCTGGCCGACGAGCAGGATGTCGACCCCTTCGACTTTATCCGCATGCTCGCCGTGGCGCGGATCATGATGCCGCAGTCCCACGTGCGCCTGTCCGCCGGGCGCGAGGCGATGAACGAGCAGATGCAGGCCCTGGCCTTCTTCGCCGGTGCCAACTCGATCTTCTACGGCGAAAAACTGCTGACCACCGCCAACCCCCAGGCCGGCAAGGACATGCAGTTGTTCGCCCGCCTCGGCATCAAGCCGGAAGAGCGCCATGAGCATGCCGACGAAGTGCACCAGGCCGCCATCGAGCAGGCGCTGGTCGAGCAGCGCGATTCCAAGCTGTTCTATAACGCCGCCTCGGCATAAACCGCTGTTTATGTAGGAGCCAGCTTGCTGGCGATCTCGTTTGCCGCTGATCGCCAGCAAGCTGGCTCCTACAGGTATGCATATGTCTTTCGATCTATCCACTCGCCTTGCCGAGCGCCGCGCCGCCCAGCTCTATCGCCAGCGTCCATTGCTGGAAAGCCCGCAGGGCCCAGTGGTACAGGTCGATGGCCGTGAGCTGCTGGCGTTTTGCTCCAACGACTACCTCGGTCTGGCCAATCATCCGCAGGTGATCGAAGCCTGGCGCGCCGGCGCGCAGAAATGGGGTGTCGGTGGCGGTGCCTCGCATCTGGTGATCGGCCACAGCACGCCGCATCACCAGCTGGAAGAAGCGCTCGCCGAATTCACCGGTCGGCCGCGGGCGCTGCTGTTTTCCACCGGCTATATGGCCAATCTAGGTGCGGTCACCGCACTGGTTGGGCAAGGCGATACGGTGCTGGAAGATCGCCTTAACCATGCCTCGTTGCTGGATGCGGGCCTGCTGTCCGGCGCGCGCTTTTCCCGCTATCTGCACAATGACGCCGTGAGCCTGGCCAACCGTCTGCGCAAGGGCATGGGCAATACCCTGGTGGTGACCGACGGCGTATTCAGCATGGACGGCGACCTGGCCGACCTGCCGACACTGTGCGCCGAAGCGCGCCGCGCCAATGCCTGGGTGATGGTCGACGACGCCCACGGTTTCGGCCCGCTCGGTGCCAGCGGCGGCGGCATCGTCGAGCACTTCGGCCTGGGCGTCGACGATGTGCAGGTGCTGGTCGGCACCCTGGGCAAGGCCTTCGGTACCGCCGGGGCCTTTGTCGCTGGCAGCGAGGAGCTGATCGAGACGTTGGTGCAGTTCGCCCGGCCCTATATCTACACCACCAGTCAGCCACCGGCCTTGGCCTGCGCCACGTTGAAAAGCCTGGAGTTGCTGCGCAGCGAGCATTGGCGGCGCGAGCACCTGAACGCTCTGATCAAGCGCTTTCGCCAAGGTGCCCAGGCCATCGGCCTTGAGTTGATGGGCAGTGCCACGCCGATCCAGCCGATCCTGATCGGCGACAGCGGCCGAGCCCTGCAGCTGTCGCAGCTGCTGCGCGAGCGCGGCCTGCTGGTCACCGCGATCCGTCCGCCGACCGTGCCGGCCGGCAGTGCGCGCTTGCGGGTGACCCTGTCCGCCGCCCATAGCCTGGCGCAGCTGGAACTGCTGCTCGAAGCCCTGGCCGAGTGCTGGCCGCTGCTGACGGCTGAGGATGCCGGCCATGCGTGATCGGCTGATTCTGCTGCCCGGCTGGGGACTCGGCAGCGCGCCCCTGGAACCGCTGGCCGAAGCCTTGCGCGGCCTCGATCCGCGCCTGCATGTGCAGATCGAACCCCTGCCGCCGCTGGATTCAAGCGACCCGGCCGACTGGCTGGAGGAGCTGGACGCCAATCTGGCGCAGGACGCCTGGCTCGGCGGCTGGTCTTTGGGCGGTATGCTCGCGGCCGAACTGGCGGCGCGCCGGGGCGAACGCTGCAGCGGTCTGCTGACACTGGCCAGCAATCTGCGCTTTGTCGCCGAGTCGGATTGGCCGGCGGCCATGGCGGGGGACACCTTTGCGGCGTTTCGCCAGGGTTGCGCAGCCGATGCCGCCATGACCCTGAAGCGTTTTGCCCTGCTCTGCGCCCAGGGCGCGACGGATGCTCGCGGCCTGTCGCGGCAGCTGCTGGGCGCGGCTCCGCAGCCGCAATCCGCCGCGCTGCTGGCCGGCCTGGATCTGCTGGCAGCTCTGGATACGCGGGCCGCGTTGCAGGCCTTTGTCGGCCCGCAGCTGCATCTATTCGCCGCTCAGGATGCCCTGGTCCCCGCGAGCGCCGCGCAGGCGCTGCTGGCGCTGTTGCCGGATGTCGAGATCGGCCTGATTGATCACGCCAGCCATGCCTTCGTTCTGGAGCGCCCCCATGAAGTGGCGGCGGCGATCCAGGTCTTTCTGCACGAGGCCGGCGATGACTGATGTTGTAGGGTGCGCCGTGCGCACCAAGCGTGCTGGATCTATGGTGCGCACGGCGCACCCTACGTCGAGGCTTGCCGATGAGTGAAGCCTTCCAGGCAGGCGGCCTGCCGGACAAACGCCAGGTAGCCGCCTCGTTCTCCCGTGCCGCCGACAGCTACGACAGCGTGGCCGCCTTGCAGCGCAGTGTCGGCCAGCAGTTGCTGGCCCGGTTGCCCGCTGCCATTACGCCTGAGCGTTGGCTGGATCTGGGCTGCGGCACCGGCCATTTCAGCCGCGCCCTGGGCGAACGTTTTCCGGCCAGCCAGGGCGTGGCCCTGGATATCGCCGAAGGCATGCTGCGCCACGCCCGGCCACTGGGCGGCGCGCAACAGTTTATTGCCGGCGATGCCGAGCGCCTGCCGCTGCGCGATGCATCCTGCGACCTGCTGTTTTCTAGCCTGGCCTTGCAGTGGTGTGCAGATTTTTCCGCCGTGCTGAGCGAATCCGAGCGCGTGCTGCGCCCTGGCGGCGTGCTGGCCTTTAGCAGTCTGTGTGTCGGCACCCTGCAGGAGCTGCGTGACAGCTGGCAGGCGGTGGATGGCTTTGTTCACGTCAATCGCTTTCGCCGCTTCGAGGATTATCAGCGCCTGTGCGCCGGCAGCGGCCTGACGCGGCTGAGCCTGCAGGTAGCCCCGGAAACCTTGTACTACCCGGACCTGCGCAGCCTGACCCATGAACTGAAAGCTTTGGGTGCACATAACCTCAACCCCGGCCGGCCGGGCGGTCTGACCGGGCGGGCGCGCATGCTGGCGCTGCTCGATGCCTATGAACGCTTCCGCCAGCCACAGGGGCTGCCGGCGACCTATCAGGTGGTCTACGGCGTATTGCGTAAGGAAGCTTCCAGATGAGTGCAGCCTTCTTTGTTACCGGCACCGATACCCCGATCCTGGCTAAAGAGCCGGCAAAACCTGTCGCGATGGAGTTGCTATGAGCGCTGCTTTTTTCGTCACCGGCACCGATACGGAAATCGGCAAGACCACCATCGCCGCCGGCCTGCTGCATGCCGCGCGGCTGGCCGGGTTGTCCACGGCCGCGGCCAAGCCGGTGGCTTCCGGTTGTGTGCGCACGGCGGACGGTCTGCGCAATGACGACGCCCTGGCGCTGCTTGGCGAATGCACCCTGGCGCTACGCTACGAGGAGGTCAATCCACTGGCCTTCGAGCCGGCGATTGCTCCGCACCTGGCCGCCCGCGAAGCCGGTGTATTGCTGGATGTTGTCGCGCTGCAAGGGCCGGTGCAGGCGATTCTGGACAAGCGTGCGGACTTTACCCTGGTCGAAGGTGCGGGCGGCTGGCGCGTGCCGCTGGCCGGGCAGGCGGCGCTGTCGGACCTGGCGCTGGCCTTGAAGCTGCCGGTGATTCTGGTCGTCGGCGTACGCTTAGGCTGCATCAACCAGGCGCTGCTCACCGCCGAGGCGATCCTGCGTGACGGCCTGCCGTTGGCCGGTTGGGTGGCCAACCTGGTCGACCCGCACACCTCGCGCCTGGAGGACAATCTGGCCACCCTGGCCGAGCGCCTGCCGGCACCCTGCCTGGGTTATGTGCCGCGCCTGGAGCAGGCCACGCCGGCTGCGGTTTGCGACTATCTGGACCTGAGTATTCTGGGCCTCAAGCTATAAGCGAACCGGCGGCCATAGCCTTTTGCTTGTACGTTTTTTCCGCCGCATCTGCTTCAATGCAAAGCGTCAGAGTGTTGCGACAGCAGGAGTCAGGGCATGGAAATTTCTGGGAACGCCTTCAATTCAGGGATCAGTACCCTTCAGTCGGGCCAGCGTCGGGTCGACCAGGCCGCGGCCGATATCGCCAGCAATGCCGCCACGCCGCCGCTGCAACCAAGTTCCACTCCGCCGGCCAATCAGGTCAATCCTGCGCCCAGTTCGGCCGAACAGTCGCGCCCCGATCTGGCTGAAAGCCTGGTGGCGCTGCGCCAGGGGCAGAACGAGGCGGCCGCCGGAGCCAAGCTGGTGAAGACGGCCGATGAAGTGCTGGGCACCCTGATCGATACCAGCGCCTGAGCCACTTGCCTCGACCCGCCCAAGGCAATCCTGTTGGTCGGTGCATGAGGTGAGGAGTCATACATGCAGATTGGCGGCGCATCGTCCTATATCGCGCCTGCAGCGCTACTGCCGGCCCGCCCCGTTGCGCCCGTGGGTTCCGCCGATACCTCTACCGATAGCAGGCGTGCCGCCCAGGCCCCGCTAAGCGCATCCCCAGCCCTGGCCGAGCAGCAGTCGGCAGCGTCCCGCGAGGAGGCCGAGCCGGCGGCCGGCAGTGCTAAAACAGCCGGCGAAGACGCCAGCAGCCCACGCCAGCAGCGCCTCGAACAACTGAAGATCGCCAAGCTGGCCAGCCGCGACCAGGAGGTGCGCGCCCATGAGCAGGCCCACTCGGCCGTGGGTGGAAGCTACGCCAGTGCGCCGACCTACACCTTCAGCCGTGGTCCGGATGGCAAACGCTATGCGGTGGGCGGCGAAGTCAGCATCGATGTGGGGGCAGTGCCGAACGACCCCGCAGCTACTTTGCGCAAGATGGAAATCGTTCTGCGCGCGGCCCTGGCTCCGGCGGAGCCTTCCGCCCAGGACCTGCGCGTGGCTTCCCAGGCCCAGGCGCAGATGACCCAGGCCCGTGTCGAGCTGGCCGAACAGCGCCGCGCCGAGACGCAACAGCCTAGCGAGTCCGGCACCGAGCCCGAAGAGGCGGCCGAGGAGGCGACGAGCCGGGAAGCATCCGCCGAATCGGCGCGGCAGGAACGGCTACCGCCGCCTAGTCTTGATCTTTACCGGCAGCTGGGTGGCCTGGGCGAGGCGACCCCGGCGATAGACCTGCTTGCATAATTGCAGGGCGGGGATGCTTGACATTAAATAGGCATAAACGTATGTTTCAAACGCTTGTTTGATTCGCTCGATTGCCAAGGGGCATGCGAGCGCCGGGATTGCTCCCGAAAACGACCGAATATCCGGTCACCTACACATCAAGAATCCACCGCAGAGGTTAACCGCTATGCCTGATTACAAGGCCCCCTTGCGCGATATCCGTTTCGTACGCGACGAACTGCTCGGCTACGAAGCGCATTATCAGAGCCTGCCTGGCTGCCAGGACGCTACTCCGGACATGGTCAGCGCCATCCTTGAGGAAGGTGCCAAGTTCTGTGAGCAGGTGCTGTCGCCGCTGAACCGTGTAGGTGACACCGAAGGTTGCACCTGGTCCGCGGAAGGCGTGAAAACCCCTACCGGCTTCAAAGAGGCCTACCAGCAGTACGTCGAAGGTGGCTGGCCGAGCCTGGCCCACGATGTCGACCACGGCGGCCAAGGCCTGCCCGAGTCGCTGGGTCTGGTGCTGAGCGAAATGGTTGGCTCCTCCAACTGGTCGTGGGGCATGTACCCAGGCCTTTCGCACGGCGCGATGAACACCATCGCCGAGCACGGTACTGACGACCAGAAGCACACCTACCTGACCAAGTTGGTATCCGGTGAGTGGACCGGCACCATGTGCCTGACCGAACCGCATTGCGGCACCGATCTGGGCATGCTGCGCACCAAGGCCGAGCCTCAGGCTGATGGCTCGTACAAGGTTTCCGGTACCAAGATCTTTATCTCCGCTGGTGAGCACGACATGGCCGATAACATCGTCCACATCGTCCTGGCCCGCCTGCCCGACGCGCCGGAAGGCACCAAAGGCATTTCGCTGTTTATCGTGCCGAAGTTCTCGGTCAGCGCTGACGGTACCGTCGGCGCGCGTAACGCCGTTTCCTGTGGCTCGCTCGAGCACAAGATGGGTATCCACGGTAACGCGACCTGCGTGATGAACTTCGACGGCGCGACCGGTTACCTGATCGGCCCAGCCAACAAAGGCCTGAACTGCATGTTCACCTTTATGAACACGGCTCGTCTGGGTACTGCTCTGCAAGGTCTGGCTCACGCCGAAATCGGTTTCCAGGGTGGCCTGAAGTACGCTCGCGAGCGTCTGCAGATGCGCTCCCTGACTGGCCCGAAAGCGCCGGATAAAGCCGCCGACCCGATCATCGTCCACCCGGACGTGCGTCGCATGCTGCTGACCATGAAGGCCTTCGCCGAAGGCAACCGCGCGATGGTGTACTTCACCGCCAAGCAGGTTGATATCGTCAAGTACAGCCAGGACGAAGCCGAGAAGAAGCAAGCCGACGCACTGCTGGCTTTCCTCACTCCAATCGCCAAGGCGTTCATGACCGAAGTCGGCTTCGAAGCCGCCAACCACGGCGTACAGATCTATGGCGGCCACGGCTTTATCGCCGAGTGGGGCATGGAGCAGAACGTTCGCGACAGCCGTATTTCCATGCTGTACGAAGGCACCACCGGCATCCAGGCTCTCGACCTGCTGGGCCGTAAAGTGCTGCAGACTCAAGGCGAAGCACTGAAAGGCTTCACCAAGATCGTGCACAAGTTCTGCCAGGCCAACGAAGGCAACGACGCGGTCAAAGCGTTCGTCGAGCCTCTGGCCAAGCTGAACAAGGAGTGGGGCGACCTGACCATGAAAGTGGGCATGGCCGCGATGAAAGACCGCGAAGAAGTCGGTGCCGCTTCGGTGGACTACCTGATGTATTCCGGTTACGTCTGCCTGGCCTACTTCTGGGCTGACATGGCGCGCCTGGCGGCCGAGAAGATCGCTGCCGGCACTGAAGATGAAGCCTTCTACAAGGCCAAGCTGCAGACCGCTCGTTTCTACTTCGCGCGCATCCTGCCGCGTACCCGTAGCCACGTAGAGGCCATGCTGTCCGGTGCCAACAACCTGATGGAAATGGACGAAGAGCATTTCGCTCTGGGCTACTAAGCCTCCGTCCTTTCCAGGTCAAAAAAACCGCTGCCCCTTGGGGTGGCGGTTTTTTTATGTCCGCCATCCCTGGCGGCACCCTTCGGGCCGTCGCTACGCGACGTTAGAAACTGCTCCAGACAGTTTCTTTATGTCCGCCATCCCTGGCGGCCACCCTTCGGGCCGTCGCTGGGCGACGTTAAAAAGCTGCTCCAGGCAATTTTCTTATGGGCGGTTGCTGGTTGGGGCGGTTATGACGGCGCATTCAGCGTATCCACAGTCGTTGTGATGTGGCCGGGTCCGGCCGAAGCTTGGGGTCTTAATCCGCGCCCTGCGCGCCAGCTGACGGAGAACGACCATGCCCGAGTACAAGGCCCCGCTGCGCGATATGCGCTTTCTGATCGACGATGTCTTCGACTTTCACGGCAGCTACGCGGCCCTGGGGGCCAGCGATGCCAGTCCGGATATGGTCGCGGCGATTCTCGAAGAGGGTGCCAAGTTCTGCGAGCAGGTGCTGGCCCCGCTGAACCGCTCCGGCGACGAGGAGGAGTGCCAGTTCGATAACGGTGAAGTGAGTACTCCTCGCGGCTTTAAGGAAGCCTTTGCCCAGTACGTCGAAGGTGGCTGGAACGGTCTGGCCGCCGATCCGGCTTACGGCGGTCAGGGCCTGCCGCACTCCCTCGGTTTGTTGATCAGCGAGATGGTCGGTGCCAGCAACACCTCCTGGGGCATGTACCCGGGCCTGACCCATGGCGCGATGTCGGCGATCCACGCCCACGGCACTGAGGCGCAGAAGCAGACCTACCTGAGCAAGCTCACCGAAGGCAGTTGGACCGGCACCATGTGCCTGACTGAAGCTCATTGCGGCACCGACCTGGGCCTGATCAAGACCCGCGCCGTGCCCCAGGCCGACGGCAGTTATGCGCTCAGCGGCAGCAAGATCTTTATCTCCGCCGGCGAGCACGACATGAGCGAGAACATCGTCCATCTGGTGCTGGCCAAGCTGCCCGACGCCCCCGCTGGCACCAGGGGCATCTCGTTGTTTATCGTGCCCAAGTTCCTCCCGGATGCGCAGGGCGAAGCCGGTGCACGCAATGGCGTCAGTTGCGGCTCGATCGAACACAAGATGGGCATCAAGGCTTCCGCCACCTGCGTGATCAACTTCGACAGCGCCACCGGCTACCTGATCGGCGAGGCCAACAAGGGCCTCAACTGCATGTTCACCATGATGAACCACGCCCGCCTGGGCACCGGCATGCAGGGCCTGTGTCTGGGGGAAGCGAGCTTCCAGGGGGCGATCAAATATGCCACTGAACGCCTGCAGATGCGCGCGCTGAGCGGGCCCAAGGCACCGGATAAACCTGCCGACCCGATCATCGTCCACCCCGATGTGCGGCGCATGCTGCTGACCATGAAGGCCTTCAACGAAGGCAACCGCGCCCTGGCCTATTTCACCGCGCAGCTGATCGACCAGGCGCACCGTGGCGACAGCGCCGCGCAACGCGAGGAGGCCGAGAACCTGCTGGCCTTCCTCACGCCGATCTGCAAGGCCTTTATGACCGAGACCGGTCTGGAGGTGACCAACCACGGCATGCAGGTGTTCGGCGGCCATGGTTTTATCCGCGAGTGGGGTATGGAGCAGCTGGTGCGCGACTGCCGCATCGCACCTATCTATGAAGGCACCAATGGCATCCAGGCCCTCGACCTGCTAGGGCGCAAGGTGCTCGGCAGCCAGGGCAAGCTGCTGCGCGGTTTTACCAAGATCGTGCACAAGTTCTGTGAGGCCCAGGCCGAGCATCCGCAGCTCAAGGATCATGTCGCCCAGCTGGCGACGCTCAACCAGCAGTGGGGCGAGCTGACCCAGAAGATCGGCCTGGCGGCGATGAAGAACCCCGATGAAGTCGGTGCGGCCTCGATGGATTACCTGATGTACTCCGGCTACGTCGCCCTGGCCTATTTCTGGTTGCGCATGGCCCTGGTAGCTCAGGAAAAGCTGGCGGCGGGCAAGGGCGATGCGGCCTTCTACCAAGCCAAGCTGGCGACTTGTGCCTTCTACTTCAAACGCCTGCTGCCGCGCACCGCCGCCCACCTGGCCGCGGCCGAGGCGGGCAGTGCCTGCATGATGGCGCTGCCGGCCGAACATTTCGCCCTCTGACCAGCGGTTATCGCCCTGCCAAAGCCCGCCATCCGGCGGGTTTTGCCGTTATATAGGGGTTGGCCGGCCTAACAAACGCATGGTGACCTTTTGGTCATAACGCGACGCTATGTGTCTAAAAAGTTGTTCGGTTAGACTCCGTGCACATCTTTACATCTGCTGCTTCGTCCGAGGATTTGCCCCATGGCTGACTACAAAGCTCCCCTGCGCGATATGCGCTTCGTGCTCAACGAAGTGTTTGAAGTTTCCAAGCTGTGGGCCCAGTTGCCGGCCCTGGCCGAAGTGGTCGACGAAGACACCGCTGCAGCCATTCTCGAAGAAGCCGGTAAGGTCACCGGTGGCGTAATCGCCCCGCTGAACCGCAGCGGCGACGAAGAAGGCTGCTCCTGGGAAGGCGGTGCGGTGAAAACCCCGGCCGGCTTCCCGGCTGCCTACAAGACCTACGCCGAAGGCGGCTGGGTGGGCGTCGGCGGCGACCCGGTATTCGGCGGCATGGGCATGCCCAAGGCGATCTCGGCTCAGGTCGAGGAGATGGTCAACTCGGCCAACCTGTCGTTCGGCCTGTACCCGATGCTGACCGCTGGTGCCTGCCTGTCGATCAACGCCCATGCCAGCGAAGAGCTGAAAGAGAAATACCTGCCGAACATGTACTCGGGCGTCTGGGCCGGTTCCATGTGCCTGACCGAGCCGCATGCCGGCACCGACCTGGGCATTATCCGCACCAAGGCCGAGCCCCAGGTCGATGGCAGCTTCAAGATTTCCGGTACCAAGATCTTTATCACCGGCGGTGAGCACGACCTGACCGAGAACATCATCCACCTGGTACTGGCCAAGCTGCCGGACGCCCCAGCGGGCCCGAAAGGCATCTCGCTGTTCCTGGTGCCGAAGTTTATGGTGGGCACCGACGGTTCCCTGGGCGAGCACAACAGCCTGTCCTGCGGCTCGATCGAACACAAGATGGGCATCAAGGCCTCGGCCACCTGCGTGATGAACTTCGACGGTGCCACCGGCTGGATCGTCGATGCGCCGAACAAGGGCCTCGCCGCCATGTTCACCATGATGAACTACGAGCGTCTGGGCGTCGGTATTCAGGGCCTGTCCCTGGGCGAGCGCAGCTACCAGAACGCCGTGGAGTACGCCCGCGACCGTATTCAGAGTCGCGCGCCGACCGGCCCGGTGGCTAAAGACAAAGCTGCCGACCCGATCATCGTGCACCCCGACGTGCGCCGCATGCTGCTGACCATGAAAGCGCTGAACGAAGGCGGCCGTGCCTTCTCCAGCTACGTGGCCATGCAACTCGACACCGCCAAATACAGCGAGGACGCTGCAACCCGCAAGCGCGCGGAAGAGCTGGTGGCCCTGCTGACGCCGGTGGCCAAAGCCTTCCTCACCGATATGGCCCTGGAAACCACTACCCACGGCCAGCAGATCTTCGGCGGCCACGGTTATATCCGTGAATGGGGCCAGGAGCAGCTGATCCGCGACTGCCGCATCACCCAGATCTACGAAGGCACCAACGGTATCCAGGCCCTCGACTTGGTCGGGCGTAAAGTGGTCGGCAGCGGCGGTGCGTTCTACAAGCACTTCGCCGAAGAGATCAAGGCCTTTACCGATTCCGCCGACAGCAGCCTGGCCGAGTTTATCGAGCCGCTGAAAGGGGCCATCGCCAACCTGGAGCTGATGACCGCCGATCTGCTGGAGCGGGCCAAGGCCAACCCCAACGAAGTGGGTGCCGCCTCGGTCGAGTACCTGCAGGTGTTCGGCTACACCGCCTACGCCTATATGTGGGCCCTGATGGCGCGCACCGCGCTGGCCAAGCAGGATCAGGACGAGTTCTACGTGAGCAAGCTGGGCACCGCGCGTTTCTACTTCGCCCGCCTGCTGCCGCGTATCCACTCGCTGACCGCTTCGGTCAAGGCCGGTAGCGAGAGCCTGTACTTGCTGGACGCCGCGCAGTTCTAGCGGTCCCTGCAGTAAAAAAGCCCCGGCCTAAACAGCCGGGGCTTTTTTATGTTGATTGTCCGTCAGTCCCTCGGCGCTTGAGTGTGTGCAGACCTGCCGTTGTAGGGTGCGCCGCGCGCACCAGGGCTCCAGGTGTGCACAACTCACCCTGCAAATTTATCCCCGCACCCGCTCCAACCAGGCCAGAAACAGCTGAACACTGTCGCCGCTGCTGCCGAGTCGGCAACGCTCACCGGGGCGCTCCAGCAACAGCCCCTGGCCGTTACCTAATTGCACCCGGTTGCCGCAGGGCAGCAGGCAGTCCAGCGGCGAGCCGGCGATGCAGTAGATAAACAGCGCATCGCTGCAGTCGAGCCAGCGCTCACCCTGCAGACGCTGATACTCCAGGCGGTGCCGCCAGCGCCCGCGGCGGCTCATCAGATTGAAGTCCTGCACCGGGCCATCAAGCAGCTCGGCCTGCACATCCAGCTCGCCGGCAAAGCTTAGCACTGGGTTATGCCGGTCCAGATCGAGGTTGATCTGCTCGGGCAGACTCAGACGCAGGCCTGCACCGCTAAGCAAGCCCAGGCTGCGGTCGATGCCGGGGTAATGGGAGAAGGGGCCGGCACTCGCCACCCGCGCGCTGCTGATACGCCACTCAAAGCTGCTTAGATCCGCATCAGGCGGGGCGATGGCCAGTTCCAGGGTAACGCCTTGGCCATTCTTCCAGGGCAGTTGGCGGGCGGTACGGCTGTCGATAATACGGATGCTCACGGCGGGCGCTCATGCTGACGGTTTATATGTATATACATTATGCGCTTGCCGCAGGACAGCTCCCGGCCGGGCCGGACGCTGCCGTTCGTCTGCCGTCAGGCTGTTATGCCGACCCTCTTTTGCTATCTATCTCGATGATTTAAATGGAGTTTCTTGGTTGATGCTATGCCCGTTGGGCGACGCGAGAGCACGCATTGGCTGACGAGTGGGGTTGACGGCCGGTGGGTCAAAATCTATTGTATATACAAGTTCGCTCAAGGAGAGTCCCATGTCCTCGTCCGCCCCGCGCCTGCTTTGGCGCGAGCTCTGCCTCTTCGATGGCCTGACCACGCTGGCCGAGCCGATCAATCTGCTGGTGGCGGATGGCAAGGTGGCGGGCTTGTGGCCGACCCGCGCGTTTTCCGAGGCGTTGGCCGAGGGTGCGGTCGAAGTCGGGCGCGGCGGGGTAATGACGCCGGGCCTGGTGGATTGCCACAGCCATCTGGTGTACGCCGGCAACCGCGCCGGTGAATTCGAACAGCGCCTCGAAGGTGTCAGCTACGCCGAGATCGCCAAGGCCGGCGGCGGCATCCTCAGCACCGTGCGCGCCACCCGTGCGGCCAGCGAGGACGAGCTGCTGGCGCAGAGCCTGCCGCGTTTGCAGGCGCTGCTGGACGACGGCGTGACCACCCTGGAAATCAAATCCGGTTACGGCCTGACTGTCGAAGATGAATTGAAGATGCTGCGCGTCGCCCGCCGCCTCGGCGAGTTGCTGCCGCTGCGCATCACCACCACCCTGCTCGGGGCCCACGCCCTGCCGCCAGAGTACGCCGGCGACAGCGACGGCTATATCGCCCTGGTGTGCAACGAGATGATCCCGGCGGCCGTTGCCGAGGGCCTGGCCGATGCGGTGGATGTGTTCTGTGAAAACATTGCCTTTAGCCCGGCGCAGTGCGAGTTGGTATTCCAGGCCGCGCAACGCCACGGTCTGGCGATCAAGGTGCACGCCGAGCAGTTGTCCAACCAGGGTGCCAGCGCTTTGGCCGCGCGTTATCGGGGCCTCTCGGCCGACCATATCGAGTTTCTCGACGAGGCCGGCGTGCAAGCCATGGCGGCCGCTGGCACCGTGGCCACCCTGTTGCCGGGGGCCTTTTATACCCTGCGCGAAACCCAGTTGCCGCCCATCGCGCTATTGCGTCAGTACGACGTGCCGATGGCCCTGGCCAGCGATGCCAACCCCGGCACCTCGCCGATCTGCTTTCCGACCCTGACCCTTAACCAGGCCTGCACCCTGTTCCGGTTGACCCCGCGCGAAGCCCTGGCCGGTATGACCGCCCACGCCGCTCGCGCCCTCGGCCGCCCGGATCTCGGGCGGATCGAGGTTGGGGCCGCCGCCGACCTGTGCCTGTGGAATGTGCAGCAACCCGCCGAGCTGGCCTATGCGGTACAGCCGGGGCGGCTGCGTCAGCGCATCTTCAACGGCACCATTAGCTACAGTAAAGAGGTCAACACCCATGCACGCTGATCGCAATTCCATGGATCTCTGGCAAGGCCGCGTCGACCCGGAAGCCGATAGCCCGCGCTGGCACCAGCGCATCCAGGCGCTGAGCGCGGACAGCCAGCCCGGTGTGGCCCTGCTCGGTTTCGCCAGCGATGAAGGGGTGCGCCGTAACCATGGCCGCGTCGGCGCGGTAAATGGGCCGCTGGCCATGCGCAAGGCCCTGGCCAACCTGGCCTGGCATCGCCAGGGGGCGGCCTATGACGCCGGCGATGTGCTGTGCGCCGATGGCGACCTGGAAGGTGCCCAGGCGCGCCTCGGCCATAACGTCTGCGCGCTGCTGGATGCCGGGCATCTGCCCATCGTGCTGGGTGGCGGCCATGAGGTGGCTTTCGGCAGCTGGCAGGGCATCGCCGAGCATATGGCCGGTGCTGCTCCACGGATGGCCGCCCCGCGTATCGGCATTATCAATTTCGACGCGCACTTCGACCTGCGCGACCCGGCTCACGCCCGTTCCTCCGGCACGCCGTTCGCGCAGATTGCCGAGCAGTGCGCCGCACGCGGCTGGCCCTTCGCCTATGCCTGCCTGGGCGTCAGCCGCGCCAGCAATACCCGCGCCTTGTTCCAGCGCGCCGCCGAGCTGAATGTGCTGGTACGCGAGGATCGCGAGATCCGCGAAGGCAGCCTGGCGGCCATTAGCGCCGAGCTATCGGCCTTTATCGCCGGTTGCGATGCCATCTACCTGACCATCGATATCGACGTGCTGCCGGCCTGCGAGGCTCCTGGCGTCAGCGCCCCGGCTGCCCGTGGCGTGCCGCTGGCGCTGCTCGAACCGCTGCTGGAAACCGTGCGCGACAGCGGCAAGCTGCGCCTGATGGATCTGGCCGAACTCAACCCCGAACAGGACATCGACAGCCGCACCGCCAAGGTCGCGGCGCGCCTGATTCATCTACTGACCCTGGCTCACTGAGCCCGAACCTTAACAAGAACAAGGAGCCTGCTATGAGCCTCTTCCGTGACACCGAAATCCGCGCCGCCCGTGGCACCACGCTGACCGCCAAGAGCTGGCTGACCGAAGCGCCGCTGCGCATGCTGATGAACAACCTCGACCCGGAAGTGGCCGAGAACCCCAAGGAGCTGGTGGTGTACGGCGGCATCGGCCGCGCCGCGCGCAACTGGGAGTGCTACGACAAGATCGTCGAGGTGCTGACCCGCCTGGAAGACAACCAGACCCTGCTGATCCAGTCCGGCAAGCCGGTGGGCGTGTTCGAGACCCACAAGGACGCGCCGCGGGTGCTGCTGGCCAACTCCAACCTGGTGCCGCATTGGGCCACCTGGGAGCACTTCAACGAGCTGGATGCCAAGGGCCTGGCCATGTACGGCCAGATGACCGCCGGCAGCTGGATTTATATCGGCAGCCAGGGCATCGTTCAGGGCACCTATGAAACCTTCGTCGAGGCCGGTCGCCAGCATTACGGCGGCAGCCTCAAGGGCAAGTGGGTACTAACCGCAGGCCTGGGCGGCATGGGCGGTGCGCAGCCACTGGCGGCGACCCTGGCCGGTGCCTGCTCGCTGAATATCGAGTGCCAGCAGTCGCGTATCGACTTCCGCCTGAAGACCCGCTATGTCGACGAGCAGGCTACGGACCTGGACGACGCCCTGGCGCGTATCGACAAGTACTGCAGCGAAGGCAAGGCGGTGTCCATCGCCCTGTGTGGCAACGCCGCCGAGATCCTCCCGGAGCTGGTCAAGCGCGGCGTGCGCCCGGACATGGTTACCGACCAGACCAGCGCCCACGACCCTCGCCACGGCTACCTGCCGGCCGGCTGGAGCTGGGACGAGTACGTGGCCCGCGGCAAGACCGAGGAAGCCGTGGTGGTCAAGGCCGCCAAGCAGTCCATGGCCGTGCATGTACGCGCCATGCTGGCCTTCCAGCAGATGGGCGTGCCGACCTTCGACTACGGCAACAATATCCGCCAGATGGCTTTGCAGGAGGGCGTGGACAACGCCTTCGACTTCCCCGGTTTCGTCCCGGCCTATATCCGTCCGCTGTTCTGCCAGGGCATCGGCCCGTTCCGCTGGGTGGCGCTGTCCGGCGACCCCGAGGACATCTACAAGACCGACGCCAAGGTCAAGGAGTTGATCCCGGACGACGCCCACCTGCACAACTGGCTGGACATGGCCCGCGAGCGCATCAGCTTCCAGGGCCTGCCGGCACGCATCTGCTGGGTCGGCCTGAAGGACCGCGCGCGTCTGGCTCAGGCCTTCAACGACATGGTCGCCAGCGGCGAGCTGAAGGCACCTATCGTGATCGGCCGCGACCATCTGGACTCCGGCTCGGTGGCCAGCCCCAACCGCGAAACCGAAGCGATGCAGGACGGCTCCGACGCGGTATCCGACTGGCCGCTGCTCAACGCCCTGCTGAATACCGCGGGCGGTGCCACCTGGGTGTCGCTGCACCATGGTGGCGGCGTCGGCATGGGTTACTCGCAACATTCCGGGGTGGTCATCGTCGCCGACGGCACCCCCGAAGCCCGCGCCCGTCTCGGCCGCGTGCTGCGCAACGACCCGGGCACCGGAGTGATGCGTCACGCCGATGCCGGTTATGAGATTGCTATCGACTGCGCCGAAGAGCAGGGCCTCGACCTGCCGATGATCGCCGCGACCCAAGGAGCCAACGCATGAGCCTGTTTACCCTGACCCCCGGCCAATTGACCCTGGCCCAACTACGCGCCGCCTACCAGGCACCGCTGCAGCTGCGCCTGGACGCCAGCGCCCACGCCGGCATCGAAGCCAGTGTGGCCTGCGTCAACGCCATCGTCGCCGAAGGCCGTACCGCCTACGGCATCAACACCGGTTTCGGCCTGCTGGCCTCGACCCGTATCGCCAACGATGACCTGGAAAAGCTGCAGCGCTCGCTGGTGCTGTCGCATGCCGCCGGCATCGGCGCGCCGCTGGACGACGCCATGGTGCGCTTGATCATGCTGCTCAAGGTCAACAGCCTGGCGCGCGGCTTCTCCGGCATCCGCCTGAAAGTCATCGAGGCGCTGATCGCCCTGATCAACGCCGAGGTCTACCCGCATATTCCGCTCAAGGGTTCGGTCGGTGCATCCGGCGACCTCGCACCGCTGGCGCACATGTCGCTGGTGCTGCTCGGCGAAAGCCAGGCGCGGCACAAGGGCCAGTGGCTGCCGGCAACCGAGGCGCTGGCCATCGCCGGTCTGCAGCCGATGACCCTGGCTGCCAAGGAGGGCCTGGCCCTGCTCAACGGCACCCAGGTGTCCAGCGCCTATACCCTGCGCGGATTGTTCGAGGCCGAGGATCTGTTTGCCGCGGCCAGCGTCTGCGGCGGCCTGACCGTGGAAGCGGCGCTGGGCTCGCGGGCACCCTTCGATCCGCGCATCCATGCCGCTCGTGGTCAGCGCGGGCAGATCGACGCGGCGGCGATCTATCGCCATCTGCTCGGCGACAGCAGTGAAGTGGGGCGTTCCCATGAGGCTTGCGACAAGGTGCAGGACCCTTACTCGTTGCGCTGCCAGCCCCAGGTCATGGGTGCCTGCCTGACCCAGCTGCGTCAGGCCGCCGAGGTGCTGGCGGTGGAGGCCAACGCGGTGTCGGATAACCCGCTGGTGTTCGCCGCCGAGGGCGACGTGATTTCCGGTGGCAACTTCCACGCCGAGCCGGTGGCCATGGCCGCCGACAATATCGCCCTGGCCATCGCCGAAATCGGCGCGCTGAGCGAGCGTCGCACCTCGCTGATGATGGACAAGCACATGTCGCAGCTGCCGCCGTTTCTGGTGGCCAATGGCGGGGTCAACTCCGGCTTTATGATCGCCCAGGTGACTGCCGCCGCCTTGGCCAGCGAGAACAAGGCCCTGGCCCATCCGCACAGCGTCGACAGCCTGCCGACCTCGGCCAATCAGGAAGACCATGTGTCCATGGCCCCGGCTGCCGGTAAGCGTCTGTGGGAAATGGCCGCCAACACCCGTGGCGTGCTGGCCATCGAATGGCTGGGGGCCTGCCAGGGCCTGGACTTCCGCGAGGGGCTGAAAAGCTCGCCGCTGCTCGAACAGGCGCGTCAGGCCCTGCGCGAGCAGGTGGCCTACTACGTGGAAGACCGCTTCTTCGCCCCGGATATCGCCGCGGCCGATGAGTTGCTGGCCAGCCGCGTGCTGAGTCCACTGCTGCCGAACGGGATGCTGCCCTCGCTACCCTGATCGTTCCCTGCTAGCCCTCCTGGCCCGCGTTTCGGCGCGGGGCATGGCGGGGTATTGCCGCAGAAAAACTAAAAACAACAACAAGGGAGTCGCAATGAATTCAATCGTATTGGCAGTATTGGTTATGGTCAGCCTGTCACTGCTGCGGGTGTCCGTGGTCTTCGCCCTGGTGGTGGCGGCCGTGGTCGGCGGGTTGACGGCGGGCATGCCGATTGACGAGATTATCAAGGCCTTCAACGATGGCCTGGGTGGCGGGGCGGGCGTGGCCCTGGCGTATGCCACCCTGGGGGCCTTTGCCGTCGCGCTGTCGCGTACCGGCATCGCTCAACGCCTGTCGGCACGGGTGGTCGAGCACCTGGGTCGCAGCCAGCACAAGGGCGGCGAGCTGGCGCTGGTCAAATGGGGCATGTTGGCCAGCCTGATCCTCGCCGGCTTCGCCGCCGAGACCATCATTCCGGTGCATATCGCCTTTATCCCGATCCTGGTGCCGCCCTTGCTGCACGTGATGAATCGCCTGCAACTGGATCGACGCCTGACCGCCTGCGCCATTACCTTCGCCATTACCGTGACCTATATGTCGCTGCCGATCGGCTTCGGCACTATCTTTCTCAATGACATCCTGATCGGCAATATCAATCAGGCCGGTGCCGACGGCGGTCTGCTGGTGAGTCGCGAGATGGCCCCCAAGGCCATGCTGATACCGGCGCTGGGTATGGTTCTGGGGCTCGTTATCGCGGCCTTCAGCTACCGGCGCAAGCGGGTCTATCAGGAGCTGGCGGTAGCCGGCGAGCACCTGAGCAGCAAGAGCGAACCGCTTAGCCCACGGCAGTTGGGGCTGATCGCCCTGGCCCTGTTGCTGGCGCTGGGGGTGCAGCTATGGAGCGGCTCCATGGTCTTCGGTGGTCTGGTCGGCTTTGCCGTGATCTCGGTCAGCGGGGTGATCCGCTGGGGCGAGCAGGACGATGTGTTTACCCAGGGCATGCGCCTGATGGCCTTGGTCGGCTTTATCATGATCGCCGCCGCCGGTTTCGCTGCGGTGATGAAGGCAACTGGCGAACTGCCCAGCCTGGTCAGCGGTTCGGTCGAGCTGATCGGCGACAACCGTGGCCTGGCCGCATTGATCATGCTGCTGGTGGGACTGCTGATTACCATGGGCATCGGTTCGTCCTTTTCCACGGTGCCGATCATCGCCGCCATCTATGTGCCCCTGGGTCTGAGTTTCGGATTTTCGCCGCTGGCGATTATCGCCCTGGTAGGCACCGCCGCGGCTCTCGGCGATGCCGGTTCGCCCGCCTCGGACTCGACCCTGGGGCCGACCGCCGGCCTGAATGCCGATGGTCAGCACGACCATATCCGGGACACCGTGATCCCGACCTTTGTGCACTTCAACCTGCCGCTGATCGCCGCCGGTTGGTTGGCTGCCATGCTGCTCTGAGGCGCGTTGCGCGCTGTGCGTTGCTGCGCATGGCGTCGCCTTCGGGGGCTCGCTATCATCCGTGCATCGGGTGCCAACCAAGGAGCCGCAGTGAGCAGCACAACCCCGCGCTACAAGGCGATCGAAGAGTTTCTGCTGGAGCGCATCCACAGCGGCGCGTATCCGGTCAATCACCAGATCCCGGCCGAAGAGCAGTTGGCGCGGGATTTCGCCGTTAGCCGGATGACTGCCAACAAGGCTATTCGTGACCTGGTGCAGAAGGGTTACCTGATGCGCCAGGCGGGGCTGGGCACCTTCGTCACCGACCGCAAGGCCGAGTCCTCGCTGCATGAAGTGCTGAATATCGCCACGGAAGTGCGCGGCCGTGGCCATGCCTACAGCAATGACGTGATCCGCTGCGAGGCCCTGGCGGCGGATGACGAGGTGGCCCTGCGCCTGGGTTTGCGCCTGGGCGGCGAGGTGTTCCACAGCATCCTGGTGCACCGCGAGAACGGCGTGCCGATCCAGCTGGAGGACCGCTTCGTCAACCCGCGCTGGGTGCCGCATTACCTGCAGAGCGATTTTGCCCGGCAGACCCCCAACGAGGTGCTGGTGGCCAGCTGCCCGATCAGCGATGTCGAGCATGTGGTGGAGGCGGTGCTGGTGGACGAGCAGGTGGCCGCCTGGCTGGAGATCGATCGCGCCGCACCCTGCCTCAGCGTGATCCGCCGCACCTGGTCGGACGAACACCTGATCAGTTACGCCCGGCTGATTCATCCGGGCGACCGCTACAAGCTGCGCTCGACCCTCAATCGCCGCCGCTAAGTACTCAGTTACCGGTCAGCTGCTCGGCTAGCGCCGGGTCGTCGATATAGCGGTTGCGCGTGCCCTGCAGCGACTCGATGCGGTCGTTGCGGGCGCGCTCTTCGGCATCCGGCGGGTCCATCTGGTGCCAGCTCTTGTACATCTGCAGCTGGCCGACGATGGGCAGGCCGTACTCGATGTGCATATAGAAGATCGCCCGGGCGATATTGCCCTTGGCTTCATCGCGCGGCTCCACCAGCTGGAAGCTGGTTTTCATGTCGCAGCCAATGTCCTCGAACTTGCTCGGCACGCTGGCGTCCAGCTCGCCGAATTGCGCATTGCGCCGGGCCAGCTCGACGCGGCTGAGGGCCGGGTAGAGGTTGTGCAGGTCGGCGGTCATATAGGGGTAGGTCGGCGTCATGATGCTGCACTGGCGATTGGTGATGCAGCGCAGGGCGCTTTTCAGTTGCTTGCTGCTGTAGATCGGGCTGACCTTGAGCTGGCCGCTTTCGCCGGCGAAGGTTTGGCCGCAGTACAGGGAGGTGCCCCCTTGGCTGTAGAGCTGGTTCCAGAAGATCCGGGTGGCGGCCTTGGCATCGGCGATCTGGTTTTGGCCGCTGGCCAGGGTGGGCAGGCTGAAGGTGGTTGCCAGGCAACCGAGGGCAATAATAACTGCGCGCATACTGTGGCCCCATGGGCCGTTTTTTAGAACGGCCTGTTGTTTTTGTCAGACAATTTCAGTCTAGCAAGGCCTGCGTCACAAAATAAACCCGAGCGTTTGCTTGGTTCTGCTTTGTGTAAGTCATGGCTTACACAAGCTACCGTCTATCGCCACTGTTGGTACGTTGGTGCAAGGGCTAATCTGCTGCCCATGGACGT
The DNA here is from genome assembly GCF_963970915.1 of Pseudomonas sp. EA_105y_Pfl2_R69. NCBI lineage: Bacteria > Pseudomonadati > Pseudomonadota > Gammaproteobacteria > Pseudomonadales > Pseudomonadaceae > Pseudomonas > Pseudomonas sp. EA_105y_Pfl2_R69. Next base: position 295,845 of record NZ_CAXAOO010000005.1, read on the forward strand.
CGCGCAGGAAGCGCAGATTAGCCAACAGGGACACACTGGAAGCTGCCAGGATGGCCAGCAGATCATGGATGTCAGGGACTCAAGTCTGCAAAAAGCCCCGCGCTCGCGGGGTTTTCTTTTTTATGGCTTGCCATCCATGGCAGCCACCCTTCGGGCCATCGCTGCGCGACGTTAAAAATTGCTCCAGGCAATTTTTTCTGGCATTCGCCAAATCGCACTACTCTCTCGACCTGCCGAACCTATCGTGTGATCACGCTGAATACCGCACTGGCACGAGCGATACGTACGCCGGCCACGGCAAAGTAGCAATTGGCGAAGGCCAGGCGCTTGCCGACCTTCTGTACCTCGGTTTCGATCTCTATCCAGTCACCCAGACGTGCCGCGCCGGCGTAATCGATGCTCAGGCTGGCGGTGACCATTGGCGTGGGCGGGTCTTCGGCGAACGCCGTGTTGTAGCCCAGGGCGATGTCGGCCAGGCTGCTCAGGACGCCGCCATGCACCAGGCCGCGGGCGTTGCAGTGCTTGGCCTCGGCGCGCAGGCCGATGCTCAGGCCGGCCGCGGATGGCTTGTTGTAGATGGGCCCCAGCAGGTCGAGAAAAGGGCTGCTGCGAAACAGCGGGACAAAGTCGGCGGCGGGCATAGTCATCGCGTGGTGCTCCATCGGGCGCTACGGCGTATCAGCGTCCCGGCCGTTTCCGGCCAGGCCGCAGGGGCTGTTCAGGCCGTGCGTGGCTGGCTGGGTAACTGGGCGAACCAGTCCAGGGTTTCATCCCACAACTGCTGCGCGGCCGGGCGGAAGTACCCCATATGACCGATGGCACCCAGGCCGCTGGCGTGGGAGTCGATGGTCCGGGCCTGGTAGGGCGCGCCGCGGTAGGCGGCCATAAAGGCATCGCGTGAGGCGGGCGGGGCCCACAGGTCGTCGAGGGCGTTGGCCGCGACGATCGGGGTGCCGACCCGGGCGAAGCGCTCGCTCAAGCCGGGCATCTGCGGGTCTTCGAAGAAGTAGCGCGGGTAGCGGCACCAGCGTTTCCACTGCCGGTACACGCCCAGGGGCAGGTCCTCGCCCATGCCCAGACGACTCCAGCCCAGATAGCCCTGAACACGGGTCATCAGCGGGCCGATCAGCCGCCACATGGCCAGCACCCTGATCTGCTCGGCCCTGGGCATCCAGCCATGCCAGCCGGCACCGGTGCCGAAGGTATAGAAACCCTGTACTCGCGCGTGGTTGGGCAGCAGGCCGAAGGCATGCCCGCCGAAGGAGTGGCCGACCATATAGAGCGGGCGCTGGGGGTGGCTGTGCTGATCGACGGCGGCGGCCAGGTCGAGGTGGGCCCAGTCCAGGTAGTCCATGTCGAAGCCGCGCAGGCTGGCCGGCTTCGATTGGCCGACGCCGCGGTAGTCCAGGGTCAGGGTGCTGTAGCCGCGCTGCGCGGCATACTCGGCGAAGCGTCGGTAGAAGCCCTGGGGCACACCGGTGGCCCCGGCGATCAGCAGCTGGGCCATGGGCTCGGGGGCGTGGTAGAGGGTGGCGGTCAGCGGGTAACCGTCCAGTGCCGGCAGTTCCAGGGTCTCGCTGAGAATGTTGGGAGTGTTCATGCGCTGGCTCCTTGCGGGTGCTGGCTGCGGGTCAGATTGAACAGGGCGTCGGCGGCGCGCTTGAGGGGCTCGCTGCTACCGGCGACGCGGGCCTGCAGCAGCCCGCCTTCATACAGAGCAACGAACAGCGCGGCGAGGTTGTCGGCCTGCTCGCTGGGGTAACCGTATTGATGCAACTGCTGGCTCAAGGCCTGGCGCACGGTGGCGAAGCTGCGCTGCAGGGCGGCGCGGATTTCCACATCCTCGGGGCCGCTTTCCAGGGCGATGGTGGCCAGTGGGCAGCCGCGTTCGAACTGGCTGTTTTCCAGTTGCTGCAGTGCCCCTTGCAACCAGTGATGCAGCGCCTTGAGCGGATCGGCCTGTTGGCTAAAGAGCTGGGCGAACAGGCCGTCGATGCGCTGGCTGATATGTTCGATGGCCGCCACCGCCAGCTCGCTCTTGCCGCCGGGGAAGTGGTGGTAGAGGCTGCCTTTGGGCGCGCCGGCCTGCGCCAGCAGTTCATTCAGGCCAACGCCGTGCAGGCCCTTGCGTTGCAGGGCGTCGGCCATGGCGGCGATCAGTTTGTCGCGGGTCGAGGTCTTTTTCATGGGGGAATATATAGACCGGTCGGTCTACTTTGCCAAGACTTTTTTCGCCCCATCAGCTTGCTGGATAAGTCGCTATGGCTCAGATCGCGCCTGCATCCTGGCTGTCCGCCGGGTTGGCCGGCTGCCGCGGCGCTCCGGCGCAGCCCGCTCTGGCGGCCGTTTGCGCTACTGGACATTCGCGCCGCGGGTTTTCCGCTACCATCGGTCTATCTCCCACATGCCGATAAGGATTTCCCCCATGTCCGTCTCCGCCCTGATTGTCCTGGCCGTTGTGGTGGCCCTGATCTTTTATGTGATCGGCGTCTACAACCAGCTGGTGGCGCTGCGTAACCGCTTCCAGAACGGCTTCGCACAGATCGAGGTGCAGCTCAAGCGCCGCCATGACCTGATCCCCAACCTGGTGGAAACCGCCAAAGGCTATATGGCCCACGAGCGCGACACCCTGGAAGCGGTGATTGCCGCACGCAACAACGCGGTCAGCGGTCTCAAGGCCGCCGCGGCGCAGCCCGGCAATGCCCAGCGCATGGCGCAGCTGGGGGGCGCGGAAGGTTTGCTGAACAGCGCCCTGGGTCGCCTCAATGTGACCCTGGAGGCCTACCCGGAGCTCAAGGCCTCGGCCAATATGCAGCAGCTCAGCGAAGAGCTGAGCAGCACCGAGAACAAGGTGGCCTTCGCCCGCCAGGCCTTCAACGATGCGGTGATGGCCTACAACACCTACAAGCAGGCGTTTCCCCCGGTGCTGCTGGCGGCCACCTTCGGTCACGCCCAGGACGCCAGCCTGCTGGAGTTCGCCGATAGCGCGGCGCTTCAGGACGCGCCCAAGGTGGCGTTCTAGCGCTTCCGCCGAGCGCGCGGCAGTGCTCCTCAGTCAACGGATCGCACAATGAATTTCTTCGAACAACAGGATCGCGCCCGGCGCATCAGCGGCCGTCTGCTGCTCCTGATGGTGCTGGCGGTGGTCAGCCTGATTGCCCTGACCAGCCTGGTGCTGGGGGCGATCTGGCAGCTGTTCGGGCAGAACCACAGCGCCAGCCTGCTCGATGGCTCGGCTAGCCTGCTGCCCAGCGGTCCGCTGGTGGCCATGGTGGCGGTGGCGGTGATCGCCGTGGTGCTGCTTGGCAGTCTGTACAAGAGCCTGCAGCTGAACCGTGGCGGCCAGGCCATCGCCGAGCGCCTGGGCGGGCGGCTGATCAACCTGGCCCCGCAGAACTTCGAGGAGCGTCGCCTGCTCAATGTGGTCGAGGAAATGGCCATCGCCTCGGGCACCCCGGTGCCGCCGGTGTATGTGCTCGACGATGCCGGGATCAATGCCTTCGCCGCCGGGCTGACGCCCCAGGATGCGGTGATCGGGATTACCCGCGGGGCCATCAGCCTGCTGTCGCGCGAGGAGCTGCAGGGGGTGATCGCCCACGAATTCAGCCATGTGTTCCACGGCGATATGCGCCTCAATACGCGCCTGGTGGCCGTGCTGCACGGCATCCTCCTGCTCGGCCTGATCGGCGGCTTCCTGCTGCGCAGCAGTGGGCGCTCGCGGCGCAGGTCGAGCCGCGACAACTCGGTGGCGGTGGTCCTCGCCGTCGGCGCGAGCCTGTGGCTGCTGGGCTATGCCGGGACCTTCTTCGGCAACCTGATCAAGGCCGCGGTCAGCCGTCAGCGCGAGTTTCTCGCCGATGCCTCGGCGGTGCAGTTCACCCGCAACCCGGACGGCATCGCCGGGGCACTGAAGAAAATCGGCGGCAATCTGTATGGCTCGCAGCTGCGGGCCGGACATGCCGCCGAATTCAGCCATATGTACTTCGCCGCCGGCGTCAGCCAGGCGCTGGAGGGGCTGCTGGCCACCCATCCGCCCCTGGACGAGCGGATTCGCCGTGTCAGCCCGGGCTGGGATGGCCACTATCCGCAGGTTGATGCGCTCAGCCTGGCGGGCTCCACGGCCACCCCGGCCCAGGTAGCGGTCGCCCAGGGCTGGAATGAGGCCTTGCAGGGGCTGAGCCCGGCGGGCGCAGCGTTCGCGCCGGCTGCGGCGGTGCAGGCAATCGCTGCCATCGGCGATCCGCAAGGCCCCCACCTGAGCCAGGCCCGGGGCGTGCTGCAGCGTCTCGATCCCTTGCTGATCCAGGCCGCGCACAGTTGCAGCTCGGCCCAGGCGCTGGTCTACGGCCTGCTGCTGGACCGCGACAGCAGCGCCTGCGAACGCCAGCTGCAGCTGTTGCAGCCGCGCATCGCCGCAGAAGTCGAGGCGGCGCTGCAGGCCCTGCGTGAGCCGTTGCAACGCCTGCAGCCGGGCATGCGCCTGCCTCTGCTGGACCTGGCCATGCCGGCACTCAAGCAACTGGGCACGGCGGCGTTCGCCGCGTTCAAGGGCAATCTGGCGCTGCTGATCCGCGCCGATGGCAAGGTCGCGCTGCTGGAGTGGAGCCTGCTGCGGATTATCGAGCGCAATGTCGAGGCCGGGCGCACCCAGGTGGGCCGCTACCACCTGGCCGAGCTGGCCGATGAGATTGCGGTGTTGCTGTCGTGTCTGGCCCGTGCCGGCGAGGTCGATGCAGCGGCGGCGGCTGCGGCCTTCGCCCACGCCTGTGGCGGGCTGCCGTTCGCGCCGCTGCCGTTGCTGGCGGCCGAGCGCAGCGACCTGAGAGCGCTGGAAGCCGCCCTCGGCCGCCTCAGTCAGCTGTGGCCACTGCAGAAGCCGCAACTGCTCAAGGCCATGGCCCGGGGGATCGAGCACGACGGCCGGATCACTGCCGCGGAGGCCGAGTTGATGCGCGCGGTGGCCGATATCCTCGACTGCCCGATGCCGCCGCTGTTGAACCAGGGCTGACCGTCCGGCGGCCGGTGGCTTGACCCGTCGCGGCAATCGGCGGACTGTTAAGCGCGTCGGCCACCCCTAAGGTGCGCCGTGCGCACCAGGATTCCACCGCCTGGACCCGCTCGCCATAAGAAACGCTGTCGCGGCCTCGTGCCCCTTGCTACTGCCTCCTGACCTCAATCGTCACGCCGGCGCGTAACCGGCAAGGAGCCTCCTGTGACCCTCTTCCAACCCCTGACCCAAGGGCTGTTCGATCCACGCCTGCAGCTGGAGGCGGAAAGCCGCGAGTACCGTGCGAGCCCTGGCCGATCCTGCCTGGGCACGCCGGATATCCACGCCGAGATCGTCCAGACCATCGCCGCTATCGACCGCTTGGCCGGGCAGTTGCGTCAGCCGCCGGCGCAGTAGTCCACGGTCGGCTATAGATGCCGCGCCACCCAGGCGGCATAGGCGTCGATAAATTTCTGCAGGAACGGCTTGATGCCGTCACCGAGCCGGCCGTCCTCCTCGAAGAAGCTGCCGGCACCGCCGAGGTAGGCTTCCGGCTGCTGCATCATATGGACGTCGAGGAAGACCATGGACTGGCGCAGGTGGTGGTTGGCCGCGAAACCGCCGATGGCCCCCGGCGAGGCGCTCAGCACGGCCCCGGGCTTGCCGCTGAAGGCGCTCTTGCCATAGGGCCGCGAGCCGACGTCGATGGCGTTCTTCATCGGTGCCGGCACCGAGCGGTTGTACTCCGGGGTGACAAACAGCAGGGCATCGGCCGCCTGCAGCTGGCTGCGGAAGTCGTCATAGGCGGCGGGCGGGTTGTCCTGGTCGATGTCCTCGTTGTACAGCGGCAGTTCGCCGATCTCGACGATTTTCAGCTGCAGGGAGGGTGGGGCGAGTTCGATCAGGGCCTGGGCCAGTTTGCGGTTGATCGAGGCCTTGCGCAGGCTGCCGACCAGCACGGCGATGTTGTAGGTCTTGTTCATGACAACTCCTTGCGGGGTGAGCGAAGAGACTGAGAACTATAGACCGCCATGACCGCTGCGGCAGCGCCGCGGGTGCTGCTCAGGTGGCGAAGGCCGCCAGCAGATCCTCGCTCAGGGCCTGCTGGGCATCGCCCGGGTGCTGGCCGCGGTGCCGGGCCAGGTGGAACTGCACCTCGAAGCCCAGCGCCTCGGCCTGCAGCGCGCGCAAACGGCCGCGGGCCAGCCAGGGCGCAGCGATATGCTCGGGCAGGTAGCCGATATGGCGGCCGGAGAGGATAAAGGCCAGGGCGCCGTCGACTTGCTCGGTCTGCGCCGAACTGCTGGCGCTCTGCAAGGGTTCGCGGGTCTGGACCAGGCGGTAGGGGTGGTGCACCCGGTCGGCCCGTTGCAGGTCCTGCAGGCTCGGCTCGCCTCCCTCGAACAGCGGATGGCCCTGGGCGCAATGCAGCACCTGGCGCTCGCGGAACAGCGGGCGACACTCCAGCGCCGCCTGGTTGCCGGAGAAATAGCCGATGGCCAGGTGCAGCTGGTCCTGCAGCAGGCGGCGCTCCAGCTCGGCGGGCATGGCGGTGAGCAACTCGATCTGCACCGCCTGGTTGCGTCCGCGAAAGCGGCCAATAGCCTCGGCCACCCGCTCCAGCACCTCAGTCGCCAGGCCTTCGGAGAGGCCGATGCGCAGCTCGCCGAGAAGTTTGTCGGCCACGCCCCGGGCCTCGTCCTTGAAGGTGTCGATGGCCGCGAACAGGCGGCGGGTGGCGGCCAGCACCTGTTCGCCATTGGGCGTCAGGCGAAAGCCGGCCTTGCCGCGCTCGCACAGGCGAAAGCCCAGGCGCGTCTCCAGCTTGGCCATCTGCGTGCTGATGGTGGACTGACCGATGCCCAGCTCGCCCTGGGCGGCGCTGAAACCGCCGCATTCCACCACGGTGACGAACAGGCGCAGCAACTGCAGGTCGAGGTCGCGCAACTGGCTGAGCATACGGGCTCCAAACATTGCAGGTTATCGATGCGAGAGTAGATCACTTGATTTTTCTCCAATGCAAGCCGGGCTGAGCCCGAGCGCATTTGGCGCTGTGCCGTGGCAGCATTGCCGTCTGCGCTCAACGCCGTCGGGTTGGCCGCGCAAGAACGATCAAGCGCAGGGCGCAGCGGCTGCCGATACTGCCGCCATGTCTTCTGAGGAGCGGAAATGGACCCCGTCAGCAAAGCCCTTTGGCTGATCGAAACGGAACTCGATCAAGCGCTCGACCTGCAGCGGCTCGCCAGTGTCTGCGGCCTGTCGCGCTTCAGCCTGTCACGGGTATTCGCCGGTGCCACGGGGTGGTCGGTGATGCGCTACGTCAAGGCGCGCCGTTTGAGCCGCGCGGCGCATCGGCTGGCGCAGGGGGCACCGGATATTCTCGAGGTCGCCCTGGCGGTCGGTTATGGCTCTCATGAGGCATTTACCCGTGCGTTTCGCGAGCATTTCGGGATAACCCCCGAGGCGTTGCGCGCGAACGGACATCTGAATGGAATCGAATTGCGGGAGGCCCTGCGCATGCAAGCTAGCAATACTTTTGCACTCTCAGAACCACGTTTCGTCGACAGCGAAGAACTGCTGATCGCCGGGCTCGGCGAGCGTTTCACGGTCGAGACGTCCCAGGGCATCGCCGCGCTGTGGCAGCGTTTCGTGCCCTATATCGGCCGCGTGCCGGGGCAGCAGGGTTATGAAACCTTCGGTGTGTGCTGCAACCCGCAGGACGACGGCAGTTTCGAATATATCGCCGGGGTGCTGGTGAATCGTACGGACGACCTGCCAGCGGGTTTCACCCAGCAGCGCCTGGCCGCCCATCGCTACGCGGTGTTTCTGCATAGCGGACATATCTCCAGCATTCACCAGACCTTTAACGCCATCTTCCAGCGTTGGCTGCCCAGCGCCGGGCTGCAGGGGGCCGATGCGCCTGAGTTCGAGCGCTACAGCGGCGACTTCGATCCCATGGCGGGAACCGGCAAGGTGGAAATCTGGGTGCCGCTGCAAGGCTAGCGGGTCATCTTCTTCACGAACACCACCACGAACAGCGCCATGGTGAAGCTGCCGGTAAAGGCCTCGAACGCGGCAATCGGTCGTGCCAGGCCGTGGGGGGTGATGTCGCCGTAGCCGAGGGTGGTGAAGGTCACCACGCTGAAGTAGAGGCAGTCGGCGAAGTCGTCCAGGTTGGCCAGCCAGCCGCGCTGCAGTGCCAGCCCCAGGGGTTGTCCGGCATGTTGCACGCCGACCAGAAAGTACAGCAGGCCGCAGAAAACGATCAGCCCGATGGAGAACAGCACGACGTTGAGCGGTTTTTCACCGTAGCCGCTGAACAGGTCGACCAGCCAGGACAATAAGCGTCTGCCGCAGTAGCGCGGCAGTTGCTGGCGGCGCGTGACCATCTCGCGGTGGAAGAACAGGCCGGCCTGTTCGAACAGCCCGGCTTTTTCCAGGTGCAGGCGCAGGTTGCGGTAGGTTTCCTCGGCTTCCTCGAAGCAGCGCCGGGCGGCGGCATGGTCGCCGCGGCGCAGATAGGCGTGAGCCTGGCGTTCCTGGCGTAGCCGCCGATCCCAGATCACGTTGTCCAGGCGTGCGCCGTCCAGTTGCGTGCCCAGCAGGTTGCAGTCGCGCAGGTCGCAGCAATGCAGGTTGGCCCCGCGCAGGTCGGCTTTCATCAGCGAGCTGCCGCGCAGGTCGAGGGCGAACAGGTGAGCGTTCTGCAGGTCGGCGCGGTACAGGTCGCTGTCGCGCAGGTCATAGCCGTTACGGTGGCCGTGGTTGACCAGGTCGATGCCGGCGAGCTGCGCGCGCTTGAGCTGAAAGCCGCGCATCGACGCACCGCTTTGTGCGCGCCGATGCAGGGCGGCGCAGAGTCCGTCGGCGTGATCTTTGTCCTGCTCGGCATCGAGCCAGAAGCTTTCGTCGATATGCAGCTCGCTCATTTGGCCGCTCCCCAGAGTGCCCTAGCAAGACTAGCCGGGCGCTGGCGCGGTGCGCGGGCTCACCCGCTTAAACATCGATAGATAACAATGCCAGCGTGCCTTACTTCATATTTATTCGAAGCAAACGGCGGCGCAGGATGCCCTGGCCTACTAAAAAACCGATGAGGTCGTTCGCCATGCGCTCGCTCGTTTCGCTGTTTCTGCTGTGTTGCGTATTCGCCGCGCAGGCCGAGGACAAGGTCCTGAACCTCTACAGCTGGTCGTCCTATATCCCCGAGCAGGCGCTCAAGCGCTTCAAGGAAGAGACCGGCATCCGGGTCAAATACGACATCTTCGACAGCGCCGAGGCCCTGGACAGCAAGCTGCTTACCGGCGGCAGCGGCTATGACGTCGTCTTTCCGGCCTCCAGCGGCCTGGCCCGCGCCATCCAGGCCGGGGCGCTGCAGCCGATCGACCGCAGTCAGCTCGCCAACCTGGGCAACCTGGATGGCGAACTGCTGGCGAAACTGGCCAGCAGCGATCCTGGCAACCAATACGGGCTGCCTTACACCTGGGGCACCGTCGGCCTGGGTTACAACCGGCAAGCCGTCGAGCAACGCCTGCCAGGCGTACCGACTGACAGCCTGGACCTGCTGTTCAAGCCCGAATACGCCAGCCAGCTCAAGGACTGCGGCATCGCCGTGATCGACTCGCCGCAGGAGGTGATCAGCATCGCCCTGCATTACCTGGGCAAGGACCCCTACAGCAGCGAGCCCGACGACCTGGCGGCGGCGGCGCAGTTGCTCGCCGGGCTGCAGCCCAACCTGCGCTATGTCGGCAGCGGCCGGCATATCGACGACCTGGCCAAGGGCGAGATCTGCCTGGCCCTGACCTACAACGGCGACGCCCTGATGGCCGCCGACAACGCCCGCGAGGCTGGCCAGCCGTTCGAGGTCAACTACCGCATTCCCGTGGAAGGCACGCTGATCTGGTTCGACACCCTGGCCATTCCCGTCGACGCGCCGCACCCCGAGGCCGCCCATGCCTTTATCGACCATATGCTGCGGCCCGAGGCCATCGCCGAGCTGACCAACAGCGTGTTCTTCGCCAATGCCAACCGCGCCGCCGGCGAGCTGGTCGACGCGGCCATTGCCCGCGACCCGGATATCTACCCGCCCGCCGAGGTGCGTGCGCGGCTGTTTAGCGAGCGGCTGCTGCCGCTGCGCCAACAGCGCCAGCGTACCCGCATCTGGACCACCTTCCGCAGCCAGTATTGAGGACACGACCATGGAAGCATTTAACGGCAACGACCTGGCCATCACCCGCGACAGCCTCTACGGCACCTATTCGGAGCCGACCTACGCCGGCGTCACCAGCTTTATGCGTCGGCGTTACAGTCGCGACCTGGCCGGTGTCGACCTGGTGGTCAGCGGCGTGCCCTTCGACACCGCCACCACCAACCGCCCCGGCACCCGCTTCGGCCCACGGGCGATTCGCGCGGCCTCCATCACCAGCGCCTGGGAGCGGCATTACCCCTGGGAGTTCGACCCCTTCGACCATCTGGCGGTGATCGACTACGGCGACTGCAACTTCGACCACAGCCAGCCGCAGAACACCCCTGCGGTGATCGAGGCGCATGCCGCGCATATCGTCCAGGCCGGCTGCGGCATGCTCACCCTGGGTGGCGATCACTTCATCAGCTACCCGTTACTCAAGGCCCATGCGCAGAAATATGGCGCGCTGTCGCTGGTGCATTTCGATGCCCACAGCGATACCTGGCCGGATAGCGATGAGGCGGAGCAGGGCATCAACCACGGCACCATGTTCTATTACGCGGCCAAGCAGGGCCTGGTCGATCCGGCGCGTTCGGTGCAAATCGGCCTGCGCACCACCAACGATGACGTCATGGGCTTCCAGGTGCTGGACGCGCGTCAGGTGCATCGCAGCAGCCCGGAGCAGATCGCCGAGCTGATCCGCGCGCGGGTCGGCGATAACCCGGTGTACCTGACCTTCGATATCGATTGTCTCGACCCGGCCTTCGCACCCGGCACCGGCACCCCGGTCTGCGGCGGTCTCTCCACCCACCAGGCGCTGGAAATTCTCCGCGGCCTGCGTGGCATCAACCTGGTGGGCATGGACGTGGTGGAAGTTTCGCCGCCCTATGACCACGCCGAAGTCACCGCCCTGGCCGGTGCCGCGGTGGCGATGGAGCTGGTGTGCCTGTATGCCGCGCGGCACAAATTTGGCGAGCGCTGAGCGGGAAATACGTAGGGTGGAAATCGCTGTTTATTTCCGCCATTGGGGCCGCGCGACTGCCCATGGTGGACCGGTCAAGCGTGGTCCACCCTACGTCTAGTCAGCATTCAGTTGCTCGCTCAGGCCGATGGGCTCTGGCAGAAACAGCCGCGCATCCATCAACCTGGGCCGGCGCACGAGGGGCATAAAGTCCATGCGCGCGAGGATGTCGCGCTCGATGTCCACGCCGGGAGCCACTTCGATCAGCTCCAGACCATCCAGGCTCAGGCGGAACACGCAGCGTTCGGTGATATAGAGCACCGGTTGGCCGCGCTCGGCGGCCTGGTGGCCGGCGAAGGTGCGCTGCTCCACCGCGGCGACAAACTTGCGCAGCGCGCCGTCCTTGACGATGCGCAACTGACCGTCCTCGATACGGATATCCTGCGGGCCGGCGCTGAAGGTGCCGAGGAACACCACCTGCTTGGCGTTCTGGCTGATATTGATAAAGCCGCCGGCACCGGCCAGGCGCGAGCCGAATCTGGACACGTTGAGGTTGCCCGCCGCGTCGGCCTGAGCCAGGCCGAGAAAGGCGATATCCAGGCCGCCGCCGTCGTAGAAGTCGAACTGATAGGGCTGGTCGAGCAGCGCGCTGTGGTTGCTCGCCGCGCCGAAGTCCAGGCCCGAGGCGGGGATGCCGCCGATCACGCCGGGCTCGGCGGTCAGGGTCAGGCGCTCGATCACCCCTTCCTCGGCGGCCACCGCCGCCACGCCTTCGGGCATGCCGATGCCCAGATTGACCACCGCGCCGGCGCGCAGCTCCAGCGCCGCACGGCGGGCGATCAGCTTGCGTACATCCAGGGGCATGGCTTTCAGGCTGTCCGCCGGCACCCGGGTCTCACCGGCGAAGGCCGGGTTATAGGCGGTGGCGAAGGTCTGCTGATGGTTCTGCGGCTCGGCCACCACCACGCAGTCGACCAGGATCCCGGGGATCTTCACCTCGCGCGGATTGAGCGAGCCGCGCTCGACCAGACGCTCGACCTGGGCGATCACCAGGCCGCCACTGTTGTGCGCGGCCATGGCGATGGCCAGGCTCTCGATGGTCAGCGCCTCGCGCTCGAAACTCAGGTTGCCGTCGGCATCGCTGCTGGTGGCGCGGACGATACCGACATGGATCGGCACGGCGGGGTAGAACAGATAGTCCTCGCCGTCGATCGGCATCAGCCGCACCAGCTCGGTGGTGGTCCGTGCGTTGAGCCTGCCGCCGCCATGGCGCGGGTCGACGAAGGTGCCCAGGCCGACCCGCGACAGCTGCCCCGGCTTGCCCGCGGCGATATCGCGAAACAGCTGGGAAATCACCCCCTGGGGCAGGTTGTAGGCCTCGATACGGTTGTCCACCGCCAGCTTCTGCAGCCCCGGCACCAGGCCCCAGTGGCCGCCGATCACCCGGCGCACCAGGCCCTCGTGGGCCAGGTGGTTGAGGCCGCGACCCTTGCCGTCGCCCTGGCCGGCGGCATACACAAGAGTCAGGTCACGCGGCGACTGTTCGGTGAGAAATCGCTGCTCCAGGGCGATGGCGATTTCCTCGGCGAAACCGATGCCGACGAAGCCGCCGGTGGCCAGGTTGGCGTTATCGGCGATGCGCGCCACGGCGGTGGCGGCGGACATGATCTTGCTCATGGCGGGGTACTCGAAAGCGATTAAACAACATTGAGTACAGGGCGCAGCAAAGCGTCGCGAGCGATGGCCAGGCAAGGCGCGCTCAGGCAAGGATGCGGAGTGTACTGATGTACATGAGCAGTACTCGTTTCACTCGCCCTTCGGGTCGAGCTAAAGCACGTTAGCCGCAAGCGGCTTGCCGAGCCTGCGCGCAACGCAGCATGGTCGAGCGCAGTAGCTTTGCAGTGTCCTGTCAGAAACTGCCAAACAGCGTGCCCAGGGTAATCACCACCGCCAGGGCCACCATGGGGAAGGCCACGGTGTTGACGAAGATAAACTTGTACGACTCGCGGTGGGTCAGCTTGCAGATCGCCAGCAGCGAGATCACCGCGCCGTTGTGCGGCAGGGTGTCCATGCAGCCGGAGGCCATGGCGGCGACCCGGTGCAGCAGCTCGGGGCTGATACCGGCGCTGGTGGCCAGGGTCAGGTACTGCTCGCCGAGGGTCTTCAGCGCGATCGACATGCCGCCCGAGGCCGAGCCGGTGATGCCGGCGAGGATATTCACCGCCACCGCCTCGGAGATCAGCGGGTTGCTGGACACCCCGAGCACCAGGTCGCGGATCACCACGAAGCCGGCCAGGGAGGCGATCACCGTGCCGTAGCCCACTTCGGCGGCGGTGTTGAGGATCGGCAGCATGGAGCCGAAGGCCCCGTCGTTGATGCTTTTTCTCAGGTCCAGCCAGCGCTGCCAGTGCAGGGCGACCAGCAGCAGGATGGCCGCGCTCAGGGCGACGATGATCGACCAGATACCGATCAGCGACTTGGCGTCCTGCAGGCCACCGAACTCCGGCTTGGCCAGGTAGCTGGCGTCGAGGCTGGGCAGCACCTGCTTGGCCATCAGGAAGTTCAGGGCGATCACCAGCAGGATCGGCAGCAGCGCCAGCCAGAACCCGGGAATCGCGCGGTTGTCCGCGGCCACCGGCTCGTCGCTGTGGCTGCCGTAGCCTTCGCCGGCGGCTTGCAGCTTGCGCGCCTGGGCGGTGAGCCACCAGGTGCCGAGGCCGAACATGATCAGCCCGGCGATCAGCCCCAGGCCCGGCGCGGCGAAGGCGTCGGTGCCGAAGAAGGGGTTGGGGATGGCGTTCTGGATGGCCGGGGTGCCGGGCAGGGCGGTCATGGTGAAGGTGAACGAGCCGAGGGCGATGGCACCGGGAATCAGGCGCTTGGGAATACCCGCCTCGCGGAACAGTGCCGCGCCAATCGGGTACACCGCGAAGGCCACCACGAACAGCGACACGCCGCCGTAGGTGAGGATGCCGCACGCCAGCACGATGGCCAGGATCGCCCGCTCGCTGCCGACCTTGGCGACGATGCCGTGGGCGATGGCACGGGCCGAGCCGGAGTCGTCCATCAGCTTGCCGAACAGCGCGCCGAGCAGGAACAGCGGGAAGAACTGGATCACGTAGCCGCCCATGGCCTTCATAAACACCTGGGTGTAGGTGGGCAGCAGCATGGCGATATCGCCGGCAAACAACAGCGCCAGCAGGGCCAGCAACGGAGCGAGGATCAGCACGTTGATGCCGCGGTAGGCGAGGTACATCAACAAAGCCAGGGAAAGCAGAATACCGAGGGTACCCATGGGGGCGGTTCCTTTTGTTGTTGTTTTAGCCATCGCTCTGTGGCGACGCCGATAGCTTGCTCGTTAAACCAGGCAGCCGAGACCAAGCGTTGAGCTGACTAGAGCGAAAGCTGTGCCAGGCCGCTCTACGACTTTGCTCGCAATGGCCGAGAAGCCCGTGGCTCAAGGCCCGCAGCGATTTCCAGGCGGCGCGGCAGGGTTGCAGGGGGCGGATGGCGTGTCTTGAATTCTGGAATTTGTCCAGAAAATTGGATGATGGTGCGTGTTGGATTCCAGAAATCTGGACTTCTGTTGGTGTAGGAGCGGGGGGACGCCTAGTCCTTGCCCGCGATCTGTTGCGGGCTCAAAAAGCATCGCGGCCAAGGCCGCTCCTGCCTAAGGTCGCGTTTGCTTTGGGTGGCGGTGTGCCTGGCTCAGTCGTGCTTGCCCAGGCCATGCAGCGCCAGCTTGGCGTACAGGCCGGCGCGGGAAATGCCCAGGCGTTCGGCGGCCTGTTGGCGGTTGCCGGCCGTGGCCTGCAGCGCCTCGACCAGGGCCTGGCGCTCGGCCTGCGCCAACTGCTCGGCCAGGGGCTGCGCGTGGGTGGCTGGCAACTCTGCGGGGCTGTGCGCGGGTGGCGTCACCGGGTCGACCAGCAGCGCTCGCAGGGCGTCGCCATCCAGTCGCCCGTCGCCGGCCAGCTGAGCGCGTTCCAGCAGGTTGCGCAACTCGCGCACGTTGCCGCGCCAGGGTTGGGCGCTGAGCAGGGCGAGGGCGGCGTCGGTCACTTCCAGCGGGGCCTGGGTGGAGCGGTTGGCGATGTCGTCGAGCAGGTGTTCGACCAGCGCCGCAATATCCTCGCGGCGCTCGCGCAGCGGCGGCACGCGCAGGGCCAGGACATTGAGGCGGTAATAGAGGTCGTCGCGGAACTGGCCGGCGGCGACCTTGGCTTCCAGGTCGATATGGGTCGCCGCGATCACCCGCACATTCAGTGGCTTGACCTGGTTGGAGCCGAGCGGCTCGACCTCCTGCTCCTGCAGCACGCGCAGCAGCTTGGCCTGCAGCGGCAATGGCAGGTCGCCGATCTCGTCGAGGAACAGGGTGCCGCCGTTGGCCACCTCGAACTTGCCGATGCGCGCCTTGCGATCCGCGCCGGTAAAGGCCCCGGGGGCGGTGCCGAACAGCTCGGCCTCGACCAGGGTTTCCGGGATGGCCGCGACATTGACCGCGACAAAAGGCCCGTTGGCCCGCGGCGACAGGTTATGGATGCCCTGGGCCAGCAGCTCCTTGCCGGTGCCGGTCTCGCCGCGCAGCAGCACCGTGGCGTCCAGTTGCGCGGCGCGGCGGGCCTGGCGCTTGACCTCGCTGGCCGCACTGCTTGCGCCGATAAAACCGGCGATGGTGTAGCGCGCACGACGGGCCTTGGCCAGCTCGTGCTGGGTGGCGAGCAGCTGGCTTTGCAGCAGGTTGAACTTGGCCATCAAGGGCTTGAGGTGGCGCGCCCGGTCGAACAGGACAAAGCCCAGCGCACCGACCAGGGTGCCGTCCTCATCGCGCAGGGGAATGCGGGTGACCACGAAGTGCTCGCTGCCGAAGGCCATCAGGTCGAGCATGCTCGGCTGGCCGCTCTCCACCACCTCGCGCAGCTTGCTCGCCGGCAGCACCTCTTCGATCTGCTTGCCGAGCACGCTGCGCGGGTCGTCGATACCGACCTTTTCGGCGTACTTGTCGTTGATCCAGACGATGCGCGCCTGGCGGTTGACCGCGATGGTGCCCTCGCACTGGGCGTTGAGGTGGTCGAACAGCAGGGGCATGGCCACGGCGCGAAAGCGTTCGGGGGAGACGCCGACGATCAGGCCGTGCTGATCGAGGTCGTCGCGGGAAATGGCCATGGCCCTGGGGTTCCGTTACAGCAAGGGCCCCGATTATGCTCAGGTGCGCGGGCCAGCGGCAAGCCGCGCTCTGCGCCGCTGCAGGTGCCGTTAGTCCGGCGAAATCGACCGTTCGTAGGCTGGCCTTACGCCATCAGTCCGTAAGCCTGGGTCCATCCGGCAAAACTGGTTAGAGTCGGGCTGTGCCGTATCTAGCGGCCATTTGCCAGCGGGATAGCCATGTTTTTCAAGCCCTCTGCCCGAAATCAGCCGTCTGACGACCGTGGTCCGGCCGCTTTGCAGGATATCGGCCAGCACTCGCTGATGCGCATGGTGTTCGCCACCACCGGTATCACCCTCGGGCTGTTCAGCGTGCTGCAGTTTCTCGGCGGCAACTACCTGTTTGCCGGCCTCGAACTGACCCTGACCCTGCTGCTGTTCTGGGGCGCGTGGCGGATTGTCGGCGTGCGCAATCTGTTGCCCTGGATCTACTTCTACCTGCTGCCGACCTTCAGTTTTCTGCTGTACATCATGGTCATGCCGCAGGCCTCGCAGACGGCGTTCGTCTGGGTCTACATCATCCCCGTGCTGGCCTACCTGCTGCTCGGGCGCGTGCGGGGCGGCCTGCTGACCCTGCCCTTCGTGGTGCTGGCCACGCTGCTGTACCTGTACAAGTACCAGGTGGTGCTCGATAGCAGCGGCTTGATCGATCTGGGCAACGCACTGTTCTGCGGGCTGTTGATCATGGTCTTTATGCACCTCTACGAAACCCGTCGCGCCGCCGCGCACCGGCAACTGCAACGCATGGCGCGTACCGATGCGCTGACCGGCGTGGCCAACCGCGGCAGTTTTCAGCAAGCCCTGGAACAGAGCATCCGCGAAGCCGAGCGCAGTCAGAGCCGGCTGGTGCTGGTGATCATGGATGTCGACCACTTCAAGGCGGTGAATGACCGCTGGGGACACGATGCCGGCGACCAGGCCCTGCGGCAGATCTGCAACAGCCTGGGCAAGCGCCTGCGGGTGACCGACAGCCTCGGCCGCCTGGGCGGCGAAGAGTTCGGCCTGCTGCTGCGCAATACCGAACGCCGCGGGGCCGAGCCCCTGGTCGAAGCCCTGCGCCAGCAGATCAATACCGGCCCCCTGCAATACGCCGGGCAGAACATCCCCCTGTCCGCCACCTTCGGCCTCGCCGAATGGCCTATCGACGGCCGCAGCGCCGACCAACTCTACCGCTGCGCCGACCGCCGCCTGTACCGCGGCAAACAACAGGGCCGCGACCGCCTGGTAAGCCGCGACCATGAACAGGGCGAGAGCTGCCTCGAATAATTTGGCGGGTGGGGTGGCTGCAGGTGGAGTGGGGCTATCCCGAAGACTTGATCCTGCGGGTTTATCAGTCCTTCTGGTTTCCGTGCGCGCAGTATCAAACACAGGTTGATACCGGGACAGGCGTGCTCTTTAGCTGGGGTACCGAGAGTGGCGAGCAACTGAGCTGGATGGCTGCGTATTGCTTGCTCTATCAGTCCCTTTTTGGGACTGATCGGTCCTGCGCTAATCTCGCGGGGTTGATTTGGGGGAGCGGTGGGCTTTCGGGCGTGGGGCTGAGAGCCGTCAGAAGTAAAAGCGTTCCCTTTTTACTTCGGCCGACAGCAGCCTCAGGGGAAATAAATCTGTCCCCTTTTTTCTAGTCCCCTTTTTTCTATTTTTTCTAGTCCCCCTTTTTTCTACAGACCCCTTGCTCCCTCTTTGCTCCCCTCTATACGCCATTTTCCTAACGTTTTTATTCTTCAGAAAATTCTCTTTTTGGTATCACGCTGTTGGATATTTTTCCTATTTCTACAAGGCTAGGTTTTTTACCAAATTCGTGTTTTGCATATCCTGATTTTAATAGGTGTTTGATTTCATTTAGTTCGGTGGTTGATGCAAAGTCGTATCGATACCTGTTGATAAGCGTTTCAACTACGTTGTATAAGTAGAATGAGTTTTTTGGGATGGATGATATATAGTTTTCTATGTTGGTTTTCCAGTTAGTAGGTCTTTCATTGATGATCATTAGCATCAAATTGTGCTTTATTAGCTGGTCTTTTTCTGAATCTATGCAGTCGTAAAGTAGTGGGGCGATCTTGTTTGAATAAAGGTCGCCTGAGAAGAGTCTTACAATATTGTAAGGGTTTGCTAGGAATATTCTTTTTAGTTTTTCTTCTGTTGTATCGCCAAAGCCTTTTTCTAAAACGAACCCCTGGCCTTCAAATGCAGCTTTTCCTTGAGATGCTAATAGGGGTGTTAGTGTAAATATTATCAGGGAGACCTGTTTCCACCCGCGGGTGATCTGTTTTAATAACTTTCTTTTTGTGTCTGGATCTACGTAATCGCTGTTTCTTAATGCTCGGGAGCTGGCTTTTATCTTTTGTATAAGGATGCTTAGGGAGTACTCTTCAAGGATGTATTGGATTCTTTGGTCGTAAGGTTTTAGCTGGTTATAATTTTTGTCGGCGTGGTCATCTTTCAAGGCGTCTGGAAGATTTGAGTTTGTAATGTTTTCATTGATCGATTCTTTTGCACTAGCTATAGACTCCGCTGAAGGACTCCATTCAATAGACGCTAATGGGTTTAGTTCTGCGGGGAGGCCGGTTTTTTGATCTACTGTATCGCATGCAGATGATAAGTCGCTTGTTAGTTTTTCTAATAGTTCTCCACGATCCCGGTCGATGCCTGTGTAGAATTCAATTATTTCAGGGAAAGAGGCGTAGCTTTCTTTTTCTATGATGTAGTCCCTGAATTCTTTACTTGCATACATGCGTCTGGCTGCGAAATAGTATATCCAGTACGTTGCCCGAAAGCAGAATTCATGACCTATTTTTGTGATGATGTTATTGTTGAATAGGGTGTCGAAAACAACTGAGACTTCTAAGTGGAGAAGTTTTTCTTTGCAGAAGGATGTGATATTGTCAAGAAACTCTTCTCTGGAAAAAGTTTGTCTGCGTGATTTTATGAGTGTTTCGCAAAAACGACCAAGTGCGTATTCGCAGTCCTTTAAGTCAGGTTTTGCTTTGTAAGTTGGGAGTTCGTCTAAGTTGAATAGGGCGAAAAGTATGAGTTCTATCATTTTGGTTCTATTGACAGGGCTGTCATCTAGGTTTGATTCTGATACTTTCAATAGCGTGATGCAGTTTAGCGGAGTCCGGTGAATGTTTAGAGCGTCAAGCTCGCGAAGTATTTTCTCTAATAGCTTGTTTTCATCTCCAATGTATTTTGCATCGTTGTAACCATACACGACTTTTCTGACTTGACTCCTGGGTAACGCTAATAAATAAAGGCTGCCAAAGTCTCTGTTTATATTCTCGCTACTTTCTTCTTTTTGGAAGGGGGATTCTTCAGTTGTCTGCATGACGATGATTGGAATATCGTTGTACTCGTGGCATAGATTCCGTAACAGTTTTTTTGCTCCTGCCTCAGTATTTTTCCATGAGTCGAGAATTATGCAGTCAATTTCTTTGGTTAATATCCCTAGGGCGTTAAGTTCCTTTAGAACAGATTTCGTAATGTCGTCCCTTTTTGTTGTTTTTGCGTCAAGTTTTATCCAGGTCTTTCCAATTTTCCAAGCCTCTAGGGCTAGGTGGTTTGCAAGGCTGCTGAGGCCGAACTGTGGGGGTGACTTTATAATTAAGGACTGTGGTGAAGATAATAGAGTCTCTATTTTCACCCGTGAGTTGTAATTCTCGGTTGATTTTTCACTTATAGATTCTATTTTGCTTAAAAAGGGCTCGACCCAGATTGCGGGTTGGTTTGAAAATATTTTAAGTGATTCATTAAGTCTGTGTTCTAATATATTTGTTACGGTTGCTATTAGAGTAGGGTTTTCTGTGTTCTGGATCTTTGAGCTTGAAGCTTGTGCGAGATTATGTGAAGCTGACTGCTCTTGAAAGTGATCATGCAAATTCCTGTATAGAATTTCCTTGAAATCATTTGTGCCGTTGTATTCCTTGTATAGTCCGCCAAGCGAAGATATTTTTTCTTTAAATCGATTAACTTTTATTAGTTGTTCTGGGTCGATTTTTTTGATCGGCGCGTCACATGTGTTGAAATACATCATTATTTCAACATTATCTGACGCTTTATATTTTTCGAATGCTTGGTTAAATTCTTCTTCTGTTCCTGATCCTGCTCTAGGCGTTTCTGCTCCAAAGCGTGCCCACATTATTCCTATGAAAATATCGTATTCTTTCAGTAATTGTGAATTTATAACTTCTTGACCGTCGCTGCCAAAACTTGGGCGGGAGTCCGTCTCCCATTTTTTGGATTCTATACGGAAATTTAATTTCTGACCTATAGTTGTATTTATTTTGTTAAATACTTCATCGCATATGTTGCGTTCTATCTCTGTGTCTCCGGGGGAGGCGATGAAGCATTTATATATCCTGGCGTGCATTGCATTCTCTTTTGTCAAGTAATTATTGTCTTGTGATTAGTGGCTATAATTTATAGTTGCGTAATAGGAGATAGTCCATTATGTCCAGTATTCCCTGCGACTCAAGGATTTTGCATTGTCCTACACTTCGGATACATTCCCCCCGCCAAAACTACTGACCTACCTGTTTTAAAGGTGCTGCCGCCAACAAAGGTAATGACCGAGTGCAGATGCTCCGGGTTTACGCCAAGGGTGGCTTCCAGGGCTTTGAGGTGCTTGTAGTTCTGCCGTAGCGGGTTCTGGAACTTGAAGGTGCGCTTGTAGAGCTTCTGCGTCCACTGCGCCTGCTTCTCGCTGCCGAAGATCCAGCCGCTCATGTTCTTCGTTTCCAGCACGAAGATGCCATGGGGCGAAAGGAATACGTGGTCGATCTGGGTGGTGCCGTCCGGCGTGTTGAGGGTGACGTTGTGCAGGCGGCGGTAGGTCTGCTTATCCAGTTGCCAGTGGGTAAACACGCGCACCAGGAGTTCGCCAATATGACCCTTGGCCCAGGGCGACTTGAGCAGGCCGAGCAGCAGCATGGCGGGAATCAGCCAGGTCAGGGTGCCGATGAAGGGTCCGAGGATGATGCTGTAGTCCATGCATTCTTCCTTGAGCAAAGCCGCTTGAGGGGTGCCCGTGAGCCGAGCGCGCAGGCGTGTCTGAATTCCCAATACCGGACACTGACCCGGATAATGGCCAATTGCCTTGGCCGGCTCAAGGGTTCAGCGACTATTTGCTAACTGCCATTAGCGGCTGATGTGCTGGTTTTGCCAGCGCAGCTGCGGTCAGATCCAGAAGGGTGCGGTTATAGGAAGTGCTTTGCGGTGAGCCGATTAGCCGGCTTGGCGGCTCATTGCGTGAGCCGATAGCACTGGCGATTCGGCTCGCTGTCTTTTCCCCGCGAGGTTGCTGGTGCCGCGTGACCTTGATAATGGCCGCTGTTCCCTTTAGCAGGCCGTTGAAAAACGTAGGCGAGGCAGGCAAGACAAGGCAAAAACGGCCGAGGAAGCGGAGTTTACGTGCTGTAAATGAGCATTCCGAGGCCGTTTCTAACGCAGTATTGCCAACGCAGGTAGTTTTTCAACGGCCTGTTAGGCAGCCAGGCATTCAGTTGGCGGGCTGGTGCCGCACTAGGTGCTGGTCATGCAGCAGTACCAGCCACGCCAGCATTCCGAGCACTGCACCTACTGCGCAGGTAGCGCCCCAGCCGCCATGACTCCAGGCCAGTGCGCCCAACGCCGAACCGCTGGCGGCACCGGTGAAATAAGCGGTCATGTACACCGCGTTGACCCGGGCCCGAGCCTGCGGAGCCAGTTTGTAGATGACGCTCTGATTGCTGATGTGTACCGCCGGCAGGGCTACATCCATTAGCAGCAATGCCAGCAGGAACCCGTACAGGTTGCTGCCACCCAGATAAAGCCCAAGCCAGCCGAGCAGCAGCAGACCCAGTGCGCCGGAAGTGACGATCTGGCCCCGGCCTCTATCGGTCAGACGACCTGCCAGATTGGCGGTTATCACACCGGCAATACCGAGCAGACCGAGCAGGCCGATCTGGCTGTCGCTAAAGCCGTAACCCGGCCCCGACAGCAGCAGTGCCATGGTCGAAAACAGCACGCTGACCGAGCCAAATACCAGGCCGCCGAGCGCCGCCCGGCTGCGCAGTCGGGGGTGGGCGACGAGCAACTGCAGCAGCGAGCGCAGGGTGTCCGCATAGCTGGCCGGATGAGCGTTACGAGCGCGCGGCAATACTATCCAGAGCGCACCGGACAGCAGCAACATAAGCACGGCGGTAAGGCGATATACGGTGCTCCAGCCATCCACCTCCGAGAGCAGGCCTGCAGCTGTGCGCGCCAGCAGAATGCCGGCCAGCAGCCCGCTCATGACCAGCCCGACTGCTCGGCCACTGCGCGCCGGGTCGGACAGGTTTGCGGCCATGGGCACCAGAATCTGGGCGGCGACCGAGAAGAAGCCGGTGATCAGAGTGCCGACCAGCAGCATGCTGAAGTTCTGCGCGTAGCCACTGATGAGCAGGCCCAGGGCGGCGATTAGCATAAGGCCGACGGCAAGGCCGCGCTGTTCCAGCTTGTCGCCCAGAGGCACTAAAAACAGCAGGCCGAAGGCGTAGGCCACTTGCGATAGGGTTACGGTCAGCGCGGCCACCCCCTCGCTGACACCGAGCGCCAAGGCAATGGAGTTCAGCAGTGGCTGGTTGAAGTAGTTTGCGCCGGCACACAGCCCAGTGGCTGCGGCCATCATTAATAGTATCCCGGTGGATAGGTAGCGATCGGCGGCGCTCGCCCTGATGGTTTCGCTGCGCAGCTGCGTCATGTCGGCGTCGCCCCTCGCGCGGCAAGACTTGCGATGGCATCGATTTCGATAAGCATGCCGTCCAGCGCCAGGCGGGGCACCGGTATCAGGGTACAGGCGGGTGTCGGCCGGCCTGCCCAGGCCTCATTGATGGTTTGGCTGATCAGCGCCAGGCGTTGCTCGTTGTGGTCCACAACCAGAATGGTCAGCCGTGCGATGTCTTGCAACCCTGCTTCAGCCGCCGCCAGTGCGGTAACAAGATTAGCCAGTGATTGCCGCAGCTGAACCTCAAATTCAGCCGCGAGAACACCGTTGGCATCTTCGCCCCCCTGTCCTGAAATAAACACTAAACAGCCCGGCCCGGGTGTCATTACTACATGTGAATAGCCGTTAGCGGAGGGGTCATAGAGCCCGGCAGGGTTTAGCATGGTCAGTTGATTAACGATGGCCTGGTGCCGCTGCATGAGTCACTCCTTGGTCGTTGTGAGAAAGCCGCGAGAACTTTAATATCTCAACTTAACTTGAGGTCAAGAGCTTTCTCGGAGGTCGATATGCAGCGAGTCAGGGGGCCGGATTCCGCCACACTCAAAGACCCTAGCCTGGGTGTTGGCGAGGTTGCGCTGCGCAGTGGTCTGACGGTGTCCACCTTGCATTTCTACGAATCCAGGGGATTGATCAAGGCATTTCGCAGTGCGGGCAATCAGCGCCGTTATCCGCGCTCCATACTGCGGCGGCTTGCGGTAATCAAGGTGGCACAGAAGGTTGGGGTGCCCTTGGCCGACATTGCCGAGGCGCTGCAGGCGTTGCCTTCTGAGCGCACGCCGGGGGTGCGGGATTGGCGACGCCTTTCACGAAGCTGGAAGCAGTCACTCGACGAACGTATTCATGCCCTGACCCAGCTGCGCGATCAGCTCGACGGTTGCATAGGCTGCGGCTGCTTGTCACTCCAAGCCTGTCCGCTACGCAACCCGGGGGACGACCTGGCCGATGAAGGGCCAGGGCCGCACTTCCGTAACTAGCTCCGTCAGGCCCTGCCACTGCCCGGGCCGGTGTTGCACCGGCGCGTGCATTACCCCCTCGTAGGCAGATGACGCCGGCGTTGGCAGTTGTCCCGCCGCCCTCTGTAGTTCACGCCTCTGAGTACGCGAAGTCGTCGGCTGAGCCGGCGCGCCCTAGCCCCAAGGTGCAAGCCCCATCGCCGCAGCGCTGCACTGGCGTGAAAAGGTCCTGGATAGCCAACGTAGCCAGGCCCGCGAGGTGCAGTCGCTCTACAGGGCGCAGTTCATCGTCGGCATGCGTGACATCACGGATCTGTTGACGATCGAAACCGAACTGTTCGAGGCGGAACGCCAGTTGATCAATACCCGTTCCGAGCGTCAGCGTACCCAGTACCGCACTGCTGCGCAGGTCGGTCTGCTGGTGCCCTGGCTGGAAGGACGCCTCACCGCCGCCCGGCAAATATGAATAACGCCGTACTCGACCAGGGGGCCTGAGCCGCGACCGCTTGCGCGGCTGCCGGAGCCAGAAGGGTTTATGCCGGGCGGGGCTTGCCGATCGGTGAGCCGATTGGCCTGTCTATTCGGCTCACCGGCCCATTCAGCTGGCCGGGTGCCTGCTTATAGCGGCCACACGATCAGCAGCAGCGGCACCGCCACCACCATCACGATGATTTCCAGCGGCAGCCCCAGCTTCCAGTAGTCGCCGAAGCGGAAGCCGCCCGGGCCGAGGATCAGGGTGTTGTTCTGATGGCCGATCGGCGTGAGGAAGGCGCATGAGGCACCAATGGCCACCGCCATCAGGAAGGAGTCCGGGCTTACCCCCAGCGTGGCCGCCGTGCCGAGTGCAATCGGGCACATCACCGCGGCAGTGGCGGCGTTGTTCATCAGGTCCGAGAGGAACATCGTCACCACCAGGATCAACACCAGGCCGACGATGGCGTGGCCCTGGGCGACGTTCTCGATGAGGAAGCGGGCGATGATATCGGCCGTGCCGGTGGTCTGCATGACACCGGCCACCGGGATCAGCGCGGCCAGCAGGACGATGACCGGCCAGTCGATGGTTTCATACACCTTGCGCGGCGGGACCGTGCGCAGCGCCATCGAGGCGAGCACGCCCATGGCAAAGGAGATGGCCGCCGGCAGCAGCCCGGCCGCGGCGCTACCAATGGCAAGGAGCATGATCAGGCTGGATTGCCAGAGCTTGCGCTTGTTGGGGATGCGCAACTCGCGCTGGGCCAGCGGCACGCAGCCATTGTCTGCGGCGAACTCGGCAATCGACTCGGGCGGCCCCTGCATCAACAGCAGATCGCCGGACTGCAGGGCGATGGAGCGCAGGCGCTTCATCGAGCGCTGGCCCTCGCGCGATAGCGCCAGCAGATTGACCCCGTATCGCGTCCTCAGCAGGATATCGCTGGCGGAGCGGCCGGCTAGTGACGAGCTGGGCAATACGACGAGCTCCATCAACAGCACATCGCCGGATTTCGCCGGTGCATCGACCTCGCTATCGGCTTGCTCTGCGTGATCCTTGGCCGATTTCTTGCCGCTTTCCTTGCTGTCCTCCTTTGTCGTTGCAGCGGCATTGCTGGCCTGGTTTTGTTCAGGCTCCTCGGGGGGCTCCGCTTCCTCCGGTTTGATCGACTCCTCGAGCTTGAGCTGCAGAGTCGACAGCACATCGGTTAATGAGTCGGCCTCTGCCTCGATCATCAGAATGTCACCGGCGTGCACCCGTCGCCCCGGATTGGCGGCGATAAGCCGGACCTCGTGCTGCACGATACCGATGATCTGCGCATCGATGTCAGCCAGCGCGGCCTCTATTTCGCGCAAGCTCATGCCTTCGGCCTTACTGTCTTCCTTGACCCTGACCTCGGTGATGTAGGCACCGGATTCGAAGCCCTCGACACCCGCTTGTTTGCGCGCCGGAACCAGACGCCAGCCGACCAGTGCAACGAACAACACACCGACCACTGCAACGGCCAGACCGATGGGCGTGAAGTCGAACATGCCGAAGCCGCCCATGCCCGCTTCGGCGCGAAAGCCGGACACGATGAGGTTGGGGGGTGTGCCGATCAGCGTGGTCATGCCACCGAGAATGGTGCCGAAGGCCAGCGGCATGAGCACCTGTCCGGGCGTGAGATCGAGCCGTTGCGCCACCTGGATGGCCACTGGCATCAGCAGGGCCATGGCACCGACGTTGTTCATGAAACCGGACAGAATGGCACCCAGCCCCATCAAGGCGGCCAGTGTCACCAGACGCCCTGCGTTGGCGGGCAAGACGGCACGCGTCAGCGCATCGACCGCCCCCGAACTCTGCAAACCGTGACTGAGCACCAGCACACAGGCCACCGTGATCACCGCCGGATGACCGAAGCCCGAGAACGCCTCGGCGGGCGCGATCAGTCCCGCCAGGACGCAGGCGAGTAGCGCACCGATTGCCACCATGTCGTGACGCCAGCGGCCCCATAAGAACATGGCCACCGTGGCCGCGAGTATCGCCAGAATGGCCCATTGATCGTTGGTCATGTACGCCTGCACGGTCGATGTGGTGAATAGTAAGGGGGTGGAGCATTGCCAGCGCGCAACCCTGCGCCCTGCGATAGCCCCCCTGGGAGTAACCGGATCGTCTTGTTCAGCTGCATCAGGCTCTCACATTTCATTTCCCCAGGACTACAGCCACGCCACCGCTGGGCATGCTGTGCAACGCCCTCAGGGCAACCGATCACAGCGGCCACAGCACCGGCCGCACGAACGCCAGCAACGCCGCTGGCATGCCGAGCCTGATGGCATCGACGCAGCGTGCGACCACTTGGGCGTGGTGTCGCGCGACAGCTCCTGCTGCGCGCAATTGCGTGCAAGACTGCGGCGTGCGGCTATGCTGAGGTCGTGACGCGCCTGGACGAAACGGCCGGGCACCATGGCGAACGCTGCGCCCGGGTCCGGGCGGCAGGAGATGGAGTGACATGCCGAGCGACCTGCTGATGCTGTCCGATCCGAAGGCCATCGCGCGGCGCATTGTCGAGAAAACCGGCGGAGACATCCGGCTGGCCTTGCCGCTCGGGCTGGGCAAGGCCAATACCCTGGTCAACGCATTGACCGACCTGGCCATCGCCGACCCTTCGATCCGGCTGCACATCTTCACCGCGCTGACGCTGCAACGTCCGCGCCCCACAAGCGATCTCCAGGCGCGCTTTCTCGGCCCGGCCCTGGACCGCCTGTTCGGCACCTACACAGCGCTGGACTACGCGACGCGGCTGGCGGACGGCAGCTTGCCCGACAATATCCAGGTGCAGGAATTCTTTTTCCAGGCAGGCAACTGGCTGGGCAATTCTGCGGCCCAGCAAGGCTATATCCCGGCCAACTATACGCATGCGCTGGATGTCCTGATGGCCCGGCGGCCCAATGTCATCCTGCAGCTGCTGGCGCGCGACGGCGAGCGGTTCAGCCTGTCCGGCAATACCGACATCACGGTCGATCTGCTGCGTGCCCGGGCGCGGGGCGAGCAGGCGTTCATTCTTGGCGGCGAGATCAACCCGCACCTGCCTTTCATGCCCGGTGCCGGCGAATTGAGCCGCGACGAACTCGATTGCGTGCTGGACGATCCCGCCACCCAGTTCGAGTTGTTTTCGGTACCCAAGCGCCCGCTCGCGGCGGCCGACCACGCGATCGGCCTGCATGTGGCCGGGCTGGTGCCGGATGGCGGCACGCTGCAGATCGGCATCGGCTCGATCGGCGATGCGGTGGCCTCGTCGCTGATCCTGCGCCACACAAACCCGGACAGCCTGCGCGCCATCATGGCGGCCGCACCCTTTCCCGGCCACGCCGCGGCGCAGGGCGGCCGCTTCGAGGTCGGGCTCTACGGTGTGACCGAGATGCTGGTGCAGGGCTTTCTGGCGTTGCTCAAAGCCGGTGTGATTCGGCGCAAGGTCGACGGCGCATTGGTTCACGCGGGGTTCTTCGTCGACTGTCACGACTTCTACCGCAGCCTGCGCGAGATGCCCGAAAGCGAGCGCGGGCTGATCCAGATGATGCCGGTGTCCTTTACCAATCAGCTCTACGGCGACGAGCCCGGCAAGCGCGAGGCGCGCCGCAACGCACGCTTCGTGAACGCGGCGATGAAGGCCACCGCCTTGGGCGGGCTGGTCTCGGACGTGACGAAGCAAGGCCAGATCGTCAGTGGCGTGGGCGGGCAGTTCAACTTCGTCGACCAGGCGTTCGCCCTGCGCGATGCGCGGGCCATCATCACCTTGAACGCGACCCGCGAAAGCCGGGGCAGGGTGGCGTCGAACATCGTCTGGGATCATCCCCACGAGACCATCCCGCGGCATTACCGCGACATCATCGTGACCGAGTACGGCATCGCCGATCTGCGCGGCCGCTCGGACGCCGAGTGCATCATGGCCATGCTCTCGATCGCCGATAGCCGCTTCCAGCCCGAGCTGCTGGCGCGGGCGAAGGCGGCGGGCAAGCTGCCCAAGGATGCGCGGGTGCCCAGGCCGCATGCATCGAACACGCCCCAGGCGCTGCAGTCATGGCTGGCACCCGCGATGGCGGACGGGACCTTGGCGCGCTTCCCGTTCGGCACCGACTTCACCGAGGTCGAGCAACGGCTGTTGGGAGCCCTGGCCATCCTGAAAGCGAAATCTGGATCGCGGTGGGCCATGGCCGGCCTGCTCTGGCGCGGTCTTCTGAGCGGCACGCCAGACCCCCAGCGGTGCGCCTGTCTGCAGCGTCTGGCGCTGGATCAGCCGCGCTCTCCTGCCGAGCGGTTGACCCGGCTCGCGGTCAAGGGGGCCCTGGAAGCTGCGGCGACCGCTTCCAGTCGTCGAGGCCGAGCCGTTGTGCCATAGCCATTCCCGCGAGACAAGCGTCCCAGGCGGCCTCGTGCTAGAGGGCCGGCGCAGCGCCGAGCGGGGCGCGGCCTTGCGCCTCAGGTGAGGATCATCCAGCAACCCATGGCGATCATCATCAGGTTCTCGGTCAGCGACACTAAGCCCAACGGCACCTTGCTGTGGCCGCCCACGCAGGCGCATTTCAATTCGCGCTTGTCGATATAGACGGCCTTGAACACCGACACGGCCCCGACTGTCCCGATGAACAGGGCGATGGGTACCGATATCCAGTTCAGCACGGCGGCCAGCATCAGCACGCCCGCCACGCCTTCGCCGAATGGATAGAGGTAGCCGTAGCGCACCCATCTGCGGGCCAACAGGTCGTAGTTGAGAAACATCGTCGAAAAGGTTTCGACGTCCTGCAGTTTCTGCAGCGCCAGCAGGCACATGGAGGCGGCGACGAACTTCGGCAGCAATTCGCGGGTGAATACGGTGCCGAAGGCGAGCCAGCAGATCGCCAGGCTTATGGCCAATGCCAGCGAGAACAGCGCGATGACGGGGGTATAGCTGGTCTCGTCCGCGTCCTTCAGCTTATGCCCCAAGTGCTTGCGCAGCGCCTCGTAACCGCCGATTCGCTGGCCGCTGATAAAAACTTGCGGTGTGCTCTCGACGCCGTGCTTTTTCTTGAAGGCCTCGGTTTCCTCAGGGGATTCGAGCGGCTCGTCGCGGACTTCGTAACCTTCGCGTTCCAGCAGGTCCTTGGCTTTCAGCCCGTAAGGGCAAAGGTGATCGGGCATGACCATGCGGTAAAGGGTCGCCGTTCTGGAGTCACTGGTTGCTGTCATCCTGTTGCCCTCCGTCTTTCCCATGCATCGATAAAACGCCCTCCCCGCACGGCAGGGGCCCTGAGTTTCCTCCCGACCGGATACCGCGTGTCAGGCCGTGACGAGCGCCGTGACGCCGAGGACGTATAGCACCAGCACCAGCACGCTTTCGAAGCCGATGTTGGCGATGCCGTGCTTTTCCCGCCGCAGCAGGCCAACGAGTAGCACGCCGACGAGCAGGATGGCGAGCGCGACCCAGAAGACTTCCGTCGTCGAGACGGCAGCGTAGATCGAGCCGTCGCGATAGGCGACATCCGCCGCGGCGAGGAACAGCACATCGAAAGCGTTGCCGCCGAGGATGTCGCCGACCGCGAGTGCGAGTGCGCCGCGGCGTACCGCGGCGATGGCAACCACCAGCTCGGGCAGCGAGGTGGTGATCGCCGTCAGGACCCCGCCCGCCAGCGTCTCGCTGATCCCGGCGTGCGCCGAAAGCGAGATGGCGGCGCGGGCGAGCGTCCAGCCTGCGCCGGCCACCAGCACGGCGAGTACGGCGAAACTGAGCCACAGCGCGGTCGTGCTGCCGCGCGGGGCGGCACCCTTGCTCTTCTTCTCGCGCTCGGTCTCGCTGGTCATGCGCGGATGCCACATCGGCCGCTCGTGCGCGGCATCGATCAGCCGCAGCCCGAAGAGATAGCCGGCGACGATCAGCAGCGACACCGGGTGCACGCCGAACAGGGCGAGCTCCGGCCGCGCCATCGCCGCCATCGGCAGGGCAAGCAGCACGACCAGCACTGCGGCCTGCTGCAGGTTGGCCTCCGAAGCGGCGGCGTGCTCCAGGTTGGCGCGGCGATAGGCCATGTCCGCGATGGCGAGGAACGCGGTCTGCGCAGCGATGCCGCCCAGCGAGTTCGCGACGGCGAGCGAGGCATACCCGGCGTGCGCCGCGGTGATCGAGGTGACCAGCCCGGAGAGCGAGGTCACCGCGCCGATCAGGACTGCGCCAGTGAGAAGCTCGCCAAGGCCGGTGACGACGGCGAGCCGCTCCGCACGCGCGGTGAGCAGCACGCCGGCAACGGCGATGATGAGCGCCGCCGCGACGAAAGCGGCGATGCTCAAACCGAGAGACCAAGGTTCGCTCCCCGTCATCATCCCTCCTGCGACAAGAATAATCGGCCGTGTCGCCGAGCGAGCGGGCCGTGCGCCGCCTCGCTGCAAGACCGGCGCGCCAACGCCGCTGCGCCACAGTGTCTCCACATGATAATGCTCGCCCAGCTCGGGGTCGGCCACCCTGCGTCGGCGCGACGCGCGCGTGCGGGTGCAGCGTGGCCCCGATCCTCGCCAGCCGGCCTTAGTCGAAGACACTCAGGTAGGGCGTTTCGTCCTCCAGATGCTCGATCTGCAGCACGTCCAAGTCTTCCTCACGGCCCTGCACCAGCAGCAGGTCGCCGGCCCGCACCACCTCGTCGGACGCGGCATCCTCCTCGCTCAGTTCGCCGCCACGGACGATCGCCAGCAGGCGGAAATTCAGGCCCAGAGCGTAGCTGCTTGCGCCAGTAATGCGAGGCAAGAGCGGATTGCCTCGGCAGTGGGCTGCCAGTTGACGAAGTTCGGGCAGGCTCTGTTCGCGTTCATTCTGGGCGATGTGAGGTCACCCATGGATAGTGGAGGCGAAACGGTCCCCCAAAAAACTTTTCTGACCGGAAAAAGAAAAAGGCCAGTCCGAAGACTGGCCTAACTCTTTGTTCTTTATGGTGGGCCCACACGGACTCGAACCGTGGGCCAAAGGATTATGGGTCCGCTCGGATCGTAGCGACCAAAGCGGACCTGCCTGCCTTTGCAGTACTTCCCGCTCTATTCCTTGGGGTACCAGATTTTAGTAACCCCTATCTCGCCATTGAACGCGAAGGGCGCTAAATCGTAATAATCCGTCGATACCGGTGAGCCCAAGTCGCTACCAAAATCAAGGCTTTCATTTGCTGTAAATGCAAACGCTGCTGTTATTGGCACCTGACCTTTTGCCACTACCGCGCCGTTTACCTTAAGCGTGACATCAAGTGGCGATCCGCGTTTCGGTGACGTTAATCGGGACACAACGTCAATTTTAACGTCACCTGTTGGGAGTTTTGTTTTTGACTTGATTTGTGTTCTGTCGATTTCAAAGAGATTGTATTCGTAGTGTAGATAGCCATCTTTTACATAAGTGCTCAGCCCACCAGAAAAGCCGCCAAGTGCATAAAGCACACCGTTGGCGTTTTCAGGAATCGTGACTTCCATGCTGACGTCATTGTTGAACTTGCCCAGTTTAGGTGCTGTAAATTCCGGCATTCTCTCTATACGGCCGGTAAACGTCCATTCTGTATAAGGGGTTGAAGGTGCATCTTCGGGATGATAGATAATTGACCACAAGCCTCCGCCAATAGGGAGGTTTTTGTTTTTGGCAGATTCCACCAGGAACATGTTCTTCATTTCTGCCAGTTTCTCAGGCATCTTTTTGGCCAAATCGTTGGCCTGACTCCAGTCTTCATTAATATTATAAAGTTCCCAAGTATCCTCTTCAGGATTCCAGGTGCCGGCACCTTTCGGAAGTCCAGGGACCCATGGATTACGCAGCCCGAAGGCAGAGGCAAACCAACCGTCGTAATAGAGACCACGGCTTCCCATGATGTCAAAAAATTGAATCTTTCTAGTGCCTTCCGCTTTAGCGTCGGCGAATGTGTAATCCATGCTCACGCCATTGATGGGCTCTTGCGTAAAGCCATTAACCTCCATAGGCGCGGAGATATCCAAGACATCATAAATCGTAGGTACGATATCTATGACGTGGTGGAACTGGGGTCTTGGGGTTTTATCGCTCTTGATTTTTTTAGGCCAGGATATGGCCATAGGTTGACGGGTGCCGCCAAAATGCGCTGCAACCAATTTGGTTGACCTATAAGGCGTTGAGCCAGCCCATGCCCAACCAGCATGGTACATGTTGTCAGTTTTAGGCGAGC
The DNA here is from genome assembly GCF_963970915.1 of Pseudomonas sp. EA_105y_Pfl2_R69. NCBI lineage: Bacteria > Pseudomonadati > Pseudomonadota > Gammaproteobacteria > Pseudomonadales > Pseudomonadaceae > Pseudomonas > Pseudomonas sp. EA_105y_Pfl2_R69. Next base: position 328,515 of record NZ_CAXAOO010000005.1, read on the forward strand.
CTAAAGCGTCCAGGCCGCCAAGATCTTCAAGCGCATCAAGATGTTGTTGGATGGTAGTTGGAATGCTGTTTTGTGCGAGCAGTTCGCTTATGGTTCCATTTTGTCCTTCTGCAGATGAGCCATTGTCACCCCAGATATAGAAAACGATGGTGTTGTCCAGCTTGCCTTGACGTTCTATCTCATCAATCAGTAAGCCTACATTGTGATCTGTGTGTTCAGTAAAGCCGGCATACACTTCCATTAACCTGCTTTGGAAGGCTCTTTCAGATTCGGGAATGGATTCCCACCCAGGCATAGTGCTGTCGCGTTGTGTCAACTGCGCATCCTGAGGAACCCAGCCCATTTCTTTCTGTCTTTTGAAGGCTCTCTCACGATAGGCATCCCAGCCACTGTCGAATTTGCCTTTGTATTTATCTGCCCACTCTTTAGCTACGTGGTGTGGGCCATGCACAGCACCCGGTGCCCAATACATAAAGAAGGGTTTGTCAGGCGCAAAAGCTTCCTGTTCCCGCAGCCATTTGATGGCATCTTCGGTAATATCTTCCGTGAGGTGATAGTAGTCATTGCCTTGCGTGGTTTCGGGATGCTCTACCAGGGTCGTGTTTCTAACCATGCGTGGTTCGTATTGCGATGCTTCACCAGCCAGAAAACCATAAAAATATTCAAAACCATAGCCGGTAGGCCAGTAATCAAAAGGACCTTTGGATGTGGTTTGCTCAGCAGGCGTGTTATGCCATTTGCCAAAAGCACTGGTGTTGTATCCGTAGGCTTTTAGCACTTCGGCAACGGTTGCCGAAGTCTTGGGAATCGTTCCGCTAAAGCCATCCCAATCGTTTGCTATTTCAGCAATTTGTCCATTGCCAACTACGGTGTGATTTCTCCCGGTAAGTAGCGCAGCCCGCGTTGGAGAACACATGGCCGTTGAGTGAAATCGATTAAAGGAAATCCCCATCTCAGCAATACGGCTCAAGTTTGGGGTGCTTATTTCACCACCATAGGTCGAAGGTGTGGCAGGCCCAGCGTCGTCAATAAGAACAATGAGAATGTTGGGTGCATCTTCAGGAAGCCTTTGCGGGTCAACTCGCTTTTTATAAGTTGACGTTTCCATGGTAAGCCCGGCTTCACTCGCTGAAGGCGTTGGCGGAAACGGCAATACATCCTGTGCCCATGCCGGCAGGACGCAGGCTATCGTGAGAGCTACAAGTGTTGCGGCGGCTTGTACTTTCATGTGTGACCTCTTTCTCCGTGTCATTTCTATCTGGCGTTTCCGGATATCTTGAAATTTCCGTTATTTCGGTGGCCCAAATGACCCTGCTGTCCAGTGAGGCGCGGTCACCTCGAAAGTGGGCTAACGCTGTCTTCCCAGGCCGTCAACAGGTCAGGCAAAACCTTACTTGCGCGCACTTATCTTGTGGCGGTGCAAAAAGAAATTTACCCAAAGCAACTGTGTTCCTGGCTGGTACCTTTATCCGCCGTCGCGCGAGCCCCTGGCGGCGATGCATCTCATTCTGGAGTATTGTTCCGAGACTGATGATGCGCAATTCATAGGTGTCGGTTTTTTAGAGAAAACGCACCAAACTGGTAGATCGTGTGTATCTCCAGCTTCCATTCGAGAAACCATAGCGGATTTCCCCCGCATTGAAAGCAAGCCTAAAAGAAAACATTAGCCTGCGTGCGCTGGCCACTAGGCAGCGGCCGAGAACCACTTCGTGCAAGTATTTTGCGCGCATGCGGTATTGTTGGCGGGCAAGCCAGTTTGAAAGTGAAGCGCAAGATGACCTCGGTAATCGCTGACACTGCTGTACCTAGCTGAGGCTTCCGACTGAAGCTCAGCAAACTCTTGGCCTTGAGGTTGAAGGCTTCTACTTAGAGCCAGTGACTGCAAGTGGCCGGTCGCAGCCTGTTGCAACCGACAACTCCCGGCCAGAAGCGCTCATCAGTGTCTGTTAAAGCCAGGGCGCTTCACTGCTTAAGTAAGGGATCCATTGGGTTGAGCTCGGCTAACTCTGCTAGGAGGTTCTGTGCTTTGTCTGCTTGACCTGCCTGCTGCAAATAGTTGACTAGCGCCAGTCGTACATTTCGATTGCCTGGCTGGCGCTCCAATATTTCCTCAAGCTGCTGTATCGCCGTTTTGGCCTGGTCACTGTCGTATAGGGCGATTGCCAGCACATAGCCGAACTGACCGTTTTCAGGCTCAAGACGTGTCGCTTCGCGTAGAGCTAACAACGCCTGCTGTCGGTTACCGTCTCGGACCAGCGCGAGGCCGTGCGCATGTTGCAGAAGAGCCGAGTGCGGATGGTCACGAACTGCGTCCTGGAGGAGTTGGCGAGCTTCATCTTTTTGAAAGTTGTCTTCCAACCACTGCGCGAGAGCCACCAGTGCCGGAAAAAAATCGGCATCGCGCTTCAGGGCCGTACGTAGATACGTTTCGACCAGTGCCGTACGACCGTCGGCTTGATAGAGCATAGCCAGGTTGAAGTTGGCCTCAGCCCGCTCGGCCTGGCTCAGTTGAACCTGCTCGTATTCGGCAATGGCCTTGCTCCAATTGGATTGGTAGCGATCAAGTTGATCAGCCGGCAGGCCGAGCAGTGCATAGGCGGCGGCAATGCGCACTGCCAGGACCGGGTCTGCGAGCATTGGACCTAGCAGGTCTATTGGCTGTGGCAACAACTGTGCAATGGCATCAATGGCCGACTCTCGTACCTGTGGCTCGATATGTTTAAGGTCTCTCACCGCCAGCTGCAGGGCCTTTTGGCTGGGGTAATTCGGCAGTTCGGCGAGCAAGGAGGCGCGGCGGATGGCCGGTAACTCACGACTCTCCAGCTGTTGGAACAACGCTTTGGCTGCGCCAGGCTTGCCATGACGGATTAGCCACAAACTCTCGTCATAGCGCGGCGGTGTGGCGGCAGGTTTACCGTACCACTGCTGAAATTGTGCAACGACTTTCTCGCTTGCAGTTTCCCGGTGACAGCTAAGGCAGGCATCTGGCGTCCCCAGCTTGAGTGATCGTGCCGGGTTGGGAATGCTGAAGCTGTGGTCATGCCGGTAATCGTTGACCATGTATAGCTTGCCGGGCATATGGCAACTGGTGCATTGCGCAGCGCTGCTGTCGGCGGGGTGCTTGTGATGTTCGGGCGATTCATAGTCTTTGGCCAGCAGGCCCTTGCCGTCGATCCCTGGACGGCCGGATTTGCCTGCCGGGTTGTGGCATTGAGTGCAGGTGCCATTGCCTTCGATGCGCAGCTCAGTGCTGTGTGGGTTGTGGCAATCACTGCAAGTCACGCCTTTTGCGTACATCTTGCTTTGTACGAGCGAGCCGTACTCGAACACTTCATCATTGATCTTGCCGTCGATCTCGTAGAGCAATGGTGCCAAGGTGCTGGGCAAGTAATCGTCCATTAATCGCATGTGATCACGGAATCCATCGCCCAGGGGCGCTCGGCGGGCATGACAGCGGGCGCAGGTTTCCACCTCGGTACGTGCATCCATGGTTTTGGCGGAGATAAGGAAACCGGCATTGGCCAGGTTGTCCGGCTGCTCGTTCCATTTAAGGTGACCGGAGGCAGGGCCGTGACAGCTTTGGCAGCCAACGCCCAAGGCCTGCCAGGTGCTCGAATAAGTATTGCTGGCAGCATCGAAGTTACGCTTGAAACCGGTGGTGTGGCATTCGACGCACATGAAGTTGGCGTTCTGCTGCGGCTTGCTCCAGTGCAGCGGGTCTTTGAAGTCGACACCCAAACCAGGATAGAGGTGAAACCACTGGTTCTTCTGGGTGTCCCAGGCGACACCGAGCGCTTGCAGGTGACCGCCGCCGGTTTCGATCAGGTACTGCTGCAGCGGTTCGACGCCGAAGGCGTAGGCCACTCTGAAGTCGGCGGGATGACCATCGGTGCCTGGCGTATTGACCCAGAATTCATCGCCTTGCCTGAAGAAGCGCGTACTTTCCTTGTCGCTCTTGAAGTTCACCTCGTTGAAGTCGCCGAGCACAGTCGTGCTGTTGGCTTCCTGCATCGCAAGCTGGTGATGTGAGCCTTGCCATTGTTTGAATGGTTCGGCGTGACAGCCCTGGCATTGGCTTTCATCGACCAGAGCAAGTGTCTCCGGTTTGATCTTGGCGGGTGCCGATACGCTCGGGATGGTAGGTGCCGAGGGCTGCGGTGTACTGCGCTGCAGAAGGACCCAGATCGCCAGCGTGGCGAGCAGCGCTAAACCAGCAAGTATCGGCCAGAGAAAGTGGGCATAGCCAGAGGACGGGATGGGGACCGTGGAGGGGCGTGAGGTTTTATTTTTTTGGCGCTTCTGCATGCAGACATCCATTGTGCTGGCGTGCGTGTTTTACGGTTGCATGCAGCTTTGGCGACATGCAATCGCCTGTCAAATGGTTTCCCGAACTGCTGGCGGTGATCTGTGTGGCTGATTGGTTATTGCCAGTGAACCAACGATAGTAAGGATTGCTGCCATCCCATTTCGGTAGGTAGCTTCTTCACTTGCGCAGACCCAGCGCTATAGGTGTTCGGGGGCGGCCTATACCTAGGTTGAGTGAAACGGTGCTCAGATTTATTTTTTATGGCTAGAAAAGAAAAAGGCCAGTCCGAAGACTGGCCTAACTCTTTGTTCTTTATGGTGGGCCCACACGGACTCGAACCGTGGACCAAAGGATTATGAGTCCTCTGCTCTAACCAACTGAGCTATGGGCCCCAGAAGCCGGCGGATTATACCGGTGCCTTCTCGGCAGCGCCAACCGAATGGCGCGGTTCGAGGAAGTTTTGCGCGAACGCCTCGGCAGGGATGGCGCGGCTGATCACGAAGCCTTGAATCTGCTCGCAGCCCTCGGCGGCGAGGAATAGTTCCTGGGCCTTGGTTTCCACCCCTTCGGCGATTACGGTGAGCTGCATGCTGCGGCCTAAGGCGATGATGGCGCGGGCGATGGCGACATCGTTGGGGTCGTGGGGCAGGCCGCGGACGAAGGACTGGTCGATTTTCAGGGTGTCGACCGGCAGGCGCTTGAGGTAGCTCAGCGAGGAGTAGCCGGTGCCGAAGTCGTCGATGGCCAGTTGTACGCCGAGGTCCTTGAGTTGGTGGAGCAGCTTTAGGGCCTCTTCGGCCTGATTCATGATAAAGCTTTCGGTGATTTCCAGTTGCAGCAGGGCGGGCGACAGGGCGTTTTCCTCGAGCAGGCTGGAGATGCGCGCGAGCAGGTTGGGCTGGCGCAGCTGAATGCCGGTGAGGTTGACAGAGACGGGGCCGAAGGCTGCGTGCTGGTGCTGCCAGTGCTGCATCTGCTGGCAGGCCTGCTGCAGGACCCAGTCGCCGAGGCTGATGATCAGGCCGGTTTCTTCGGCCAGGGGGATAAAACGGTCCGGCGGTATTTCGCCGAACAGTGGGTGGTGCCAGCGCAGCAGGGCTTCGGCACCGACCAGGCGGTTGCTGAGCAGGCTGAGTTTGGGCTGGTAGTAGAGTTGCAGCTCGTCGCGTTCCAGGGCGCGGCGCAGTTCGCGTTCCAGGGCCATGCGTTCGGTGGCCTGGAAGGTCAGGTCGCGGGTATAGATTTCCACCCGGTTGCGCCCGCGGGCCTTGGAGCGGTACATCGCGGCATCGGCATTTTTCACCAGGGTGGCGACGTCGTCGCCGTCGTCCGGGTAGCGGCTGATGCCGATGCTGGCGCTGATGAACAGCTCCTGTTCGTCGACCTCGAAGGGCTGGTTGAAGCACTCGAGGAGCTTGTGCGCGACCCGTTCGGCGTCGCTCAGGTGTTGCAGGCCGGGCAGCAGGATGATGAATTCGTCGCCGCCCAGGCGGGCCACGGTATCGATATCACGCAGGTGGGCTTTCAGGCGTTCGGCGATGCTCTTCAGCAGTTGGTCGCCGACCGGGTGGCCGAGGCTGTCGTTGATGTGTTTGAAGCGGTCGAGGTCGATAAACAGGATGGCCCCCAGGTGCTTTTCGCTGCGCGCGTCTTCGAGGGCCGATTGCAGGCGGGCCTCGAACAGCATGCGGTTGGGCAGGCCGGTCAGTGGGTCGTGGTGGGCCTGGTGATCGAGGCTGGCCTGGGCGTGTTTGAGCGAGCTGATATCGGCGAAGACGGCGACAAAGTGGCTGATATTGTCCTGCGGGTCGCGTACCGCGCTGATGGTCAGCCACTCGGGGTAGAGCTCGCCATTCTTGCGCTTGTTCCAGATTTCGCCCTGCCAGTGGCCGGATGCGCTGAGGTTGTGCCACATGGCGGCATAGAACGCACTGTCGTGGTTGCCCGAGGCGAGCAGGCGCGGCGACTGGCCGAGGGCCTCGGCTTCGCTGTAGCCGGTGATCTGGCTGAAGGCGCGGTTGACCGCGGTGATGCGCTGCTCCAAGTCGGTGATCATTACGCCTTCGGCCGTGCTCTCGAAGACGGTGGCGGCCTGTTGCAGACGTTCCTGCATCAGCACCCGCTCGGTAATGTCGCGGGCGATGCTCAGCATGCAGATTTGGCCTTCGATCGGCATCGGCTGTACCGACATCTCGCAGGTGCGCAGGGTGCCATTCTTGGTGCGGATGGGGGCGCAGAATTCGCGAACAAAGCCCTTTTTGCGGACCTCGGCGACCATGCGTTCGCGGTCTTCGGGGTTGGCCCAGATGCCGAGCTCGACGGTGGATTGCTCGGCGGCCTCGGCGGCGCTGTAACCGGTGATGCGGCTAAAGCCTTCGTTGACGTCCAGCATCTTGCCGTCGCTCAGACGGGTAATCAGCAGGCCGTCGGGGGAGGCATGGAAGGCTTTGGCGAACTTGGTTTCCGAGAGTTGCAGGCGCTGTTGGGTGTCTTTCAGTTCACTGATGTCGCGTACCACGACCACCAGGTTGGCGGTGTTTTCGATAGCGATTTTCTGGGCCGAGATCAGGCCGATAAACTGGCTGCCGTCGCGGCGACGAAACGGCGTTTCGATGTTGTGTACCCTGCCTTCGCGCAGTTTCTGCAGGATGCGCGGGCCGGCTCCTGGCTCTGTCCACAGGCCCAGTTCGGTGCTGGTATGGCCGATGGCCTCGGCCGCACTGAAGCCGAACTGTTGCTCGAAGGTGTGGTTGACCGTGACCAGCATGCCGCTGTCGATATTGATCAGGGCAATGATGTCGGGGCAGTTGTGGAAGACCGAGGCGAACTTCTGTTCGGAGAGGGCCAGGGCCTGCTCGGTCTGTTTCGCTTCGGTGATGTCGATCATCAGCCCGCGCAGAATGGGCTCCTGGCCCGGCAGCTGTTCGGTGGGCAGGGTGACGATATCGCGTATCCAGACCACGCGTCCGTCGGCGGCGAACATCCGGTAGTCCATGCTGTGGTCGCGCCCGGCCAGAGTCTGCTTGCGGCAGTAGGTCAGGGTCTGCGTGGCATCGTCCGGGTGCAGCACGCGTTGCAGAAAGTCTGGCTGCAACCAGTCCTGCGGCGGGTAGCCGAGCAGCTTGGCGGCCTGGGGGGCGACATAGGTGAAGCAGAAATCGCGCTGGCGCATCTCCCAGGTCACCGCACTGAGGCCTTCGACCAGGCCGCGGTAGTGCTGTTCGCTGCTGCGCAGTTCGGCTTCGAGGATGGTGCGGTTGTGCATCTCGCTGCGCAGGCGGCGGTTGATGCGCAGGATGCTGGCAATGATCAGCAGGGCGACGAGCAGGCCGGGCAGACCGAACAGGAGCAGTCTGCGCCAGATGGGGCGGCGGTCGACCAGGTCGCCGATCCAGTGCTTCTGGATGGCGCTCATCTGCTCCGGGGTGAATTCGGCGAAGACCTTGTTGAGTATGCCGGCGAGTATCGCCTGCTCCTTGGGTACCGCCATGGCCAGCTGATAGCGGTAGGGTGTTTCGCCATTGATATACAGGCCATCGAGCTTGAGCTGGCGCAGGTTCCAGGCGCTCGAGGCGAGGTCGCCGACCATGGCGTCGGCCTCGCCGGTGGCCAGGGCCTGCAGTGCGGCGGCGACGCTGGGACGCGGCCAGAGCTGGAGGTGCGGGTGCAGCTGGCGCAGCAGTTCATGGGGCGCGTAGTCCTGTACGACGGCGACCTTGAGGCCGTCGAGTTCCTTCAGGTTGCGCGGCTGCGGCCCTTTTTCGTGGGTCAGGATGACGATGGGGAAGTCGAGGTAGGGGCGGGTGAAGGTCAGGTATTGCTGGCGCTCGGGGGTCGACATCACTCCGGGCAGCATATCCAGTTGGCCGCTCTTGGCCTGGTTGATGACCTCGCTCCAGCTGCTGGGCGGAGTGGGCTGCAGTTTGATCTGCAAGCGCTGTTCGATCAGCCGCACATAATCGGCGGAGAGGCCCTGGTAATGGCCCTGCTCGTCGCGAAACTCGAAGGGGGGCCAGGCCCCGTCGATGCCCAGGCGTAGCTCGGGATGGGCATCGAGCCAGGCCTGTTCTTCGGCGCTTAGCTCGAGGCCGGTAGCGGGCGCAGTCCATAGAGCCAGACACAACAAGAGGGTGGCCGCAACGCGCTGCATGGGCGGGCTCGTTTTCAGGGGCGATACCCAGCAGTGTAGACCGGCAAATGGGGGCTTGGTAGCGCGGCCCTAACGCAAAACCCCCGGCAGGGCCGGGGGTTTTGTGTGTTACTCGTCGAGGAAGGAGCGTAGGTGCTCGCTTCTCGTCGGGTGGCGCAGCTTGCGCAGCGCCTTGGCTTCGATCTGCCGGATCCGCTCGCGGGTGACATCGAATTGCTTACCGACTTCCTCGAGAGTGTGGTCGGTGTTCATGTCGATGCCGAAACGCATGCGCAGTACCTTGGCTTCCCTTGCGGTGAGGCCGGAGAGGACTTCGCGGGTGGCTTCCTTGAGGCTTTCCACGGTCGCCACGTCGATCGGCGATTGCATGGTGGAGTCCTCGATGAAGTCGCCCAGGTGCGAATCTTCGTCGTCGCCGATCGGGGTTTCCATGGAGATCGGCTCCTTGGCGATCTTCAACACCTTGCGGATCTTGTCCTCGGGCATTTCCATGCGCTCGCCCAGCTCTTCCGGGGTCGGTTCGCGACCCATCTCCTGCAGCATCTGCCGCGAGATACGGTTGAGCTTGTTGATCGTCTCGATCATGTGCACCGGGATACGGATGGTGCGCGCCTGGTCGGCGATGGAGCGAGTAATCGCCTGACGAATCCACCAGGTGGCGTAGGTCGAGAACTTGTAACCACGACGGTATTCGAACTTGTCCACCGCCTTCATCAGGCCGATGTTGCCTTCCTGAATCAGGTCGAGGAACTGCAGGCCGCGGTTGGTGTACTTCTTGGCAATCGAGATCACCAGGCGCAGGTTGGCTTCAACCATTTCCTTCTTCGCGCGGCGGGCCTTGGCCTCGCCGATCGACATGCGCCGGTTGATGTCCTTGATTTCGGCCAGAGTCAGGTCGCACTCGGCTTCCAGGGCAGACAGCTTCTGCTGGCAGCGCTGGATATCGGCCTGCAGGTTGCCGATGGCTTCGGCGTACTTGGCTTTGCCCTTGGCCAGGCCAGCGGCCCACTCGGGATCGATTTCATTGCCCGGGAACAGGCGCAGGAAGTCGGCACGCGGCATACGTGCATCACGTACGCAGAGTTGCATGATGGCGCGTTCCTGGGCACGCAGGCGCACCAAGGCATCGCGTACTCGTACCACCAAGGCGTCGAATTGCTTAGGCACGAGCTTGATCGGCATAAACAGCTCGGCCATTTCTTTCAGCGCGGCAATGCCTTGCTTGCTGCCACGGCCGTGCTTTTTCAGGGCTTTCTTGGCCAGGTCGAGAGCGTCGCCAATCGCGGTGAAGCGGCGCAGGGCCTCTTCAGGGTCCGGACCGCCGTCGCCTTCCTCTTCCTCGTCGTCGCTGTCGTCGCCGTCTTCTTCATCGTCCTTGTCGTCGGCTGCGTCGCCGTCCTTTGCGGGGACGGGGGCGGCGGCTTCGGCGGGTACGATGCCGTCATCCGGATCGATATAGCCACTAAGCACTTCAACCAGGCGACCACCTTCGGTGGTCACGCGGGTGTATTCGCCGAGAATGCTGTCGACAGTGCCAGGGAAGTGGGCTATTGCCCCCATGACTTCGCGTATGCCTTCCTCGATGCGTTTGGCGATTTCGATCTCGCCTTCGCGGGTAAGCAATTCCACCGTGCCCATTTCACGCATATACATGCGCACTGGGTCGGTGGTGCGACCGATATCGGTTTCAACGGCCGCGAGGGCAGCAGCGGCTTCTTCGGCGGCTGCTTCGTCGGTGTCGGCGTCGGCCAGCATAAGGGAATCCTTATCTGGCGCAACCTCGAATACGTTGATCCCCATGTCATTGATCATGCGGATGATATCTTCCACCTGTTCCGGGTCGGAAATATCCTCCGGCAGGTGGTCGTTGACCTCCGCGTAAGTCAGGTAACCCTGCTCACGACCAAGGGTGATCAACTCTTTGATACGAGACTGCTGTTGCGCTTTTCCGGACATAACACCCTATCCACTGAAGGTCTTGGCGGGCAAAAAACAAGCCGCGGATTATACCCGAGTAATACCCCTAAGCGCCAGTTGGGCTCGGGATTACCGGTGATGCATTACGGCTCAGCAAGCTGCGCAGCTGGTCTTTCTCATCTGCACTCAGCTCACTTTGACGGGCTTTGCGCAGCAAATGTTCCAGGCTGCGCTCGCGTTGGCGGGCTACTAGACTAGTTATAGTGTCGAAAAACTGTTGTTCAAGGTTGTCGGCCGAAATCAGCCATTCCTTTTCTGCCAAGGCCCGCAATAGGCGGCCCTGTTCGGTGCCGTGCCAGCGTGCGATCAGTTGCAGCGAGCGCAGCTTGGGGTTCTTCTGCAAGGCGCCGAGCAGGGCCACCAGCAGTTGCGCATAGGTGTCGTCTTCGGCGGCGAAGTGGCTGACATCCTCAACCTTCTGCGCCAATTGCGGGTGATGCAGCAGGGTGCGCAGGGCGCTCAGGTGCGGCGACTCGACGCTAACGGCGGTGCGTGGCGCGCGCGGGGCGAACTCGCCCTGGCCCTTCTTGTTCCACTTGCCGCCTTCTTTCTTCCAGTTGCCTTTGCCCTTGCTGCTGTTGTGTTCGAATTGCGGCGCTGGGCTGGGGTTTTCGTATTCGTTGCGGCTCGGTTCGACATCGTAGTAGGCGCTGTCGGGGATCTCTGCATAGTCCGGGTAATGGCTGGGCGCGGGTGGCGCGGTGCTTGCTGGTGTGCTGCTACGGCTGGCTGGCGCGGCCTGGCTGGGGGCTTCGCCGGTCAGGCCGGTGATTTCGCTGAGGCGCTGGCGCATCAGGGCGCGCAGGTTGTTGCCGGGGATCTTGTCGATCAGCGGCGCGGCCAGGGTCATCAGGTGGGCCTTGCCTTCCAGGGAGCGCGGGTCGGCCTCTTCGCTGAGTTGCTGGAAGAAGTAATCGGCCAGCGGCTGGGCGTGCTGGTTGATGCGCGCGCGGAAGGCGTCGGTGCCTTCGCTGCGCACCAGGGTGTCCGGGTCTTCGCCGTCGGGCAGAAACAGGAAGCGCGCGCGGCGGCCGTCCTGCAGGCTCGACAGGGTCGCTTCGAGGGCGCGCCAGGCGGCGTTGCGCCCGGCGGCGTCGCCGTCGAAGCAGAACAATACGCTGGGTACCACGCGGAACAGGCGCTTGAGGTGTTCTTCGCTGGTGGCGGTGCCGAGGGTGGCGACGGCGTTGCGCAGGCCTTGCTGGGCCAGGGCGATGACGTCCATATAGCCTTCGACCACCATGATCTCGTCGAGGTCGCGGTTGTGCTTGCGCGCCTCATAGAGGCCGTAGAGTTCCTGGCCCTTGTGGAATACCGGGGTTTCCGGGGAATTCAGGTACTTCGGTTTTTCATCGCCCAGCACCCGGCCGCCGAAGGCGATCACCCGGCCGCGGCTGTCGCGGATGGGGAACATGATGCGGTCGCGGAAGCGGTCGTAGCGCTTGCCGCTCTCGGCATTTTCCACCAGCAGGCCGGCGTCGATCATGGCCTTCTGTTGCAGGCTGTCGCTGGCCAGGTGCTTGTGCAGGTTGTCCCAGCCGGGCGGGGCGAAGCCCATGGCGAAGTCGCGGGCGATCTCGCCGGACAGGCCGCGACCCTTGAGGTAGTCGATGGCGGCCTTGCGTTGCGGGTGGCTTTTCAGGGCCTGCTTGTAGAACTCGGCGGCGGCGCTCAGCAGTGGGTAAAGCGGCGAGTCGGTGGGCTGGCGCGGTTTGTTGTTGCGTCCGCCTTCCTCGCGGGGCACTTCCATACCGGCGCGCTTGGCCAGGTCCTCGATCGCCTGGGGGAAGTCCAGTTGGTCGTGGTCCATGACAAAGCCCAGGGCGTTGCCGCCGGCCCCGCAGCCAAAGCAGTAATAGAACTGTTTGTCCGGGCTGACGCTGAACGAGGGGGTCTTTTCTTTGTGGAAGGGGCAGCAGGCGGTGTAGTTCTTGCCGGCCTTTTTCAGCTGGATGCGCGAGCTGACCACGTCGACGATATCGGTGCGGTTGAGCAGGTCATCGATAAAAGACTGTGGGATCAGGCCGGCCATAGGTGCTCAGGGTACTGCCATGCAGGGGTGCGCGACAGGTATGGGCGGAAACTAAAAGACTCCGATCGTCACCCGAAGGTGGCGCGGAGTCTAAAAGCGAAACCCGGCCGAGGCCGGGTGTCAGGCGCTGCTTGTAGCTAATCGTGCGGACGAAAGCCGCGGCGATTAGTACAGGCGAACGCTGCGGCGCTGTTCGCGCTGCACTTTCTTGGCGTGACGCTTAACAGCGGCTGCTGCTTTGCGCTTACGCTCGGAAGTCGGCTTTTCGTAGAATTCACGGCTGCGAACTTCAGCCAGAACACCGGCTTTTTCGCAGGAGCGCTTGAAACGACGCAGAGCTACGTCGAAGGGTTCGTTCTCTTTAACTTTGACGGCTGGCATCCAGGGCTTACCTTCTTTATTACCGGGGGTAACGTTACTCCTGGCAGATGGCGCTGGAGAACGTAGGTTTTTAAGGGTTGCGGATGTTACCGTCTCATCGCGCGGAATGCAAAGCCTCTGATCGAAAAGCGCTGGTCGGCTCGCCTCGCGGCCTATTATTATGCGCGCCTTCTGCTGTTTAGCCCCTCGAGATCAAGGCGTTGCCCATGCTGGTACTGGGATTGGAAACCTCCTGCGACGAGACTGGTGTCGCGCTCTATGACAGCGCGCGCGGCCTGCTGGCCGATGCCCTGTTCAGCCAGATCGACCTGCACCGGGTGTATGGCGGAGTGGTCCCCGAGCTGGCCTCGCGCGATCACGTCAAACGCATGCTGCCGCTGATCCGCCAGGTGTTGAGCGAAGCCGGCAAGAGCAAGTCCGATATCGATGCGATTGCCTACACCGCCGGCCCCGGCCTGGTTGGTGCGCTACTGGTGGGCGCTTCCTGTGCCCAGGCCCTGGCTTTTGCCTGGGGCATTCCAGCCTTGGGTGTACACCATATGGAAGGCCACCTGCTGGCCCCTATGCTGGAGGAAAACCCGCCAGCTTTTCCGTTCGTCGCTTTATTGGTCTCTGGTGGCCATACCCAGCTGGTGCGGGTCGATGGCATCGGCCAGTACCAGTTGCTCGGCGAGTCTCTGGATGACGCCGCCGGCGAGGCCTTCGACAAGACCGCCAAGTTGATGGGTTTGCAGTATCCGGGCGGGCCGGAAATCGCGCGGCTGGCGGAAAACGGCACACCTGGGCGTTTCAAGTTCCCGCGGCCGATGACCGACCGGCCGGGACTGGAGTTCAGCTTCAGCGGCCTCAAGACCTTTACCCTGAATACCTGGCAGCAGTGCCGCGCCGCGGGTGACGATGGCGAGCAGACCCGTTGCGATGTCGCCCTGGCCTTTCAGCAAGCGGTGGTCGACACCCTGACCATCAAATGCAAGCGCGCCCTCAAGCAAACCGGCTTGCGCAACCTGGTGATCGCCGGCGGCGTAAGCGCCAACAAGGCGCTGCGCCTGTCGCTGGAAAGCATGCTCGGCGACCTGAGGGGGGAGGTGTTCTACGCCCGTCCGGCCTTCTGCACCGACAATGGCGCGATGATCGCTTATGCCGGCTGCCAGCGGCTGCTGGCCGGGCAGCATGAGGATCTGAGCATCAAGGTGCAGGCGCGCTGGCCGATGGAACAGTTGCCGGCGCTTTAGCATGAGCCGGGCTGGTTAAAAATGCCGCTCACGGCCGGCGAACAGATCGCGTAAATTGCTCCGGTGCCGCCAGACGATCAGGCCGGTGAGTACGCTCACCGGCACCAGTGCCGCCGGTTGTTGCCAGGCCAGCAGAGGCAGGGTCAGGGGCGTAGCTATTAACGCCGCCAGCGAGCTCGTGCGCGTCATGAAGAAGGTCAGCAGCCAGGCGCAGATGGCCAGCAGCGCAGCGGGCGGGTAGAGTCCCAGCAGCATGCCGGCGGCGGTGGCGACACCCTTGCCGCCGCGGAAGCGGAAATACACCGGGTAGAGGTGGCCGATGATGGCTGCCAGACCTATCCAGGCCTGCTGGTGCAGGCCGAAACCGAGCAGGGCGGCGATCAGCACGGGCAGCAGGCCCTTGAGCAGGTCGCCGAGCAGGGTGAGGATGGCCAGGCGTTTGCCCGCCACCCGCAACATATTGGTGGCACCGGGGTTGCCCGAACCACTGGCGCGCGGGTCTGGCCCGCCGGCCAGGTGGCTGAGCAGTATGGCGAAGGACAGCGAGCCGAGCAGGTAGGCGAGGAGCGCCAACAGCCAAAACATGGTATCCATTCCGGGGCAAGGGAGCCCCGATTCTAACTAGGTGCGCCAGTATTGTCGTGCCGCGGAGAGCGTGCTTGGACACAGTTTTTATCGAGGGGCTGGAAGTCGATACGGTGATTGGTGCCTACGATTGGGAGCGCACCATTCGCCAGTGTTTGTGCCTGGACCTGTATCTGGGTTGGGATAATCGCCCGGCGGCGGCCGGCGACGAGCTGGACAAGGCGCTGGACTATGCGGCCGTGGCCGCGCGGGTGCAGGCTTTTGCCGGCGAGTCGCAATTTATCCTGGTGGAAACCTTCGCCGAGCGTCTGGCCGAGCTGTTGATGGCGGAGTTCCAGATTCCCTGGCTGCGGATCAAGCTGACCAAGCCCGGTGCGGTGCCGGCAGCCAGCGGTGGGGTCGGTGTGGAGATCGAGCGCGGATGTCGCTAACGCCAGTTCTGCTGGGCCTGGGCAGCAATGTCGAGCGCGAAGTGCACTTGCGCGCGGGGCTCGAGGCCTTGTCGGCGCTGCTTGGCCAGATGCGCTGCTCGCCGGTTTTCGAAAGTCAGGCGGTGGGTATCAAGAGTGGGCCCTTCTTCAATCTGGTGGTGGCCGGCTACAGCGACCTGCCGCTGGGCGAGCTGGACCGCCGGCTGAAGTTTATCGAGGCCGACAACGGCCGCTATGCGCCGGAACGCAAGGGCTTGCCGCTGGATATCGATGTGCTGCTGTATGGCGATCTGGTTGGTAATTTCGATGGCCTGGTCCTGCCGCGGGCGGAAATCCTCAGGAATGCCTTCGTACTCTGGCCGCTTTCGCTGTTGGTGCCGGAGCGTTTGCACCCGGGCGAGCAGCGCAGCTTCGCCGAGCTGTGGCAGGCAGCGCAGATCGACCAGCAGTTGCAGCCGGTGGCGTTCCAGTGGCGTGACGCCGAGTTGACCCCGGCGGCGTTGCTTCAGGCCCACCCCGTCACCTAGCAGGCGGGACGGCTCGTTTAAGGTGTGGCGTCTGCCTTGTAGGCCTTGAGCGCCTGCAGGCGTTGGCGATTGAGTGCCTCACCCAGTTCCGCACCCTGGAACCCTTGCGCCAGCAGGGGTTGCACCGCCACCGCGCGGGCCGCATGCATGGCCCCGCGCAGGTAGTCGGCCTGGGGGTAGTCGCGTTGTTCCAGGCCCAGGCGGCCGCGGGCGTCCATCTCGCAGGCGGCGATAAACTCCTCGAAGCGCTGCGGGCGGCGAAATACGTCGAAGCTCTGCAGCAGCTGGAGCAGGGTCGAGGCCTTCAGCTCGAGGGCGCGATGGCCGTGGGTATGGAACTCGCCGACCTGCAGGGCCAGTTCCTGGCAATCCTTGGGAGCCTTGCAGCGCTGGTTGATCGCGCGGATCAGCTTGAGCCCCTTGTATTCATGGGCGATATGCCGCGGCCACTCGGCCTCGGGCGTCAGGCCCTTGCCGACATCGTGGAGCAGGCAGGCCCAGCGCACGGTCAGCGGCTGCCGGTGTTCGGCGCATTGGCGCAGCACGCTGAGCACATGCGCGCCGGTGTCGATTTCGGGGTGATGGGCGGCCGGCTGCGGAACGCCGAACAGCGCGTCGACTTCCGGCAGCAGTTCCTGCAGTGCCCCACAGTCGCGCAGCACCTGGATAAATACATCCGGGCGCGGCTCCAGCAGGGCGCGGGAGATTTCCTTCCAGCTGCGTTCGGGTGTCAGTGCGCTCAGCTCACCGGATTCGCTCAGTTCGCGCATCAGCGCCAGGGTTTCTGTCGCGACCGTAAAACTCAGGGGCGCATAGCGGGCGGCGAAGCGGGCGACGCGCAGCACGCGCAACGGGTCCTCGGCAAAGGCCGGGGACACGTGGCGCAGCACCCTGGCCTCTAGGTCGCGCTGACCGCCATAGGGGTCGATCAGGCGGCCCTGGCCGTCCTCGGCCATGGCGTTGACGGTCAGGTCGCGGCGGATCAGGTCTTCCTCGAGGGTGACCTCCGGGCTGGCGAAGAAGGTAAAGCCGCCATAGCCGCGGCCGCTCTTGCGCTCGGTGCGGGCCAGGGCGTATTCCTCGCCGGACTGCGGATGCAGAAAGACCGGGAAATCCGCGCCCACCGGACGATAGCCCAGCTCCAGCATCTGCTCGGCGCTGGCACCCACCACCACCCAGTCGATCTCGCTGACCTCGCGGCCCAACAGGCGGTCACGTACCGCACCGCCGACTTTGTATATCTGCATCATGGTTCCTCCGCTAAGTGCGGAGGATAGCGGCTGGCCGGTGGCGAAGGGTAGCCCGGATGCAATCCGGGAAGTAGGTGGCAGGCCGCCCCTGACTGCATCCGGGCTACCGCTGCGCGTAGAGAGTCGCGCGTGCTCTGGGTTACGGCGCGGCCTGGGGGATCTGCTGCAGCAGCGCCTGGGTGGCCCGCTCGAGCAGTTCGGCGCTGTCCCGTTGCGGGCTGAGACCGGTGCTGCTCAGGCCCTCCCAGAGTATGTGCTGCTCCGGGGTGGTCAGGCGGATACGCAGGGTGCCGGTGCTGTCGCGTAGGCGATGAAGCGCCTGGTAGGGGCCGAGTGGTGTCGGTGGAGCGGTCTCGACGTGGAAGTCCAGGGGGCTGTCCTGCACCGACAGCCAGTAATAGACCCGGATCTGCGCCTGCGGGCTGGCGTGATAGCCGCGCCGGGTGAGGCCTTCGCGCAGCAGCTGATCGAGCTGGCGGTAACGGTCGGCGAAGGGCAGTGGGCCGTTGACCGCCTGTTCGGCGGCGATCAGCTCGAAGCTGCGGCTTTGTGCCAGCTCGGGGCTGGCCGGGCTGATCACCTGGACGCGGGGCGGCTGGCTGCTGCAGGTGGCCAGGGCCAGGCACAGCAGTAGAACGATAAACAGACGCATAAGGACATTCCCCAAAAGCCTAGCGTCCATGCTGGGCGGCGTGAGCATGGGGCGCAACCGATCAAATGGGCGGAATGACCAGGTCCAGACGTGGGTAATCGCCTTCGTGTTCCGCTTCGTTCTTCGGCGGCACGTGCTGGGTGTTGATCAGTTTGTCGTCCTGCATGATCTGCAGATGGATATCGAAGCCCCACAGGCGGTGCAGGTGTTTGAGTACTTCGTCGGTGGAGTTGCCCAGGGGTTTGCGGTCGTGTTGCTGATGGCGCAGGGTCAGGGAGCGGTCGCCGCGGCGGTCGATGCTCCAGATCTGCACATTGGGTTCGCGGTTGCCCAGGTTGTACTGCGCGGCCAGGGTCTCACGAATCTGCTGGTAGCCGGGCTCGTCGTGAATCGCCGGGACATACAGCTCGTCCTTCTGGTCGTCGTCCAGCACGCTGAACAGCTTGAGCTCGCGGATCACCTTGGGCGACAGGTACTGCAGGATAAAACTCTCGTCCTTGAAGCTCTTCATGGCGAACTTGAGGGTGCTTAGCCAGTCGCTGCCGGCGATATCGGGGAACCAGCGGCGGTCTTCCTCGGTGGGCGTTTCGCAGATGCGACGGATGTCGCGGTACATGGCGAAGCCCAGGGTGTAGGGGTTGATGCCGCTGTAGTAGGGGCTGTCGAAGGGCGGCTGGTAGATCACGCTGGTGTGCGACTGGAGGAACTCCATCATAAAGCCGTCGGTGACCAGACCCTCGTCGTACAGGTCGTTCATCAGGGTGTAGTGCCAGAAGCAGGCCCAGCCCTCGTTCATCACCTGGGTCTGGCGCTGCGGGTAGAAGTACTGGGCGATCTTGCGCACGATGCGGATCACCTCGCGCTGCCAGGGCTCGAGCAGCGGCGCATGTTTTTCGAGGAAGTACAGGATGTTTTCCTGGGGCTCCGGGGGGAAGCGCTTGCTGTCCTGTTCGCCGCCCTTGCTGGCGCTCTTGGGGATGGTGCGCCAGAGGTCGTTGATCTGTTTTTGCAGGTGCTCCTCGCGGTCCTTCATGCGCCGCCGCTCTTCCTCGGCGGAAATCGGGTAGGGGCGCTTGTAGCGGTCGACGCCATAATTCATCAGGGCGTGGCAGGAGTCGAGCAGGTCTTCCACCGCGTCGATGCCGTGGCGCTCCTCACACTGCATGATGTACTGCTTGGCGAACACCAGGTAATCGATGATCGAGCTGGCGTCGGTCCAGGTGCGGAACAGGTAGTTGCCCTTGAAGAAGCTGTTGTGGCCGTAGCAGGCATGGGCGATCACCAGCGCCTGCATGCACATGGTGTTTTCTTCCATCAGGTAGGCGATGCACGGGTCGGAGTTGATCACGATCTCGTAGGCCAGGCCCATCTGCCCGCGCTTGTAACCCTTCTCGGTGGCGAGGAAGTGCTTGCCATAGGACCAGTGGTGATAGCCCAGGGGCATGCCCACCGAGGCGTAGGCGTCCATCATCTGCTCGGCAGTGATCACCTCTATCTGGTTGGGGTAGGTGTCCAGGGCATAGCGCTCGGCGATACGGCCGATTTCGCGGTCGTAGGCGCGCACCAGTTCGAAGGTCCACTCCGAGCCGGTGGACAGCGGCTGGCGTTTCTTCTCGGTTGCGGTCATGGCACGGCCCTCAGGTCGTCATTCGGCGCTGGAACAGTTCGCGGAACACCGGGTAGATGTCGCCGGCCGACACCAGCTGCTGTTGGGCAAAGGTATCGGCAAAGCTCTCGGCCACCTGTTCGTACTCGTACCACAGCGCCTGGTGTTCGCGCGGGGTGATCTCGACGTAGGTGAAGTACTGCACGAACGGCATGATCTGTTTGATCAATATATCGCGGCACACCGGCGAGTCGTCATTCCAGTTGTCGCCATCCGACGCCTGGGCGGCGTAGATATTCCACTCGTTGATCGGGTAGCGCGCGGCCATGATCTCCTGCATCAGCTTGAGGGCGCTGGAGACGATGGTACCGCCGGTCTCGCGGGAGTAGAAGAACTCCTCCTCATCGACTTCCTTGGCGCTGGTGTGATGGCGGATAAACACCACGTCGATCTTGTCGTAGTTACGCTTGAGGAACAGGTACAGGAGGATAAAGAAGCGCTTGGCGATGTCCTTGGTCGACTGGGTCATGGAGCCGGAGACGTCCATCAGGCAGAACATCACCGCCTTGGAGCTGGGGTTGGGCTGTTTGACCAGCAGGTTGTACTTGAGGTCGAAGGTGTCGAGGAAGGGCACCCGCTTGATGCGCGCGCGCAGCTTGACGATTTCTTCTTCGAGTGCCTGGATATCGCCGAAGTTGTCCGGCTGTTCCAGGCGCAGACGCAGCAGTTCGCTTTCTGCGGTTTTCAGTCTGGCCCGGCTGCTGCCGGACAGGGCGATGCGCCGGGCGTGGGCCGAGCGCAGGGTGCGGACGATATTGATCCGCGAAGGGTTGCCCTCGTTGCTGATGCCGGCGCGCACATGCTTGAAGGTGTCGCTGCCGGTCAGGTGGCGCTTGACCAGGTTGGGCAGCTCCAGGTCCTCGAACATAAAGTCGAGGAATTCCTCCTGGGTGATCTGAAAGACGAACTCGTCCATGCCTTCGCCGGAGTTGCTCGCCTTGCCTGCGCCCTGGCCGCCGCCCCCGCCCTGCGGGCGGGGGATGCGTTCGCCGGTGGTGAATTCGCGGTTGCCGGGGTGCACGGTGGTCTGACGGCCACCGCGGCCGTGGTGCAATACCGGCTCGTCGATATCGCGACCGGGAATGCTGATCTGTTCGCCGTGTTCCATGTCGGTGATGGAGCGGCGGCTGACGGCCTCCTCCACGGCCTTCTTGATATGGTCACGGTAACGCCGCAGGAAGCGCTGGCGGTTCACCGTGCTCTTGTTCTTGCCATTCAGACGTCGGTCGATCACATGGCTCATGGGGCCCCTCCGGGGAGATGCAAGCCACAAGCCACAAGCTGCAAGAGCGGTCCACTCCCGAACCTCCTGCTTGCAGCTTAAAGCTTGCTGCTTATGGCTGCCTTACTGCGATTTACGAACCCGCAGATACCATTCGGACAGCAGGCGTACCTGCTTGTCGGTGTAGCCGCGCTCGACCATGCGAGTGACGAAGTCGTTGTGTTTCTGTTGATCCTCCTTGCTCGCTTTGGCATTGAAACTGATGACCGGCAGCAGGTCCTCGGTGTTGGAGAACATTTTCTTCTCGATCACCACGCGCAGCTTCTCGTAGCTGAGCCAGGTCGGGTTCTTGCCGTTGTTGTTGGCCCGGGCGCGCAGTACGAAGTTGACGATCTCGTTGCGGAAGTCCTTCGGGTTGCTGATGCCGGCCGGTTTCTCGATTTTCTCCAGCTCCTCGTTGAGGGCCACGCGATTGAGAATTTCGCCGGTTTCCGGGTCGCGGTATTCCTGGTCCTGGATCCAGAAGTCGGCGTACAGCACGTAGCGGTCGAAGATGTTCTGCCCGTATTCGCTGTAGGACTCCAGGTAGGCGGTCTGGATTTCCTTGCCGATAAATTCGATATAGCGCGGGGCCAGGTATTCCTTGATAAAACGCAGGTAGCGCTCGCGGGTTTCCGCCGGGAACTGCTCCTGTTCGATCTGCTGCTCCAGCACATAGAGCAGGTGCACCGGGTTGGCGGCGATCTCGTGGGGATCGAAGTTGAACACCTTGGAGAGGATCTTGAAGGCGAAGCGGGTCGACAGACCGTTCATGCCTTCATCCACGCCTGCGGTGTCGCGGTACTCCTGAATCGACTTGGCCTTGGGATCGGTGTCCTTGAGGTTTTCGCCGTCGTAGACGCGCATCTTCGAGTAGACGTTGGAGTTTTCCGGCTCCTTGAGGCGGCTCAGCACCGAGAACTGGGCGAGCATCTTCAGGGTGTCCGGGGCGCAGTGGGCCTTGGACAGGGAGCTGTTGGCCAGCAGTTTGTCGTAGATCTTGATCTCGTCGGTGACGCGCAGGCAGTAGGGCACCTTGACGATATAGATACGGTCGATAAAGGCTTCGTTGTTCTTGTTGTTGCGGAAGCTGTGCCACTCCGACTCGTTGGAGTGGGCCAGGAGAATGCCGTTGTAGGGGATCGCACCGAGGCCTTCGGTGCTGTTGTAGTTGCCTTCCTGAGTGGCGGTCAGCAGCGGGTGCAGCACCTTGATCGGTGCCTTGAACATCTCGACGAACTCCATCAGGCCCTGGTTGGCCCGGCACAGCGCCCCCGAATAGCTGTAGGCGTCGGCATCGTTCTGCGGGAATTCCTCCAGCTTGCGGATATCCACCTTGCCCACCAGCGAGGAGATGTCCTGGTTGTTCTCGTCTCCTGGCTCGGTCTTGGCCACGGCGATCTGGTTGAGGATCGAGGGGAACAGCTTGACCACGCGGAAATGGCTGATATCGCCGCCGAACTCCTGCAGGCGCTTGGTCGCCCAGGGCGACATGATGCTGCTCAGGTAGCGCCGCGAGATGCCGTACTCCTCTTCGAGGATGGCACCATCTTCGGCATCGCTGAACAGGCCCAGGGGCGACTCGAACACGGGCGAGTCCTTGATCGCATAGAAGGGCACCTTCTCCATCAGGTGCTTGAGCTTTTCCGCCAGGGAGGACTTGCCGCCGCCGACCGGGCCGAGCAGGTAGAGAATCTGCTTCTTCTCTTCCAGGCCCTGGGCGGCATGGCGGAAGTAGGAGACGATCTGGTCGATGCACTCCTCCATGCCATGGAAGTCGGCAAAGGCCGGGTAACGGCGGATCACCTTGTTGGAGAAGATCCTGGAAAGCCGTGGGTCGGTCGAGGTATCGAGCAGTTCAGGCTCACCGATGGCCAGCAGCAGGCGTTCGGCTGCCGAGGCATAGGCGCTGCGATCCTGCTTGCACAGTTCGAGGTACTCCTGGAGGGTGAGTTCCTCCTGCCGAGTCGCTTCGAAACGTTGCTGGAAGTGGCTGAAAATGCTCATGACGTCACCTCGCTCGATGCTGGAATCCGGTGCTATATCGGTCGTGCGGGGCCAGTGATCGGCTGAGGAGTCAGCCGAGAAGAGTCCCCCAGTACAGCTAAGAGTCTACCGATGGCCCGGGTGCCGGTTGGCCGGCGCTACCTTTTTTTGGATGGCCTGAGCTAAAGGATAGTTCGGATTCGGCGAGATAAAGGCGCGCTTAACGATAACAGGATATTACCGTTGGTCGGGATGCCCGGCAGGCCAGAGCGGACGCGGCCTGCCGGGCCGCGGAAAAAATGCCCGGGAGCCATTTTTAACGTCGCGCAGCGACGGCCCGCCGGGTGGCCGCCAGGGGTGGCGGACTATGAAAATTATTCCGCGCTGCTCTGGGCGGTGTCCGCGGGGAACGTGGCGCGCCACAGTTCGAAACCGCCATCCAGGCTGTAGACCTCGCTAAAGCCCTGGCCCACTAGATAGGCAGCGGCGCTCTGGCTGGAGTTGCCGTGGTAGCAGGCGACGATCAGCGGCGCGTCGAGATCGGCCTTGGCGATAAAATCGTGCAGCGAGTGGTTGTCCAGGTGCAGCGAACCGCTGATGTGGCCGCTGGCAAAGCTCTGCGGGTCGCGGATATCCACCACCACTGCGCCTTGCTGGCGCAGGGCCTGGGCTTGTTCTGGCGGGATGCGTTTGAATTCGCTCATGCGGGCTCCTTACAGGCGCAGCGATGGTATTCGCCACTGTCGATATTTAGCAGGCTCATCTGGCCGCCCCAGACGCAGCCGGTGTCGAGGGCAAACAGCCCCGGCTCATGGCACTGGCCCTCGAGGGCCGCCCAGTGGCCGAAAATGATCTTCTGGCCGCGGGTCTTGCGCTGCTTGTGGCTGAACCAGGGGGCGTAGCCTGGTGGCGCGCTGCCGACGCCTTCCTTGCTCTTCAGGTCCAGGGTACCGTCGGCTGTACAGAAGCGCATGCGGGTGAAGTAATTGGTGATTACGCGCAGGCGAGTCACGCCGTGCAGGTCGCCATCCCACTTGGCCGGCTCGTTGCCATACATGCCGTCGAGAAACAGCGGCAGGCGGGCATCGTCGCGCAACGCGTCCTCGACCTCGGCCGCGCGCCGGAGGGCCTTGTGCAGTGACCATTGCGGTGGAATGCCGGCATGTACCAGAACGGTATCGCGCTCGGCGTCGTAATGCAGCAGCTTCTGTCGGCGCAGCCAGTCGAGCAGGTCGGCGGCATCCGGAGCCTCGATGATCTCGCGCAGGGTGTCGCCCTTTTTCAGGCGCTCGATATTGTGTGCCACGGCCAGCAGGTGCAGGTCGTGGTTGCCCAGCACGCAGGTCAGGGCGTCGCGTATCCCATAGAGAAAACGCAGGGTTTCCAGGGACTGCGGCCCGCGGTTGACCAGGTCGCCGACCAGCCACAGTTTGTCCTGCGCTGGATCAAAGGACACGCGCTCAAGCAGGCATTGCAGGGGTTTCAGGCAGCCTTGCAGGTCGCCTACGGCGTAGGTCGCCATTAGTGCAGCGAGCCCGGTACCGCCAGGCGGAAGGGCGCGATGGCGGCGTCGAAGCGTTTGCCGTCCTCTGCGAGCATCTGGTAGCTGCCCTGCATGGTGCCGACGCGGCTGCTCATCACCGTGCCGCTGCTGTAGGTATGGCTCTGGCCCGGCTCGATCAACGGTTGTTGGCCGACCACGCCGGCACCGCGCACTTCCTGCACGCGGCCGTCACCGTTGGTGATGATCCAGTGGCGCGAAAGCAGCTTGGCCGGCACCTGGCCGTTGTTGCTCACCGTCACCGTGTAGGCGAAGGCAAAGCGGTTCTGTTCCGGCTGCGACTGCTCCGGCAGGTAGCGGGTGACGACGCTGACGTCGACCTGATAACGGGGATCGCTCATGGGCAATAACTCAATAGGCTACAGATCAGTCTAGCTACCATCAGCTGGCGCTGGGCTGGTCGGCCAGCTGGTCCGCCAGGCGGACAAAGGCGGCCAGGTCCAGTTGTTCGGGGCGCAGGCTGCCGTCTACTTCGGCGGCTTCGATGGCGCTGGCTGGCAGCAGGGCCTTGAGGGTGTTGCGCAGGGTCTTGCGCCGCTGGTTGAAGGCTTCGCGCACCACACGTTCGAGCAGGTGATGATCCTTGGCCGGGTGCGGCAGCACCTCGTGTGGCACCAGGCGGACGATTGCCGAGTCGACCTTGGGCGGCGGGTTGAAGGCCCCGGGGCCGACGTTGAACAGGTGCTCCACGCGGCAGTGGTACTGCACCATGATCGACAGACGGCCCCAGTCGCCACCACCTGGGGTGGCGGCCAGGCGTTCGACCACTTCCTTCTGCAGCATAAAGTGCATGTCGCGGATCAGTGCGGCATTGCTCAGCAGGTGGAAGATCAGTGGCGTGGAGATGTTGTATGGCAGGTTGCCCACCACCCGCAGGCTGCGCGGTGCGGCCTGCAACTGGTTGAAGTCGAATTTGAGTGCGTCGCCCTGGTTCAGGCGAAAGCGCGGGTTGTTGCCGAACTGATGCTGCAGGATCGGGATCAGGTCGCGGTCCAGTTCGATCACGTCGAGCTGTGCGCCGCTATCGAGCAGGCCCTCGGTCAGTGCGCCCTGGCCCGGGCCGATTTCCAGCATATGCTCGCCTTCGCGGGCATGGATGGCGCGCAGGATGCGGTGGATCACCCCGGCGTCGTGCAGGAAGTTCTGGCCAAAGCGCTTGCGCGCGCGGTGTTGGTATTCGGACATCGAGGGCAGCTCCAGGCCTCAAGCTGCAAGCTTAAAGCGCAAACAAAGAGCGGCAGTTTAACAGCATTGGCAGCGCAAGCCGTAGCGCCGCCAATCCTCAGGCGCGGCTGGCAGCCATCTGGTAGGCGGTTTCCAGGGCCACCTGCAGGCTGCCGCTGTCGATCCGACCGCTGCCGGCCAGGTCCAGGGCGGTGCCGTGATCCACCGAGGTGCGGATAATCGGCAGCCCCAGGGTGACATTGACCGCCGCGCCGAAGCCCTTGTACTTGAGTACAGGCAGGCCCTGGTCGTGGTACATGGCCAGCACCGCATCGCAGTGTTCCAGATGCTTGGGGGTGAACAGGGTGTCGGCCGGCAGCGGGCCGATCAGCTCGATGCCTTCGCCGCGAAGCTGTTCGAGGGTCGGTTCGATGATCTCGATTTCCTCGCGACCCAGGTGGCCGCCTTCGCCGGCATGGGGGTTGAGGCCGCAGACCAGGATGCGCGGCCGGGGGATGCCGAATTTCGTGCGCAGGTCATGGTCGAGAATCCGCGTGACCCGGGCCAGGCGCTCGGGGGTGATGGCATCGGCTACCTGGCGCAGAGGCAGATGGGTGGTCACCAGGGCCACGCGCAGGCCGTGGGTGGCGAGCATCATCACCACCTGCTCGGTTTGCGTCAGTTCGGCGAGAAACTCGGTATGGCCGGAGAAGGCAATCCCGGCCTGGTTGATCACGCCCTTGTGCACCGGGGCGGTGATCATCCCGGCGAAGTGCCCGTCGAGGCAGCCTTGCCCGGCGCGGGTCAGGGTTTCCAGCACATAGGCGGCGTTGCCCTGGTTCAGTTGCCCGGTCTGCACTGGTGCGCCCAGCGGAGTATCCCAGACATACAGGCTGCCGGCGGGGGCTGGTCGTTGCGGCCAGTTGCCGGGTCCGACGTCCAGCAACTCAAGCCGCAGGCCCAGCTGCTGGGCGCGTTCGGCCAGCAGGGCGCGGTTGGCAATGGCGATCAGCGCGTGCGGCTGTGCAGTGCGGGCCAGCAGCAGGCACAGGTCGGGGCCAATGCCGGCGGGCTCGCCGGGAGTCAATGCGAAAAGGCGGGGAGTGGTCATCGGTTGGCTCTCGCGGGTAATCCGTCGGCGGGGTTGGAGCGATGCATGATGGTAGCGCCGGCGCGCTATAAAGGGACGAAAAAAAGCCCGACTCGCGGATTGCGCCGAGTCGGGCTGGTTCGTCTGGGAGCTGGCCTGTTAGAGCTTGCTCTCGACATAGGCTTCGTCGCGGATCTGCCGCAGCCAGACCTGCAGCTCTTCGTCGTACTTGCGGTTGCGCAGCAGGTTCAGCGCCTGCTGCTCGCGGTACTGTTCGCTGGTGTCGGTGGCGCGGCGGCCCATGACTTCCAGCACGTGCCAGCCGAAGGGGCTCTGGAACGGCTTGGACAGCTCGCCCGCCGGGGTGCTGTTCATCACCTCGCGGAACTCGGGAACCAGGGCGTTGGGGTCGATCCAGTTAAGCACGCCGCCGTTGAGGGCCGAGCCCGGATCTTCGGAGAAGCTCTTCGCCAGTTCGCTGAAGTCTTCGCCGGCGAGGATGCGCTGATACAGGCGCTCGATCAGGCGTTTGGTTTCGGCTTCGCTGCGGATCTCGCTGGGCTTGATCAGGATATGCCGAACATTGACTTCGTCGCGTACCTGGCTGTCGCCGCCGCGCTTGTCCAGCACCTTGAGCAGGATAAAACCGCCCGGGGTGCGCATCGGTTCGGTGACCTCGCCCACCGACAGGCTGGTCAGCATGGTGTCGAACGGCGGCGGCAATTGGCCGGCCTTGCGCCAGCCCATTTCGCCGCCTTCCAGTGCGGTTTCGCTGGCCGAGCGGGCAATGGCCAGCTGGGCGAAGTCGGCCCCTTGCTGCAGTTGCTGGTACAGCTCGCGGGCCTGGCGTTCGGCCGCCTGGATATCCTGGGAGGACGCCCCCTCGCTGACCGGAATCAGGATGTTGGCCAGGCGGAACTCTTCCGAAAGCTGCATCTTGCCCAGGTCCGAGGCGAGGAAGTTCTGCACCTCCTGGTCGGTCACCTGGATGCGTTCGGCGACGCGGCGCTGGCGCACGCGGCTGATGATCATCTCGCGGCGTACCTGATCGCGGGCGTCGGCATAGGACAGGCCGTCGGAGGTCAGGGCCGCGCGGAACTGATCGAGGCTCATGCCGTTGCGCTGGGCAATGGTGCCAATGGCCTGATTCAGCTCCTCATCGGTGATGCGAATGCCGGAGCGCTCGCCGATCTGCAGCTGGATATTCTCGATGATCAGGCGTTCCAGCACCTGCTGGCTGAGCACGTGCTCGGGCGGCAGGGCCGCGCCGCGTTGGGCGATGGTTTTTTGCACCTCGCGCAGACGGGTGTCGAGTTGGCTCTGCATCACCACGTCGTTGTCGACAATCGCCACCACGCGGTTGAGCGGTTGTACTTCGGCTTGCACCGCAGCACCCAGAAACAGCGCGCCCAACAGCAGCGGGCGCATGCAATCAGAAAGCTTTGTCTTCACGTTCACGATAACCTTGAATGCCTTCGTCGAGGAAAGTCTCGACCTTATTACCCACTACACCGCCCAGACCCTTGAGTACGATTTGCAGGAAGATGCCACGATCCGGCTCGTCGTTGAGCGAGGGATTCAGGCTGACTTCGTCGTAGTCGATCCAGTAACGGTTGATCAGGCGCAGTTTCCAGCAGCAGCTGTCGTACTCGAAGCCGGCGAAGGCTTCCAGGGTACGGTCGCGGCCGTAGTCATACTGCCAGCGGGAAATCACGCTCCACTGCGGCACGATCGGCCAGATCACCGAGAAGTCGTGCTGGCTGATCTTGTAGTAGTCCTTGATGTAGTTCACGGAGCCCGGCGTGCCGTAGTCCGGATTGTTGGTCCAGGTACCGCTATCGCGGTCATAGCGGATGGTGTCGTTCTTGTAGCGATAGCCGGCGTTGACCACCTTGTTCGGGTTGTCTTCGGGCTGGTAGTGGAACATCGCGCTGCCCGAGCGGGTGCTGTGGGTGTCCGGGTCCCAGTTGAAGTCCGAGCTCAGGCGCCAGTCGCGGTTGAAACGATACATATACTGCAGCGCATAAGGCGACTGCGAGGCTTGCGCGTCCGGACGGGTGCGGTAGTCGATGCCGGGCATCTGCACCTTGCGGTCTTCGAAGTAGAAGGCCTGGCCGATGCTGAAGCGCTGCCGTTCGAAGCCGTTGCTTTCGATCCAGCGATTGGTCACGCCCAGCGACAGTTTGTTCTCGTCGCCGATACGGTCCTTGCCGGAGAAACGATTTTCGCGGAACAGCGAGGCGTAGTTGAAGGTGCTTTCGCTGGTGTCGAACACCGGGATATCGGTCTGGTCTTCCTCGGGAACATTGAGATAGAACAGGCGCGGCTCCAGGGTCTGGCGGTAGTTCTTGCCGAACCACTGGGTGTCGCGGTCGAAGTACAGGCCGCTGTCCAGGCTGAACATGGCGACGCCACGAGACTGACTGCTCTTGTAGCTCTGTTCGGCCAGCAAGGTGCTCTTGCCCTGGCTGTCCAGGCTCAGGTCATAGTTGGTGTGCAGGTACTTGACCTTGGGTGTAAGGAAACCCCAGCTCCAGTTCAGCGGCAGGCTGACCGCTGGCTCCAGATGCAGGCGCTCGCCATTGGCGCGTGCCAGGCCGCGCAGGCGGGTGTCGTACCAGGGCTGCTCGGTCACACCGTCTTCATTGATAAAGTTGCCCGAGCGCAGGCTGCGGTCGAAGCGCACATACTCGGTGCCATAGGTGAAGTTCAGGCCGGCCGGCTCGAAGGGCAGCTTGCCGTCCAGGGTCAGCTGCGGCAGACGGTTATAGGGCGTGACGTCGGTGATATTGGCCAGCTCATAGGCGTGGGCATTGAGCCGCGCCGTGTAGCCGTTGCCGCGATAGGTCAGGGTGCCGCGCTGGTCGACATAGCTGGTGGAGCCGATGCCGAGGTCGCTGCCCAGGTCCTGGAAGTAATAGGGGTCGCTGATGTCGGTGTAGTCGACTTCGGCCAGCAGGCGCGAGTCCAGGCCGGTCTTGTGCTGCCAGCTGTACATCCAGCGCTGGTCTTCATACTCGGACTGCAGCTTGCGATCGTCGTTGCTGTCGTCGAGGTAGGCTGCGCCGAACTGACCTTCGCTGCTCTTGGTCAGGTAGCGGAACTCGCCTTCCATCAACAGGCCGCGATCGGTCATATAGGTTGGGTAGAGCGTGGCATCGTAGTTCGGTGCCAGGTTGAAGTAATACGGGGTCTGCAGGCTCAGGCCATTGTCGCTGGAGCTGCTGAGGCTCGGCGGCAGGAAGCCGGACTGGCGGCGATCGTCGATCGGGAAGTAGATATAGGGGGTGTAGAACACCGGAATGTTCTTTACCCGCAGGGTCACGTTGGTCGCGGTGCCGAAACCGGTGGCCGGGTTCAGGGTGATGTTGTTGCCCTTGAGGTGCCAGGCATTGCTGCCCGGTTCGCAGCTGGTGTAGGTACCGTCTTTCAGGCGGATGACTGCGCTTTCTTCACGCTTGGCGTAGAGCGCGCTACCGCGGGTATGGCTCTTGTGCAGCACATACTCGGCGTTGTCGACCTTGGCTTCGCCGTTGTCCAGTTGCAGCTCGGCGCGGTCGCCAACCACCAGCATGCCCTGATCGCGCATACGCACATTGCCGATCAGCTCGCCGCGGTTTTCGGCCTGACGCAGGTTGGCTTCGTCGGCTTCGATCTGCATACCGGCCTGGCGCAACACCACATCGCCGGCCAGGGTGGCGATTTGCTCTTCCTGTTCATAGCGCGAAGCCTTGGCCGAGACGAACAACGGCGCTTCGCTCATCGGCGTGGTGTCGTCCATGCCGGGCCGCAGCGGCTCGACATAGGCACCGGCGCAGTACGGGCCGGCTTCTGCCAGCTGCGCCGCGCTGAGGTTTTCTCGCGGCACCCAGTCAAGGTGGCTATAGTCGGCACTGCGTGAGGCAAGGCCCTTACCGCGGCTTTCGGTGACCAGCGTCGTTTGCGCGACTTTTTCGCTGCGTGCGTCAGCAGCGGCACCGGCCACAGCTTCACGTGGCGCTGGCCGTGCCGGCAAGGCCGCCGTACTGGCTTTCGGGGCGCATGCCCAGCCGCCAGAGGCGGAAACCTGGCAGTCATACTGCTCGGCGGCGAATGCGAAGGGAACGGCTACGGGTTGCAGTGCCAGAAGGCTGCCAGTGACCAGTAGGGGGAATTTTTTACGAAACGCGGGGTATTTTACTGCCATCTTATTTTTTCCGGGCTTCCTGCGCGCCATTGGCCCTGAGGCCGCACGCCTCTCGATGGGCTTGAAAAGATGCTGGATAATAAAGCATGACCCGCGCAACGGCTAGCGCCGTCGGAGACCCTTGCAATGCCTGATCAAGATGTACGCCTGAAACACCTGGAAAACTGGCTCGAAGCACAACTGGCTGCGCTGTTCGCGGCAAACGACTGGGGCGCTGTACCCACCGCCACGCTGACGTCTGCCAGCAGCGACGCCAGCTTTCGGCGTTATTTTCGCTGGCAGGGCGGCGAGCGCAGCCTGATCGTGATGGATGCGCCGCCGCCGCAGGAAAACTGCGCGCCCTTCGTCAGCATCGCCGCTTTGCTGGCGGAGGCGGGCCTCAATGTGCCGCAGATTCTCGCCGCCGACCTGGAGCATGGCTTCCTCCTGCTTAATGATCTTGGCCGGCAGACCTACCTCGATGTGATCACCGCGGAGAATGCCGATCGCCTGTTCGCCGATGCCCTGCAGGCGCTGCTGGCCCTGCAGCAGTTGCCGTTGGATCGCGGCTTGCCGAGCTATGACGAGGCCCTGCTGCGTCGCGAACTGCAGCTGTTTCCCGAGTGGTACGTGCAGCGTCATCTGGGCATCGAGCTCGACGCGTCGCAACAGGCGGCCTGGCAGCGCGTCAGCCAGCTACTGATCGACAGCGCCCTGGCTCAACCCAAGGTGTTGGTGCATCGCGACTATATGCCGCGCAACCTGATGTTCAGCGAGCCCAATCCGGGAGTGCTGGATTTCCAGGATGCGGTCTACGGCCCGGTGACCTATGACGTCACCAGTCTGTTCAAGGATGCCTTCCTGAGCTGGCCCGAAGCACGGGTCAGTGGCTGGCTGGAGGGCTACTGGCAGCAGGCGCGGGCCGCCGGTATTCCGGTGCAGGGGGCGTTTGCGGACTTTCTGCGGGCCAGCGACCTGATGGGGGTGCAGCGCCATCTCAAGGTGATCGGGATCTTTGCGCGCATCTGCCACCGCGACGGCAAACCCCGATACCTGGGCGATGTGCCGCGTTTCTTTACCTATATAGAAGCGGTGCTGGCGCGGCGGCCGGAGCTGGCCGAACTGGGTGAGTTGCTGGCCAGTCTGCCGCGCCAGGCCCAGGTGCCTGCATGAAGGCGATGATCCTGGCGGCCGGCAAGGGCGAACGCCTGCGCCCGCTGACCCTGCATACGCCGAAACCCCTGGTGCGGGCGGCCGGCGTACCGCTGATCGAGTACCACCTGCGTGGCCTGGCCGCGGCGGGCTTTACCGAGGTGGTGATCAACCATGCCTGGCTCGGCCAGCAGATCGAGGACCACCTGGGCGACGGCGCGCGTTTCGGCTTGAGTATTGCCTACTCGGCCGAGGGCGAGCCGCTGGAAACCGGCGGCGGTATTTTTCAGGCCCTGCCGCTGTTGGGCGATCAGCCCTTTGTGCTGGTCAATGGCGATATCTTCACCGACTACCCCTTCGCCGAGCTGCGCCGCCCGCTGGCCGGCCTGGCCCATCTGGTGCTGGTGGATAACCCGGGGCACCACCAGGCGGGTGATTTCTGCCTGTGCGATGGCCTGGTGCGGGACGCACAGCCGGAGCAGCCCAGCCTGACCTACAGCGGTATCGCGGTACTGTCGCCTGCCTTGTTTCGCGGTTGTCAGGCCGGTGCCTTCAAGTTGGCACCGCTGCTGCGTGAAGCCATGGGGCGTGGGCAGGTCAGTGGCGAGCGCTTTGCCGGCTGCTGGGTGGATGTTGGCACCCATGAGCGCCTGGCCGAAGTCGAACAGCTGCTCGCGGCGAGGCGCTGAGATGCTCTGGCCGGTCACCGTTCTGGGAGCCGTCACGGGCTTGGCGATAGCCAGTATCCCCGGCGCTCTGCTTGGCGGTTTGCTCGGCCAGGTACTGGACCGGCGCATGCGCCTGAGCAACTGGGCGGCACTGCGCGAACGCCTCGGCGGCAAGGCCGCGCCGCGCGATGATGAGCTGCTGTTTATTCTCCTTGGCCGCCTGGCCAAGTGCGATGGCCGGGTGTTGCAGGTGCATATCCAGCAAACCCGTTCGGAGATGCAGCGCCTGGGGTTGGATATCGAGGCGCAACGCCGTGCCATTGCCGCCTTTGCCCGGGGCAAGACCGGTCGCGATAACCTGCGTGCGCCGCTACGGCGTCAGCGCGCGCACAGCGATGCGGTATTGCGTGCCTGCTGGCGTATGGCCTGGGTCGATGGGCGGGTCAGTCAGGCCGAGCGCGAGTTGATTCTGCTCTGGGGCAAATGGCTGGACGTGCCCGCGACCACCCAGCAGGCGCTGAGTGATGCCTATGCGCCGCGCCAGGGGCCGTTGGCGTCGACGCTCGGCAGCGGCTACCAGCAGGCTCTGACCCTGCTGGGGGTGGCGGTCGATGCGGAGCCGGCGCAGATCAAGAAAGCCTATCGCCGCCTGTTGAGCCGCCATCACCCGGACAAGCTGGCCGGCAGCGGCGCAACCCTGGAGCGGGTGCGCGAAGCCACCGAGCGCACCCGTGAACTGCATCAGGCCTATGACCTGATTCGCCAGCGCCAGGGCTTTCGCTAACCGGCTGCCTTGCGCCACCCCGGATTGCGTCAGGGTTTATCCGTATACGACGTGGGTGGCAATTTCGCGTTTTTCGGTGCCCTTTGACGCTTCTTCACTTCGCCTGGATATTCAGCGTCAGCCAGCCCTTTATGCGGCGGTACAACTGCTCCTGTTCCGTCTCGCGGTTGCCGGGCAGGGCCTTCATCGCGATCTGGATATAGCTCGGGTGCTTCTGCCGCTTGCTCGCCTGCATGCGCCGGCTGGCGGCCTGGCGGTCGAGCAGTTGGTCCTTGTAGTAGAAGTCGCCGGTGGCCAGTTGCAGTTGCGGGATCAGCTCATCCAGCGGCGGGCTATAGCCGGCGGGCACGTTGGCGGCCACCACCAGCAGATTGCGCACTTCGGCCGGCTGGCGCTCGGCCAGGTAGCGGGCGGCCCAGTAGGCACCGCTGCCATGGCCGAGCAAAACGATGCTTCTGGCCTGCTGTTCGGTGGCAAAGGCGATGGCCGACTCGATCCGTGCCAGCACTCGTTCGGTGTGGGCTTTTTGCTGCTCTTGCGCCGTGGGCGGGGCGTCTGCCGCTGGGGTCGGAGCGGGCTCTTCGGCGCTGGCTGGCGCGCTGTCCGGTGTCTCGTCCTGCGCGGTATCGACGCTGACCGGCGCAGGCTCGGCGACCAGTTCGGCGCTGCGCGGCGCAGGCATGTCGCTGTTGGGATCCGGCAGGCTCAGGCTCAGGCTGTGCCAGCCAGCATCGGGCAGTTTGCGCCGCAGCGGGCCGACACTCTGGGCGCTATCGGCGTTGCCATCGTCCCCCGGCAGCAGGATCACCACGCCGCTGGGCTCGCCGACATTGGCCGGCAGCCAGAGCGCGAGAAATCGCTCATCCGCCGCCTGCAGGTGCTGCTGCTCCTTGGCCTGCAGGCGCTGTTCGAGGGCCCTGGCCTCGAGCTCGCTGCGTTCGGCCAGCGGCGGGCGCTGCAGCGCCTCGGTTGCCTGATTGGGGCTCTCGCCACCGGCCTCGCTCGGGGCGGCCTGCTGGGCCAGCAGCGGTGTGCTCAGCAGCGTCAGCAGCAGGGTCGAGGTGGCCGTCAGGCTGGGGATCAGGCGGGGCATCGGGCATTCCTCGATAAGGCTGGGCCAGCAGAGCCTAATGCCTGGGCGTGCCTTTGTCAGGTGTGCGCGGGTCTTGGCCGGCGAAGACTGGAGTAAGGTATGGCGCAGGGGCGCTGAGGGTGTTTGCACATTGCTGCACGCTGTCATCGCTCGCCATCAGGTGGTAAATGTGCGAGCCGCAGTTTCCAGCTGAGCATCGTCGGCGATATCGGCCTGTCGCAGCCATTGCGTATCGGCAGCCGACCATCGTCCCAGCGACGACTGAGAATGCCCTCGGGTACAATGCGCCACTTTCGTGAACGCCACCGAGGTGCGCCATGCAACCCTTCGCCATCGCCCCGTCGATCCTCTCCGCCGATTTCGCCCGCCTGGGCGAGGAAGTGGACAAGGTGCTCGCCGCGGGTGCCGACATCGTCCACTTCGATGTGATGGACAACCACTATGTACCCAATCTGACCATCGGCCCGATGGTCTGCGCGGCGCTGCGCAAGTACGGCATCACCGCGCCCATCGACGCGCACCTGATGGTCAAGCCGGTGGACCGCATCATCGGCGACTTTATCGAGGCCGGTGCCAGCTACATCACCTTCCACCCGGAAGCCAGCGAGCATATCGACCGTTCCCTGCAGCTGATCAAGGCGGGCGGGGCCAAGGCCGGCCTGGTATTCAACCCGGCCACGCCGTTGGAGGTGCTCAAGCACGTCATGGACAAGGTCGACATGATCCTGCTGATGAGCGTCAACCCGGGTTTCGGCGGACAGAAATTTATCCCCCACACCCTGGAAAAACTCAAAGAGGCTCGCGCCCTGATCGACGCTTCCGGCCGCGAGATCCGCCTGGAGATCGACGGTGGGGTCAATGTGCAGAACATTCGCGAAATCGCCGCCGCCGGTGCCGACACCTTTGTCGCGGGCTCGGCGATCTTCGGTCAGCCGGACTACAAGGCCGTGATCGACGCCATGCGCGCCGAGCTGGCCCAGGTTCGCGGGTGAGCATGCTGCGCGAGCTGTTCCAGGGCGAGCTGCCACGCCTGGTGATGTTCGACCTGGACGGCACCCTGGTGGACTCGGTGCCGGATCTGGCCGCGGCCGTCGACCAGACCCTGGTGCTGCTCGGTCTGCCGGCTGCGGGCATTGAGCAGGTACGCGACTGGGTCGGCAATGGCGCACGGGTGCTGGTGCGCCGTGCCCTGGCCGGCGGTCTGCAGCATGAACATATAGATGAAGCCCGGGGCGAGCAGGCGCTGGAGCTGTTTATGCAGTACTACGCCGCCAGTCACACGCTGACCCAGGTTTACCCAGGGGTGCGCGAAGCCCTCGACTGGCTGCGCGAGCAGCAGGTCGAGCTGGCCATCGTCACCAACAAGCCGGAGCGCTTTGTCGCGCCGTTGCTGGATGAAAAAGGCCTGGGTGGTTATTTCCGCTGGATTATCGGCGGCGACACCCTGCCGCAACAGAAGCCCGACCCGGCGGCGCTGCGCCATGTGCTGCAACTGGCGCGAATCGAGGCCGGACAGGCGCTGTTTATCGGCGACTCGCGCAACGATGTGCTGGCTGCCCGGGCCGCCGGCGTGGCCTGCGTGGCGCTGAATTATGGCTACAACCATGGTCGGCCGATTGCCGAGGAAAACCCGGCGCGGGTGCTGGATAACCTGCGCGAGTTGTTGCCGGCCGCCGCCCTGCCGGTTGTGGCCGGTGGCTGATTGGCGCAGAGCCCTGCTTTGCGGGGCTCACCGGGTTGATTCGGCTTCTGGCCTGCGCTAGTGTGGCCGGACCTTACTCCCGCCTAAGAGAGCTCCGTGGTGGTTACCTGCACGCGCTGGTCCGCAAGAACCGGTATGAAAATCATCAAGGCCCTGGCCCGTTGGCGCTGGCGCCTCTGACCTGATCTTGGCCGCATAGTCGGCGCGTTTGCACACGACCGTTTAAACCTCAAGCCACGAGGCTGATCATGACCCGCGAAGAATTCCTGCGTTTAGCCGCTGCCGGCTATAACCGCATTCCTGTTGCCTGCGAAACCCTGGTGGATTTCGACACCCCGCTGTCCATCTACCTGAAACTGGCCGACGAGGCCAACACCTACCTGCTGGAGTCCGTGCAGGGCGGCGAGAAATGGGGGCGTTACTCCATCATCGGCCTGCCAGCTCGCACCGTGCTGCGTGCCTATGGCCATGAAGTGCTGATCAGCGTCGACGGCGTTGAGGTCGAGCGCCATCAGTGCATCGATCCGCTGGCCTTTGTCGAGCAGTTCCAGGCGCGCTACAAGGTGCCGACCCTGCCTGGTCTGCCGCGTTTCAACGGCGGCCTGGTGGGTTACTTCGGTTACGACAGCGTGCGCTACGTCGAGCCAAAGCTGGCCAAGGGGGTGAACCCCGATGCCCTGGGCACGCCGGATATCCTGTTGATGGTGTCCGATGCGGTGGTGGTGTTCGACAACCTGGCGGGCAAGATGCACGCCATCGTCCTCGCCGACCCCGCCCAGGCCGACGCGCTGGAACAGGGCCAGGCGCGCCTGCAGGAGATTCTGCACAAGCTGCGCCAGCCAATTACCCCGCGCCTGGGTGTGGACCTGGCCGCGCCAGCGGGTGCCGAACCGGATTTCATTTCCAGCTTTAAACGCGATGACTACGAAAATGCGGTCAAGGCGATCAAGGAGTACATCCTCGCCGGCGACTGCATGCAGGTGGTGATTTCCCAGCGTATGTCGATCCCGTTCAAGGCCGCACCCATCGACCTGTACCGCGCGCTGCGTTGCATCAACCCGACGCCCTATATGTACTTCTTCAACTTCGGCGACTTCCATGTAGTCGGCAGCTCGCCGGAGGTGCTGGTGCGTCTGGAGGACGGCCTGGTCACGGTGCGGCCAATTGCCGGCACCCGCCCGCGCGGCACCACCGAGGAGGCCGACCTGGCCCTGGAAGAGGACCTGCTGTCGGACGCCAAGGAAGTCGCCGAGCACCTGATGCTGATCGACCTGGGGCGCAACGATGTCGGCCGTGTCGCCAGTACCGGCAGCGTCAAGCTCACCGAGAAGATGGTGATCGAACGCTATTCCAACGTCATGCATATCGTCTCCAACGTCACCGGCCAGCTCAAAGAAGGCCTGACCGCCATGGACGCCCTGCGCGCCATTCTGCCGGCCGGCACCCTGTCCGGTGCGCCGAAGATTCGCGCCATGGAAATCATCGATGAGCTGGAGCCGGTCAAGCGTGGCGTCTATGGCGGTGCGGTGGGTTATCTGGCCTGGAACGGCAATATGGACACCGCCATCGCCATCCGCACCGCGGTGATCAAGGATGGTGAGCTGCATGTGCAGGCCGGTGCCGGCATCGTCGCCGACTCGGTGCCGGCCCTGGAGTGGGAGGAAACGCTGAACAAGCGCCGCGCCATGTTCCGCGCCGTGGCCCTGGCCGAACAAACCGTCCCCGACCAGATTCAGCGCTGAGGAGTCCCACCATGCTTTTAATGATCGATAACTACGACTCCTTTACCTACAACGTGGTGCAGTACCTGGGTGAACTGGGTGCCGATGTCCAGGTGATCCGCAACGATGAATTGTCGATTGCCGAGATCGAGGCGCTGCAGCCCGAACGTATCGTGGTCTCCCCCGGACCCTGCACGCCGAGCGAGGCGGGGGTGTCCATCGAGGCCATCCGCCATTTCGCCGGCAAGCTGCCGATCCTCGGCGTGTGCCTGGGCCACCAGAGCATCGGCCAGGCCTTTGGCGGCGACGTGGTGCGCGCCCGTCAGGTGATGCACGGCAAGACCAGCCCGGTGTTCCACCAGGACCTGGGCATGTTTGCCGGCCTCAACAACCCGCTCATCGTGACCCGCTATCATTCCCTGGTGGTCAAGCGCGAAACCCTGCCGGACTGCCTGGAAGTCACCGCCTGGACTCAGCTGGAAAACGGCGAAGTGGACGAGATCATGGGCCTGCGCCACAAGACCCTGCATATCGAGGGCGTGCAGTTCCATCCCGAGTCGATCCTCACCGAGCAGGGTCATGAACTGTTTGCCAACTTCCTCAAGCAACAAGGAGGCGTGCGCCAATGAATATCAAGGAAGCCCTGAACCGGGTGGTCAGCCAGCTGGATCTGAATACCGCCGAGATGCAGGACGTGATGCGCGAAATCATGACCGGCCAGTGCACAGACGCGCAGATCGGTGCCTTTCTGATGGGCCTGCGCATGAAAAGCGAGACCATCGACGAAATTGTCGGGGCCGCGCAGCTGATGCGCGAGCTGGCCGCGCCGGTGCAGATTGACGCCGCTCACCTGGTCGACACCTGCGGCACCGGTGGCGACGGCATGAATATCTTCAACGTCTCCACCGCCGCGGCCTTCGTCGTCGCCGCCGCCGGTGGCCAGGTGGCCAAGCACGGCAATCGCGCGGTGTCGGGCAAGAGTGGCAGTGCCGATCTGCTGGAGGCCGCCGGGGTCTACCTCAACCTGGCACCCGAGCAGGTGGCGCGCTGCGTCGAATCCGTCGGCGTCGGGTTTATGTTCGCCCCGGCCCACCATGGCGCGATGAAATACGCCATCGGCCCGCGCCGCGAGCTGGGTCTGCGCACCATCTTCAATATGCTCGGCCCCATGACCAACCCGGCCGGGGTCAAGCATCAGGTGCTCGGCGTGTTCAGCAAGGCGCTGTGCCGGCCGCTGGCCGAGGTGCTGCAGCGCCTGGGCAGCGAGCATGTGTTGGTGGTGCACGCCCAGGACGGTCTGGACGAGATCAGCCTGGCCGCGCCGACCTTTGTCGCCGAGCTCAAGGATGGCCTGGTCAGCGAGTACAGCATTCAGCCGGAGGACTTCGGCATCAAGAGCCAGAGCCTGATCGGCCTGACCGTGGAGGATGCCGCCGAGTCCCTGGCGCTGATCCGCGATGCCCTGACCAAGCGCAAGACCGAGCAGGGGCAGAAGGCTGCGGATCTGATCGCCCTGAATGCCGGTGCGGCGATCTACGCCGCCGATCTGGCTGCTACCCTCAAGGAGGGCGTGCAGCGCGCCCATGACGCCCTGCATACTGGCCTGGCCTGGGAAAAACTGCAGGAGCTGGTGTCCTTTACCGCCGTTTACAAGCAGGAGAATGCAGGGTGAGCCTTCCCACAGTTCTGGAAAAGATCCTGGCGCGCAAGGCCGAGGAAGTCGCCGAGCGCCGCGCCATCGTCAGCCTGGCCGAGGTCGAACAGCGGGCGCGCGCCGCCGATGCCCCGCGCGGCTTTGCCAACGCCCTGCTGGCGCAGGCCAAGCGTAAGCAGCCGGCGGTGATCGCCGAGATCAAGAAGGCCTCGCCGAGCAAGGGCGTGCTGCGCGAGCACTTCGTGCCGGCCGAGATCGCCCAGAGTTATGCCGCCGGTGGAGCCACCTGCCTGTCGGTGCTGACCGATGTGGATTTCTTCCAGGGTGCCGATCACTACCTGCAGGAGGCGCGTAGCGCCTGCAACCTGCCGGTGATCCGCAAGGACTTTATGATCGATCCCTACCAGATCGTCGAAGCCCGCGCCCTGGGGGCCGACTGCGTGCTGCTGATCGTCTCTGCCCTGGATGACGGGCAGATGGCCGAGCTGGCGGCGACCGCCAAGGCCTTCGATCTCGACGTGCTGGTGGAAGTGCATGATGGCGATGAGCTGGAGCGGGCGCTGAAGACCCTGGACACGCCGCTGCTAGGGATCAACAACCGCAACCTGCACACCTTCGAATTGGACCTGGAAACCACCCTGGATCTACTGCCGCGGATTCCCCGGGACCGTCTGGTGGTGACCGAGAGCGGCATCCTCAACCGCGCAGACGTCGAGCTGATGGAAATCAGCGAGGTGTATGCCTTTCTGGTCGGCGAAGCCTTTATGCGTGCCGATAATCCGGGGGCGGAGCTCGAACGTTTGTTCTTTCCCGAGCGCAAGCGGGCGATCAGTTCGCTTGATGTGGACTGAGCCGGGCACGCAGCATAAAAAAGCCGACGCATGCGTCGGCTTTTTATTGGCTGGCATCCCTGCTAGCCACCCTTCAGGCCGTCGCTGCGCGACGTTAAAAAGGGCTCCCGCCATTTTTATGTCTGGCGAATTCAGCGGGTGCCGAACACCACCATGGTCTTGCCCTTGACGTTGACCAGGCCCTGTTCTTCCAGGGCCTTGAGTACGCGGCCGACCATCTCGCGCGAGCAGCCGACGATGCGGCCGATTTCCTGGCGGGTGATCTTGATCTGCATGCCGTCGGGGTGGGTCATGGCATCCGGCTGCTTGCACAGGTCGAGCAGGGTACGGGCGACGCGGCCGGTGACATCGAGGAAGGCCAGATCGCCGACCTTGCGCGTGGTGTTGCGCAGGCGTTCGGCCATCTGGCTGCCGAGGGCGTAGAGGATGTCCGGGTCCTGCTGGGTCAGCTCGCGGAACTTGGCGTAGCTCAGCTCCGCCACTTCGCATTCGGTCTTGGCCCGTACCCAGGCGCTGCGTTCCTTCTCGGTGCCGTCCTTTTCGAACAGGCCCATCTCGCCGAAGAAATCCCCCGAATTGAGGTAGGCGATGATCATCTCACGGCCATCGTCGTCCTCGATCAGGATGGTGACCGAGCCCTTGACGATAAAGAACAGGGTTTCGCAACGATCGCCGGCATAGATGATGGTGCTTTTCGCCGTGTAGCGGCGGCGGT
This sequence comes from Pseudomonas sp. EA_105y_Pfl2_R69, assembly GCF_963970915.1. Lineage (NCBI taxonomy): Bacteria > Pseudomonadati > Pseudomonadota > Gammaproteobacteria > Pseudomonadales > Pseudomonadaceae > Pseudomonas > Pseudomonas sp. EA_105y_Pfl2_R69. Next base: position 369,271 of record NZ_CAXAOO010000005.1, read on the forward strand.
GGCAGTGTGCGAGGAGTTTGTCGAGGTTCTTTATTTTTGGTGTAAGGGTAATTGCAACCATGCCCGAGTCCCGAATTTTTATAAGGTAAGCCTTTGTCTTACAGGCAATTTTTTTTTTAGTTATCCATTCAAGTGTGCCAGTAAACCGGCGTCAGCTTAACAGAGCTTGTCCGCGTAGGGCTCGTTTTGCGACGTAGCTAACATCTGGCCGGGAACTCTACGGCCCCTTGCCGGTATCGGGTTGTTAAAAGTGCTGTGCTAAGCTGCCTCCCTTTTTAACAGCGGAGCCTGAGTAATGAAAGCGCGCATTCAGTGGGCCGGTGAAGCCCTGTTTATCGGCGAGTCGGGCAGTGGCCATGCGGTGGTGATGGATGGCCCGCCGGAGAGCGGCGGCCGCAATCTGGGTGTGCGCCCAATGGAGATGCTGCTGATCGGTCTGGGTGGCTGCAGCAACTTCGATGTGGTCAGTATCCTGAAGAAGTCCCGCCAGGCGGTGGAGAGCTGTGAGGCCTTTCTGGAGGCCGAACGTGCCACCGAGGAGCCCAAGGTGTTCACCAAGATCCACCTGCATTTCGTGGTCAAGGGGCGCGGTTTGAAAGACGCTCAGGTCAAGCGCGCGGTGGAGCTGTCGGCGGAGAAGTACTGTTCGGCCTCGATCATGCTTGGCCGTGCCGGCGTCGAGATCAGTCACGATTACGAGATAGTCGAACTGGGCGAGTAACCCGGCGCGATTCAGTCAAAAAGAAGGGCCCCCATGGGGGCCCTTCTTTTTGACCGCAGATCTTGGCTGGATCAGAGTCGATAGGTGCTTTTGGTCATCACCTTGGCCAGCAGGCTCATGCCGAACTTCACCGGTGCCGGGAAGCGCAGGCCGCCGGCTTCCAAGGCGCTGGTGGCGTGCTGCTGCTCGTCCGTGCGCATCTGTTCGAGGATGGCGCGCGATTTCAGGTCCTCCTCGGGGATCTGCAGCAGGTGTTCATCGAGGTGTTTGACCACCTGGTCTTCGGTGGCGGCGACAAACCCCAGGCTGACCTTGTCGCTGATCAGGCCGGCGGCCGCGCCCACGCCAAAAGACAAACCGTAGAACAGCGGGTTGAGAATGCTCGGCTGGCTGCCGAGCTGGCGGATGCGCTGCTCGCACCAGGCCAGGTGATCGACTTCCTCGTCGGCGGCATGCTCCATGGCCTTGCGCACCTGGGGCAACTTGGCAGTCAGGGCCTGGCCCTGGTACAGCGCCTGGGCGCAGACCTCGCCGGTGTGGTTGATGCGCATCAGGCCGGCGACATGCTGGGCCTGCGGTTCATCCAGTTCGGTTTCGGGCTGGACGATGGCCGGCGATGGTCGGCCGGGCTGGCCGCTGAACGGCAGCAGGGTGCGCAGGGCGGCATCGGCCTGCAGCAGCAGGCGATCGACGGGTGAGAAATGACGTTCGTTGGCCATGGGGACCTCCGGCGCTGAAAACCCGGGCAGTTTACTCCAATCATCCGCCTGGGGCTTGATCAAGATCAGGGCAGCTCGCGGAGGATGCGAAAACCCAGAGCGTAGTTCTTGTGCTGCGGCTGCTTCATATCCCGCTGGCTGCTGCGCAAGTAGCTGGGGCCGCTGTTCCAGGCACCGCCGCGAACCACCCGCGGGCTATTGTCGAGCAGGCCGGCGGTCTGCAGTTCGCTGCCGTCGAAAGGGCTGGCAAAGCGCGAGGCGGTCCATTCCCAGACATTGCCGGCGCTGTCATGCAGGCCGAAGGCATTGGCCGGGAACTGACCGATGCGTTCAGTCTTGTTGTGGATCAGGCGCGAGGTGGCGCAGCCGCGGCAATGCGCCCGTGGCCGGGTTTCCGGGCTATCGAGCTCTTCGCCCCACCAGTAGGAATTCTGGCTACCGGCGCGGGCGGCGTACTCCCATTCGGCCTCGTTGGGCAGGCGGTAACGCTGGCCGCTGGCTTTGGATAGCCACTGGCCGTAGGCCCGCGCCTGGTGCCAGGACACATTGATCACCGGCCGCTGCGCCGACAGGCCCCAGCCCTCATTGTCCGGCATGGGCGTGCCGCTGGCCTCGGCATACAACTGCCAATCGGCGAAGCTGATCTCATAACGACCGATGGCGAAGGGGCGTTTGATCTCGATCTGCTGCGGCGGATGCTCGTTATGGTTGCCGCGGCCGCTGCGGTCGCCCAGGAAAAAGCGTCCGGCCGGTACCACGACCAGCTCTGGGCCCTGTGCACCACCTGGCAGCGGATCGCTGAACGGGTTGTTGGCGGGCTGCGCCTGCGCCCCTGCGGTCAGGCCCGCGCAGAGCAGCAGGCTCAGGAGCAGACGCATCAGCCCGGCGGCCAGGTCATCTGGCGCTGGCCAAGCACGTGCATATGGATGTGGTGTACGGTCTGCCCGCCCAGATCATTGCAGTTCATCACCACGCGGAAGCCTTCCTCGCAGCCCTGCTCTTTGGCTAGGCGCTGGGCGGTAAAGAGGATATGCCCGGCCAGGGCCTTGTCGTCTTCGGTCAGGTGGTTGAGGGTGCTGATATGTTTTTTCGGGATGACCAGAAAATGCACCGGTGCCTGTGGGCCGATATCGTGGAAGGCAATCACCTGGTCATCTTCATAAAACTTGCGCGCGGGGATTTCCCCGGCGACGATTCTGCAGAACAGACAGTCCATGGACAGTCTCCTGGCCTGTTGAAAGAACTCTGAGTTTAGCGGGGCCCTGTGCCGCTCGACCAGTGAACAAGGAGTGTGTGTGAAGAACGATATCCATGATCTGGGCCTGGTGCTCGATTCCAAGGCCCGGCTGATCCTGATCGAGTCCTGGGACGAGCCGCGAGTACTGCAAACCCTCACCGGCCTGGCACTGCGCCGCGGCCTGGCGCTGCAGGTCTGGTCGGTGACCGAGGGCCTGCAGCGCCTCGGCCTTGTCGGCGACAGCCAGACCGACGCCGCGACCCTGGAGCCGGAGGCGGCGCTGCGCCTGATCAAGGCGGATTCGCAGCCGACCCTCTATGTGCTGTGCGACCTGCATCCCTTCCTGGAGGACAACCCCAGGCTGGTGCGCCTGCTCAAGGAGGTCGCCATGCGCGAGCCCCCCGGCGGTCCGACCCTGGTGCTGGTCTCCCATGCCTGCAAGCTGCCGCCCGAGGTGCAGCGCTATGCGGCGCGCTTCAGCCTGGCGCTGCCCAGCGAAGACGAGTTGCTGGCGATTGTCCGTGATGAGGCCAGCGCCTGGAGTGCGCGTAATCGCAATGCCCGGGTGCGTACCGATAACCGTACCCTGCAGCAGGTGGTGAAGAACCTGCGTGGCCTCAGTCATGCCGAGGCCCGCGCCCTGGCGCGCAATGTGATCTGCGACGACGGTGCGATCACCCAGGAAGATATTCCCGAACTGAACAAGACCAAGTTCCAGTTGCTCGACCTGGAGGGCGTGCTGAGCTTCGAGTACGACACCGCGCGCTTTGCCGAGGTGGGCGGGCTGGGCAATCTCAAGCGCTGGCTGGCCGAGCGGCAAGGCATCTTCCTCGAGGGCAAGGGCACCGATCTGCCCAAGGGGGTACTGCTGGTCGGCGTGCAGGGCGGCGGCAAGAGCCTGGCGGCCAAGGCCGTGGCCGGACTCTGGGGGCTGCCGTTGCTGCGCCTGGACTTCGCTTGCCTGTACAACAAGTTCTTCGGCGAGACCGAGCGCAACCTGCGGGACGCCCTCAAACTGGCCGAGCAGATGGCCCCCTGTGTGCTGTGGATCGACGAGATCGAGAAGGGCCTGGCCAGCGGCGATCACGACGGCGGCGTCAGCCAGCGGGTGCTTGGTACCCTGCTGACCTGGATGGCCGAGCGCAAGGCTCCGGTGTTTATGGTGGCCACGGCCAACGTGATCGCGCGGCTGCCGCCCGAGCTGGTGCGCAAGGGCCGTTTCGACGAGCTGTTCTTCGTCGACCTGCCCGATGCCGCGGTGCGTGCCGAGATCTTCCGCATTCACCTGGCGCGCCGGGAGCTGGAACCGAACGATTTCGACCTGGCGCTACTGGCGCAGGCCAGTGCCGGGTTTTCCGGGGCGGAGATCGAGCAGGTGGTGGTCAGTGCCCTGTATGCCGCGCAGGCGCAGCAGCAGGCGGTCGATCAGGCATCGCTGCTGCACGCTATCCAGGGTACCGCGCCCCTGTCGGTGATCATGGCCGAGGATCTCGCGGCCCTGCGCGCCTGGGCGGATGGCCGTACGGTGAGTGCCGGTTAACCGGCCGTGGCAGCCGTTGTGCTAGAGGGGGGGGCGCTGTCGTGGCGGATAGGCTGCCCGCTGCGTGGCGGGCTGGTTGTGCGATGGGGCCGTTACGGCCCCATCCTGCAGGCGATTTAAAGCTCTGCGCCGGCGAAGCCCATATAGGCCGGTACGGCGATGGCGGCAATGATGCTGAGCAGGATAACGCCCAGCCAGAGTGCTGCCAGAACCTTGACCGCGGTGCTGTTGGGCGGTGGCGGTGGGCCGAAGCGGTTGGCCTCGGTGCTGCCGGGGATGATAAACAGCAGCAGGGAGAACACCCCGCCCACCACTGGCACCAGGCTCAACAGCAGCAGCCAGCCGGACCAGCCGATATCGTGCAGACGCTGCACCCCAAACATGATGCCGGCCACCATCACGGCGATACCCGCCAGGGCGATCAGCAGGCCGCCAAGAATCTCCGACACGGCGAAGAAGCCTGCCGCCACGGCGAACACGGGCATGCAGGCGAGCAGTAGGCCCATCGACCAGGCCAGGTAGCGCAGGCGACCGATTCGCCCGTCGGTGGTAAACACCTTCAGCTCGCCGAACTCCGGCAGGCTTTCGGCAACTGTGGCCTTGGGTGTGGCATAGGGCGTCGTGGCGGGGCCGGTATCGGCCGCTGCGCTGTCGCCGAACATGGCCTGGCGGGCGATAAATTTCTCGATGATGATGCCGCAGGCACTGCATTCGGCCGACTTGGCCTGCTGGTGGCCGCATTTGGGGCAGGTCATCTCGGTCGTGGGTATGGCCGCTGGCGTGCTGCTGGCGTGCGGGTGGTCATCGCTGTCCACCAGGCTCAGGCCGGCCGCCAGGTCCTGTTCCTTGCGCACCTTGGCACCGGCGCGCTGCAAGGCGCTGAGATACTGATCGGCCTCGCTTTCGCTCAGGTTGCGTTTGATCTCGATGGCGCTGCCGCTAAAGAGCGCATTGATGCGTGCGCCGTCGCTTTTGAACAGACGCGTCAGGTTGTCCTTGGCGGTTTCCAGGGCCACGTCAGGCATCAGCTCGCCGCTGAAGACAATCTTGAAACGGGCTTGATTCATATCGGCTTCCTTGTCGGTGCCTGGGAGGGGTCGCTACAGACTAGCTGGCCTGCAGGCCAGTGAACAAGCTGCCTGAGCTGCAAATGTGGGCATCCATCACACTCTGTCCGCGCCGCCAAACCGGCCATTGGCCGGCAGGGGCGGCGAGTCTCTGCCATGGGCACCGTTGGCGCAGCGGCCTTATCGCGGCCAGCGCCGCTGCAGTTGCTGAGCCTGCTCGCAGGCCGCGCGGTATTCGCTGTCCAGGCGCGCGATCAGGGTTTCGACGCTCGGCAGATCGCCGATCGCGCCAACGCCCTGGCCGGCGGACCACACGGTTTTCCAGGCCTTGGCTTCCTCGTCTACCGGTTTCAGCTTCTCGCCGTAGTTGAGTTCGCCCTTGTTCTGCAGCTGCTTGAGATCGTAGCCGGCCAGTTCCAGGCTTTGGCGCATAAAGCTTGCCGGCACCCCGGAGACGGCCGGGGTATGGATGATGTCAGCGGCCTGGGCGTCGAGAACCATCTGCTTGTAGGCCGGCGAGGCGGCATTTTCCTGGGTGGCGATCAACCGGGTACCAAGGTAGGCCAGATCCACCCCCAGCAGTTGCGCGGCGAGTACCTCGTGGCCCCGGTTGAGGCAGCCGGCCAGCAGCAGGGTCTTGTCGAAGAACTGGCGGATTTCGGCGATCAGAGCGAAGGGGCTCCAGGTGCCGGCATGTCCGCCTGCGCCGGCGGCCACGGCGATCAGGCCGTCGACCCCGGCGGCTGCGGCTTTTTCGGCATGGCGGCGGGTGGTGACATCGTGAAACACCAGGCCGCCATAGCTGTGCACCGCATCCACCACCTCTTTCGCCGCACCCAGACTGGTGATGACGATAGGCACGCGGTGTTCGACGCAGATGGCCAGGTCCGCTTGCAGCCGAGGATTGCTGCCATGCACGATCAGGTTGACCGCATAGGGCGCGCACTGCGCATCCAGGCCAACCTCGATCTCTTCCAGCCAGGCCTTGAAGCCGCTGCTTTCATGCTGGTTGAGGGCTGGGAAGCTGCCGACTATGCCGCCGCGGCAACAGGCGAGCACCAGTTGCGGGTTGGATACCAGAAACATCGGCGCGGCGACCACTGGCAGGCGCAGACGTTGTTCGAGCAGGGCAGGTAGGGACATGGGCGTTTCCTCTGGGCAGGGTAGTGGTTGGGGCGAAAGTCGCGCTGCGTGCAGAGCGCGACAGGCCGTCAGAAGGGCTTGACCACCACCAGGATAACGATGGCCAGCAGTGCCAGGACCGGGGCTTCGTTGAACCAGCGGTAGAACACATGGCTGCGGCGGTTCTCGCCGCGGGCGAAGGCCTTGAGCTGGGCACCGCACATCAGTTGATAAGCCACTAGCACGAGCACCAGGCTGAGCTTGGCGTGCATCCAGCTCTGGCTGAAGTAGTACGCGGAATTGAGACTGAGCAGCCACAGGCCCAGGCCGATGGTGGCGATCATCGAGGGCCACATGATGCCGCGGTACAGCTTGCGCTCCATGATGCAGAAGCGTTCGCGGCTGGCAGGGTCTTCGCTCATGGCGTGGTAGACGAACAGCCGTGGCAGGTAGAACAGCCCGGCGAACCAGCAGACCATGGCGATAATGTGCAGGGCTTTGAGCCACAGATAGAGCATTGTCCGATCCTGGGGAAATAAAGTGCCCCGATAGTAGTGCTCACTGCACTATCCGTCATCCTGGCAGCCTGTTGGGCTTTACCGTTCGTAGCGAGGGGAAGTCGGATTGAGTCGGTTTTGTCGAGCGCGCGAGGCGAATAACGCGCTATTTAACGAGGGTGATCGACAAAAATGGCCAAGTCCGCCTTCTCCGCAGTAGAACAGCGTTAAGCTCGACAGGCTGCCAAGTGTTGGCCCCTGGCCGAAGCGGCCTTATCATCGGCAGCTTTCCAATGACGTTTTGCGAGGGGCAAGTGATGATCAAGGTCGGAATCGTCGGCGGCACGGGTTATACCGGGGTCGAGCTGTTGCGTCTGCTGGCGCAACATCCGCAGGCACAGGTGCAGGTGATTACCTCGCGCTCCGAGGCAGGCATGCGCGTCGATGAGATGTACCCGAACCTGCGCGGTCATTACGACGGCCTGGCCTTCAGCGTGCCGGACGTGGCGACCCTGGGGGCGTGTGATGTGGTGTTCTTCGCCACCCCCCATGGCGTTGCCCATGCTCTGGCGGGTGAGCTGCTGGCGGCGGGCACCAAGGTGATCGACCTGTCCGCCGACTTCCGCCTGCAGGATGCCGAGGAGTGGGCCCGCTGGTATGGCCAGCCCCATGGCGCGCCGGACCTGCTGCCGGAAGCGGTATACGGCCTGCCGGAAGTCAACCGCGAAGCGATCAAGCAGGCGCGCCTGATCGCCGTGCCCGGTTGCTACCCGACCGCTGCGCAGCTGGGCTTGATCCCGCTGCTGGAAGCCGGTCTGGCCGATGCATCGAGCCTGATTGCCGACTGCAAATCCGGGGTCAGTGGTGCCGGACGTGGTGCCAGCGTGGCTTCGCTGTTCAGCGAGGCGGGGGAAAGCATGAAGGCCTACGGCGTCAAGGGCCATCGCCATCTGCCGGAGATTCGCCAGGGCCTGCGCCGCGCCGCCGGCGGCGACGTGGGCTTGACCTTTGTGCCGCACCTGACGCCGATGATCCGCGGTATCCATGCCACCCTCTATGCCGCTGTGGTGGATCGCTCGGTGGATCTGCAGGCCCTGTATGAGCAGCGTTATGCCGACGAGCCCTTCGTCGATGTGATGCCGGCCGGCAGCCATCCGGAAACCCGCAGTGTGCGCGGTGCCAACGTCTGCCGGATTGCCGTGCACCGTCCCCAGGACGGCGATCTGGTGGTGGTGCTGTCGGTGATCGATAACCTGGTCAAGGGGGCTTCGGGACAGGCAGTACAGAATATGAACATTCTCTTCGGCGTGGATGAGCGCCTCGGTCTGTCCCATGCGGCCATGTTGCCCTGATGGCGGGGTGGGAGGTCCGCCCCAGCAATCCGGCGCGGGCCAGGCGTGCGCGTCTGGCCTGGTGGCTGTTGCTGCTGGCCGTGCCGCTGGCGTTCTATGGCGGTAGCTGGTGGCAGGCGCGGACGACCCAGGGGCTGGTCGACGGCCAGCAGCCCTTGCAGGCGCAGGTGCTCGAGCAGGAGCAGGAGCTGGAGGCGCTGCGTCAGCGCCTGACTGTCATCAGCAGCGGGGAAAAGGTTGCCCAGCAGGCCAACGAGCAGAGCCGCCTGACCATCAAACTGCTGGAAGAGCAGATCTACAAGCAGCAGCAGGACCTGGCCTTCTATAAAGGCGTCCTCGCCCCTGCCACTCGTCGCGAAGGGCTGCGCATCAGGACCTTTGAGGTGCAGGCCACGGACAGCCCCGGGCTTTTCCGCTACAAGATACTGCTGAGTCGGGTAGGCAAAAGCGACAAGCCTCTAGAGGGGAAGCTGCGGGTCACCGTGGCAGGGCAGCGTGCAGGTAAAGAGGTTGCTCTCGAGCTGGCCACCTTGACCGAGGGCCTGGTCGATGCTTTACCCGGCCAGGCGATCCCTTTCGCGTTCAAGCACTTTCAGGCGATTCCCGAGGCGGGCCGTTTTGCCGAGCTGAGACTGCCCGATGGTTTTGTTCCGCGTGAGGTCAAGGTGGCGGCCGAGGTGCAGGGTGAGAAGCCGCTGCTGCGTACATTCAAATGGGGCGAAGAGGAGTGATTCTTCCTGATGTGGAATAAAGACAAGAGCAAGACCGATCTGCAGCGCTTTAACGGCAAGACCAGCCTGATTGCCGTGGGGGCCGAGCTGCAGGGTAACCTGCGGTTTCAGGGCGCGGTGCAGGTCGATGGCAAGGTCAGTGGCAACCTGCTGGCCAGCGAAGGCATGGTGCGGGTCAGTGTGCAGGGGCAGGTTGAAGGCGAGGTCCGCGCCCCCCATGTACTGATCGACGGCGAGGTGATCGGCGATGTCCATGCCAGCACCCATCTGGAGCTGGGCGCTCGAGCTCGAGTGCGCGGTAATCTGTATTACGGACTGATGGAAATGGCCATGGGCGCGCAGATCGAAGGGCGGCTCTGTCACTTGCGCGACGAGGTGCGACCGCTGGAGTTACCGGAAAACCTCGATTTGGTAGAATAGTTGACCGCTTTTCTCAGGTAAGCGGATAATGCCAGCCACAACGCAGTATGGCGCTTAGCGCCGGGAGTTATTCAGCATGAGCGTCGAAACCTTCACCCCTACGGCCTTGGTATTCACTCAGGGCGCGGCGAACAAGGTGAAGAACCTGGTCGATGAAGAAGGCAATCCGCGCCTGAAATTGCGCGTATTCGTCACGGGGGGCGGCTGTTCTGGGTTCCAGTACGGTTTTACCTTCGATGAGGAAGTGGCCGAGGACGACACCATAGTCGAGCGCGAAGGCGTGAGCCTGGTGGTTGATCCGATGAGCTTCCAGTACCTGGCCGGTGCCGAAGTCGATTATCAGGAAGGTCTGGAAGGCTCGCGTTTCGTGATCAAGAACCCGAATGCCGCCACCACCTGCGGTTGTGGGTCCTCGTTTTCGATCTGATCGGGATTGGGTTTTATTACAACGCCGTGCCCTGTGCACGGCGTTGTTGTTTCTGCGTTCAGGCGGGGTAGATGGCACCGAGAATGCGCAGGCCTTGCGCGCCCGTGACGCTGGGGCGGTTGGCCGGGATGCCTTCCAGGCAGCAATGCGCCAGCCAGGCAAAGGCCATGGCTTCCACCCAGTCTGCGGGTACGCCGTGGGCGTCGGTGCTGCTGACGCGACTCTCCGGTAGCAGGGCGGACAAGCGCTGCATCAGGGTCAGGTTGCGTGCACCGCCACCGCATACCAGTAGCTCGTCGGTGTGCTCCTGGGCGGCTTGTAGCGCCGCGACAATGCTTTTGGCGGTCAGTTCGAGCAGGGTCGCCTGGACATCTTCGGGGGCGTAGCGGGGAAGGGGGGCCAGGTGCAGGTCCAGCCAGGCCAGATTGAATAGCTCGCGGCCGGTGCTTTTGGGGCCCCGGGTCTGGAAAAAATCATCGCCGAGCAGGGCTTGCAATAACGCCGCCTGTACCTGGCCGGTTGCCGCCCACTGGCCGTCCTGGTCGTAGTCTGCGCCCTTGTGGCGTTGAATCCAGGCATCCAGCAGCGCATTGCCTGGGCCACAATCGAAACCGTGGAGCGGCTTATCGGTCTCGAGCAGGCTCAGGTTGCTGAAGCCGCCGATATTGAGAATTGCCCGACGGCTCTGCGCGCGAGTGAACAGAGCCTCATGGAAAGCCGGTACCAGCGGTGCGCCTTGACCGCCGGCAGCCAGATCGCGGCGGCGGAAGTCGCTGACCACACAGATACCCGTCAGCTCGGCCAGCAGGGCCGCATTGCTTATCTGAATGGTGAAGCCCCGGGTAGGTTCGTGGCGAACGGTCTGGCCGTGGCTGCCGATCGCCCGTATGGCTTGCGGTGCGAGCTCATGCTGTTGCAGCAGGTCGGCGATGCCTTGTGCGGCGAGTCGCGCCCACTGCTGCTCGGCGAGGGCAGCTCGTGCCAGCTCGTCGGGCCCAGGGCTGCACAGGGCCAGCAGTTCGTTGCGCAGCGCTGTCGGCATCGGCAGATAGCGGGTGCCGAGCAGCGTGGTGCTGCGGTCTTGTCGGATCAGGGCTATGTCCAGGCCGTCCAGGCTGGTTCCGGACATCACACCAAGGTAGAGGGGCATTGTGTTCAGCGTTGGTTGAGGGCGAGCACTGTGGATTTTTCCTTGTCCATCTGGGCCATCAAGGGTTTGCTCTGCTGCATAAAGCGAGCCTTCTCGCTGCTGGCAATGGGGTCGGCCATCGGCAGTTTCTGGCTCAGCGGGTCGACATGAACGCCATTGATCTGGAACTCATAGTGCAGGTGCGGCCCGGTAGACAGTCCGGTCGTGCCGATATAGCCAATGATCTGCCCCTGCTTGACGTTCGAACCGTTGCGAATGCCTTTGGCGAAGCCTTGCATGTGCGCATAGAGGGTGCGGTAGCGTTGGCCGTGCTGAATGATCACGGCATTGCCATAGCCGCCATGACGGCCTGCCAGGGTGATCCGGCCATCGCCTGCGGCCTTGATCGGCGTGCCGCGTGGCGCTGCGTAGTCGACCCCCTTGTGTGCGCGGATCTTGTTCAGCACGGGGTGGCGACGGCCAGTGGAGAAGCGCGAGCTGATGCGGGCGAAGTCCACCGGTGTGCGGATAAAGGCCTTGCGCATGCTCTCGCCATTGGCGCTGTAGTAGCTGGTAGTGCCCTGCTTGCTGGTATAGCGCACGGCGGTATAGGTCTTGCCGCGATTGGTAAAACGGGCGGACAGGATATCGCCGGTGCCGACCCGCTTGTCGTTGACCACTTTTTCTTCGTAGATCAGCTCGAATTCGTCGCCTTCGCGAATATCCATCGCAAAGTCGATGTCATAGCCGAAGACGTTGGCCAGTTCCATGGTCAGGGCGTGGGACAGGCCCGCGCGCTTGGCCGAGAGGAATAGGGAGCTGCGGATGACACCGTGTGCGTAGGTGCTCTGAACCTCGGGTTTGACCAGTTCGCGCTCGAAGCTGTAACCCTTCTCGGTTTTCGCTAGGGCGATGCTTTCCAGGTCGCTGAGCTTGCTGTTAAGGCGCTCAAGCTGCCCTTCGGCATCCAGCTGAAAGTCCAGTTGCTGGCCTACTTTCAGGCGGGTGAACTGCTTGGCCTCTTTGCTGCTGCTCAGTACCTGGTGCACGGCGGTTGCAGGCAGGCCTACCTTGGCAAAAATGGTGGACAGAGTATCGCCCTGGCTGACCTGGATGCTGCGCTGCAGTGGATCTGTCTCGGCAACAGGCTCGATCTGCTGTGGCTGTTCCTGTGCCGTTTCGGTCTGTTGGGGGGCTGTGTCTGCTGTGTTGAAGGGGGATTCGTTCTGCTTGGAAGACAAACTGTCGCTGGATTGGGCGTCGTCCGACTGTTCGCTGAACTCGGAGCCGGTCTCCAGCTCCAGATTGATAAAGGTTTTTTGGGCTTCTACTTCGCGGGAGGGGAACACCAGCAGGGCCAGACTGAGCAGTGCGGCGACACCGCTGGCGGCCAGGATATGGCTCTTGGGGTAAAGCGGAGGGGCTTTGGTCGTATGGGTCATAGGTGGCTTTTGACTTTAAAAAATGAGAAGAAATAGATAAAGAAAATGATGAATATGCAGTAACTGTATAAAATATAACCAAATCGTGTGCTAGGCAACCCCGGTTGTCGCTGAGTGCGCTTAAGCTGTGTGCTCGGCGGGCAGAACTTGTGATTTGTCTGCGATCTTGTATGGTTGGTTCCCTTTTGTTTTTGAGTGGTCGTGAGTCCTGTCATGAAGTCGGTTGAAGAGCAGTTGGCGCTGATCAAGCGCGGTGCGGAAGAGGTTCTGGTTGAGGCCGAACTGGTTGAGAAGCTCAAGCGTGGTCAGCCGCTGCGTATCAAGGCAGGCTTTGATCCGACGGCTCCTGATTTGCACCTGGGGCATACCGTCCTTATTAATAAGCTGCGGCAGTTCCAGGAGCTGGGGCATCAGGTGATCTTCCTGATCGGCGATTTTACCGGGATGATCGGTGACCCCAGTGGCAAGAGCGCGACTCGTCCGCCCCTGACTCGCGAGCAGGTGCTGGAGAATGCCGAGACCTACAAGGCGCAGGTGTTCAAGATCCTCGATCCGGCGAAAACCGAGGTGGCCTTTAACTCCACCTGGATGGACAAGATGGGGCCTGCTGATTTCATTCGCTTGACTTCGCAGTACACGGTTGCGCGCATGCTCGAGCGCGATGACTTCAGCAAACGCTATTCGACCAATCAGCCAATTGCTATCCATGAATTCCTCTATCCGCTGATTCAGGGCTATGACTCCGTGGCGCTGTGGGCCGACGTCGAGCTCGGCGGAACCGATCAGAAATTCAACCTGTTGATGGGGCGCGAGCTGCAGCGTTCCTACGGTCAGCCGTCTCAGTGCATTGTCACCATGCCGTTGCTCGAAGGGCTGGATGGCGTGAAGAAGATGTCCAAGTCGCTGGGCAACTACGTCGGTATCCAGGAGGCACCTGGCGTGATGTACGGCAAGCTGGTGTCTATTCCCGATGTGTTGATGTGGCGCTATTTCGAACTGCTCAGCTTCCGCAGCATGGATGAGATCGAGCAGTTCAAGCGCGATGTCGAGCAGGGGGCCAATCCGCGAGATATCAAGATCAAGTTGGCGGAGGAGATAGTGGCGCGTTTCCATGGCGGTGAGGCCGCGGCCAATGCTCATCGCTTGGCAGGTAACCGTATGAAGGAAGGTGAGCTGCCGGAGGATCTGCCGGAGATTGAAGTGGTTGCGGCTGAGGATATGCCCATAGCCGCGCTGCTCAATAAGGCCGGGCTGGTGAAGAATGCCGCTATGGCGCGCGATCTGCTGGGGTCGGGTGGTGTGCGTGTCGATGGTGGGGTGGTGGATCGTTCCTTTATATGTCGGCTGGGTGCAACCCATGTCTGTCAGGCCGGGAAGAAGGCTTTTGCGCGTATTACGTTGAAATCGGAGTAATGCATCTGATAAGCCTTGACCTGGCTCCGAATGCCCCTATAATGCGCACCTCTTCCGGCGTAGATCTCTCGGAAAACTTATTCTAAAACAATAAGTTAGCTTTAAAAGAGAGATTGCAAAGCAGCGAAAGCTGTGTAGAATGCGCCGGGCTGGCAGGGTGGTGGTTTGATCCTGTTGGTGGCTTCGATCAGGTCGATCGGCGGCGGTTGAAGAGGTGGTTGACAGCGGTTTGAAACGCTG